>NZ_JBVHWR010000013.1:0-10543 GCF_055564355.1 Streptomyces sp. NPDC029152 | reverse complement strand
CGCACGCCCGCCGTCGCCATCTTGCTGTGAACGCGACCATTCCGGGAGTCGCGAGCGAACGCTTTCGCATGGCGGGACCCGGGGAGGCGCCCGTGTACGTCCAGGAACCGGGACCCCTCGCCGGCTCCCCCGGCCCGCTGCTGGTGAGGTGCCTGATGGTGGTCGGACGGCCCACGCCGGTCCCGGGCCGGACGCTGCCCTGACCCGTGCCGGTGCGTACGGGTAGTTTGTGGGCTCCGACAGGACTCCCAGGAAGGTTGGCCGTGGCTGCTGATCTGTCGCAGATCGTGAAGGCGTACGACGTACGCGGTGTGGTCCCGGACCAGTGGGACGAGTCGCTGGCCGAGCTGTTCGGCGCGGCCTTCGTCGAGCTGACCGGCGCGGACGCCGTCGTGGTCGGCCACGACATGCGGCCCTCCTCCCCGGGCCTGTCCGGCGCCTTCGCGCGCGGGGCGGCCGCCCGCGGCGCCGACGTCACCGAGATCGGCCTGTGCTCCACCGACCAGCTGTACTACGCCTCCGGCGCGCTGGACCTGCCGGGCGCCATGTTCACGGCCTCGCACAACCCTGCCCGGTACAACGGCATCAAGCTGTGCCGCGCCGGCGCCGCGCCCGTCGGCCAGGACACGGGCCTCGCGGAGATCCGCGCCCTCGTGGAGCGCTGGAGCGCCTCCGGCGCCCCGGAGCCGTCCGCCCGCCCGGGTACCGTCACCCGGCGCGACACGCTGGCCGACTACGCGGCCCACCTGCGCTCCCTCGTCGACCTCACCGCCATCCGCCGCCTGAAGGTCGTCGTCGACGCGGGCAACGGCATGGGCGGCCACACCGTCCCCACGGTCTTCGCCGGCCTGCCCCTCGACCTGGTGCCGATGTACTTCGAACTGGACGGCACCTTCCCCAACCACGAGGCCAACCCGCTCGACCCGGCCAACCTCGTCGACCTCCAGAAGCGCGTCCGCGAGGAGGGCGCCGACCTCGGCCTCGCCTTCGACGGCGACGCCGACCGCTGCTTCGTCGTCGACCAGAACGGCGACCCGGTCTCCCCGTCCGCGGTCACCGCCCTCGTGGCCGCCCGCGAACTCGCCCGCAACGGCGGCAGGGGCACCGTCATCCACAACCTCATCACCTCCCGGTCCGTGCCGGAGGTCGTGCGGGAGAACGGCGGCACCCCGGCACGCACGCGCGTGGGCCACTCCTTCATCAAGGCCGAGATGGCAAGGACCGGTGCCATCTTCGGCGGCGAGCACTCCGCGCACTATTACTTCCGCGACTTCTGGAACGCTGACACGGGCATGCTGGCCGCCCTCCACGTCCTCGCCGCCCTCGGCGAGCAGGACGGCCCGCTGACCGCCCTCGTCGCCCAGTACGACCGCTACGCCGGCTCCGGCGAGATCAACTCCACCGTCGCCGACCAGCGGGCCCGCCTCGCCGCGATCCGCGCCGCGTACGAGGGCCGCGACGGCGTCACCCTTGACGAGCTCGACGGCCTGACCGTCACCGCGGCCGACTGGTGGTTCAACGTCCGCCCGTCCAACACGGAGCCGCTGCTGCGCCTGAACGCGGAGGCCCGCGACGAGGCGACGATGACGAAGATCCGCGACGAGGCCCTGGCGATCATCCGGAACTAGCCGAGCCCAGCCGCCGCCGCAGCAGCCGCTACAGCTGCCGCAGCCGAGCCCGGCCGCCGCAGCCGCCGCAGCTGCGGGCAGTCGTGCCGCTGGGGCGGCACGGGTGGGCGCAGCGGCACCCGGCCGGCGCCGGCCCGCTTCCCCCACCCCCGGCCCGCGCTCTCGCCGGACGCCCACCGAGCCGGCCCGACCCCGGGCGCACGGCCACCCACCGGCGGTACCCTGACCAGCACATCCACACAAGCCCCACCGCCCCCGAAGGGAACCCCCATGCCGCTCGAAGCCGGCCTCCTGGAGATCCTCGCCTGCCCGGCCTGCCACGCCCCCCTCAAGGAGCAGGACGCGGAACTGATCTGCACCGGCCAGGACTGCGGCCTGGCGTACCCGGTCCGCGACGGCATCCCCGTCCTCCTCGTCGACGAAGCCCGCCGCCCCGAGTAACCGCCGGCCAGGCGCCGCGCCCGCGACCGAACGAACGCCCCGGCGATCGGAGACTGCCGCCATGCTCGACGAATCGCTCCTCGACGCCCCGGAGGGCCTCGCCGCGGCCGACCGCCGCGGCCTGCTCCGCGGCGCCGCCGAGGCCGGTGCCCGCGTACGCACCGCCGCCCGGCTCGCCGCCGAGACCGGCATCGGCAACCTCGAACCGGACGGCCGCCCACGCGCCGTCCTCATCGCCGGGCCCGGAGCCGCCGCCACCCACGCCGCCGACCTCCTCGGCACCCTGGCCGGCGCCGGCAGCCCCGTCACCCGCCTCGCCCCCACCGGCGTGGCGGCCGCCGCGGGCGCCCTGCGCTGGGAACTGCCCGGCTGGGCCGGCTCCGTGGACCTGCTGCTGATCGCCACCCCCGACGGCACCGAACCCGGCCTGGCCCTGCTCGCCGAACAGGCCTACCGCCGCGGCTGCGCGGTCGTCGCCGTGGCCCCCGACCGCTCCCCGCTCAGCGAGTCGGTGAACGGCTCCCACGGCCTGTTCATCCCGTTGGCGACCGCCCCCTACGACCGCGACGAGCCCCTCGCCGGCGCCGCCCCCGGCGTCCTGTGGGCGCTGCTCACCCCGCTGCTCGCGCTGCTGGACCGCACCGGTCTGCTGGAAGCGCCGCCCGAGGCCCTCGAGAAGGTCGCCGACCGCCTCGACCAGGTCGCCGAACGCTGCGGGCCCGCCGTCGTGACGTACAGCAACCCCGCCAAGACCCTGGCGGCCGAGCTGGCCGACTCCCTGCCCGTCGTCTGGACCGAGGGCACCTCCGCCGGACCGGCGGGCCGCCGTTTCGCCGCCGCGCTCGCCGAGCTCTCCGGCACCCCCGCGGTCGTCGCCGAACTGCCCGAGGCACTCGCGGCGCACGGCACCCTGCTCGCCGGCCGTCTCGCCGCCGCCGCGGACCCCGACGACTTCTTCCGCGACCGCGTCGACGAGGCACCCGCCCTGCACGCGCGCGTGGTGCTCCTGCGCGACCGCCCCGGCGGCGGCCTCACCGCCGCCCCCGCCGCCCGCGACCTGGCCCTCGGCCACGAGACGCCGATCAGCGAGCTCGAACCGGAGGCGGGCGGCGCGCTGGAGACCCTCGCGGAACTGATCGCCATCACGGATTTCACCGCCGTTTACCTGGCGCTCGCCTCCGGCGCCTGAGCTCGTACCCGCAAGGTACGCACCAGGAGAAGCACCGCACACACCGGCAGAGAGAGCCCATGGACCGCCTCGACAACACCGTCCGCCCCTACGCCTGGGGTTCCACCACCGCGATCCCGGCCCTGCTCGGCACCGAACCGACCGGCGAACCGCAGGCGGAGATGTGGATGGGAGCCCACCCCGGCGCCCCCTCCCGCACCGGCCGGGGCACCCTCGCCGAGGTCGTCGCCGCCGACCCGGAGAAGGAACTGGGCCCCGCCTCCGTCGCCCGGTTCGGCCCGCACCTGCCGTTCCTCCTCAAGCTCCTCGCCGCGGGCGCCCCGCTCTCCCTCCAGGTCCACCCCGACCTGACACAGGCCCAGGAGGGCTACGAGGACGAGGAACGCCGCGGGGTCCCCCTGGACGCCCCGCACCGCAACTACAAGGACGCCAACCACAAGCCCGAACTGATCTGCGCCCTCACCGAGTTCGACGGCCTGTGCGGCTTCCGCGCCCCCGCCGGGACCGCCGACCTCCTCGAGGGCCTCGGCGTCGCCTCCCTCAAGCCCTACGCCGACCTGCTCCGCGCCCACCCCGAGGACGCCGCGCTGCGCGAGGTCCTCACCGCGATCCTCACCGCCGACCCCGAGGACATGTCCCGCACGGTCGCCGAGACCGCGGCCGCCTGCGAACGCCTCGGCGGCGCCTACGCGCCCTACGCCGGCATAGCCCACCACTACCCGGGCGACCCCGGCGTCCTCGCCGCCCTGCTCCTCAACCACGTCCGGCTCCAGCCCGGCGAGGCCCTGTACCTGGGCGCCGGCATCCCGCACGCCTACCTCGACGGCCTCGGCGTCGAGATCATGGCCAACTCCGACAACGTCCTGCGCTGCGGCCTGACCCCCAAACACGTCGACGTCCCCGAACTCCTGCGCATCGTCCGCTTCGAGCCCGGCGACCCCGGCGTCCTGCGCCCGGAGGCGTCCCCCGACGGCGAAGAGGTCTACGACACCCCCATCGACGAGTTCCGCCTCTCCCGCTACGTCCTCGCCGAGGGCGCCGCCCCCCACGACCTCACCCTCCACGCCCCGCAGATCCTGCTCTGCACGGCGGGCTCCGTACGGGCGGGCGAGCACGACCTGGCCCCCGGCCGGTCCGTCTTCGTCCCGGCGGGCGAAAAGGCCGAAGTGTCCGGCCACGGCACGCTCTTCCGCGCCACCGTGCGTGTCTGACGGGATCGCGGCAACCCGATCAGGCGCACCGGCGCCCGGCCGGGCTGCAACAATGACCCACCGCAAAGGACGGGCAAAGCCGGTACCGGCCCAGGCCCTCCCCAGCGGTGTACTCACGCAGGCGAAGGCGAAGGGACAACGCGACACATGAGCGCGTCAGGCGGCACCAAAGCGATCGTGGCGGCACTCGGCGCCAACCTCGCGATCGCGGTATCGAAGTTCGTGGCGTTCCTCTTCAGCGGCTCGTCGTCGATGCTCGCCGAGTCCGTGCACTCGCTCGCGGACTCCGGCAACCAGGCCCTGCTCCTGGTCGGCGGCAAGAAGGCCCAGCGCGAGGCCACCCCGCAACACCCGTTCGGCTACGGCCGCGAGCGCTACATCTACGCCTTCCTCGTCTCCATCGTGCTCTTCTCGGTCGGCGGCATGTTCGCCCTCTACGAGGGCTACGAGAAGATCAAGCACCCGCACGAACTCGAGCACTGGTACTGGCCCGTCGGCGTCCTCGTCTTCGCGATCCTCGCCGAGGGCTTCTCCTTCCGCACCGCCATCAAGGAGTCCAACGCCCTGCGCGGCAAGCAGTCCTGGACGGAGTTCGTCCGCCGCGCCAAGGCCCCCGAGCTGCCGGTCGTCCTCCTGGAGGACTTCGGCGCGCTCATCGGCCTGGTCCTCGCCCTCGGCGGCGTCGGCCTCGCCCTGCTCACCGGCGACGGCGTCTGGGACGGCATCGGCACCCTGTGCATCGGCGTCCTGCTCATCCTGATCGCGCTCGTCCTGGCCGCCGAGACCAAGTCCCTGCTGCTCGGCGAGTCCGCGGGCGCCGAGGACGTCCGCAAGATCGAGGCCGCGACCGTCGACGGCGACACCGTCACCCGCATCATCCACATGCGCACGCTCCACCTCGGGCCCGAGGAACTCCTCGTCGCCGCCAAGATCGCCGTCCGGCACGACGAGTCGGCCGCCGAGGTCGCCGCCGCCATCGACGCCGCCGAGACCCGCATCCGCGAGGCCGTCCCGATCGCCCGCGTCATCTACCTCGAGCCGGACATCTACAGCGAGTCCGAGGCCGCCAAGGGCCCCGACCGCGAAGCCACCCCGGGCGGCCCGGCCACCGGCCACCACTGACGCCCCCCTCCCGGCCGGGGCCCGCCGAACCACTCGGCGGGCCCCGGCCGCGCTTCGCGCACGCCCGGAACGACCGGAAGTCACCGGAAGCCACCGGAGGCGGACTGGGGACGAGGGGGCCGGCGGTGTAGCTTGGGACGGAGCCAGACGTCGCTGCTGATGGCGGTCGGGCGGTCCCAGGACGGACCGGCCGAGGGAGAGAGGGCCTCCGACGGACTGCGCTGCGCGTACGCGGGCATGCCTGTGTCCTCTTCGGGGCACCCCTGTGTCCGCCGCCGCGCAGGTCAGCCGTAACCACCTCGATCCAACCCGAGGAGCAGCCCGTAATGACGACTGTCGACAAGCGACAGGACTTCAAGGTCGCCGACCTCTCCCTGGCCGAGTTCGGCCGCAAGGAGATCACCCTCGCCGAGCACGAGATGCCGGGCCTGATGGCGATCCGCAAGGAGTACGCCGAGGCCCAGCCGCTCGCCGGCGCCCGCGTCACCGGCTCCCTGCACATGACCGTGCAGACCGCCGTGCTCATCGAGACCCTCGTCGCCCTCGGCGCCGAGGTCCGCTGGGCCTCCTGCAACATCTTCTCCACCCAGGACCACGCGGCCGCCGCCATCGCCGTCGGCCCGAACGGCACGCCCGACAACCCGCAGGGCGTTCCCGTCTTCGCCTGGAAGGGCGAGACCCTGGAGGAGTACTGGTGGTGCACGGAGCAGGCGCTGACCTGGCCGAACACCCCCACCGGCGGCCCGAACATGATCCTGGACGACGGCGGTGACGCCACCCTCCTCGTCCACAAGGGCGTCGAGTACGAGAAGGACGGCAAGGTCCCCTCGCCCGACACCGCCGAGTCCGACGAGCACCGCGTCATCCTCGAGCTCCTCACCCGCACGGTGAGCGAGAGCCCGCAGAAGTGGACCCAGCTGGCGTCCGAGATCCGCGGTGTGACCGAGGAGACCACCACCGGCGTCCACCGCCTGTACGAGATGCACCGCGACGGCACCCTGCTGTTCCCGGCGATCAACGTCAACGACGCCGTCACCAAGTCGAAGTTCGACAACAAGTACGGCTGCCGCCACTCCCTGATCGACGGCATCAACCGCGCCACCGACACCCTGATCGGCGGCAAGACCGCGGTCGTCTGCGGCTACGGCGACGTGGGCAAGGGCTGCGCGGAGTCCCTGCGCGGCCAGGGCGCCCGCGTGATCATCACCGAGATCGACCCGATCTGCGCCCTGCAGGCGGCGATGGACGGCTACCAGGTCACGACGCTGGACGAGGTCGTCGACAAGGCCGACATCTTCGTCACCACGACCGGCAACAAGGACATCATCATGGCCTCGGACATGGCCAAGATGAAGCACCAGGCCATCGTCGGCAACATCGGCCACTTCGACAACGAGATCGACATGGCCGGCCTCGCCAAGATCCCCGGCATCGTCAAGGACGAGGTCAAGCCGCAGGTACACACGTGGACCTTCCCCGACGGCAAGGTGATCATCGTCCTGTCCGAGGGCCGCCTGCTGAACCTGGGCAACGCCACCGGCCACCCCTCGTTCGTGATGTCGAACTCGTTCGCGGACCAGACCCTGGCCCAGATCGAGCTGTTCACCAAGCCCGACGAGTACCCGACCGACGTCTACGTGCTGCCCAAGCACCTGGACGAGAAGGTCGCGCGCCTCCACCTCGACGCCCTCGGCGTCAAGCTGACCACGCTCCGTCCGGAGCAGGCCGAGTACATCGGCGTCAAGGTCGAGGGCCCCTACAAGTCGGACCACTACCGCTACTGAGCCACCGGCTCCTCCGAGGCAGGCCCCCGCACCCCCGTGCCGGGGGCCTGCCCCATGAGCGCCACGCCCGCATCAGCGGCCGGACCAGCCCGTCACCACCCAGGACACCCATGCCCCGCGGCCGTTATTCGCTCCACGATCCGCACGACCACACCCCCCTCGCGGAAGAACACTTCCAGTGCGCCCCCGGCCCCTCCGGCTGGCGCTACGTCTCCCGGCTGACCGGTCCCACCGGAGACCACCTCGGCTCCGTCGACCTCGCCCTCGACGAACTCGGCCGCCCCATCCGCCTCGAACTCCACGCCGCCGACTGGCAGGTGCGCGGCGCGGCCATCGACGGCGTCACCTGGGTCCGTACCGACCCCACCGGAGTCCACGCCACCGAAGGCAATGCGCGCGCCCACGCCTTCACCGGCACGTCCCCGGCCTTCCTCGTCGCCACCACCCGACTCCTGCGCCTCACCCCCTCCGCACCGGCCGCCCGCGTACGCCTCGTCGCCCTCACGGATCCGGTCCTCGCCCCCCGCACCGTGGACCAGTCCTGGGCCTTGGTGGACAGAGAAGCACACGCCACTGACAACGGCCCTCTCGTCGTGGACGAATACCAGGTCACAGCCCTGGACACGGGCGAACAGCACGTCGTGCACATCGCCGGAGACGTCGTACTCGCGGCCCCCGGCATCGAGCTGGAGGACCTGGAGTCACCGCCGTCCGTGTTCCCGCCGGCGGAACCGGGCACCGGCGGATGACGCCGTGACGCGCCCGGCGGGAGGCGCCGGCGGCGACCGCTACGCCGGCGGCACGAATCCGGTGGCGGGCCGCTCGTCGCGCGGGTCCACCGCCGGCCGGGAACCTCGCGGGGCCGCCGCCGGAGGCAGCACCGGGGGAGCCACCGGGGAAACCGGCGACGGATACACCGCCGGCGGCGTCGGCGGCACGGGCGCGGCCGACGCCGCGGCAGGGGACGCGCCCCGGGGCATGCCGCCGCCGAAGGTCCGCCGGGCCTCCCGCGCCTGCCGTTCCTGCAGCACCGCCGCCAGGTACGCGGCCGGCGGCACACCCTGCGGCACCGGAGCACCCGTACGGGCCGCGACGTCGGAGGCGAGCCGCTCCGCCATGGTCCAGCCGACCTGGGGATCCAGCTGCCCCATCCGCACGAGGCACTGACGGACGGCGAGCCACAGACCGTCGGGCACCGCGGACAGGTCGAGCTCCGAGAAGCGCCCCGCCAGCCACGGCGGAGGCGGCGGCAGGAAACCCGTCGGCGCGACCGGTACCCGCTCCCGCACGACGAGTGTCCCCGCGAACACGTCACCGACGCGGCGCCCCCGGGCCGAGACCAAAGAGGCGATACAGGCCACCACCCCGAGCGTCAGCAGGATCTCGACCACCCCGATCAGGCCCCGCACCAGCGCGTGCCGGAACCGGATCGGCCCGCCGTCGTCCCGCACCACCCGCAGCCCGCACGCCATCTTCCCCAGTGACCGCCCGTGACTGAGCGTCTCCACCGCGATCGGCCCGCCCACCAGCACCAGGACGAAAACGGCGAGGGACAGCGCCGTCTGGGCCGCCGTGTCCAAGGACGCGGTCGACGCGACCAGAGCGACGGTGCACACCACGTAGGCGACCACGGCCACCGTCAGATCGAGCAGGACGGCCAGGGCCCTGCTGGGCAGCTTCGCGGGACGCAGCTCCAGCGCCACCGCCTCGCCCGTCACCAGCTCACTCATGCCCGCCGCCCTTCCCCTGCCTGCCCCCGTCCCCGCCAGTCTGCCAAGCTGAGGACGCACCGCGCCGCAGTACGACAAGCTGATCCACGACGAGCCGCCGACGATAGCCGAGGAGCAGGCACACCGATGGACCTCGACGTCTTCGTCTCCGCCCACCGGGCGGAGTGGGACCGCCTCGACGCCCTGCTCCGGCGCCGACGCCGGCTCACCGGCGCCGAGACCGACGAACTCGTCGCCCTCTACCAGCGCACGGCCACCCACCTCTCGCTCATCCGGTCGAGCGTCCCCGACCCGCAGCTGACCGGACGGCTCAGTCAACTGGTGGCACGCGCGCGCAGTGCGGTGACAGGCACCCGCCGGGCCTCCTGGCGGGACGTCACGCGTTTCCTGACCCGGCAGTTCCCGGCCGCTGTCTACCGGGCCCGCCACTGGTGGGTCCCCACCGCACTCGTATCGACCGCCGTCGCGGCACTCCTGGGCTGGTGGATCGGCTCCCACCCCGAGGTGCAGTCCACCATCGCGGCCCCCAGCGAACTGCGCGAGCTCACCCGGCCCGGCGGCCAGTACGAGACGTACTACTCCAGCCATCCCGCGGCCTCCTTCGCCGCACAGGTCTGGACGAACAACGCCTGGGCCGCCGCGCTCTGCCTGATCCTGGGCGTCTTCCTGTGCCTGCCGGTCATCTGGATCCTGTTCCAGAACATGCTCAACCTCGGTGTCGGGTTCGGCCTGATGTCGTCGGCCGGCCGCCTCGACACCTTCCTCGGTCTCGTCCTGCCCCACGGCCTGCTCGAACTGACCGCCGTCTTCGTGGCCGCGGGCACCGGCCTGAGGCTCGGCTGGACCCTCATCGACCCGGGCCCGCGCACCCGGCGCACCGCCCTCGCCGAAGAGGGCCGCGCCGCCATCGGCATGGCCGTGGGCCTCGCCCTGGTCCTGTTCGTCTCCGGCGCCATCGAAGGCTTCGTCACCCCGTCCGGCCTGCCCACCTGGGCCCGCGTCACCATCGGCGTGGCGGCCGAGCTGGCCTTCCTGGCCTACGTCTACGTACTCGGCGGCCGTGCCGTACGCGCCGGCGACATGGGAGACGTCGACGCGGCCGAACGCAGCGCCACCGTGCCGACGGCCGCCTGATGTGCATCGGCCCCGGTGGAGCTGCTAGTGTCCTCTTCGTTCCCGCAAGAGCCGTTGACACGGAGCGAGCGGGGAGGTAGATTTAAACAGTTGCCTGGAGGTGGGTTCATCCCACAGGACAACAGTGAACATCTACTAGGCTCCCTCCCGGATCTCCGTATTCGGAGAAGCCATCCTCCCGATTAATCGGAAATGAACGGCCGGTCAGACCGGCTCAGAACTTCTGATAAAGTCGGAACCGCCGGAAAGGGAAACGCGGAAGCGGGAACCTGGAAAGCACCGAGGAAATCGGATCGGAAAAGGA
>NZ_JBVHWR010000012.1:161681-278061 GCF_055564355.1 Streptomyces sp. NPDC029152 | reverse complement strand
AGGGCTGAGAGGTGGTAATTGAATTTCAGCCGTTTCCTCTTCGAATGGGGCGAGGGTCGGTAGAGAGTACCGGGACCGGGCCCGCTTGAGCTCGGTCGAGCGCGAGGACATGCTCAGGGAGACCGGCGCCCGGGCCGTGCCGTGCCGTCGTGCCTGAGGGGTGTCAGACCTCCAGTTCGCCCTCGATCCGGCGCAGCTGGTGGCGGGCCATCGCCAGGTTGGCGCGGTTTCCGTCGAGCACGAGGTAGAGGAACAGCCCGTTGCCGCCGCGGCCCTTGAGCAGGCGGATCAGGTGGTACTGGCTGTTCAGGGTGATCAGGATGTCCTCGATCTCCTCCTTCAGGCCGAGCAGCTCCATCGTGCGCAGCTTGGCCCGCACGACGTCGGTGTTGCCGGCGGCGGCGACCTCCAGGTTGAAGTCCTTGGTTCCGCCCAGCGTGCCGAGGGCCATGCCGCTGGTGTAGTCGACCAGCGCGGCGGCGGTCGCTCCGTCGATGGAGCTCAGGCACTCCTTGAGCGAGGTCTCCAGGTTGGCCATGGGTTTTCCTTCCCGTACGTGATCGGTGGTCACCTGACGGTGGGTCAGGTGGGCCGGCGGTGGCCGCCGGCCTGGGGACGCGGTGGGTGTGCGGGCCGTTGCGGGGTGCGCACCGGCAGGGTGCCGATCGGCCGCGCCGGGTCGGCGGGCGTCGTCGCGGCGTGCTCGCCCGCGGCCGGACGGTCGCCGGCGCGTTCGTGGTCGAGGTGGGCGCCGACCAGTTCCCCGATGCGGGCACCGCTGCGCCGGCCCTCCAGGTGCAGCCGGCCCACGTTGACCCGGCCGTCGGCGAGCAGGGTGAGCACGGCGGCCGGGCCGGCCGCGTAGGTGGCGACGTAGCCGTCGGCGCCGCGCAGCAGCAGTTCTCGGAAGCCGCCGCGCGCGGTGGCCTCGGCCGTGCGCTGGGCGACGCCGAGCGCGGCGGCGGTGAGCGCGGCCAGGCCCTCGGGCTCGGTGCCCGGCGCGTCGTGGGCCACGACGAGGCCGTCGACGGTGGCCGCGAGCGATCCGGTCAGCTGGGGCACGCGGTTGCGCAGGCGGTGCAGTTCGTCCAGGACGTCGCTCTCGACGGCCATGATGAGCAGTCTCCTTTCGGCACGCCGGCGGCGCGCGCGGATCACAGGGCCTCCAGGGCGTCTCGAAGCCGTCGCAGCAGTGCCGTGTCCGGGTCGTCCCATACGCCCGGGTACGCCTCCCGCCCCACGGCGGCCGGTGCGGACGTGCTCGGGGCGGCAGTGACGAGTCCGTCGGCGGCCAGGCGGCGCAGTTCGACGAGGGTGTGGTACGTGCGGCAGGCGAGGGAGGCGGCGATGTCCGCGGCGGTGCGCGCGCCGTCGACCTGGGCCAGGGCCCGGCCGCGCCGGGCCGGCAGGTCGCCGGTGCCGGCGCCGGGCACACGGCTGAGCGGCACGACGTCGATGTCGGGGTCCGGCCAGATGCGCTCCAGCAGGGCGCGGCGGCGTCTCGACTCGCGGACGACGGTCTCCACGGGGACGGACCGCACCGCACCGAGCCAGTGCAGCGCGCCGGGCCGGAAGCGGTGCGGGCGCGTGTCGTGGGCGAGGACGAAGTACGCGGCGTCGAAGAGCGCGCCCAGGTGACAGACCTCCAGGGCGCCGGCGGCGAGCCGGCCGCTGTCCACCAGCCGGTTCCCGATCCGGTGGTGGACCCCGCCCCGGTCGACCGCCTCCCACCAGCCGTCCGGCGGTACGGCACCGCTGCGGGTGAGCAGCGCGCCGAGGTCCGGGGTGAGGGCCGACTCCACGTGCACGACGCGGCCCCCCAGGAGGTAGACGATGCCGCGTTCGCCCGACAGGGCGCCGGTCGCGCCCTCGGCCGCCAGGGTGCCGAGCGCCCCGGACATCGTCCCGTGCGTGGCCCAGGTCGTCGTCGCCGCGGTCATCCGAGCACCAGGCGGTCCGCCATCTCGGCCAGCCGGATGCGGGCCAGGGCCAGGTTTCCGTCGTTGCGGTCCAGCCAGAGGTGGAGGAAGACGGTGCTGTCGAAGGGGGTGCTGACGAACCTGAGCAGGTGGTAGGAGTCCGCCGTCGTGACGATCAGGTCCTCGACCGGCGGTTCCTTCCCCGGCACGGCGGCCTCGCCACCCGGTGCCAGGGATCCGCTCTCCGCGACGTGCCGGGCGAGTTCGGCCGTCTCCGCGGCCGTCGCCTCCGGGTCGCCGCCCGGCGCCTCGCCCACCGCGCCGAGGGCGAGTCCGCTGATCCAGTCGACCAGCGAAGCGCCCCGCGCGCCGGGCAGCCGCATGGCTTCCAGCAGACTCTCGTCGATTCCGGGCACGCCGGATCCCCTCCCCCTGCACGGCTGTACCGCGAACGTGACGCCGAGACTACGGAAGGTGCACGCCTCCGGTGAGCGCTTTGGCATTTTCCAGAGGAACGTGCGCGCGGTGCGGCATACTGCGGTGTTTCGGCCGGGGAACGGCCGGGGAACGGCCGGGGAAGGGGCGCGGACAGGCCCGCGCCCCGGCGCGGACGGCGGGCGGGGTCTGTCCGCGCGGACCCTTGTGCGCACGCCAGCGGTCCTCGGCCACCAGTGAGCGGCGCCTCCTCGGATGCGGACCGCACACCCGGCGCGCGCCGGGGCGCACGGGCACGCACGGGGCCGAGGGCGGGCTCACGGGCGCGCAGGCGTGAGGACAGCGGGACGGGCTACCCGCTGACCATGGCCGAACAGCCCCCTTCCCACGACGGCAAGCCCACGCCGGACACGGACCGCACGGCGGACCGCACGGCGCCCGAGGACTACGGTCCGGGTGCCTCCACCGAGCGCGCCGCCCCCGACTCCCCCACCGAACTGCCCAGGCGTTCGTGGGGCGCGCTGCTGCGGCGCGTGATGTCCGAGTTCCAGGACGACGAACTCACCGACCGCGCCGCCGCCCTGACGTACTACGGAATCCTGGCGCTGTTCCCGGCCCTGCTGGTGCTGGTCTCCCTGCTGGGGATCGCCGGGCAGTCCGCCACCCGGGAGGTGCTGGACAACATCCAGAAGCTCGCGCCCGGGTCGGCGCGCGACGTCATCACCGACGCCGTGAAGCAGTTGCAGGCCAAGGCGGGTCTGGGGTCCGTGCTGGCGGTCGTCGGCGTGCTCGGCGCCGTCTGGTCGGCGTCCGGTTACGTGGCCGCGTTCATCCGCGCGGCGAACGCCGTCTACGACGTGCCGGAGGGCAGGCCGATGTGGAAGGTGCTGCCGCTGCGGGTGATCCTGACGGTCGTGCTGCTGGTGCTCGCCGTGGTCAGCGCGCTCATCGTCGTCTTCACGGGCAGTCTCGCCCGGCAGGCGGGCACCGCGCTCGGCATGGGCGACACCGCGATGACGGTGTGGTCGATCGCCAAGTGGCCCGTCCTGGTCCTGCTCGTCACGATCATGATCGCGGTCCTGTACTGGGCCACTCCGAACGCCAAGGTCCGGGGCTTCAAGTGGATCACTCCGGGCAGTCTGGTGGCCCTGCTGATCTGGATGGTGGCCTCCGCCGGCTTCGCCTTCTACGTGGCGAACTTCGGCTCGTACAACAAGACGTACGGCACCCTGGCGGGCGTCATCATCTTCCTGGTCTGGCTCTGGGTGACGAACCTGGCCATCCTGCTCGGCCTGGAGTTCGACGCCGAGATGGCCCGGCAGCGCGTCATCGACGGCGGCTACCCGCCCGACGAGGAACCGTACGTCGAGCCGCGCGACACCCGCGCCTGGGACGAGGCGGACCGGCGGCGCGCGGCGGGCCCGGACGAGTGACGCCACATGGCCCGGTCCCGCACGGGTACGCGGAGGCCATGACCGACGGAAAGACCCCAGACCCCCAGGACAGGAACCGGACGGAGCGGAGCGAGGAGGAGCGCGCCGCGGCCCGCCCCTTCGACTACCCCCATCCGGAACGGCGCGCCGGCGTGCGCGCCACCCGGCACATCAGCCGTGAGGAGGCCGACGCCGACAGCGTGCCCGGCGTGCCGGGCGGCTACGGCACCACGGGCGGCGGACAGGCGGGCGGGCGCGGCACACCCCGACGCCACGAGGACACCGCCGACGAGTCAGGCGTCACCGACATCGTCGGCGGACGCGAGCCCCGTTCCGACCGCCCGAACCTCAGCGGCGGCACCGACCGGGAGTAGTGCCCGCGGGCGCCGCCTCCGCCCCGTCCATCCTCCCGGGCTACGGGAGGATGGAGTCCACGTATCCCCCGTCGACGCGGACCGCCGCGCCCGTCGTGGCGGACGCCTGGTCCGAGCTCAGGTAGACGACGAGGTTGGCGATCTCCTCGGGTTCGATCAGCCGCTGGAGCAGCGACTGCGGGCGGTGCTCGCGCATGAAGACGCGCTGCGCCTCCTCCCAGGGCAGGTCACGGTCGACCAGCTGGTACACGAATTCCTCCACGCCCTCGGTGCGGGTCGGCCCGGCGATGACGGAGTTCACCGTGACGCCGCTGCCGGCCGCCTCCTTGGCGAAGCCGCGGCCCACCGCGAGCAGGGCCGTCTTGGAGACCCCGTAGTGGATCATCTCGGCCGGGATCACCACGGCCGAGTCGCTCGCGATGTACAGCACCCGGCCCCAGCCCCGTTCCCTCATCCGGGGGAGATGGGCGCGCGTGAGCCTGACGCCCGCGAGGACGTTGATCTCGAAGTAGCGGCGCCACTCGTCGTCGCTGATCTCCAGCGCGGGCACGGCGCCGAAGATGCCGAGGTTGTTGACCAGGATGTCCACGTCGGGCAGCGTCCGGACGGCCCGGTCCGCGCCCTCCTCGGTGCCGAGGTCGGCGGCGACGGCCACGAACTCGCCGTCGGGCACGGCCGCCCTCAGCTCACCGACGCTCTCCTCCAGCCGGGCGGCGTCACGTCCGTTGACGCCCACCGTGGCGCCGGCCCGGGCCAGCTGGGCGGCGATCGCCGCTCCGATCCCCTGCGTGGAGCCGGTCACCAGCGCGGTCCGGCCGCCGAGGTCCAGGTTCATCAGGTCGCTCCCTGTCGTGCGTGTGGTCTTCCGCCGTCCTCCCGCCCAGCCTCGCCCACGCCCCGCTTCCGGCCCCGGCAGACCGCGCCGGGCGCGGCGAGCGGCACGCCCGGACGGCGGACCCCGGGTGATCCCTGACGGCCCGCGGCGACGATACTGGCCTTCCGCCCGTACCCCCGCCTCACAGATGGACTCATGCCGACCTCTCCCACCGCTCGCCCCACGGTCCCGCCCACGGTGTGGGCGGCTCGCGGCCGCCACGTCGGATCCGCCGCGGAGGACACCGTCCGGCGCACCCTGCGACGGCTCAAGGACAGCCACGTCCTCGACGACTTCCAGGAGCTGCCCGACGACCCGGCCGGGGGCGGCGCGCCCGGCGCACGGGTCTTCGAAGCGCGGTGGAGGGCCGGCGGCGCCGTCACCGTGCGCGCCCGGCTGGCGCTGGCGCCCCGCTCGTCGGGCGGGCAGGAGTGGACCCTGCTCGCGGAGGCCGAGGAGGCCTGGGATCTCGCCTGGCCGTCGCCCGCCACCATGTTCTGGCCCGAGGACCCCGACGTCACCTGGGACCGCGACGTCGCCACCGGCCTGCGGCTGCGCGGGATCAACACGCTGCCGGACGACGACAAGGCCGTACGGCGGCTGATCAAGGAGGCCGGGCGCGGCGCGTGGAACATCCACGTCGTCGTGCACGAGGCGATGACCCCCGACCACCGCGGCCGGGTGCCGCTGGCGGAGCGGCTGCCCGCGAGCCTGCGCCACCGCGTGGTCGAGCACCGCGCGGCGCCGCAGCAGCTGCGGGTCGTGAACTGGGCCCTGGAGGACTTCGGCGTCCAGGTGCCGCGCGGCGGCGCGGTGATCCTGCCCGGCACCCCGGCCCCCGCCGGCTACGACGCCCAGGACTTCTCCGTCCGCAGTGTCTTCCTGGACGGCACCGAGCCCACCGATCTCATCGCGGCGGTGACGGCCTTCGCGGCGCTGCCCCGGCCGCTCGTGGACGGCGCCGAGGAGGCGCTCACGGCGCTGCGGGAGGACTGGCGGCTGCTGACCCTGGAGGAGGAACTGGCCCGCGAGCGCAAGCTGGTGGCCATGTACGCCGAGGCGCTGGAGGCCATGACGCGGTCCCGCGACCTGTACCGGGAGGCGGCCGAACGCGCGGCCGAGGCGCTGGCCGCGTACCGGGAGTCCGCCGTCGCCGCCCCCACCCGGCCGGCGCCGTCCGTCTCCCCCGCCGTCTCGCCGCTGCGGCAGCTGAGCCGCACGCTGGAGCGGTTCAGGATTCCCGGCAGGACGTCCCGGCCCGGGCCGGCCCCGGACACCGGGGAGCCGGAGGGCACGAGCGGGCCGGGCGGCACGACCGGACCCGCCGGGGCACGCGGTCCGGGCGGGACGGACGGGCCCGCGGCCGGCGGCTGACGACGTCCCGGCCGAGGCGGCCGGGACGGGCGGGCGCCGAGTCGTACGGGACGGGCGGCCGGAGCGGGGCCGGGGGTCCGGAGCGAGGCGAGCGCCCCCGGCGGTGGCCCGGTGGGGGCGTCCCCATGTGTCAGGCGGCCCAGCCTGGATACGCGGTCTGCACAGCAGCACGGCCCGTCCCGGAAGGTCACCGACGCCATGGACAGCCAGCACCGGAGCGCCTCCCCCGCTTCCCGCCCGTCCGAGCCGCCCCGTTCGGACACCACCTTGCGGGTCAACGGCAAACCCCACACCCTCTCCGTCGACCACCGTCGCGTCCTGCTGGACCTCCTGCGGGAGGACCTCGGGCTCACGGGCGCCAAGAAGGGCTGCGACCACGGCCAGTGCGGCGCCTGCACGGTCCTGGTGGACGGCCGGCGCGTCAACAGCTGCCTCCAGCTGGCCGTCGCCCTGGACGGCTGTGAGGTCACCACTATCGAGGGCCTCGCCGGGGACGGCGAGGAACTGCATCCGCTGCAGCGGGCGTTCCTGGAGCGCGACGCCTTCCAGTGCGGCTACTGCACCCCCGGCCAGATCTGCTCGGCGGTCGGCGCGCTCGCCGAGGCCCAGGCCGGTCACCCCTCCCACGTCACCGACCCGGCGACACCCTCCGGCGTGCCCGTGCCGCTGGACCGGGACGAGATCCGGGAGCGGCTGAGCGGCAACCTGTGCCGGTGCGGGGCGTACCCGCGCATCGCCGACGCGGTCGAGGACGTGATCCCGTGAAGCCCTTCGCCTACGTACGGGTGGGCAGCGTCGAGGAGGCCACCGACGCGTTCGCCGCCCACCCCGGCGCCCGCTACCTGGGCGGCGGCACCAACCTGGTCGACCTGATGAAGCTGGGCGTCGAGACGCCCGCCGCGCTCGTCGACGTCACGCGGCTGCCGCTGGACGCGGTGGAGGAGCTGCCCGACGGGTCGCTGCGGGCCGGCGCGATGGTGCGCAACAGCGACCTCGCCGCCCATCCCGCCGTCCGCGACCGCTGGCCCGCCCTGTCCCAGGCCCTGCTGTCGGGTGCCTCGGGGCAGCTGCGCAACGCCGCGACCACGGGCGGCAACCTGCTGCAGCGCACCCGCTGCCCCTATTTCCAGGACGTGACCAAGCCCTGCAACAAGCGTGAGCCCGGCACCGGCTGCGGCGCGCTGGAGGGGGTCCACCGCGACCACGCGGTGCTCGGGCACTCGCAGCTGTGCATCGCCACCCACCCCTCGGACATGGCGGTGGCGCTGGCCGCCCTCGACGCGCGCGTGGAGCTGTACGGCCCCGAGGGCGCCCGGAGCGTGTCCGCCGCCGAGTTCCACCGGCTGCCCGGCGAGCACCCCGAGCGGGACACGGAGATCCGCCCCGGCGAACTGATCACCGGCGTGGTCCTGCCCGCGGCGACGGCCGGACTGCCGTCGGCCTACCGCAAGGCCCGGGACCGGGCGTCGTACGCCTTCGCGCTGGCCTCCGTCGCCGTCGTGCTGCACATGGAGGACGGGGTGGTGGACCGGGTCGGCATCGCGTTCGGCGCGCTCGCGCACCGGCCCTGGCGGGCCCGGCGGGCCGAGGAGGCGCTGCTCGGCGCGGCACCCACGGCCGCCGCGTTCGAGCACGCCGTCGACCTGGAGCTGGAGGCGGCCGAGCCGCTGCGGGACAACGCCTACAAGGTGCCGCTGGCCCGCCGGCTCGCCCTGGACGTACTGGGCCGGCTGGCGCCGCCCGCGATCACCTGACACCGGCGTCCACGTCCACGAGGAGGACTCCATGACCGGCACCGAGACCGTCCTGGGCGCTCCCGCCGAGCGCCGGGAGGGGCGGGAGAAGGTCACCGGCACCGCCCGGTACGCCGCCGAGTACGAATTCCCCGGCCGCGCGCACGCCCGGCCCGTGCCGGCGGCGGTCGCGCGCGGCCGGGTGACCGGCGTGGACCCGGCGCCCGCGCTCGCGCTGCCCGGCGTGCTCGCGGTGCTCACGCACGAGAACGCGCCCCGGCTGGGCGAGCCCGACGACCCCACGCTCGCCCTGCTGCAGAGCCCGCACGTGCCGCACCGGGGCTGGTTCGTGGGCCTGGTGGTGGGCGAGACGCCGGAGGCGGCCCGGGCGGGGGCCGCCGCCGTCCGCGTCACCTACGAGGCGGAGCGCCACGACGTGACGCTCACCGTCGACCACCCCGGGGCCTACGTCCCCGAGACGGCCAACGGAGGCTTCCCGGCCGTCACCGAGCAGGGCGACGCCGAGGGCGCCTTCGCGTCCTCGCCGGTCCGGGTGGACGTCGAGTACGAGGTGCCGCCGCTGCACAACCACCCGATGGAGCCGCACGCCAGCACCGCGGTGTGGGACGGCGAGCGGCTGACCGTGCACTCCTCCAGCCAGGGCAGCACCGCCGTGCGGAAGGAGCTCGCCGCGCTGTTCGGGCTGACCGAGGACCGGATCACGGTCCTCGCCGAGCACGTGGGCGGCGGTTTCGGGTCCAAGGGCACGCCTCGCCCCGACGTGGTCCTGGCCGTGATGGCGGCGCTGCACACCGGCCGGCCCGTCACCGTCGCCCTGCCGCGCCGCCGGCTGCCCACCGCCGTCGGCCACCGCGCGTCGACCCTGCACCGGCTGCGCCTCGGCGCCGACACCGAAGGGCGGCTCACGTCGCTCTCCCACGAGGTGACCACGTACACCTCGCGGGTGAAGGAGTTCGTGGAGCAGGCGGCGGTCCCCGCGCGCGTCATGTACGGCGCTCCCGCCCTGCGCACGCTGCACCGCGTGGTGCCGCTGGACGTGCCCACGCCGTCCTGGATGCGCGCCCCGGGCGAGTGCCCCGGCATGTACGCGCTGGAGTCCGCGATGGACGAACTCGCCGCCGAACTCGGCGTCGACCCGGTGGAGCTGCGGATCCGCAACGAGCCGGAGACCGAGCCCGACAGCGGCAGGCCCTTCAGCAGCAGGCATCTCGTGGAGTGTCTGCGCGAGGGCGCGCGCCGGTTCGGCTGGGCGGAGCGCGATCCGCGCCCGGGGGCGCGCGCCGAGGGTCCCCTGCTGGTGGGCAGCGGGGTGGCCGCCGCCACGTACCCGGTGATGGCCGCGCCCTGCCGCGCCTCCGCCCGGGCGCTGCCCGACGGCGGCTTCCTGGTACGGGTCAACGCCACGGACATCGGCACCGGGGCCCGGACGGTGTGCGCGCAGATCGGGGCCGACGCGCTCGGCGTTCCCCTGGACCGGATCCGCATCGAGGTGGCGAACAGCGACTTCGGCTTCGCGCCGGTGGCGGGCGGCTCGTCCGGCACCGCCTCCTGGGGCTGGGCCGTGCACGAGGCGTGCGCGCGGCTGGCCGCACGGCTGGAAGGTCCCGTGGGTCCGCTGCCCGACGAGGGCCTCGTGGCCGAGGCCGACACCACCGGCACCGCCGACGCCGAGACGCCGTACGCGCGGCACGCGTTCGGGGCGCACTTCGCCGAGGTCGCCGTCGACACGGTGACCGGGGAGGTGCGGGTGAGGCGGATGCTGGGCGTCTTCGCCGCCGGGCGCATCCTCAACGCCCGTACGGCGCGCTCGCAGTTCGTCGGCGGGATGACGATGGGGCTGGGCATGGCGCTGACCGAGGGCAGCACGGTGGACCCGGTGTTCGGCGACTTCGTCGAGCGCGACCTGGCGTCGTACCACGTGCCCGCGCACGCCGACGTCGCCTCCGTGGAGGCGTACTGGGTGGACGAGGAGGACGCCCACCTCAACCCCATGGGCAGCAAGGGGATCGGCGAGATCGGCATCGTCGGTTCGGCGGCGGCCGTCGGCAACGCGGTCCACCACGCCACCGGCATCCGCTTCCGGGAACTCCCCCTCACCCCCGACCGGGTGCTCTCCGGACTGCTCGAACACGAGCACCCCGCGGGCATGCTGGGGGTGTGACGGCCGCCCCCGCGGTCCGCGCGGGCGTGCGGCGCGGACCGCCGGGGGCCGGACGGCCGGTCAGTCCGCGGCGCGGCGCGCTCCGGTGATCGGGCGGACCGGGCGGCTCCCGGCGGGTGCCTGCGAGGCGACCCGTACGCACAGGGCCGTCAGCGCGACCAGTGACGCCAGCACGGCGGCCCCCACGGCGGTCCAGGTGGGCGCGAGGGTGAGGTCGACGGTCCGGGCCACCTCCACCGAGGGTGCCACGGTGCCGTAGAGCTTGGCCGCCGCGAGCGCCGCCGGCAGCACGACCGCCACGGCGAGCACCGGCACGGCGGCGCGCACGGTCAGGAGCAGGGCGACGGCCAGGCAGAGCGCCGACGTCCCGAGCGCGAACGCGTAGCCGCGGACGGACGTGTCGTCCTGGCGCAGCGGGAAGTAGGCCACGCCGCAGCCGGCGAGCGCGACGACGGTGAGCCAGGCCGGCCAGAGCGCCCGCCGGGCGGCGCGCCGGGCCCCGGGGGCGCGGTCACGCGGCGCGCGGTCGCGGGTCCGGACCCTCCGGGCCGGGCGCGGGAACCGGCGCCGTTCGCGGCCCCGGGCTCCGGCTCCGACGGGCGCCGCCGGTCCCTCGACGGACGCCGGCGCCTCGGTTCCGTACGGGTCCTCGGGGGCCGGCTGCGCGAGCAGGGGGTCCGGCCGGTCGGCGTGCGTCCGCTGCTCCTCGGCGAGCCGGCCGATCAGTGCGACCAGGTCCTCCACCGGGCGGCCGGTGGCGGCGGCCCGTACGGCCTCCTGCCCGCAGTGCGGCTCCAGGGGGGTCCGGTGGAGCAGGGCCATCAGCCGGGTCACGTCCTCCACCGAGCGGTGCTCCGCCGCGGCGCGGATCGCCTCGTCCGCACTGTCCGGGTGGCGGGGCGGCCGGGTCAGCAGGCCGGCCAGCCGGGTGACGTCCTCCACCGACCGGCTGACGCCCACCGCGCGGAGCGCGTCGCCCGTGGCCTGCGCGTACCGGGGGGACTGCTCCAGCATCGTGATGAGGTCGACGACCTCCTCCAGCGGCCGGCCCGCCACGGCGGCGCGCACCAGGTCGCCGACGGGGTCGCCGTACGACCGCGCCGCGTCGCCGGGGGCGGCGGGCCCGTGGCCGGGGGGCGTGCGGCCGGCGGTCCCACGGCCCGCGGGTTCGTCGGCGAAGAGGTCCTCGTCGGGGAAGAGGTCCTCGTCGTCCGGTCCGGGGACCGGCTCGTGGTCCTGCTCGTGGGGGGCCGGCGGGTGGAGGCCGGCCGCCCGGGTCCCGCGTTCCCACGGGGCGGGTTCGCGTGGGACGGGCGAGGGCCGGGCCGCGGCGGTCCCGGCGTCGGACCGCGTGCTCGCGGCCGGGACCGTGTGCGTGCCGGTGACCGTGGTCGTCTCCGCGGCCGGCAGGTCCACGGTGGATATGACGTACTCGGGTGTACGGGGTGATGAGGAGCCGGTGGTCATGGATCTTCTCCGTGGGATGGGAGGTGCGGCCGCCCTGCGTCCCCGACATGCGACACGCGGTGTGTGGTGCCATTACTAGGCGCGTCCACCGCACGTGGCCACTCGGGCGGGGCACGGGGATGAGGGGCCCGCGCGCAGCCTTGCCGCCGCGCCGAGCGGGAATCCGACGGACAGGGCACGCGCCGTGCACCGGGAGGAGGGGCGGGATGGACACGACCACAGTGCTGATCGCCGCGGCGGTGTCGCTCGCGGCCGTCGCGCTCTGCGTGGCCGTCGGTGTCCTGGTGCGGCTGGTCCGTACCCGACGGGCCCTCAGGAGAGCGGGGCTGCCCGCCGGACCCCGGTGGGTCTTCTGGGGAGCCGTCCTCTACTTCGTGCTGCCGGCGGACCTCGTGCCCGATCCGGTGTACCTGGACGACATCGGCGTGCTGCTCCTCGCCCTGCGCTCCCTGCGCGGCTCCCCCGGCCGGCGGGACCGGGACGCCGGCCCGCCCCGCGACTACGCTGGGTGAGGAAACCATTCACCCGTTCGACTCGTATAAGTCTCTGGAAGCCGAAGGAAGTCGGCGGACCAGGCGACGGCGCACAGGAACCATCGCTTGATCGGCGCAGCACCGACCAGGGAGAGACGATGCAACCGTTCGCGCTCGACTACGCACGGCCCGCAGTGGGGTTGGAGGCCACCATTCCGTACGTCTACGACTCCGGGCTGCAGTTGAACGTGCTCCTCGACGGACGTGTGGCCGCCTGCGACCACGCGCTGCTGAGGGAACTGGGGACCACGACCTCCACGGCGGGGTCGAAGACCCACTTCGACGACTGAACGCGGACCGCCCGGTATGACCGTGCTGATCCTGACCTGTGAAGAGGACGTCACCGCGGACATGGTGGTCGTGCACCTGAACGCGTCGGGAGTGCCGGTGGTCCGTCTGGACCCCGCCGACCTGACCCGTTCCGTCGCGCTCTCCGGTGAGTTCGCGCACGGCTCCTTCCGCGGCCACCTCTCGTCCGGGGGCCGCCTGGTGAGCATCGGCGGGCTGCGGTCCGTCTGGGTGCGCAGGCCGGGCGGTGCGGCCGCGCGGGCCGCCGAGCCCTCGGCGTGGCTGACCGAGGAGTCCACGCAGGCGCTCTACGGCATGCTCCGCGGCTGCGGGGCGCGGTGGATGAACCAGCCCGACGCGGCCCACCGGGCCCGGTACAAGCCCTGGCAGCTGCGTCTCGCCCAGGAGTGCGGACTGCCCGTGCCGGCCACGCTGATCACGACGTTCCCACGGGCGGCAC
Organism: Streptomyces sp. NPDC029152; assembly: GCF_055564355.1. NCBI lineage: Bacteria > Bacillati > Actinomycetota > Actinomycetes > Kitasatosporales > Streptomycetaceae > Streptomyces > Streptomyces sp. NPDC029152. The sequence continues at coordinate 264,989 of NZ_JBVHWR010000012.1, read as the reverse complement.
GCGAGTTCGCCGAGCGCTACCGGGATCTCGTGGTCAAACCCGTCTCCGGCGCGCACCCGCAGGATCCGCCACTGGCGGTGCCGACCAGCAGGGTCCCGCCCGGTGCGGACTTCTCCGCCGTCGCCCACGGCCCGACGCTGTTGCAACGCCGGGTCGCCAAGCGCGCCGACGTCCGTCTCACCGTCGTCGGCGACCGGCTGCTCGCCGCCCGCAGGACGGTCCTCGCCGACCGGGACGCGGAGGTGGACGTCCGCTTCTCCTCGTCCGGTGAGCCGTGGCGGCCGGCCGAGGTGCCGCAGCGCGTCGCCGAGGCCGTGTCGGCCTACATGCGCGGGGCGCGCCTGGCGTACGGGGCCTTCGACTTCGCCGAGGACGGGGACGGCACCTGGTGGTTCCTGGAGTGCAACCAGTCGGGGCAGTTCGGCTTCGTCGAGGTGGACACGGGCCAGCCGATCGCCCGCGCCATCGCCGAGTGGCTGGCCCGTCCGGGCGGTGCGGAGCCGGAGGCGGTGGACGGCGCGGATCCGGCGGTCGTGGGGTGAGCCCCCGTCAGTGCGGGCGCGGGCCGGGCAGCAGCGCGGTGCGCTGCCAGCCGGCGCCCGGGGACGGGGTGCGCTGCCAGCCGGCGCCCGGGGACGGGGTGCGCTCCGCGCCGGGCAGGTGACCGGGCGAGCGCAGGGGGCGCATGACGACCTCCAGTTCCCTGTTCACTCGCTCGGCCTCCCGGCGCACCTGCGTGGGGACGTCACCGCATTCGGCGACGAGTCGGTCGTAGATGGGGGAATCCTGGAACACCCGTCAACGCGCCTTTCGTTTCGTCCGCCCCCGCACGGAGGCGCGACTGTGCAGTCTAGGCGTCCGGACGACCGGTGGTGCGCTTTCCTCCGAGGAGGCGACGGGGGCCCGGGCCGCCGTCACCGGTCTCCCGCCGGGGACGCCGGGGACGGGGCCGCCCGTCGTCCCGGCCGGTCATGCGGTGGGGCCCGCCCCGCGGGATCTGACGGCCCCGCGGGACGGGCCCCGTGCACGGCGGTGTCACACGGCCAGCGACAGTCCGCTCTCCCCGTCCGGTTCCGCCGTCCGGACGGCGTCCGGTGTCCGCCCCTTGGCGAGCAGCAGCGCGTCCGCCTTGGCCACCGCCTCGTGGATGCCGGTCGTCCCCATCATCACGCACAGCGTGTAGCTGACGTCCGCCAGTTCGCGCGCCGTTGCCGGCCGCTCCCTCTCCGCCTGAGCGATCCGCAGCGACGCGTACCGCGTCAGCAACTCCCTGACGACCTTCGGGTCCGGTTCGAGCACGAAGCGCCCCTCTCTCGATTTTCGCTGCGTATGCCCGAACCCTGACGAAACATTCACTCCATGACCACCCTCGCCCGCAGTTGACGGAATTCCTTCGTTTCGTGTCCGGTCGATGCCCCGGCACGTCGACAACGGGGTGGAAAAGGTACAGAACTCCAAAGTGGCGGTCAGGCGACCTGACCGCTGTGCAGGGCCGCGTAGGCCCCTCCCCCGCGCAGGAGTTCCTCGTGGGTGCCGGTCTCCAGGATGCGGCCCTCCCCCATCACCACGATCCGGTCCGCGCCCCGCACGGTGGACAGCCGGTGCGCCACGACGAAGGTGGTGCGTCCGTCGAGCAGCCGGGCGAGAGCCTGCTGGACGAGAGCCTCCGAGCGGGTGTCCAGGGCGGAGGTGGCCTCGTCCAGGACGAGCACCTTGGGGTCGCGGATCAGGGCCCGCGCGATGGCCAGGCGCTGGCGCTGCCCGCCGGACAGCCGGGCGCCGTGCTCCCCGACCAGGGTGTCCAGGCCCTGCGGCAGCCTCTCGACGAACTCCAGCGCGTTGGCGTCGCGCAGTGCCGCGCGCACCGTCTCCTCGTCGGCGTCGTCCATGCCGTAGGCGACGTTCTCCCGGATCGTGCCGTCGAAGAGGATCGACTCCTGCGGCACCACCGAGACGAAGCGCCGGTAGGTGCGCAGGTCCAGGGTGTTCATGTCGGCGCCGTCGAGCAGCAGCCGGCCGCTGGTGGGGCGCAGGAAGCCGATCACCAGGTTGAGCACGGTGGACTTGCCCGCGCCCGACGCGCCGACCAGCGCGACGGTCTCGCCGGGTTCGACCGCGAGGGTGAAGTCGCGTACGGCGGGCCGCCCGTCGCCCTCGTAGACGTGGCCGACGTTCTCGAAGGTGACGGCCCCGCGCAGGGAGGCGAGCTCCGTCTTGCCCTCGTTGTCCTCCAGTTCGGGCGCCTGGAGCACCTCACCGACCGAACGGACGGACTCCAGGCCCTTGGTGATGACCGGGGCCAGTCCCGCCAGCGTCGTCGTGGAGTTGGTCAGCGTGGTCAGGAAGGCGCTGAGCATGACGACGTCGCCGGCGCTGACGCCCCACACGTCGTAGTACGAGACCAGCGCCGCACCCGCGAGGACCAGGACGCCGACGACGTTGAGCACGACCCAGGACAGCGAGCCGAAGCGGCCGTTGACCAGGTCCAGGCGCATGCCGGAGGTGAGCAGCCGGTCCAGGGTGCCGTCCATGCGGCGCAGCGCCTTGCGCTCCAGCCCGTGGGCGCGGGTGACCGGGATCAGCCGGGTCATCTCCGTGACGCGGGAGGAGAGGGTCTCCACCTCGTGCCGGAAGTGCTCGTTGTGGGCGCGCAGCCGGGCGCGCAGGCGGGCGACGAGGAGGGAGGCGGCGGGCACGACGACGAGGAAGACCGGAAGGAACTCCGGTGTGCGGACGGCGATGATGACGAGGCCGCCGGTGAGGACGGTGAGCGCGCCGAGGCCGGTCTCGGCGGTCTGCTGCACCATCTGTTCCACGGTCTCCACGTCCCGCACGACCTTGGCCTGCAGGACGCCGGCGCTGACGCGCGAGTGGTAGCCGATGGAGAGCTGCTGCATGCGCGTGCACAGGGCGGAGCGCAGCGTGGTGCCCATGCGGCGGACGCTGCCGTACAGGAGGCGGACGTACAGCAGGTGCAGCGGGTAGTTGACCACCAGGATGAACATGATGATCCCGGTGCTGGTCCACAGCGTGCCGATCGGCCGGTGCTGGACGACGGTGTCGATGATGGACGCGGTGATGAGGGGCAGCAGCCAGACGGGGCTGTGCTTGACGGTGAACACGGCGACCGCCCCGGCCAGTCGGCGGCGGTCGGCTCGCAGCAGGTAGAAGAGCGTGCGTATCGGGTGCTCGCCCCGGTAACGGTGGTCGAGCGGCATGTCCAACGACGACGCCATCGGCGTGGTCCTCCTGGTGACCGAGGGGAAGGGCAAGCGCTTTCTCGCCTCGCGCTTTCCTACCCCTTCGGCCGGGACCGCGCCACACCGTTCCGCACGTCGGGATGGCCGTGTACCGGAAGGGAGACCCGCGCCTTCTCCCCCGTGGAGGGCGCGGGTCTCAGTCTCCGAGCGTGCGGGCCAGTTCGGTGGTGGCCCGCGCGATCTCGCTGTCGCCCTCCGCCATCAGCCGCTCCAGCTCGCCCCGCCGGGCTCGTACGGCCTGGCGTGCGGCACGCTCCCACGCCACCGGGTTCTCCCGGTGGTTGAGGAGCTTGGGGTAGGCGGCCGCGGTGGTCTCCCACTGCCGGGCGTCGGCGATGTTCTTGAGCAACTGGATGATCTGCGCCCGGCAGTTCACCTGGGGCCACTGGGCCAGCTCCCAGAGGAAGGGCACGGTCGCGGCGGTGGCCTGTTCGACCACGAAGCCGTACTGGCAGATCCGTTTCCGGAGATCGGCTAGGGCGGCCCGGGCGGTCTCGGCGTCGCCCCGGGCGACCTGGTCGAGCAGGCGGGGGATGGCCGCGGCCGGGCCGGTGGAGTCCTGGATCTCGCCCCAGGGCACCTGGTCCAGACCGGCGAGGGGCGCGGTACGGAGCGGGCCGGCCGACGACGCGTGACGGTCGGTGTGCCGGGCGAGCGGCTGAGGTGTCGGAGCGCTGCGCATGGTGTGGGGCCCTTCCGCGGCAGTCGGGTCAGGTGAGGGGATGGGCCCGCAACGTGGCCCAGACGGTCTTGCCCGCCGGAGGTCTCGGGGTCCAGCCCCACTCCTCCGCCAGGGCGTCGACGATGCACAGACCGCGTCCGTGCTCACGCAGGCCGCGGTCGTCGGGTGAGGTGCGTACGGGCGCGCCGCTCCCGGGGTCGGAGACGCTCAGCGTCAGACGGCCGGGGGCCAGACCGAGCGCCAGCCCGATCTCCGGCCGGCCCGCCGCGGCCGGCGGCACCGCGTGCGCCACGGCGTTGGCGGCGAGTTCGGTGACCACGAGGACCGCGTCGTCACCGCGGTGGTCGAGGGACCACCGGCGCAGCGTGTCCCGGGTGAACACCCGGGCACGGGCGAAGCCCTCCCCGCTGCAGGCGATGCGCAGCACCGCGGACGCGGGAGGGACGGACGGTGCCGCGTGGCCGGCGGGGGACGGCCGTTCGGCGGGGCGGGCGGCCGCTCGTGCCGTGTGCGGGAGCCCGCCGGACCGGCTCGCCGCGTCCGTCTCCGGCACGGGCCCGCCGGACGACCGGATCATTAAGTGCGCAGGTGACGACACGGCATCTCCCTGATGCGACGTCAATAGGGGGCGCCCGCCCAGGGGTTGACGCCACGGCTATTATCCACGCAGAAAGCGATCGCGTGCAATTGCACGAGAAATTGCGCAGAAAAAATCGGGCGGGAGCGCGTGAGGTCCGACATGACGCGGCCCGCTCCCGGACGACAAGGAGACCGCGGTGCCCCCAGTGCGGAACGGAGTGCGCGCCAGTTCGCTGGACGCCCGCTGGAAGAAGAGCCGGCACAGCAACGCCGAGGGCAACTGCGTCGAGGTCGCCCTCGTGGACGGGGGCATCGCGATGCGCAACTCCCGCGACCCGGACGGCCCCGCGCTCGTCTACACCTCCGCGGAGGTCGCCGCCTTCCTCGCCGGCGCGAAGGACGGCGAGTTCGACCACCTTCTGTGACGGCGGGCGGGCGGCGGCCGCCGCAGCGCACGCCGACAGCGAAGCGGAGGCCTCCTACCCGATTCCCGCGCGCCCGAGCCGCGAGGACCGGACGGGTGGGATAGTGTGTTCATCAAGTCTGCCGGTCTGCTGGGAGCCAGGATGTCCGCCGCGTCGCCCCGCATCTCCCGTCTCGAACCCTATCTGGACCGGACCGAGCCGGCTCCCACTCTGCTGAAGATGCTCGTCGGCGTGCAGCTGGCGGGCTACCGCGAGGACGCCGGCCTGTCCCAGGAGCAGGCGGCGCGGGAGCTGGGGTTCAGCCCGGCGAAGCTGTCGCGCATGGAGTCGGGCAAGGGGCGCAGGCCCCCGACGGAGAGCGACGTCCGCGCGCTGCTGAAGCTCTACGGCACCGACCCCTACGAGACGTCGGTGCTGCTGAAGCTGTTGCAGCGCGCGGGCGAGCCGGGCTGGTGGCAGCGGTACGACAAGCGCCTGATGCCCGAGTGGTTCGACCGCCTGGTCGGCCTCCAGGAAGCTGCGGCGACCATCCGCACCTTCGAGATCCAGTACGTTCCCGGACTGCTCCAGACCGCGGAGTACACCCGTGCCGTCGTCGAACGCGGCCTGCCGAACGCCCCGGCCACCGAGGTGCAGCGGCGGATCGAACTGCGGATGCGCCGGGCCGAGTTGCTGCACCGCGCGGACGCGCCGCAGCTGTGGGCGATCATCGACGAGTCGGTGCTGCTCCGTGTGCTGGGCGGCCGCGACGTCATGCGGGAACAGCTCGAACACCTCGTCACGATGGCCGGGCGGCCCCATGTGACGCTGCAGATCGTGCCGTTGGACGTGACCAACGCGTCGGCGCCCGCGATCCCGGTGACGTATCTGCGCTTCGGCGGCAGCGACCTGCCCGACGTGGTCTACCTGGAGCACATCAGGAGCGCCAACTTCCTCGAGGACCGCGACGAGACCGAGGAGTACCGGGTCGCCCTGGACCGCCTGGCCGACGAGGCGCTGACCCCGCGCGAGTCCCTGGAGATGCTCCGCGAGACGGTGGCGGGGCGTTACGCCGCGAGGTGAGCGGACGAGGGCGAGCGCGGTGACGGTGTCCGGCGGGAGGGCCGTGCGCCGCGTTCCCGCCGTCGCGCACGGCCCGGTGTTCCGTGCCGGCTAGCGTATGCGGCCCAGGCCGCCGAACTCGATCCACTCGTCGGTGAGCTGACGGGGGACCACCTCGCTGTCCGGGCGCCAGGTGGAGACCTCCACCAGGCCCGGCTCCAGGATGTCCATGCCCTCGAACCATGCCTCGACGTCCTTGGGCTCGCGGACGCGGCCCCAGTGTCCCTGCGTCGTCTCGTTCATGAACTCCGTGACGAACTTCCGCACCTCGGCGTCCTCGCTGACCAGCTGGCACATCACGGCGTAGCTGCCGGGCACGAGCCGCTCGGTCACGCGACGGACCACGGCCGTCGGCCCGTCGGTCTCGCTGTCCGGGATGCAGTGGAAGACCGAGTTGAACAGCACCGCCACCGGCTGCGAGAAGTCGATCAGGCGCTGCGTCTCCGGATGGGAGAGGATCTCCTCGGTCGAGCGCATGTCGGCGTGTATGACCGCGGTGCGGTCGTTCTGGTCGAGCAGCGCCCGGCCGTGGACCAGCACCATCGGGTCGTTGTCGACGTAGACGACCCGCGACTCGGGGGCGACGCTCTGCGCGACCTGGTGCACGTTGTCCTGCGTGGGCAGGCCGGACCCGTGGTCGAGGAACTGCCGGATGCCGTAGTCCTGCGCGAGGACCCTGACGACGCGCTGCAGGAAACGGCGGTTGTTCAGGGCCAGCCGGCGCGTGCTGGGAACGACCTTGTCGAGCTGTTCGACCGCCGCCCGGTCGGCCGCGTAGTTGTCCTTGCCGCCCAGGTAGTAGTCGTACATACGTGCGGCCGTTGGCACGTTGGCGTCGATCTCCGTGGACAGCTGCTTGTCGGCTTGCATCGTTCCCCCAGCTCCGTACCGCGCCAACTGCATTGGCATGACAGAGAGTACATCCTAGGGACCCGCTGGTCAGGCGAACCAGGGGTCGGGCCGAGGGGCCGCCAAGGAGGCTTTCACCAGGCTGGTCGGCGGCCCCTCGCCTCCGTCAGCCGCGTGCGGCCAGGTACGCGTCGACGCCGGGAGCCTGGTGGGCCTCCTCCACGCCGACCAGGCCGCCGACGGCCTCGGCGTCGGGCTTCAGCACGTAGGTGGAGCGGCTGGCGGGCACGGAGACGTCCGTGAAGTTCTGCGGGGTGCCGAGGCCGGTGTCGGCGTCGTGCTGCGAACGGTGCGCCTTGACCACGGCCTCGCGGGTGAGGCTGCCGCCCTCACAGGCCTTCTTCAGGTCGGCGCCGATCAGCTGGGCGGCGTTGTACCCGGAGAGCACACCCGAGTCGGCCGGTGAGCCCGGGTACTTCTTCGCGTAGGAGGCGACCATCTTCCGGACGCCCGGCAGGTCCGAGCTGACGGCCGGTGCCGCGCTGACCACGTGCACCATGGCCTCCAGCGCCTTGGCCGCGGGCGTCTTCATCAGCTGCGGGGCGTACCCCGGCGCGCTGCTGACGATCGGCACCGTCAGGCCCTTGGAGGCCGCCACGCCGGCGAGGGAGGCGGTCTGGGCGGGGCCGGCGCTGATCAGGACGGCCTTCACCCCCGCCTTGCTCAGCGCCGACACCTGTGCGGACAGATCGGTGTCGGTGGCCTTGATCTTCTGGCCGACCACCTTCATCCCGGCCTTCTCGGCGGCCCACGTCGAGCCCTCCAGCGCGTTGGCGCCGTAGTCGCCCTCGAAGTAGACGTGACCGATGGCGTCGCCCTCGGCGACCTTCTCGGTGCGGGTCAGGAAGTCGACGGCGGCGATCATGTCGAGGTCGTAGGTGGTGCCGAGGACCTGGACGGAGTCCTTGCCGAGCAGGGAGGCGGCCCAGGCCTGCGGGAAGGTCAGCACGTGGTCGCGTTCGATGTCGTCGAGCAGGGCGGCGACCACCGGCGAGCCGATGACTTGGGGCAGGGCGACGACGTCCGGGGAGATGTCGGCGTAGGCGGTGACCGCCTTCTGCACGTCGTAGCCGTGGTCCTTGACGACGATCTCCACCTTGCGCCCGCAGATGCCGCCCGCGGCGTTGGTCTCGTCGGCCCACATCTGCTGGGCCTGCACGATGCTCTTGCCGAGGGTGGCGTAGGGGCCGGTGAGGTCGGTCAGGGCACCGAGCCTGATGGCCTTGTCGCTGACTCCGGGACCGGCCTTGACGCCGTCGGCGCCGTCGCCGGTGCTCTTGCCGTCCGCCTTGGAGCTGCAGGCGGTGCCCGCGAGCAGCACGGCGGCCAGGGCCGCGGCCAGCGCGGCGGTCCGGGTGGCGCGGGGCCTGGGGTGCGTGACGTTCACGGGGTGTGCTCCTTGGCTCGTGCGGTGGTGGCGGGGGTGGTCCGGGGCGTGGCCCCGGTGTCGGGAGGGCCGGTGACCGGGGGCCGGCGGCGCAGGCGGGCGCGGGTGCGGCGGGCCAGGCCGTGGAGGCCGTCGGGGGCGTGGAGGAGGATCACGACGATCGCCGCGCCGTAGAGGTAGCGGGCGGCCTCGGTGGGGCCGATCGAACCGTCGCCCGAGCCGGGGGTCGCGACCAGGGGCAGCTGGTCGGCGTAGCGCGTCATCAGCAGGGGCAGCGCGGTGACGAAGACGGCCCCGGCGGTGGCCCCGGCGACGGATCCCAGACCGCCGATGACGATCATGGCGAGGTAGTCGACGGACAGGGCGAGGGAGAAGTAGTCGGGCACGACGCGGCGGAAGGAGAGCGCCAGCAGCACGCCGGCGAGGCCCGCGTACATCGAGGAGACGACGAACGCCGCCGAGCGGTACCCCGCCACGTGGACGCCCATCACGGACGCCGCCGTCTCGCTGTCGCGCAGCGCCACCAGGGCGCGCCCGGGGCGTCCGCGCAGCAGCCCGCGCGCGGTGAACCAGGTGACGGCGAACAGGGCGAGGCCCAGGTACCAGAGCCGTTCCTCGGAGCCGAACGGCACTCCCAGGACCGTCAGTTCCGGGTCGGACTCGGCGAACGCGAACCCGCCGAGCTCCAGCGGCGGCACCGAGCGCCCGTTGAAGCCGCCGGTGACGGAGTCCGCGGTGAGCAGGACGTGGTGGCCGAGGAAGACGAGGGCGAGGGTGGCCACGCCCAGGTAGATGCCCTTCACCCGGCCGGCGACGGGACTGAACAGTCCGCCCGCGGCCCCGGCGAGCAGGACCGCGAGGACCGCGGCGAGCGCCGGCGGCAGCCCCGGTCCGGGCTCGCCCGCCAGCCACACGTAGCCGTAGGCGCCGACGGCGAGGAAGAAGGCGTGCCCGAGGGAGAGCTGTCCGGCGGTGCCGCTGAGCAGGCCGAGTCCCACGGCGCCGATGGCCGCGGCCATCGAGAACAGGCCGATGCGCAGCCAGAAGGCGTCCAGGTAGAAGGGCAGGACGCACAGGAGAAGGGCGGTCAGGAGCAGCGGACCGCGCCTGAGGAGGCCGTTCGTCTTGCGGAGGTCAGACACGGGCCGCTCCCTTCGCCGCGAACAGTCCTGCCGGGCGGACCAGGAGGACCAGCACCATCACCGCGTACGGGGCGACGTCGCCGAAGCCCTCGCCGAGGAGGTGCAGGTCGGACTGGTAGCCGGCGACGAACGCCTCGGTGAGGCCGATCAGCATGCTGCCGACCAGGGCACCGACCGGAGAGGCCATGCCGCCGAGGATGGCGGCCGGGAAGGCCTTCAGGGCGATCTGGCCCGTGGTGCGCTCCAGGCCCGGCGCCGGGAAGGCGACGAGGAAGACCGCGGCGAGCGCGGCGAGGCCGCCGGCCAGGCACCAGGCGACGGTGCGGATCCGGGTCAGCCGTACGCCCATGAGGGCGGCGGCCTCGGCGTCCTCGGCCGCCGCGCGCAGGGCGAGGCCCCAGGGGGTGAACCGGAAGAGGGCGAAGGCGCCTCCGATGGCCACGGCGGACACCAGGATCGCGGCGACGCGGCTGTCGGCGACGGTCACCGGCCCCAGGTCGGTCACCGCGTCGCCCCAGGGGTCGCCGAGGGGCAGCAGGTCGCCTCCGATGCGCCGGGCCAGGTCGGTGACCAGGACGATGTCGATGCCGATGGTCACGATGGTCTGCACATGGGCGCCGTGGGCGTCCTGCTCCCCGCGCTGGAGGAGCAGCCGGTCGAGCGCGCCGGCCACGGCGGCCGTGACGACGACCGCGAGGGCCAGCGCGCCGGCGAAGCCGAGGTCGTCGTGGAGGACGGCGACCAGGTAGCCGCCGAGCAGCAGCAGGGAGCCGTGGGCGAAGTTGAGGACGCCGGAGGCCTTGAAGATGGTGACGAAGCCGAGCGCGATCAGGGCGTAGACCGAGCCGAGGGCGAGACCGTTCAGGAGGTTGTCGAGGAAGCCGCTCATGCCGCGTCCTCCCCGGTGGTGCCGGTGCCCAGGTAGGCGCGCAGCACCTCGGGGTCGCGGCGGACCTCGTCCGGGGTGCCGTGGGCGATGGCCCTGCCGAAGTCGAGGACGGTGACGTCGTCGGCGAGCCGCATGACCAGACCCATGTCGTGCTCCACCAGGACGACGGACAGGCCGAGTTCGGCGCGGACCTCCCGGACGACCTCGGTCATGCGGACGCGTTCGGCGGCGTTCATGCCGGCCACGGGTTCGTCGAGCAACAGCACACGGGGCTCCAGGCAGAGGGCGCGGGCGAGTTCGACCCGCTTGCGGTCGCCGTAGGGGAGCAGGGCGACGGGTGAGTCGAAGTGGGACCCGATACCGGTGAGTTCGGCGATCTCGCGGGCCTTGGCGAGGTGTTCGCGCTGTTCGCGCACGGCGCGCGGCAGGCGCAGGGCGCTGGCGGCGAAGCCGGCGCGGGACAGGGCGTGGCGGCCGAGCATCAGGTTGTCGGCGACGGTGCCCTGGGTGGTGACGATGTTCTGGAAGGTGCGGGCCACGCCGAGGGCGGCGATCCGGTGCGGGGCGAGCCGGGTCAGTTCGGCGTCGCCGAGCCGTACGGTGCCGGCGGCGGGCCGGTACAGGCCCGACAGGACGTTGAAGCAGGTGGACTTGCCGGCGCCGTTGGGTCCGATGACGGCGTGCACGGTGCCCGGGGCGACCGTGAAGGAGACGCCGTCGAGGGCGGTGAGGCCGGCGAAGCGCACGGTCACGTCACGGACCTCGAGGGCGGGGGGCGCGGTGGTACGGGTGGTCACGCGGCCCCCTGGTCGTCGGCGGCCTCGCCCAGGTAGAGGCGGCGTACGGCATCGGTCCGCGCGAGTTCGGCGGCGGGGCCGGACAGGCGGATCTCGCCGACCTCCAGGACGTGGGCGTGGCCGGCGAGGGAGAGCGCCATGCCGGCGTTCTGCTCGACCAGGAGGACGGCGGTGCCCTGGGTGTTGATCTCGCGGACCACCTCGGCGATCCGGTCCACCATGAGCGGGGCGAGCCCGAGGGAGGGTTCGTCGAGGAGGAGCAGGCGGGGCGCCGCCATCAGGGCGCGTCCGATGGCCAGCATCTGCTGCTCGCCGCCGGACAGCAGGCCCGCGGCCTGGCGGGTGCGTTCAGCCAGGCGCGGGAAGAGGGCGAAGACGCGGTCCCGGGCCTCGCGGACCTGGGCCGGGGCGCGCCGGGAGAGGCCGAGGCCGCCGGCCCGCAGGTTCTCGTCGACGGTGAGCCCGGCGAACACCCGCCTGCCCTCGGGCACCTGCACGACGCCGGCGCGGACGGCGGCGACCGGGTCGCGGCCGTCGAGGGCCGTGTCGCCGTAGCGGACCCGGCCGGCCGTGATCGCGCCGCGGTGCAGGCGCAGGGTGCCCGAGACCGCGCGCAGCAGGGTCGTCTTGCCGGCGCCGTTGGCACCGAGCAGCGCGACGACGCCGCCGTGCGGGACGGTCAGGGACACGGAACGGAGAGCGGACAGGGCGCGCCCGTACGTCACGTCGAGGTGCTCGACGTGCAGGGCGGGCTCACCGTCCGGTGGTGCTGCGGGCATCGCGGCTCCTGAGGACCGTGCCGGGAGGGGCACGGTGACGGGGGAAGGGGCGCTCACCACAGCACGGGGGGCGGGGTGCGTACAGGGGGTACGGGACGGGTCGCTGCGGCGTCCCAGTCGGGGGGCGGGGAGTCTGTGCGGATGCCCACCCGGGGGGCGGGGCCGGGCGGAGGGGTGCGGATGCGGCCCGGCGCGGGTGGGGTGACCGGCGTGAGGGCTGGGCGGGGGTGGGTCGCGAAGCCCGGCGCTGCCGGGGTGCCTCCCCCGCTCTCGGCCTCGCTCGATCGGGGGGACCCCCACCGCCCACCCGTGCCGCCCTGGGGTACCTCCCAGGCTGTTCAGGCACGGGGGGAGGCACGACTGCCCGCGGCTGGGACGAGGGGCGCGACGCGGCACGACTGCCCGTGGGCGGGTCAGGTGGGGAGGAGGCGGTGGGCGGTGAGGGCGAGGGTGATCTCCACGAGGTCGGCCGGGCGGGCCAGGGAGCGGCCGGTCAGTTGTTCGCAGCGGCGCAGGCGGTTGAGGACGGTGTTGCGGTGGCAGTAGAGGCGTTCGCCGGCCCGCTGCGCCGAGCCGTCGCAGTCGAGCCACGTCGTCAGGGTGGCCAGCAGGACGTCCCGGTCGGCGGGCTCCAGCCGCAGCAGCGGGCCGAGCACCCTGTCGGCGAGGGTCCGGCCGAGGTCGGGGCCGGTCGCGACCAGGGCGGCGGGGAGGTGGTCGGCCAGCCGGACGACGCCGCCGTCCTCGGGACAGATGCGCAGGGCGGTGTCGGCGTACCCGCGCGCCTCGCCGACGGCGGCCAGCCCTTCGACGGGGCTGCCGATGCCGATCCGCGGGCCGGGGGCGGTGTCCCCCGGTGCCGGCAGCTCGTCGTCCCCGGGACCGAGCAGCACGATGCCGTGGTCCACCTCGGCCCCGGTGTGCCAGTGGACGCGGGTGCCGTCCGGCACGACGGCGGCGCGGGCGGCCGAGCGGGCGTGGTTCACGCCGGTGACGGCGACGACGACGTACCGGCCCTGCTCCGGCAGATCCAGCGCCTGCGCCGCCTCCGGCAGGTCGGCGATGCGGCTGGTGCCGTCCAGCAGGCCGGCCGCCAGCAGCCGGGCCCGGTTCTCCCGGCGGCGGCTCAGCTGCCACTCGGTCTGCCGGTAGGCGTCCGCGACGAGCGTGCAGTGCTCGTCGACGAAGTTCCACACGTCGGCGGCCACGTGCACCAGCAGCCGGACGTCCTCGGGCGCGGTGCGGGAGGTCTCCTCCACCAGCCGCTGCCACACCAGGGACCCGCCGAGGCGGAAGGCGTGCAGCAGGGCGTCCAGCGGCAGCCCCTGTTCGGCGCGGGTGGTGCCGATCCGCCAGGAGCAGCGGCGGGCCGCGTCCCGGGCGCCCCTCGGGTCGAGCAGCGAGGTCACGCTGTGCCGCAGCGAGCGGTGCGCCTCCTGCCAGGTCGCGGTGGGGTCCTTCGCCAGGGCGGCGCGGTACGCCGGTTCCAGCTCCCGCAGCAGCGCCACCAGCCGGTCGGTCAGCCCCGGCAGGTCGTCGAGCAGCCCGCGGGCCGCCCGGTGCAGGACCCGCAGGGCGTCGGCGTCCATGAGCGAGGCGACGCTCGGTGTCCGCGGGCGCGGAACGGGCGTCAGTCCGGCGGTGCGGATCGCTGCTCGTGACCGTACGGCGTGTTGCATCGCGGTCCTCCCCAGGCCAGGGCTCACGGAGGAGACCCGCGGCGGGCGTGCGCCCGCGCCCGGCCTGCCCCCTGACTCGTCCTGCCCCGAAGGATGGCATACCGTCTGGTCGGTCCCTAGGGTTGTGCACCGGTCTTTTCGGCCCGTTCCCCCTGTTCCGCCTGTTCGACCACGCGCGCCAGCTCCAGCCGGGACCGTACGCCGAGGGCCGCGAACACCTTGCGGAGGTGGTAGTCGACGGTGCGGGTGCTCACCGCGAGGGTCAGCGCGACCTCCCGGTTGGTGGCGCCCTCGGCGACGTGCCGGGCGATGCGCAGCTGCTGCGGTGTCAGCCGGGTGAGTGTGCCGGTCCCCGCGGAGCCGCGCGAGGCGGCCCCGAGCGCCCGCAGCTCGCCGCGCGCCTGCTCGGCCCAGACGCCGGCGCCGCATCGCTCGAAGCCGGCCAGCGCGCTGCCGAGGCGGTCGCGGGCCTCGCGCGGTCGGCGTCGCCGGCGCAGCCACTTCCCGTACAGCAGGGCGGTGCGGGCCCGTTCGAAGTCGCCGCCCGCCTCGTCGTGCCGGGCGAGCGCGCGCACGTACAGCGCGTCGGCGTCCTCCGGCGGGGCCAGCAGGGCGTGGCAGCGGGCCAGTTGGGCGGCGGCCTGCGAGTCGGCGCCGAAGGCCGCCCAGCCCGCGAAGTCCGTCAGGAGCGTCCGGGCGTCCTCGTGCCGGCCGGCGAGGACGGCGGCCTCCACGAAGCAGGGCACGGCCAGCCGCCACACCGCGAAGTGCCCGCGCCGGGGTCCGGGGAGGACCAGGAGGCCGAGCCGGTCGGCGGCGTCGAAGGGACGGCCGCGCCCGAGGTCGGCACGGGCCGCCGCCCACTCCGCCAGGGTGGCCGCCTGGGCCAGTCCGTGCCGGCGGGCGGTGGCCAGCGCCGCCGTCACGTGCCGGGCGACGACGTCGGGCTCGTCCTCGATCGACGCCGCGAGGGCCAGCACCGCCCGGTGGTGGGCCGCCGTGTTGCGCTGCCCGGCCCGCGACGCGGTGCGCAGGCCCTCCTCGGCGTGGGCGCGGGCCTGCGGATGCCGGCCCGCGCGCAGTTCGGCGTAGGCGAGGTACTCCAGTGCCCGCGGGACCAGCGCGTCCGATCCGAGGTGGCGGGCGGCGGCGAGGGCCCGCGCCCCGGCCCGGCGGGCGGCGTCCACCTCGCCCAGCAGCAGCGCTGCCGCAGCCGCCCGCAGCAGCCCCTCGGGGCGCTCCCCGGTCCCGGCACGCTCCACGACGCGCCCGAGCGGTGCCGCCGCGCGGTCCAGCCGCCCTTCGAGCAGCGCCCGCATGCCGACGCGGTGGTCGCGCACCGGATCGGCGTGCGGGACGGCGGCGGACACGCGCGGCCGTCCGGCGCTGCCGGGGCCGGCGGTCCGGCCGGGCGGGTGCGGTTCCGGGCCGAGGGTGGCCAGGCACGCCGGCAGGTCCCCGGCCGCCCAGGCCGCGTCGGCGGCGGACAGGGCCGCGGCCGCGGCCTGGGCGGGGGCCTCGGCGGCGAGCAGGGAGGCGGCCAGCAGCAGGGACTGGTGCGCGTCGCCGACGGGGCCGTCCCACAGTTCCGTCAGTCCGCGCACCAGCTCGGCCCGCCCCCGGATCACGGCGGATGCGGCACACTCCCGGGCCTTGGCGAGCAGCGGACGCGCCCGGTACGGCCGGCCGGCGAGCAGCTCCTGCTCGGCCGCGGCCGTGTACCGCTCCGCCCGGAGCGGGCCGTCGGCCGACAGTTCGGCGGCACGGGCGTACGCCGTCGCGCGCAGCCGGTGCGGCGCGGTGGATTCGTCGGCCGCCCGGGCCGCGAGCCGGTCCGCGAGTGCCGGCGCGGGACCGGCGCCCGCCGGGGACCAGGCGTGGTGGAGCAGCGCGGGCAGCCGCTGCCCGGCCGCCTCCAGGACCTCGGCCAGCGCGCGGTGGGCCGCGTGACGGCGGTCCGGTGCGGCGGTGGCGTGGACGGTGCGGCCGACCAGCGGGCTGCGGAAGCGGAGCCGGCCCTCGCAGAGCGCGAGGAGCCCGGGCGCCGGTTCCAGGCACGGCGCGGGCGCGGTGGCCGGCCTCAGGAGCCGTACGGCGTCCAGGACGAGGCCGGCGTCGACGTCCGGGGCGTCCGACGCCCGGGCGGCCGCCGCCGTCGTCAGCAGCAGGTCCCGTACGTCCGGCGGCAGCCCGGTCAGGGCCGCGCCCGCCACGTCCCGCAGGGTGCCGGCGTCCGCCAGGGGTCTGGGCAGCGGCCGGTGCCCGCGCAGTTCGGCGGGCGACAGGCGGCGGACCAGGGCGAGCAGCAGACCCGGGTTGCCCTCCGCCTCGGCCAGCAGTTCCGCGCGCACGGCCGGGTCGGCGGTGCCGTCGGTCGCGTCGTCCAGCAGGGCGTCGGCCTGCGGCGGCGTCAGCGGGTCCAGGCGTACGGCGGGCAGGTGGGCGAACTCCGGGTCGACGGCGCGGTGCCCGGCCGCGGAGAGGAGCAGACCGACCCGGGCCGCCGGGCGCAGGTGCTCGGCCGCACGGCCCAGGGCGGCCCGGGCCGGCGGGTCCCACAGATGCGCGTCGTCCACGCACACGAGCAGCGGGCCGTCGCCGGCTGCCGTCCGCAGGCCGGCGAGCAGTTCCTCGGCCGGCACGGGCGCGTACCGGTCCGCCGGGGCGCCGAGGCGCAGTACGGGACCGGCCGTGAAGGTCCCGGCGGCCCACTGGAGGAGGGTGGTGCGGCCGAGCCCGGGTTCCCCGGTCACCACCAGGTGGCCGCCGCGGGTGGCCAGTCCGTCCAGCAGCTCCCCCACCGCCCGCCGTTGCGCGCCGTGGCCGTGGATCCGCACGGTTGTGCGTACGGTCGTCTCTCCGGTCATTCCCGGAAGGCTACGCGCGCGTAACCAGAGGTGGAAGGCACCGGTCCACTCCCGCCGCGCACCGGTTCGGCCGGGCGTCGGCCGCCCCACCAGCGGTTCCCTCGCGGTGCGGCCGGAACAGCGCTGTGCGGACGCCCAGAGCGCGCGGGCGGCGGCCGTGCGGCGGCACAGCGCGCGGGCGGCGGCCGCGCCGTACGCGCGACCGCCGCCGGACCGTGCCGTGGAGGGTCAGGAGCCGTGCGGGCAGTTGCCCCGGTACTCCTCGATGGTCAGGCTGGGCCGCGGCAACGGGCACAGGAACTGCTCGTAGCGGGTGTCGTTGTCGATGAACCGCTTGAGCCAGGAAATGCTGTACTTCGCGATCGTCGTGTTCGACGTGTTGGGCGAGAAGTGGGTCGCGCCGTTCAGCTCCAGGTACGCGCGGTCCGTGGTGGAGGGCAGGCTGGAGTAGAAGGGCTCGGAGTGGGAGGCGACCGGGGCGATGGTGTCGCCGTCGGCCCCCACGATCAGGGTCGGGGTGCTGACCTCGGGCCAGGTCTTGTCGAGGTTCCAGGGGGTGAGGGGGATGGCGGCCTGGAGCGAGGGCCGGGACTTGGCGGCCTCGAGCGTGCCGCCGCCGCCCATCGAGTGCCCCATGACGCCGAGCCGGCTGCTGTCGATCCGACTGCGCACCGAGCTGCGCTCGGTCAGGTAGTCGAGGGCGGCGAGCAGCTGCCGTCCCCGGGAGTCCGGCTGGTCGAGCGTGGTGAGGGTGTCGATGGTGAAGACGACGAAGCCCTGCGAGGCCAGACGCGGACCGAGCCAGGCGATGGAGGACTCGTACGCGGTGAAGCCGGGCGCGATGACGACGGCGCCGAACGTGCCGTCGCTGGTGCTGGTCGGGTAGTAGATCGTGCCGCCGCCGAAGCCGGTGACGGCGAGCGACGAGACGCTCGTGTCCGACACGGCGTAGGGGCCGCGCAGTGCCTCGATGCTGGAGGTGGTCGGCGCCGGACCGCGCTCGTACGGGTTGTCGGCGGCGTGGGCGCCCGGGCCGGTGAGGGTGCTGAGCGCGACGACGGCGGCGAGGGCGGCCGTGACGCCGGCCAGCCGCCGGCGCGTGCCGCGGGGGGCGGCGTGGGTGTGGGGGTTCTGCTGCACGACGAGTCGTCCTCTCTGTCGTGGCGAGTCGCCCGGCCGGTGGTCGCACACGGGCCCGGGACACGTGGGGTCGCGTCCCGGGACATCCGCCGGACGGGTCTCGCCGATGAGCTGGCGGTGCCACTGTCGACAGGCGCGGCGGCCGAGGGGATCGGCAGAATCACCGGTCTCGTGGGACGCGGGCGGGCCGGCGGGGCGGACCGGTGTGCCGCCGGGGGCGAGTGCGGCGGTGTCACCGGCCCGGGCTTGCGGGGGTACCCGGTCCGTGTGACACGCTCGGCACCGGCCGGGCGGCGTGGTGCGCCGGCCGGTGTCGTTCGGACATCTCGGGAAGGCGGCGGCATGCGCATCGGACTGCTCGGTACCGGTCCCTGGGCGGACATGACACACGCGCCGGCCCTGGCCCGGCACGGCGAGGTGGACTTCGTGGGCGTGTGGGGCCGCCGGCCCCGGGCCGCCGAGGAGCTGGCGGAACGGCACGGCACGCGCGCCTACGACGACGTCGACTCCCTGCTCCGCGACGTGGAGGCCGTCGCCGTGGCGCTGCCGCCGGCCGTGCAGGCCGGGCTCGCGGTGCGCGCGGCGCGGGCCGGGTGCCATCTGCTGCTGGACAAGCCGCTCGCGGTGTCGGTGGAGCAGGGCCGGGCGGTGGTCGAGGCGGTGCGGGAGGCCCGTGTCGCCTCCGTCGTCTTCTTCACGACCCGGTTCCAGCCCGAGTCCGAGGCGTGGATCGCCGAACAGGCCGAGGCCGACGGGTGGTTCACCGCGCGGGCGCAGTGGCTCGGCGCGGTGTTCACCGGTGACGGGCCGTTCGCGCACTCGCCGTGGCGGCGCGAGAAGGGCGCCCTGTGGGACGTCGGCCCGCACGCCCTGTCCGTCCTGCTGCCGGTCCTCGGGGACGTGCGGCGGGTCGCGGCGGCCGTGCCAGGCCCCGGGGACACCGTGCACCTGGTCCTCGACCACACGAGCGGGGTGTCCAGCACGCTCACGCTGAGCCTGACGGCACCGCCCGCCGCGGCGGGCGCCGCGGTGGAGCTGCGGGGCACGGTCGGGGTGACGCTGCTGCCGCAGAGCCCAGAGGGCCCGGTGCCCGCCCTCCAGCGGGCCGTGGACGCCCTCCTGGCCGCCGCGCGGACCGGGAGGGCGCACGCGTGCGACGCCGCCTTCGGACTCAGGGTCACCGAGATCCTCGCCGGGGCCGAGGCCCTGCTGGGCGACGGACGCCGAGACGGGTCAGCCTCCCGCGTCCCGCTCCGCGAACGGCTCGCCACTCCACCGGAACCAGGCCCGGTCCCCCCGGACACGCAGCAGGAACTCGGCCACCGGGCCCTCGGGCGGGACCGGTGACACGCGTGTCCTGATCTCGCCGTGGACGGTCTCCCGCTCCCCCGGTGTCCCGTGTCGTCCCGTTCGGCCAGGGCGGGTTCGCGGGCGAACAGGTCCCGGACGGCGTCGTACCCGGGCCCGGGACGAACCGGCCCGAGGGCCGGGGGAAGTCCGCGTCGTCGACGACGCTCCCGTCGGCCTCCGCCCCGCCGCGTCCCGCACGTGCCGGCCCTCGCCCTCGGACCCCGTGCCGTTCCCCGCCCGTTCCGTCGGCCGCCCTGCGGGCCGGCATGCCGCCCGGCACCGGACGGCGGCGCGGCGGCGCGGCGGTCCGGAACGCGGCGCCGTCCCGGTGGGACGGCCGGTCAGGCCACCGGCCGGACGCGACCCGCCGCCCGCTCCCGGAGCGCGGCCGCCAGCCTGTCGCGGACCTCGGTCTGGGCGACGATGCGTTCCTCGAGGACCGCCAGCCGTTCCCACGCCACCCGCAGGCCCTCGTCCGAGGGAGGGCCCGCGGTCACGTCGCCGTCCAGACACGGCAGGAACACACGGACGTCGTCCAGGGTGAGCCCGACGGCCAGCAGGCGGCGGATGTTGCGGACCCGCACCACGGCCCCCTCGTCGTAGACGCGGTAGCCGTTGCGCTCCCGCCCGGAGGAGATCAGCCCGGCCTGCTCGTAGTGCCGCAGGGCACGAGCGGTCGTCCCGGTCCGTCCGGCCAGTTCGCCTATGCGCACCCGCCCCACCTCCCGGGACATCCCTATCACGCCACGACCGCCCCGCCGTCGACGGGGAGGACGACCCCGGTGACGAACGACGCGCCGGGCGCGGCGAGGTGGGTGATCGCCCAGGCCACCTCCTCGGGCCGGCCGATCCGTCCCAGCGGGGTGTGCGCCAGCTGCCACTCGCGCACCGCGGCCATGCGCTCCGGCGTCAGGCCCTGGTGCTCGCCGATGGGGGTGTCGATCGCGCCGGGGGCGACCGCCACCACCCGGATGCCGCGCGGGGCCAGTTCGACCGCCCAACTGCGCGTGAGCAGTTCGAGGGCCACCTTGGTGGCGGCGTAGACCGAGCTGCCCGGCCAGGCCCGCTGCCCCACCGACGTACTGACGTTGACGATCGCTCCGCCCGACGCCTCCAGGGACGGCAGCGCGGCCTGGGCCAGCAGCAAGGGGGCGACGAGGTTCGTGTCGAGCTGAGCCGTGATCGGCTCCGGGCTCAGCGTGCCGAGGGCGCCGCTGCGCACGATGGCGGCGTTGTTGACGAGCACGTCCAGCCGGCCGTGCGCCTCCGTCACCGCCCGGACGATGCGCTCGGGTTCCCCCTCGGCGGTGATGTCGGCGGGCAGCGGCGTGATCCTGTCGTGTCCGGCCGCCGTCTCCCGGAGCGGTTCGCCGCGCCGTCCGACGGCGACCACGTGGGCCCCCTCGGCGGCGAAGGCACGGGCGGTCGCCCGGCCGATGCCCGTACCGGCTCCGGTGACGACGACGATCCTGCTGTTCCGTGACGCGTTGGTGTCCATGCCGGTCATCGTGCGACCCTGCCGTCAACGGCAGGGTCAACACCGCGGGCTCGCGGTGGAGGAACCCGCGGCGACAGGTGTGTTCAGGCCTTGTGGTCCCGCTCCGGGAGGTAGGGGCCGAAGTGGTCGGCGACGACCTCCGCGATCGCGGCGGCGTCGCGGGAACCGTCGACCTCGATGACGCGGATGCCCAGCCGGCGGGCGGAGCGGACGGCGTCCTCGGCGACGAGCCGGTCCCGGGCCAGTCGGTTGGCCTGCGCTCGGGCCGGGTCGCTGACGCGGTGCGCGAGCGAGGCGGCCCGGGGCAGTTCCCGGGCCTGCCGGTGGCGGAAACCGGGGGTGGGCACCATGACGATCATCCGGCGCGGTGAGTCGATGACGGGCGCGACGAGTTCGGGCCGCAGTCCCCAGCCCTCGGCGATGATCGGGCGACCGGACACGAGCGCGCGCAGATCGTCGAGAGCCCATGAGAACCGGTCCGGGAAGCCGGCCAGGGTCTCGGCGGCCATCTCTTCCGGGGTGGTGTGGACCCACACCTCGTCCGGGTCCGGCTCGGTGGCGGGCCGGCCGAGGGCAACGCGACGGGCGATCCGGCGGTCGTTGTGACCGCGGGCGTCCTGGTGGTCGTAGTGGTAGACGGTGACGCCGTGTCGGACGGCCAGCAGCCGGGCGACGGTCGACTTGCCGGCCCACTGGCCGCCCCCGATCCACAGCGCGCGGCGCAAGGTGCCGAAGGGGTCCTGGACTTCACCGTCGGCAGGGGAGTCGCGGTCGGTCATCTGGTGTCCTCCAGCGGGTTCCGGCGGTTGACCACGAGCGCAGGTGGCCCGCTCTCCGGCGGCCCGCCGACGGAGACCGTCGGCGTCGGCGGAGTCCCCCGGACCGGTTCCGGAGCCGGCCGATGACGACGAGGTCGTCGCCTCGGACCACGGTACGGCCCCTGGAGGAAGGTCCGCGCACGATTGCGGCGACACGCGCCGCGGAGCGCCCGCGTCGGAGCCCGTCCACGACGGGCCGGCCGGGGCCGGTTCTCCGGGGGGACGCGCACGGCGATCGCCTTCACCGGCCGGTCCGCCTCCCGTGACAGCGGCTCGCCCTCCTGCGACACGGTCACCGGCAGGCGCAGCACGTCGTCGGCCTCCTCCGGCGTCGGCAACGACGGGCGCCGGGCCGTCAGCACCGGTGCGGAAAGGAACTCGTCGAGGCCGCTCCCGGCGAGACCGAGGCGCTCGTAGCCGTCCATGACCGGGCAACGCACCCGGGCCGGCCCCGGTCACGCGCGGCCCCGGCCGGACACCGGCTCCGCCCGGCGCGCACCAGGGCCGCGGCCCGGCCGTGGGCCTCCGGGGTGGGGAGCGCGCCCACCGGGATCCGGCTGCCGCCCGCACCGTTCCGGGCGCGCTTCCCGGCGTGCGCCGGGAAGCGCGCCGTAGGAGCGTGGTGGTGTGCGAAAGGTGTCCGCCGTGCCGCCGCGCCGGGGTGAGGACCGGCGCGGCTGGCTGCGGGGGGCGCCGCCGCCCCGCTGGGTGCGGGCGCTGCCCCTCGCCCTGGTCGTGGCGGTCTGCGCGGCGACGCTCCTCAGCCCCGACCCGCTCGACATCGGTTTCCTGCTGGGCGCGATCCCGCCGCTGGCCGTGCTGTCGTACAGCCCGCCGGCCACCGCCGTGCTGGGCAGTGCGGTCGTCGCCCTGCTGAACATCCCGGCCCTCCGGCTCGACCGGCCGGGCAACACCGATCTGCTGACCGTCGTCTTCGTCTCCGTGCTCAGCGTGTTCATGTCCTACGTGCGCAGCCGCCGCGACGCCCAGCTGGACCTGGAACGCACGGTCGCCGAGGCGGCGCAGCGCGCGGTCGTGCCCCCGCTGCCCGAGCGGGTCGGGGCGGTGCGCTGTGCGGGGCTGTACCGGGCGGCGCAGCGCGGGACGCTGGTCGGGGGCGACTTCTTCGACGTGCGGGACGGCCCCTTCGGCGTACGGGCCGTGATGGGCGACGTGCAGGGGCACGGTCTGGCGGCGGTCGCGACGGTCGCCTCGCTGCTGGGGGCGTTCCGGGAGGCGGTGCTGGACCAGCCCGACCTGGTGTCGGTCGCCGCCCGGCTCGACCGCAGGCTGCTGGTGGACTCGGCGCAGGCGCGGCACGCGGAGCTGTTCGCCACGGCCGCGCTGCTGGAGTTCTCCGCCGACGGCCGGGAGGTGCGCGTCGTCGTCTGCGGGAATCCGCCGCCCCTGCTGCTGCGCGGCACCAGGGCCGCGGAGGTGGAGGTCTCGCCGTGGACTCCGCTGGGCCTGGGGCTGGCGGACGCCGGCGCGATCGAGCCGAGCACGGTGTCGCTGCGCCCGGGCGACCGGCTCTTCCTCGCGTCCGACGGCGTGGTCGAGGCCAGGGACGGCAGCGGTGCTTTCTATCCGCTGGCCGACCGGCTGACCGTGCTCGCCACCGGGGAAGCCGCCGCGCTCGCCGAGCGTGTCTGGGCGGACCTGGTGGGCTACTGCCCGGACGTGGACGACGACGTCACGATGCTCGTCCTCACTCCTTCGCCCCCGCCCCCGCCCTCGCCCGCGCGCTGAGGTCCCGCCCGCGCTCCCCCTCGGCGTCGATGTGCGGCAGGATCCGGTCGAGCCACCGGGGCGTCCACCAGGCGCGGCGGCCCAGCAGGGTCATCACGGCCGGCACGAGGAGCAGACGGACGACGGTGGCGTCGACGAGCACGCTGACGGCCAGGCCGAGACCGAGCATCTTGACCACGACGTTGTCGCTGACGACGAACGCGGCGAAGACGCTCACCATGATCAGGGCCGCGCAGGTGATGACCCGAGCGGTGATCTCCAGGGCGTGGGCCACCGCCCCCTTCGCGTCACCGGTGCGCAGCCAGGCCTCGTGCACCCGGGAGAGCAGGAAGATCTCGTAGTCCATGCTCAGCCCGAAGATGATCGCGAACATCATCATCGGGACGTAGCTCTCGATGGGCACCGTGCCGGACACGCCGAGCGCGGGCCCGCCCCAGCCCCACTGGAAGACGGCGACGACGACGCCGTAGGAGGCGGCGATCGACAGCACGTTCAGGACGGCGGCCTTGACGGCGACCAGCAGGCCGCGGAAGACGGCCAGGGTGATCAGGAACGCCAGGGCGACCACGACGCCGATGATCAGCGGCAGCCGGCTCGAGACGATGTCGCGGAAGTCGACCTGGGAGGCGGTGGCGCCGGTGACGTAGCCCTCGGCGTCCGTGCCGGCGACCGCGTCCGGCAGGGTGCTGTCGATCAGGCGGTTGGCGAGGTCGGTGGTGGCGGCGTTCTGCGGGGACTGCTTCGAGTAGACCGTGGCGAGCAGGACGTCGCCGTCCCGGGTCGGCGTCACGGGTGTCACCACGGCCGTGCCCGGCACGTCGTCGAGGCTCCCGGTGACCCGGGACGCGAGGTCCGGGCGCTGGTCCTGGGGCACTTTGCTCTGGTCGACGACGACGGTCAGCGGGCCGTTGGAACCGGGCCCGAACGCGTCGGTCATCAGGTCGTACGCCCGCCGGTCGGTGAAGGAGGTGGGGTCGGCGCCGTCCCCGATGTGACCGAGCCGGAGGGAGAGGACGGGGACGGCCAGGACGAGGACGGCCGTCACACCGGCGGCCAGGAAGTGCCAGGGCCGCCGCTCGACGCGCCGCGCGTAGCGGCGCCAGGTGCCGTGGGGTTCGCCGCCCCGCTCCGCGTCGGTCTCGGCGACGGGGCGGCGCACCCGCAGCCGGTCGACGTGCCGGCCGGCGAGGCCCAGCAGGGCGGGCACGAGCGTCAGCGCGCCGAGGACGGCCGAGACGACGGTGACCGCGGCGGCCACCCCGAGCTTGCCGATGAAGGACACCCCGGACGCGTACAGGCCCAGCAGCGCGACGATCACCGTGCAGCCGGAGACGAGCACGGCGCGGCCGCTGGTGGCCGTGGCGTGTCCGGCCGCCCGCACCGGGTCGGCACCGTCCATGAGGTTCTGCCGGTGCCGGGTGATCAGGAACAGGGCGTAGTCGATGCCGACTCCCAGGCCGATCATCGTGGCCAGGGTCGGTGACACGGTGGAGAAGGTGAACGCCGCGGTGAGCAGGCCGAGGCAGGCCAGTCCGCCGATCACCGCGAGCAGCGCGGTCACCAGCGGGGCGACGGCTGCGAGGACACTGCCGAAGCCGGCCAGCAGGACGACGACGGCGACGCCGAAGCCGATCAGCTCGCTCACCCGGTCGTCGGTGGTGGGACGTGCCAGTTCCCCGAGCACTCCCCCGTACTCGACCTGGGCACCGGCCGCGCGCAGCGGCCGCACGGAGTCGTCCACTCCGTGCAGGTAGCCGTCACCGAGCCGGGAGGGCTGGATGTCGAAGCGGACCGTGAGGTAGGCGGTACGGCCGTCCGAGGACAGGGGGCCCACGTTCGGTCCGGACGACGAGCCGGAGGCGGGGGCGGCGGTGAGCGGGTTCTGCACGGACTGGACGTGCGGGAGTTTCCGCAGGCCGGCCACGGTGGTGGACATCTGCGAACCGAGCGAGGCGAGCGGCTCGCCGGCGTCGTGCACGACGATCTGGGCGCTGTAGCCGCCGGCCGCGGGGTCGTGGCGCTTCAGGACGTCCAGGCCCTGCTGCGACTGGGACGAGGGCAGGGTGAAGTCGTCCGAGTAGTCTCCGCCGAAGGAGCGGTTCGCGAACTGCAGGGCCGCCAGGGCGACGAGCCACGCGACGACGACGGTGACGCCGTGCCGGGCGCACCACGCGCCGCACCGGCGCAGACCGCCCGCTCCGTCCTCGACCCCTCGTCTCCCGGTGCCGGTACGACTGCCTGCCATGCACCTGCCCTCTTCTGCCGGACGGATCGTTCGATACGCCCCATTGGACGCCGCGTCGCCGGATGAGGCACGTCAGGATCGCCGGCCCTCCGGATGCGGGGTCCGCTCCGGCATTGAATGGTGTTATCGGGATAGTCGGGACCGATAGCCAGAGCACCAGCAGGGCACCGGCACCGAAGCAGCGATCCGGACCGAGGAGCAGTCACATGTCCACGTCAGAGCCCGATGCCTCCCGGTCGTCCGAAGTCCGCGGGAACGAGGACCGCGCCACTCCGGACGACCGGCTCCACGCCCGCACCGGCACCGAGGTGTCCCCCGAGGACATCGTTCTCGCGGCCGGCCGGGACCTCACCCCGAAGAACCTCGAATGGGCCAGGAACAAGCTGGCCGAGGAGGGCCCCGCCGCCCTCGACAAACTGCTGCCCTGACCGAACCGTCGTGAGGGGACCACCCGGCCGGACGGCCGGGTGGTCCCCTCACGACGGTTCGTCCGCTAGCGCTCCTCGCCGTCCGGCAGCGCCGTTTCGTCCTCCACGACGTGCATGGCGGCCTCCTCGGCACCGGCGGCTCCCGCGTCGATGCCCACGTCCTCGGCGACCGTCTCCTTGGTCGTGTCGGTTCGCACACCCTCGTCGGGGGCGACCAGGCGGCCGGCGCGCTCCGTGCCCGCCTCGGGGTCGACCGGTTCGCCCTCGCCGCCGGGCTCGTCGCCCACGCCGTCCCCGTCGGGCGCGGACACGTCGGGCACCTCCTGGGCCAGCCGTTCGTCCAGGGTCTCGCCGTCGTGCTGCTCGGCGGCCGTGGTGCCGTGCTTGGTCACGCCCAGGGGCTTCTCCGGCGGGGAGTAGCCCTCGTCGAGCGTCTCGTCGTAGTCCCGCTCGTCGACGGCGTCCTGGAGGTCGAGGGGCGCGGCGTCCTCCTGCTCCTCGTTGGTTCCGGTGGGCTGGTAGACGTCGTCGGCCATCGGGTCCGTGCCCATCACTGCCTCCTTCGCGCGCTGCGTCCGCTCGGTCGTGTCGGTGTCCGGTTCGCGTTTCCCGATTCGCGATCTTTAACCCGGGGCAGCGACGCGGATGTTCAGGTCACCGACGCGGTACGGGGTCCAGGAGCGGGCGTAGGCGGGCGGGGTGCCGCCCGGTGCGGTGACGACGGCGACGGGGATCCGGCGGGCCGTGTCCAGGATCTCGGCGACCGTGGTGTTCTCGTTGTTGCCACCGGTCGCGCCGGAGGAGCAGCCGGCGTAGTAGCCGATCGGGATGGCCTCGTGGCCGGTGAGCAGGCAGGGCGGGCGGACACCGAGGCGGTGCAGGGCGGCGGCGGTGCGGGCCCAGCCCTCACGGCTCCCGGCGGTGCGGTCCACGGTGTGCACGAGGACGGCGAACTGCACCGCCAGGTGTCCGGCCAGGGCGAGGACGACCAGCGGCGCGCCCACCGGCCGCCGCCGCCCGCGGGGTGTGCGGGCCAGGTGCCACAGCGCGTCGGCGACGGGGACGGCCAGCAGGGCGTAGGCGGGCTGGAGGAAGCGGGGCGCCGCGTACCCGATCGTGAACAGGTACGGGAAGGCCGCCGTGGCGGCGCAGGCGAGCGGGACCAGCGTGCGGACGGTGCGCCGGGCCCGGACGGCGACGGCCGGTGCGGCGAGGGCGACGACCGGCAGCAGGAACCACCACAGGGTGATCACCAAGGGCGGCGCCGACCCGGTGCACGGGCGGCACAGGGCGCGTCCGCCCAGGCTGCGCAGCTGGTCGTCGACGGCGATCCGGAGGCCGAGTCCGCCCTGGATGCGGGAGGCCTCCTCCAGCCGCTCCCCCAGGCCGCCGTACCAGGCGTACGCCTCGGCCACCCAGTCCGCTCCCCCGGCGGCGAGGCCCGCGACGAGGGCGAGCAGCAGCCGCCCGTGCCGGCGCGCCAGGGCGAGGAGCAGCAGGGGCAGGGTCACCCAGACGGCGTCGGTGGGCCGCATCCACGCCATGAGCGCGGCGCCGGCCACGACCCCCCACAGGACCGGGCGCCCGGACCGTTCCCGCCGGGCCCGCAGGAAGCAGCCGACGCAGATCAGGGCACCGATCCCGACCCACTGGTTGGGCATGGCCTGCGGTCCGTAGAAGAGGGTCACCCACAGGGTGGCGAAGAACGCGCCGGCCGCGGCCAGGACGCGTACCGGGAACAGGCCCCGCCACGCCCTCAGCCCCAGGTACAGGCCCACCCCGGAGAGCACGGCCAGGTAGACGCGCAGCAGTGCGGTGGACGGCGACCAGGACGCGACGGGCGCCACCAGCAGGGAGACGCCGCGGGCGCGCGGGGCGCTGAAGAAGGCGGCCGGGTGGTGCGTGGTGACCTGGCTGACGTAGACGATCTCGTCCCAGCCGAGGCCCAGACCCGGGCGTACGAGCAGCAGTTGGGCCAGGGTGAAGGCGGCGGCCACCGCGGCGAGCGGCGCGGCGCCGCCCGGGCGCCGGACGGTGCCGGACGCCGTCGTCTCCCGTCGTCGTCCGCCGGTGAGCAGGGCGCTCGCGCCGCCGGCCATCGTGCACCCCTCACCCCCGCCGCCCGCGGGGCCGCTCGGTTCTCGCCCCCCGCCGCCGCGGCGGGAGCCCGGCGACCCGGGTCCGAGGTCAAGCTAACCCGCACGCCACGGGTGCGCAGGGCGGAGCACGGCCGGGCCGTCCGTCCCGCGCGCCCTGCCCGGTCAGTGGAGGTTCGGACGGCGGTGCGGGGGCTGCTCGGGGGTCGGGCGCCGTTCGGGGGCGGGGATGGCGCGGGTGACGGGGCCGTTCCCGTTCATGAGCACCGGACTCCCGTGGTGGTGGATCGTCAGCGGTGCGCCGTTCAGCAGCCGGTACGTCGCCTTGTCGGCCTCGATCTCCACGCTCACGCAGCGGCCGCGGAACTGGAGCCGGAAGGCGAGCCGGCTGAACTTCTCGGGCAGCCGGGGCGAGAACCGGAGGCTCTCGCCGTCGCGGCGGGTGCCGCCGAAGCCGGCGACCAGCGCCATCCACGTCCCGGCCAGGGAGGCGATGTGCAGCCCGTCGCGGGTGTTGTGCTCCAGGTCCGCCAGGTCCATCAGGGCGGCCTCGGCGGCGTAGTCGTAGGCCAGGCGCAGATGTCCGGTCTGGGCGGCGACGACGGCCTGGCAGCACGCCGACAGGGACGAGTCCCGCACGGTCAGCGATTCGTAGTAGGCGAAGTTGCGGGCGATCTGGTCCTCGTCGCAGTGCTCGTCGAACCAATTGCCGCAGGTGTACATCGCGAGGACCAGGTCGGCCTGTTTGACGACCTGTTTGCGGTAGATGTCGAAGTAGGGGAAGTGCAGCATCAGCGGGTACTGGTCCGCGGTGGTGCGGGCGAAGTCCCAGCGCTGGTGACGGGTGAAGCCGGCGTCCTGCTCGTGCACGCGCAGCTCCTCGTTGTACGGGATGTGCACGGCCTCGGCGGCGTCCCGCCAGGCGGCGCTCTCCTCCTCGTCGACGCCGAGCCGGGACGCCCGGTCGGGGTGGCGTTCGCAGGCGTCGGCGGCGGTGAGGAGGTTCGAGCGCGCCATGAGGTTGGTGTACACGTTGTCGTCGGCGATGGCGCTGTACTCGTCGGGGCCGGTGACGCCGTCGATGTGGAAGACGCCGTGGTGGTCGTGGTGGCCGAGGGACCGCCACAGCCGGGCGGTCTCCACCAGGAGCTCCAGGCCCGTGTCCCGCTCGAAGTCGGTGTCGCCGGTCGCCGCCACGTACCGCACCACCGCGTGCGCGATGTCGGCGCCCACGTGGAAGGCGGCGGTGCCGGCCGGCCAGTACGCGGAGCCCTCCGAGCCGTCGATGGTCCGCCAGGGGAACGCCGCCCCGCGCAGTCCCAGCTGGGCGGCGCGGTCCCGGGCGGCGGGCAGGGTGTCCTGGCGCCAGCGCAGCGCCTCGGCGACGGCCCTGGGCTCGGTGTAGGTCAGCACGGGCAGGACGAACATCTCGGTGTCCCAGAAGGCGTGTCCGTCGTACCCGGAACCGGTCAGCCCCTTGGCCGGGATCGCCCGCTGCTCGGCGCGTGCGCCGGCCTGCAGCACGTGGAACAGGGCGAAGCGGACGGCCTGCTGGATCTCCTCGTCGCCGTGCACCTCGACGTCCGCCCGGGCCCAGAAGTCGTCGAGGTAGGCCTGCTGTTCGGCCACCAGACCGTCCCAGCCGCTATGTGCCGCGGCGGCCAGCGCCGCCTCGACCTGGTCGCTCATCGCGGGCCGGGAGCGGGCGCTCGACCAGCCGTGGGCGACCGTCTTCTGCACGCGCAGCCGCTGCCCCGGTTCCAGGACGGAGGTGATGGTCAGGCGGGCCACGTCCACGTTGCTCTCGCTGCCGGTGGTGGTCTGCTCGGGGCCGTCGACGACGTGGTCGGCGGCCACGGCGACCCTGAGGCCGCTGCGCCGGGTGCGGTGGACCAGGCGCAGCCGGGGGCCGAGTGCGAGGTCCTCCTCCGGTTCGAGCGGGGACTTCAGCGCCTTGGCCGTGCGCGGGTCGCCGTCCGGGCCGGGCAGGCTCTCGTTGGTGACGAGCTCGGACTGGATGACCACCCGGGTCCGGCTGTCGACGGGTTCCACCTCGTACTCGACGGCGGCGATGGCCCGCTGGGTGAGGGAGACCAGCCGGGTGGAGCGCACCCGGACGGTCGAGCCGGCCGGCGAGGTCCACTCGCAGATCCGCTCCAGCACGCCGCGCCGCAGGTCCAGGGTGCGTTCGTGCTTGACGAGCCGTCCGTAGCGCAGGTCGAACGGCTCGTCGTCGACCAGCAGGCGCAGCAGCTTGCCGTTGGTGACGTTGATGACGGTCTGCCCGGCCTCGGGGTAGCCGTAGCCGGCCTCGGCGTAGGGCAGGGGGTGGAGTTCGTAGACGCCGTTGAGGTAGCTGCCGGGCAGACCGTGCGGTTCTCCCTCGTCGAGGTTGCCGCGCCAGCCGATGTGCCCGTTGGACAGGGCGAAGACGGACTCGCTCTGGGCGAGGAGGTCGAGGTTGAGCTCGGTCTCGCGCACCGACCAGGGCTCGACCGCGTAGGTCCGGTTGGTGATCACGCGTGGCCCCCCAGCTCGGCGAGGTCCTTGACGACGCGGTCGGCGCCGTGGGCGTACAGGGCGTCGGTCTGGCCGACGCGGTCGACGCCGACGACGTACCCGAAGTGGCCGGAGCGGCCGGCGTCCATGCCGGCGAGGGCGTCCTCGAAGACGGCGGCGCGGGACGGGTCGACGCCGAGGTCGCGGGCGGCGGCCAGGAAGGTGTCGGGGCGTGGTTTGCCCGGGAGTTTCCGCTCGCGCGCCACCACGCCGTCGATCCGTACGTCGAACAGGCGCTCGGCGTCGATGGAGCGCAGCACGTCCACGGTGTTGGCGCTGGAGGAGACGATCGCGGTGGCGAGCCCGGCCGAGCGGACGGCGTCGATGTAGCGCAGCGTGCCGTCGTACGCCTCGACGCCCTCGGTGCGGATCTTCTCCAGGACCAGCTCGTTCTTGCGGTTGCCGACCCCGTTGACCGTCTGCGCGTCCGGCGGGTCGTCGGGAGAGCCCTCGGGCAGTTCGATGCCGCGCGAGGCAAGGAAGGTGCGCACTCCGTCGGCGCGGGGGCGGCCGTCGACGTACTCGTCGTAGTCGGAGTCGGTGAACGGGCGGAAGTCCGCGCCGTCACGCTCGCGCAGGAAGGCGTCGAACGTCTCCTTCCAGGCGGCGGCGTGCACCACCGCCGTCCGGGTGACGACCCCGTCGAGGTCGAAGAGGCAGGCCTGGATGTCATCGGGAAGTCCGAGCTGCGTCGTCATACCCGACACAGTTCCCCGCCGGGGCGCGTCCCATCGGGTGGTACCTGCCACAAGGCGACGCCGTCGGGTCGGGGCCCCACCGCCCGGGGCGCGGCCCGGACGCCGGTCGAGGGCCAGGGCTACGGGGTCGTCCGTCACACCGGACCCGAGGCCGAGGTGATGGTCCAGCACGACGCACTCGGCGCGCCCACCCTGCCGGTGCTGTGGGAACTGGACGAACGCCTGGAACCGATACGCCGGATCAGCACGGCGTCCGGTCTCCAGCGCATCCCGAGCGGATACCTCGTGATGCGGACGTCCGGCCGCTGGGCCCTGGAGCCCCGGGGCTGAGCCACCTCGTCGGCGGGCCGGGGAGAGTCGCTCTCCCCGGCCCGCCGACGACGCCGGATCACCCGGTGGCACACTCTCCGGTGTGCCGCTGACATTCGACGACCTCCTCGCCCGCGCCCGTGCCCTCCCCCGCGGCGGACGGCGCGCGGTCCTCGGCATCGCGGGGAGCCCCGGAGCCGGGAAGTCCACGCTCGCCGAGGCCCTGGTGCGGAAGCTGAACGGACCGGACGGGACGTGGGCCGCGCACGTCCCCATGGACGGTTTCCACCTCGCCGACGCCGAGCTGGACCGGCTCGGCCGCCGGGACCGCAAGGGCGCGCCGGACACCTTCGACGCGGCCGGGTACGCGGCGCTGCTGCGCCGGCTGCGCGAGCAGGGGGCCGAGGGCGCAGAGAGCGCCGAGGAGACGGTCTACGCACCCGGTTTCGAGCGGGTGCTGGAGCAGCCGCTCGCCGGGGCCGTCCCGGTGCCGCCGACGGCCCGGCTGGTCGTGACGGAGGGCAACTACCTCCTGCTGGGCACCGGCGCGTGGGCACGGGTGCGGTCCTCGCTCGACGAGGTGTGGTTCTGCGAGGTGCCCGAGGAGGAGCGGGTGCGCCGACTGGTGGCCCGGCACGAGGAGTTCGGCAAGTCCCACGAGGACGCGGTGGCGTGGGTGCGGGGCACCGACCGGCGCAACGCCGACCTGGTGGCCGCGACCCGTGGCCGCGCCGACCTCGTCGTACCGGAGGCGGCACTGCCCCGTGGGGGGCCGCCGCGCTGAACCCCACCGCGTCGGGCGACGCGCGGTCGGGCACGACGGTCGGGGGACGACGGCCGTTCCCCGGCGGCGCCCGCGGCCGACGCCCGCGCGTGCGGTGCGCGGGCCGCCGGCCGTGTCCGGCTCCGCGGCGGCCGAGGCCACGGGACGGCCGCTCGGGCCGTCGGCGGCCGGCCCGTCGACGGCACCGGTCACCCGGTGACGGTCCACCGCCGCCGGTACGTGGTGAGGTGTACGAGGCCCGCCGTCAGGACGCCGCGTTCGGGAACCCCTCGGCACTGACGTGGGGCAGCACGCCGCTCGCCACGCGGTAGCGGCCGTTGGGCACGTCCGTGGACTTGCCGACGTGCACCGCCAGCGGCCCCGCCCACTCGTAGCCGCGCCGCTCGGCGTGCCGGACCAGGCTGTCGGTGAGCACCTGGCCCACCCGGCCGTCACGGCGCGCCAGTTCGTCGTGGACGCCCTCGGCGAGTTCGACGTCGTAGGCGTTGGGGACCATGACCCGGCCCTCGGCGCAGACGACGGCCTTGCTGTCGCACTCGGTGCGCAGGGCGTCGAGGATCTCGACGGGCTCCTTGTCGAGCACCCGCGCCCACAGCGCTTCCCATCGGTCTTCGAGGGCCTTCTCCAGCGCGCTGATGGCGCCCATACGGTGTCACCTGCCGGTGTTCGGGGTCGGATGCTTCTCGGGGTCGGACGCCGTGGGGGCGCCCGGCCGGCGCGCGGCTACGGCGCGGTCATTCCTCGTCGTAGTCGTCGGGCCGCACGTGGGCCTCTTCCAGAGCCTCGCGCATGGTCCGGCCGGTGCCGCCGGGCGAGCGCCGGGCGTCCTCCTCGCGCTGGTCGAGGACGTCGTCGGTGGCATCGGTCTTCGGCCGGTTCTCTTCCGGGACGGTCATGACGGGGTCTCCTCGTCGGTGGTGCGGGGTTCTTCCGTGGCGGCGGGTTCCCGCCCGGCGCGGTGCTATCCCCCGCGGGACGTCACGTCTCCCGCGCGGGGCACGGCCGTCCCGGACGGCGCCCTGACGGGCGCGGCCGGTGGGCTATGTTGACCTCCGTGGGAGACAAAGGAGGCGCACCCGTGCCATCGCCGCAGCAGGCACGCGCCCAGGCGTCGGCGATCACCCCGGGACGGACGGCCCCGGACACGGAGGTCTCCCCCACCTCCCGGCTGAGGACGCTGTTCGACCGCCCCCGTCTCTCCCCGGGTCAGCGTCGCATCGCCCAGTACCTGATCGAGAACCTCACCGAGGCGGCGTTCCTGTCGATCACGGACCTCGCCGACCGCGTCGGTGTCAGCCAGCCGTCGGTGACGCGGTTCGCGTCGGCGGTCGGCTTCAGCGGCTACCCGGCGCTGCGGGAGCGGCTGCAGTCGATCGCGCTGGGCGGCCGCGGCGGCGCCCCGGCCGAGGAGAACGGCGGCAACGAACTGCAGGCGGCCGTCGACGCCGAGATCGAGAACCTGGAGAACCTGCGGCGCGACTTCGCCGACCCCGGGCAGGTCGTCGAGACCGGCCGGAAACTGGCCGCGTCCGCGCCGCTGACCGTCCTCGGGCTGCGCATCTCCGTGTCGCTCGCCGAGTACTTCGCCTACGCCGCCCGCCGCGTCCACCCCGACGTCCGGCTGGTCACCCGCGGCGGCAGCGTCGCCTACGACGCCCTTCTGCAGGCCCGGGAGGCGGGCGGCACCTGGGTGCTGGCCTTCTCCCTGCCCCGGCACGCCCAGGAGACCCTGGGCGCCGTCCGGGTGGCCCGCGGGGCCGGGCTGAAGGTGGCGCTGATCACCGACCTGGCGCTCGGTCCGGTGGCCGACGAGGCCGACGTCACCTTCGCCACCGGCACCGGGTCCCGGCTGGTCTTCGACTCGTACGCGGCGCCGGGCGTGATGTGCGCGGCACTGCTCCAGGCCATGACCGACGCCGATCCGGAACGGACCCAGGCCCGGCTGGAGGAGTACGAGCAGCTCGCGGAGCGGCACCAGTTCTTCCTGCGGGACTGAACCCGGGCACCGGGACACGGGGCGCCCACCGAAGCAGACATGAATGTTTTCATACGTCTTGCAAAGCGGATGGCATATATAAATACTGCTCACGGGTCGCGACCCGGTCACCCGGACCGCGCCCGCACCTGCGCGAACGTCCTGGCCGCCGGCTCCTGCCCGCTCCGGCGCGTCCCGGGGTGTTCGGTCGGGCATCGCCTGCGCGAACACCCGCGGCGGTCCCGGTCATCCCCCTGGGCCGGGGCCGTCCCCCATCCGTCGCAGCGCCCCGCCTGCGCCGCACACCGGAAGCGATGATCATGCCCCTGACGACCACGCGCCTCAGCCAGGACTGGCCGTGCCAGGTCAAGAACCCCGGCAGCCACGACTGGGAGCGCTCGGCCGCCAAGTGGCTGCGCGAGCTGGTGCCGGCCCGCTACGCCGGTTATCCGGCGCTGATCCGGCACCCCGTCCTGCTCGCCCGCCACGCGCAGATCCAGGTGCAGCACGAGATCCGGGTGGCCCGTACCGCGCTGCAGACCGCCCGGGTCGACCTGCCGCGCCTCGGTCTGCACGAGTCGGTCATCGAGCACACGATCAAGCTCTACGCGGCGGAGCTCCGGCAGCTGCAGCACATCGCGCGCAGCGTGCGCGCGGTCACCGAGGCCCTGGTCGAGCGGAGCGCGGCCGGACGCTGACGCGGGGCCGGCGGGACGCTCTCCTGCCGACGAGTGGTGATCGGAACCCCTTCCCTGTGCCATGCTCATCCCGTGACGAGCGAGCACGCCACGCCGACGGATCCCGGCGCCGCGCCCGACCTGGCCACGCTGGCCCGGGTCGTCGCCGGACAACGTGCGGAGATCGACCGACTGCGCGACCTTGCCACGACGGCGGCCGTCGTGGAGCGGGCGAAGGGTGCCGTGATGGCGCTCACCGGCAACTCCGCCGAGGCGGCGCGCGAGATACTCGCCCGGCGTGCGGAGGCGGAGCGGCGCACCCTGCTGGAGGAGTGCTGGATCACGCTCGGCACCCTGCCCCCGCCGCCCGGCGCGGACCGTGTCCCGGCCGGCCCCGGCGGCACGGTCGTACCGCCCGCCCCGCGCCTCTGCGACGACCGTCTCCCGGACGGCCTCCCCCCGGACGACGCCTCGGCCGCTCCGGCCGGCCTCGCCGAGACCCTGGTGCACGTCGGCTCCCCGCGGGAACTCGCCCGGTGCCTCCGGGAGCGGCTCGCGCCCGGCGTCGGCGCGGACGCGGTGGTGCTCTACGCCCGGCTGCCCTCGGGCGGCCTGGAACTGGTGGGCCACGCGGGAATCGACGACGCGCAGGCGGCCCGGTGGCGGCAGGTGTCGCCGTTGAGCGGGATCCCCGCGCTGGAGGCCCTGCGCTCCGGTGAGCCCCGCTGGCTGGACGGCACCGGGCGGGACGGCGAGCGGTGGCCGCCGGCCGGTGACCCGTCCGGGCGCGGAGGTTCGCAGGCCTGGCTGCCGGTGCCGCCCGGGGCGTCGGCCGACGCGTGCCTCGGGGTGCTGCGCCACGACGACGGCCCCTTCACGCCCGGGGACCGGGACCGCCTGCGGAACACCGCTCGCCTGTGCGCCGGTTGGCTGCGGGCGTTCGCCGCCCGGCCGGAGCCCGTCGGGTCCGGTGCCGCCGACGCCGTGCAGCGGGTGTTCGACGCCCTGCCGGTCGCGGCGGTGCTGCTGACCCCGGTGCGCGCGCCCTCGGGGCGGGTCCGGGACTTCCGTGTGGACGCCGCGACCCCGTACGCCGCGCGGTTCGCCGGCGGCGACGACGCGGACCCGGTCGGCCGGCGGCTCCTGGGGTCGCTGCCGGAGACGGTGGCCGGGCCGCTGCGGCAGGGGTGCCTGCGCGCGCTGGCCACCGGGGAGCCGTACGAGAGCGAGCCGTTCGCCCACCGTGCCGCGCCGTACGGCGCGGCGGAGCCGGCCGCCCACTCGGTGCGGGCGGCGCCGCTGGGCGACGGGCTCGTCCTGTCCTGGATCCGGCACGACACCTCCGAGCGGCAGGAACAGCGGCTGGCCGACCTGCAACGGCTGGGCGACCTCGGCTGGGCGAACTGGAACCTGGTCACCCGCGAGGCCGTCTGGTCCGACCAGGTCTTCGCCATCTTCGGCCGGGATCCCGCACGCGGCCCGGTCGCCCTCACCGGTCTGCCCGGCCTCGCACTGCCCGACGAGGCTCCCGCGCTGACCCGGGCCGTGCGGGCGCTGACGCGTGAGGGACGACCGTGCGACGTCCCGTTCCGGACCATGACGCCGGCCGGTGTCCGGCATCTGCGGATCGTGGCCGAGGCGGTGACGGACGGCGACGGCACACCCGTCGAGGTGCACGGTTTCGTCCAGGACCTGACCGCGCGGCGCCGGGCGGAACTGGCGCTGGTCGAGAGCGAGCGGGCGATGCTGACCCAGCACGACGTGCTGCTGGCCGAGCGGACGCTGGCCGCCCGGTTGCAGGACGCGCTGCTGCCCCTGCCCCGGCGCCCCGTCCGGCCGGCCGGGCTGCGCGTCGAGATCGCCTATCTGCCCGCGCAGGCGGGCGTGCAGGTCGGCGGCGACTGGTTCAGCGCCATAGAACTGCCAGACGGGGACGCCCTGTTCGTGGTCGGCGACGTCGCCGGTCACGGTGTGGACGCCGTCGCCACGATGGCCCAGCTGCGCTTCACCGCCAAGGGCATGGTCATCACGGGTTCCTCGCTGACCGGCGCGCTGGCCCGCCTCAACACGCTGCTGCTGCACTCCCGGGGCGCCCACGGCACGGCGAGCATGGTCCTGGCCCGCTACTCACCCGCGCGGCGACGGCTGGTGTGGGCGCAGGCCGGTCATCTGCCGCCGCTGCTGCTGCGCGCCGGGAAGGCCCGCTACCTCGACCGGCCGAAGGGCATCCTGCTCGGGGCGAGCACCACACCCGTCTTCGCGGAGGCGGAGTGCCTCCTGGAGCCGGGCGACCGTCTCCTGCTGTACACGGACGGTCTGGTGGAGCGGCCCCCCGACGGCATCGACCGGGGCCTGGAGCGGCTCGCGCGGGCCGCCACGGTCCACGAGGCCGGCGCGGCGGGCGCCCTGGAGCCGCTGCTGGCCGCACTGCTGCCGGAGGCCGAACTGCGGGACGACGTCTGCGTCCTCGACATACAGGTGCCCGACGGCCGGGCGCCGGACGGTCCGGCGCGGGAGCCGTAGGCGGTACGGGTCAGTCCTCCACCGGGTGGCCGGGCTCGATGGTGAGGGCGTCGCCGAGCCGCAGCAGCGGCCCGCCGGGCGTCTCGCGCCCGCCCCAGTCGACCGGGTCGAGGACGAAGCCGACGTGATCGCCTCCGGTGACCCGCTCCACGACCCGGCCGACGAACCACGCCTCGACGTCCTCCAGCACGACCGTCCCGCCGTGCCCGTGGCGCCGGCGCACCTGCCGGAACTTGTCCACGTCGTCGCCGGTCCGCCCGCCGAACACCTCGGCCAGTTCGCGCTGTCCCCGGGCGAGCAGGTGGACGGCCAGGTACTCGGCGGACCGGGCCACCCGGAAGGTCCGGTTGACCTCGGACAGCCATACGACGAACCGCACGGGTTCCATGGAGCACTGGGAGGCGAAGCCGACCAGACAGCCCGCCTCCTCCCCGTCCGCGGCCGCCGTCACCACGCACATGTCCGGGTCGAGCCTGTCGAGAAAGACGTCCATGCCCGCCATGCTAGGCGGCCCGGGGACGGCTCAGGTCCCGAGAAGGCGGCGCAGGGCCGCCTTCATCGCCGCGACGAAGGCGTCCCGGCGCGGCTCGTCGAGGGCGTCCAGCGACAAGTACGGGTTGAGGTCCTCCAGTTCGACCAGCAGCAGCGCGCCGTCGGGGGCGCGGCAGGCGTCGACGCGCTGGATGCCGTGCTCGATGCCGTTCCACTCGATGAACCGCCGTGCGAACGCGAGGTCCTCCGGAGTGGCTTCGTAGGGTTCCAGCTGCCAGCGCCGGTCGGGGTGCGGCGCGTACAGGGCGTACTGGAAGTCGTGGTCGACGAAGTAGAAGGACACCTCGTAGGCGAAGTCGACGCGCGGCTGGACGAGGACGTCACCGGCTTCGGCGCGCACCTCCTGACGGACCCGGTCCGCCGGGACGAACCGCAGCCCGAGGGAGTCGGCGCCCAGCTTCGGCTTCACGACGTACTCCTCGGCCGCGGGCAGCCGTTCCAGGTGTTCCGGCCGGTCGGCGGTGGGGATGACGGGGTACCCGGCGGCCGTCAGGTCGAGCAGGTACTGCTTGCCGGCCATGTCCGCCCGGCCGGTGAGCTGGTTGTAGACGCGGGCACCGCACGCGGCCGCCCGCTCGCGGAAGGCGTCGTACGCGGCCCGGTGGCCCAGCACCGGACCGCTGTTGCGGACGACGACGGCATCGAAGCCGTCCAGCAGCGCGGCGGCGTCGCGCGGGTCGCACAGGGCCAGGTCGACGTCCTCGCGCAGCCGGGAGGTGAGGAAGATGTCCTCGTCGCAGTAGCGCCGCCCCCGGGCCTGATAGGCGAGGTCGGTGACGTAGAGGATGCGGGGACGGGCGGACGGCATGCGGAACTCCTCGGGACGGCCGCAAGGGATCGTATGCGGTCTCCGGGGAGAGGACGGTGGGGCCCACCCACTCCCCCTTCACCCTGCACTCAGTGCCACATTCTCTCCACCGGCCACAGCATCTTCCCCGCACAGGCCATGAATTCAGCGGCATGCGGCATCTTTACGCGTGGCACTCAGTGCCATACCCTGTCGTCGTGCGCGGTGGCACGGTCCGCCGCGCACACGCGTGCCCGGGCGACCGCGCACGCGGGATTCCGGCCCGAGTGCAGGGAGTTGACAGCGTGTACCACCCCTCAGGAAGCGTCGCTCAGCAGGCAGCCGGCTCCGCGACAGCCGTGCTCGGCCCCAGGGCCCCAAAGACCGAGGCCATCTGGTTCCAGCGCTGCACCTGGTGCGGCACCTCCATGTACCACCGGCTGCTGTGCCCGGTCTGCCGCGGCAGCGACCTGCGCACGGAGCGCAGCGAGGGCACCGGGACGGTGCGCCACACCACGGTGGTGCACCGCAACACCCCCGCCGCGCGCAATGTGTCCCTGATCGAGATGGCCGAGGGCTTCGTCCTGCGCGGCCGGGTCACGGGCCCGCTCATCGGCATCCACAGCGGGGACCGGGTGCGGCTGTCCACGGCCGAGGACCCGGTGCGGGGCGAGCCGGTCTTCCAGCTGGTCGACGAGCCGTACCGGGCCTGGACCTGAGCCGGGACCTCACGGCGTGAGCGTGATCGTGATCCCCACGGTGCCGTCCAGCCCCCGGCGCAGCCGGCTCCCGAAGAGGGTGAGCCGTCCGACGACGCCGTACTTGCGGGCGATGAGCGCGCGGTAGCGGCCGGCCGTGGCCGCGTCGCCGATCTCGGCGGTCGCCGGGACCTGGTCGCCCGTCGGATTACCCCGCACGTCGCAGGGACCGACCAGGACGTCGGCGCGCCTGCGGATGCGCTTGACCTTCCAGGAGTCGGCGGCCGTCCACACGCCGAGCACGTCCCCGTCCCGCACGACCCACACCGGGGTGGCGACCGGAGTGCCGTCCTTGCGGTAGCTGGTGACCAACAGGTACTTGCCGGCACCGAGCCGGGCCAAAGACGCCTCGTCCATGGTCGGGAAGTCTAGGGCCGTTCCCGCGGGCGCGTCGCCCGTACGCGACAGGTGCGCGCCGCGGCTCAGGTCAGGGCCGACGCCATCCTCCGTACCGCCTCCGTGATCACCTCCGGGGAGGTGGCGAGGTTGAGCCGGACGTGGCCCGCTCCGCCGGTGCCGAAGTCCGGGCCCGGGCTGAGCGCCACCCGGCCGCGTCGCAGGAAGACCTCCGCCGGGTCGTCGCCGAGGCCGAGCGCGCGGCAGTCGAGCCAGGCCAGGTAGGTCGCCTCCCCGGGGTGGTGGACGACGCCCGGCAGGTGCGCGGCCAGCAGGTCGGTGAGCAGCCGCCGGTTCTCGTCGAGCCCGGCGAGCACGGCGTCCAGCCAGGGGACGCCGTCGCGCAGGGCGGCGGTGTGGGCGATGACGCCGACATGGCTCGGACCGTGTCCGACCTCCTCGGGCATCCGGGCCAGGTCCCCGGCGGCGCCGGGGCCGGCGAGGGCGAGTGCCGCCTTGAGCCCGGGCAGGTTCCAGCCCTTGGACGCCGACATCAGCGAGAGGCCGCGTTCGGCGCCGGGGACGCTCAGGTACGGCACGAACCGCACGCCGCCGGCGACGACGGGCGCGTGGATCTCGTCGGCCACGACCCGGACGCCGTACCGTTCGGCGAGGGCGGCGACCGTGGCCAGTTCCTCGGCGGTGTGCACGGTGCCGGTCGGGTTGTGCGGGCTGCACAGCAGGTAGGCGGCCCGCCCGCCGCCGGCGACCGCCCGCCGGAAGGCGTCCTCCAGCACCTGCGGATCGATGCGCAGGTCCGCGCCGAGCGGCGCCTCGACCACGCGCCGGTCCATGTGCGCCACGAACTGGTAGAACGGCGGGTACACCGGCGGATCGACGATCACCGGGTCACCGGGGCCGGTGACCAGCTTGAGCATCTCGACGACGCCCAGCATCACGTCGGGCACGATCGCGGTGCGTTCCACGGCGAGGTCGTCCCAGCCCCAGCGCTTGCCCGCGAAGGCGGCCAGCGCCTCCGCGTAGGCGGTTCCGGCGGGGTAGCCGGTGTCGCCGAGTTCCACGGCGTCGGTGACGGCGCGCACGACGGGTTCGGCGAGCGGCACGTCCATCTCGGCCACCCACAGCGGCAGCACGTCCTCGGGGTGGGTGCGCCACTTCATGCTCGTACGGCGGCGCAGCCGGTCGAGGGTGAGCGCGCGCAGGGGGTCGGGTCCACGTGGCTGGTCCTGCGGGATCCTGGTCATGG
Source organism: Streptomyces sp. NPDC029152 (assembly GCF_055564355.1). Taxonomy (NCBI): domain Bacteria; kingdom Bacillati; phylum Actinomycetota; class Actinomycetes; order Kitasatosporales; family Streptomycetaceae; genus Streptomyces; species Streptomyces sp. NPDC029152. The sequence goes on along the minus strand of NZ_JBVHWR010000012.1, from coordinate 223,944 downwards.
GGCTCAAGATAGAGGCCGTGGAGCGACCGGGAAACGGGACGTCCGGGCGCCGGGGGACGGGCCGGGGCCACCGGGGCGGTGAACACGGCCGCCGCCGGGCCCGTACGGAGGGAGGGCGCTCGACGTCCGCGGGGCCCCGCGGCGGCGACGCCGCGTATCCGGCTCCGGGAGCGCACGCATGAGGCACGCACGACGACGCATCGTCCGGCGAGCGGCACGGCTGGCCGCCGTCGGCGGACTTCTCCTGGGCACCGCGATGGTCGCCCGGGCCGTGGCGGGCGAACCTCCCGGCGCCCCGGCCGTCCCGCACACAAGGGCGCTGCCGGCGTCCGCCACCGGCAGCGCCCTCGTCTCCCGCCTCGGCGCCTCCCGCACGGCGGGTCACTGGATCGGCTCCGACGGGCGGCCTGTCGTCGCGGTCACCGACGACGGGGCGGCCGACGAGGTGCGGCGGGCGGGCGCCGAGGCGAAGGTCGTCCGGCACAGCATGGCGGAGCTGAGGTCGGCGGCGTCCGCGCTGCGTGCGGCGCCCCGGGTGGCGGGGACGGCGTGGTCCCTCGACTACCGGTCGAACGAGGTGGTGGTACGGGGCGACAGCACCGTCTCCGGAGCCGACTGGTCACGGGTGACGAAGGTCGCGGAGGGCATCGGCGGTTTCGTCCGCGTGGAACGGGCCGAGGGCGCGTTCACGACGCGGCTGAGCGGGGCGCGGCCGATCCTGTCGGCGGCCGGCCGCTGCTCGGCGGGCTTCAACGTGACCGACGGCCGCGGCGACTTCATCCTCACCGCCGGTCACTGCGGGCCGACGGGGTCGGTGTGGTTCGGGGACGACGGGGGCGGCCGGCAGATCGGGAGGACGGTCGCCGGGAGTTTCCCGGGTGACGACTTCTCCCTGGTGGAGTACGCGAACGGCAGGGCGGGCGACGGCGCCGGCGTGGTGGCGGTCGGCGGCGGCGAAGGGGTGCGGATCACGGGGACGGGGGAAGCGGCCGTCGGACAGCGGGTCTTCCGCAGCGGCAGCACGAGCGGACTGCGCGACGGCCGGGTCACCGCGCTCGACGCGACGGTGAACTACCCGGAGGGCACCGTCTCCGGCCTCATCCAGACGGACGTGTGCGCCGAGCCCGGGGACAGCGGGGGCCCGCTGTTCTCCGAGGGGATCGCGCTCGGTGTGACGTCGGGGGGCAGCGGCGACTGCGCCGAGGGCGGCACGACGTTCTTCCAGCCGGTGACGGAGGCGCTGACGGCGCTCGGCATGCGGATGATCCTCTCGTCGCCGGACGGGTCCGGGCAGCGGGCCGCCCCCGGGCCGGCGCCCTCGGCCTCCGGCGACGCCGCTCCGGGCGCGGCGTCGCCGGGGACGCCGGAGCCGGTGACGGGTCCCGAGGGCACCGCGTCGCTGTCGAGGCTCACGGACCGCCGCAACGCCGGTCCCGGTCTGTTGGTGATCGCGGGCAGCCTGGTCGCGCTGGCGGCCACCCGCTGGCTGCGCGCCGAACAGGACCGCAAGGCGTACCGACGGCATTACTCGGGCACGTGGGGCTGAGCCGTGGCGGGCGCCGGCGGGTGGAGCCGACGGCGCCGTGACAGACGGCCGCGGACGGTACGAGAAGAGCACCCCCGACGGGGTGCCGGGGCTCCGATGCGCCGAGGAGCCTCAGGCGGTCAGGCGGCCTTCGCCGGCTCGGGGGCCGCGGCGGCCCACTCCAGGACGAGCCGCTGGTACTCCTCGCGCTGCTCGACGCTCAGTGTCCCGCCCGACCGGAGCCACAGGGCCCGGATCTCCTCGTTGACCTCGGCAGCCGATCGCTCGGAGGAGGGTTCAACAGTGGTGGACATGCTGTGAAGCATACGGCGCCGGACGTGAAGACGATGTGAGTAATCACGAGCCAAACGGACATAACGGACCGTGTTGCTGGTCACGTCGATCCGCCCATCTGTCAAGACCCAGCGGCGAGTTCGTTACCGCCGACTGTGTCCTGACGCACATGCCCCGCCCTCCGTCGGCGTCACGGGCCACGAGGGCGAACGGCCCTCGAGGGACACCGCCCCCGGCGGGGACGCGGGCGGGTGCGACGCGGGCGGGTGCGACGTCGGCGGGCGGGGACGCGCCCCGGAGGTGACGCGCCCCCGCCCGCCGGGCGTCCGTGCCCGTCAGGTGCCCGGCTTGCGGCCGTACACGTAGACGTCGTCGCCGTTCTTCAGCAACGACCAGTACTTCTTGGCGTCGGTCTTCGTCATGTTGACGCAGCCGTGGGATCCCGGCGGGTTCCACATGCTGACGCCGACCGAGTGGAAGGCCTGGCCCCCGTCGAAGAACTGGCTGTAGGGCATCGGCACGTCGTAGATCGTGGAGACGTGGTCGATGTGCCGCCAGTAGATCTTCTTCAGGCCGGTGCGGGTCTCGTAGCCGTCGCGGCCCGTGCGGACCGGCACCGGGCCGTAGACGAGCTTCCTGCCGTCCTGGATCCAGCTCAGCTGGAGGGTCAGGTCCACACAGGCGATGCGTCCCTTGTTGACCGGGCATTTGCCCGACTTGTTCGGGTTCTTCCCGACGGCCTTCTGCTTCTGCATCAGATCCATCACGCCCCAGGTGACGGAGCCCGCGTAGCCGATGTTCGGCGTGATGCCGTGCTTGGTCTGGAAGGCCCGGATCGCCTTGCAGTCGGCGGTGGACTGCCTGCCGTCGGCCGGGCGGCCGAGGAACTTCTCGACCTTCTTCTGGTACGGGCCCGTCTTCGTGGTGCAGCTCGCGGCCTGCGCCGGCGCGGCGCCGAGTGCGAGCGTGAGCGGTGCCACCAGTGCGGTGAGCCCGAGTGCCACGGCACTCTGTCTGCGTATGTCCCCCATGAACGTCAGCCTTTCGCGTCGAAGCGGTGGAAATGGGTGGAAGATCGCCCATGGTGGGATCCCCGCATGCTAGACCGCCGGCCGGCGGCTACGGTTGCCCGCCGGCCGGCATCGCGACGAAACAGTGACGAACCACACCGGGCGGCCCGCATCGGCGGTCCGGTCAGTCCGTGCCGCCCCGTTCCTCCAGGGCCCGCCGGAATCCGGTGTTGACCGCGGTCAGACCGCCGTCGACGGTCAGGGTGGTCCCGGTGATCCAGGACGCGTCGCGCGAGGCGAGGAAGGCGACGGCCGCCGCGATGTCCCCGGGTTCTCCGACCCGCCCCAGAGGATACAGTCCCCGGAGTGCCGCCAGTTCCCCGTCCCGGCCCTCCCAGGCCGTGGTGCGCACGGTGCCCGGCGCCACCAGGTTGACGCGGACGCCCCGCGCGGCGGCGTGTCCGGCGAGGGTGCGGGTCAGGGAGGCCAGGCCCGCCTTGGCGGCGCTGTAGGCGTGGTTGCCGAAGTCCTGGACGCCGTTGACCGAGCCGATGCTCACGATCGCGCCGCGACCGGAGGCCGCCAGGTGGGGCAGCGCGGCGCGGCAGCAGCGGTAGGCGCCGGTGAGGGTGACGTCGAGGTCGCGCGCCCACGCCTCGTCCGGTTCGTCCTCGAAGAGCGGTGCGTCGGGAGTGCAGGCGTAGGCGTTGTTGACCAGCACGTCGAGGGAGCCGAAGGCGTCGACGGCACGGGCGACGGCCGCCTCGACGGACGCCCGGTCGGCGACGTCGCAGCCGAACGCCTCGGCGGTGAGTCCCCGTTCGCGCAGCGTCGCCGCGGTCTCCTCGGCCGCGGGCCGGTCCGCGTCGGTCACCAGCACCCCGGCCCCCTCCTCGGCGAGCCGCGCGGCGGTGGCGGCGCCGATGCCGCGCGCGGCGCCGGTGACGAGAACGCCGTGTCCCTCGAAGCGCATGGTGTCGGTCATGGGACCGACGGTAGTGCGTGGGCGCCCGGCGGTCAGCGGTAACCGGTCACGTCCGCCGGCTTGTCGGCGTCCTGGACCTCGACGAGGTAGCGCCAGGCGTCGGGGCGGCTGCCGTCGAGGTCGGTGAAGCCGTACTCCCGCGCGAGCCCGCCGCTGGAGAGGGAGAGGCCGTTGAAGCGGGCCACGCCCGGGTCGGCGGCCAGTGCGGCCACGGCGCGGCCGACGTAGCGGGGCGTCTCGGAGATGGCGAAGTGGGGGACGCGGTCGAGGGCGTCGCGCCAGTTGTCCTCCCGTACGCCGAAGTGGTCGAGCATGATCTCCGAGCGCAGCCAGCCCGGCGTCAGCGCGACGGCGGTCGCGCCGCGCGGTCCGAGTTCGTGGCCGAGGGCGAAGGCCATGCGCAGCACCGAGGACTTGGCGAGGTCGTAGAAGAAGGAGACCCGGTAGTGGTCGCGGTTGTAGTCGGCGGTGCCGTCGGTGACCTCGACCACGAGCCCGCCGGGGCTGCGCAGCATCAGGGGCAGGGCGTGGTGACTGGTGATCGCGTGGGTCTCCACGGCGAGCCGCAGGAGCCTCAGCCCCTTGTCGAGGTCGTGCTCCCAGACGGGGCGGTCCCACTCGAAGAGGGTCTCGCCGCCCCAGATGTCGTTGACCAGGATGTCGAGGCGGGCCTGCTCGCGGGCGATGCGGTCGACGAGCGCGGCGACCTCGGTCTTCTCGAGGTGGTCGGTGGGAACGGCGATGCCGTGGCCGCCGGCCTCGGTGACCAGGTCGGCGGTGTCCTCGACGGTCTCGGGGCGGTCGTACTCCGAGCGCCGGGAGCGGGTGGTGCGGCCGGTGACGTAGACGGTGGCGCCGGCCGCGCCCAGTTCGACGGCGATGCCGCGTCCGGCGCCGCGGGTCGCTCCGGCGACCAGTGCGACCCTGCCCTCGAGTGACTTTGCCATGTCCGGCTCCCGTTCCCTCTCCTCACGGGCCCATCCCGACTGCGGATGAGCGATGTCGTGATCGAGACTGCACGGGAAGCCGGACATCCTCTGTCACCTTTTCCGCGTGTCTTCCGGCTTGGCGCCGAGTGCCGCGCGGTCCGGTGTCAGTGGCCCCGTTCGATCCACTCCTCCAGGTGCGGGGCCTCGGCGCCGATCGTGGTCGGGTCGCCGTGACCGGTGCGGACCTCCGTCCCGGGCGGCAGCACGAGGAGCCGGTCGCGGATCGAGTCGATGATCGTCGGGAAGTGGGAGTAGGAGCGGCCGGTGGCGCCGGGTCCGCCCCGGAAGAGCGTGTCGCCGGTGAAGACGGTGCCGAGGCCCGGGTCGTACAGGCAGACGGCGCCGGGAGCGTGGCCGGGGGTGTGCAGGACCGTCAGGTCGGCGCCGGCGGCCTCGATGACCTGGCCGTCGGTCAGCCAGGCGTCCGGTTCCCGGTCGGGGTGGGTCTGGTGCCACAGCGGCAGGTCGTCGCGGTGCAGCCAGATGGTGGCGCCTGTGCGCTCGGCGAGGGCCGGGGCGGCGTTCACGTGGTCGTTGTGGGCGTGGGTGCACACGATGGCGGTCAGGCGCCGGTCCCCGACGGCCTCGGCGATGGCGTCGGCGTCGTGGGCGGCGTCGATGACGACGACCTCGTGGTCGTCGCCGACGAGCCAGACGTTGTTGTCGACGTCCCAGGTGCCGCCGTCGAGGCTGAACGTGCCGGAGGTGACGAGGCGTTCGATGCGGGCGGTCATCACAGCACCACCACCGAACGCAGCACGTCGCCGGCGTGCATCCGCTCGAAGGCCTTCTCGACCTCGTCGAGCCGGATGGTCTCGGTGACGAACTTCCCGAGGTCCAGGCGGCCCTGGAGGTGGAGGTCGATGAGCATCGGGAAGTCCCGGGAGGGCAGGCAGTCGCCGTACCAGGACGACTTCAGCGACCCGCCGCGCCCGAAGACGTCGAGGAGCGGCAGTTCGAGCTTCATCTCGGGCGTCGGCACGCCGACGAGGACGACGGTGCCGGCGAGGTCGCGGGCGTAGAAGGCCTGCCGGTACGTCTCCGGCCGGCCGACCGCCTCGATGACGACGTCGGCGCCGAAGCCGCCGGTCAGCTCGCGGACCGCCTCGACGGGGTCGTTCTCGCGGGAGTTGACGGTGTGGGTGGCGCCCATGGAGCGGGCGGTCTCCAGTTTGCGGTCGTCGATGTCGACGGCGATGATCCTGGCCGCCCCGGCGAGGTGGGAGCCGGCGATCGCCGCGTCGCCGACGCCGCCGCAGCCGATGACGGCGACGGTGTCGCCGCGGCCGACGTTGCCCGTGTTGATGGCGGCGCCGATGCCGGCCATCACGCCGCAGCCCAGCAGTCCGGCCACCTCGGCGGAGACGGCCGGGTCGACCTTGGTGCACTGCCCGGCGGCGACCAGGGTCTTCTCGGCGAAGGCGCCGATGCCGAGCGCCGGGGAGAGTTCCTGGCCGGTGGAGGCGAGGGTCATCTTCTGCTCGGCGTTGTGGGTGTCGAAGCAGTACCAGGGGCGCCCGCGCAGACAGGCGCGGCACTTGCCGCACACCGCACGCCAGTTGAGGATCACGAAGTCGCCGGGGGCCACGTCGGTGACTCCGGCGCCGACCGACTCCACGACGCCCGCGGCCTCGTGGCCGAGCAGGAAGGGGAAGTCGTCGCTGATGCCGCCCTGCTTGTAGTGCAGGTCGGTGTGGCACACCCCGCAGGCCCGGATCTCGACCACGGCCTCGCCCGGCCCCGGATCGGGCACGACGATCGTCTCGATCCGTACCGGCTCGTCCTTGCCCGGTGCGATCACGCCGCGTACTTCCTGCGCCATGCTCTGACTCCTTCTTCGGCCACTCGTGGTTCCTCCCCGACCCTACGCGCAACCGATCGTCAAGGCGCCGGTGGCAGGGCGGGCCGGGCGGCCGGTGGACGGCGGAGCGGGCCGCGCGGTGCTGCCGCGTCCGGCGGGGCGGCGCCGCGGGACACCGCGGCGGGCCCGGTCGTCGTGGCGGAGCGGGCCGCGTCCGCGCGGCCGGCGGTGGGGCCCGCGCACGCCTGAGGGCCGCCCGGACGCGGGCGGCCCTCTGCGGGGGACGTGGCGCGGGCGTCAGCTCCGGGCGGCCTTGCCGAGCAGCGGTGACAACAGGCCGGTGAGGGCGAGCCGCTGCGCCTGGTCGCGGGTGTCGGGCCGGTGCAGATGGGTGGAGGGAGTGGTCCGGGCGTTCCCGTCCCCGGTGGGCAGGCCGTCGGCGGCGAGCGAGCGGAGCGTCGGGCTGAGTGCGCCGGCGGCCGGCGGGCCCGGGTCGGCGGCGCTCGCCGTCGGTGCGACGAGGCCGGTGGCAGCCGCGGCGAGAGCGGCGGCGGCGACGATGCGTCGTGTGGGGATCATGTCTTCGGCAACGCCGGCGGGCCGGTGGCGGACACGGGCGGCCCACCGCCCTCACCCGTCGGGAGCAGCGGTACGACAGGGCTTGCCGGAGCCGCCCGGACGGAGGACTCTCGAAGGAGAGGCCCCAGGCGGCCCGTTCCCGGTCGGGCCGCGGCCTTCGAAGGAGGTCGTCATGGGCACCAGCACAGGCCCCGGCTTCGACACCGAAGCGCTGCGCCGGGGCATCGAGGACGAGACGGCGGAAACCCTCCTGTCGCTCTACGCGGACGACGCGGAGGTCCGCATCGTGGACCGCTACGCGCAGCCCAGCAGCCCCAAGGTCCTGCACGGCCGCGACGAGATCGCCGAGTTGCTCGACGACGTCTACAGCCGCGACATGACGCACCGGCTCGAGAACTGCGTCGTCCAGGGCGACCAGGCCGCCTTCACGGAGTCCTGCGCCTATCCCGACGGCGTCCGGGTCCTGGCGGAGTCGATGATGTCGCTGCGGGACGGGAAGATCGTCCGGCAGACCATGATCCAGGCCTGGGACGAGTAGCCGGAACGGCGGACCGGTTCGCCGGCGACCGCGTCGAGCGTCGCGGTGATCCGGTGGCCGCGCCCCCTCGCGCACCGGCCCCGGCGCGACTTCCTCGCGCCGGGGCCGGTTTTGTCGTGTACGCGGTCTTGTGGAGAGGGGCGACCCTTCCTTACTTTTCAGTAAGTTCTCTCTGGACGCGGCTCCGTCCAGAGTCCCCGCACCCGCACGCCTCGCCCCCGCCTCCAGAGGAGAGAGCAGCATGCCTGTCCCCAGATCCAGGCACCTTTGCTCCGTGGCCGCCGCCCTCGCACTCACCGTCGCCGCTCCCGTGACAGCGACCGCCACCACCACGTCCCCGGACGACCCCGCCGCGCTGCGCGAGGTGATGTTCGTCGGCAACAACTGGGACGGCACCGCCGACGTCATCCGCTCCACCGGTGACTTCGCGAGGATCGGCCGGATCAGCGTCGTCCCGGACCGGAAGCAGCGGATGGCCGAGATCAACGCCGACCCGATCCGGTGGATCTACTTCCAGGCCATCCGCAACGGCGTCGGCGAGGGACACGACCAGTTCGCCGACGACATGTACTCGACGCCGGACGGGAGGTCGGTCGTGGTCTCCCGTCCGAGCTTCGCGGACGTCGTGTCCGTCGACCTCGCCACCGGGCGGATCAACTGGCGTTTTCCCGTGTCCGGTTACCGCGCCGACCACATGGCGGTCTCGCCGGACGGCACCCGTGTCGCGGTGTCGGCCTCCACGTCGAACACCGTGCACGTGCTGGACATCGGCACCGGCCGGCAGCTCGGGTCCTTCGGCACGGGGGACAAGCCGCACGAGAACATCTTCACCGAGGACGGCAAGTACATCTGGAACATGTCCATCGGCGAGGTCAACACCGCGCTCGACGCCCCCTGGCTGGACTGGACGAAGGGTGACCGGCGCATCACCGTCGTGGACGCGACGACGTTCCGGCAGGTCAGGGTGATCGACATGCGCGAGCGTCTCGACGCGGCCGGTCTCGGCGACCACTCCGACGCCGTGCGGCCCGCCGTGTTCTCGCCCGACGAGTCCAAGCTGTACTTCCAGGTCTCCTTCTTCAACGGCTTCTTCGAGTACGACCTCGCCACCGACCGGATCACCCGGACCAAGACGCTGCCGAAGAACCCCGCCACCAGTGAGGACCGCACGACCTGGGTCAACGACTCACGGCACCACGGCCTGTCCATGAGCCCGGACGGCGCCAAGATCTGCGTCGCGGGCACGATGGACGACTACGCGACGGTCGTCGACCGTACGACCCTGAAGGAGGGACCGCTGGTCGCGGCCGCCAAGCCCTACTGGGCCACGGTCAGCGGCGACGGCACCCACTGCGTGGTCTCCGAGAGCGGCGCCGACCAGGTCACCGCCATCGACTTCGCGACCGGCGAGAAGACGGTCTCCGTCCCGGTCGGCGACCATCCGCAGCGCGTCCGGCTCGGCCACGTCACGGCCGGCTGGGCCGGGCCGTCGGCCGGCTGACCCGGTCCGCGGTCCGCGGTCCGCGCCGAAAATGTCCGCCCCTTCGTGTGTGGGCCGCGCGCAGGCGGGTAGTCGCCCGGCATCGGATGAGGCATGCATGACCTCGGCAGCACTCCTGACGGAAGGAGGTCCGTGACAGCGCACACTCGTAGCGCCCGGGCCGCTTCCCCCGACATGGAGCGACCCGGCACGTAACGGGCAGCGTCCTCGTGGGCGCTGCCCGCCCCTGTTCCTCTGCGTCCCCCTCCCCCGCGCTCCCCCGCACGGTGCCCCGCGAACGCTCCGCGAGGCCGGCTAGCGCCGCGGCAGGCGGTGCAGTCCGACGTCCCCGAGGCGGCCGTCGGCGACCGTGGCGGTCATGTACGTGCAGTACGGCTGGCGCCGCCGGTCGGTCGGGGAACCGGGGTTGAGCAGCCGCAGGCCGGTGCCGGCCGTGGTGTCCCACGGGATGTGGCTGTGGCCGAAGACCAGCACGTCGAGGTCGGGGAAGCGGGCGGCACAGCGCGCCTCCCGGCCCTTGGCGGCACCCGTCTCGTGGACGACGCCGAAGCGCAGACCGCCGAGGTCGGCACGGGCCACCTCGGGCAACCGGGCGCGCAGGCCGGGTCCGTCGTTGTTGCCGTACACCGCGACGAGTCGCCGGCTGCGCTCCTCCAGGAGATCGAGCGTGTCCGTGTCGACCCAGTCCCCCGCGTGCAGGACGACGTCGGCACGCGGGATCTCCGCCAGCAGGGGCGCGGGCAGTTCCCTGGCCCGCTTCGGCAGGTGCGTGTCGGACATGAGCAGCAGGCGCACGTGATCCACCCTCACCGCGCGGAATCCTCCGTGAACTGGCGGAACCGGCCGACCAGAACCGTCCGGCCCCGCCCGTCGCCGCCGTCGGGGACCTGTGGGCGGCGGGCCTGGACACGGGCCGCGCCGGCACGGTGGCCGGCGCTCGACGGTCTCTGTCGCGGGGTGCGGTCAGTCCTCACCCCGGACTATGTTCGACTCCTGGCCCGCCTGCGGCGCGCGCGGGGTGCCGCCGTCCTCGACGGCCGGTACCCAAGTGCGCGGGGCGCCCTTGCCGCGCAGGCGGCGGGCTTGCGACCAGCCCGTCTCCAGGCGGCGGACGGCGGGTTTGTCGCTGGTGTCCGCGGTCACGAGGCATCATCTTCCTTCTGTGTCCGGTGCCGTTGCCCTCCGGGTCCCCGGGCGCACGCCGGTGAAACGGGCGCGCGCCGTCCTCACGGGTTGGGCCGGGCCACGCTGATGTCGCCCAGTGCCGAGTCCGGGTCACGCTCCATGGCCAGGTCGCCCAGGGCGACGATGCCCACGGGGTGGTCGCCCTCGACGACCGGGACACGGCGTACGGCGTGCTCGCGCATCACCTGGATCGCACGGTCCACTTCGTCGTCGGGGCGGACGGTCACCAGGTCGTCGCTGCAGGCGCCGGCCACGGTGCTCCGTTCCGGGTCGCCGCCCTCCGCGACGGAGCGGATCACCAGGTCACGGTCGGTGACCAGTCCGCGCAGCCGGTCGTCCTCCGTCACCAGGACGGCTCCGAGGTCCTGGTCGCGCATGATGCGGGCCACCGCGGTGACCGAGGTCTGCGGCTCGACGGTCACCGGATCGGCGGTCATGATGTCGCGGACGTGCTGTGTCATGGCGCACTCCTCATGCATCGCTGTCGGCGTCACCGGCCGGGTACCCGGCGGGGCGGCGGCGACCCGTCCGGTTCCGGCCGGGCGCGGGGTGCGTCCGGCGGTCTCACCGGCCCAGCGCGATCTCGCTCCAGACCTGCTTGCCCCCGCTGACCGGCAGCGTCCCCCAGGTGGCCGACACCGCCTCGACCAGCAGGATGCCGCGCCCGCCCGTGGCCTCCCAGCCGATGCTGGTCGGTTTGACGGGCGTACGCGGCGACGCGTCGGCGACCGCGACGCGCAGCCGGCCGCCCACCAGGGTGAGGTCGAGGCGGACGGCGCCGTCGGTGTGCACCAGGGCGTTGGTGACCAGCTCGGAGACGACGAGGAGCACGGCGTCGATGTCGGCCGCCGGCACGCCCCAGGAGCGCAGGGTGCGGTGGGTGAAGCGGCGGGCGTGCCGGACGGCCTCGGGCAGCCGCCACACCGTCCAGGTCTCGCGCTTCGGACGCGTGGCCATGCCGTCGTAGCGCACCAGCAGCAGGGCGACGTCGTCGCTGCGGCGGGCGTTGCCGAGCAGGGCGTCGGCGACGAGAGCGAGGTGGGCGGGGTCGGACACGGCCAGCGCGTGCGCGAAGCGGTCCATGCCCTCGTCGATGTCGGCGTCGGCGGACTCCACGAGCCCGTCCGTGGTGAGGGCGATCAGGGTGCCGGGGCGCAGCCGGAGCGGGCTCATCGGGAAGTCGGCCTGCGTCACCACGCCGAGCGGCGGGCCGCCCTCCGCCTCCGCGATCTCCGTGGTGCCGTCGGGGTGGCGCAGCACCGGCGGCGGGTGGCCCGCGCGGACGCACCAGGCGGAGCCCTCCTCCATGTCGAGGTCGACGTAGGCGCAGGTGGCGAAGAGGTCGGTGCCCATGTCGGTCAGGAGGCGGTTGGCCCGGGAGACGACCACGTCGGGCGGGTGTCCCTCGACGGCGTAGGCGCGCAGGGCGGTGCGCATCTGGCCCATGAGGGTGGCGGCGCCGGCGCTGTGGCCCTGGACGTCGCCGATGACGAGGGCGACGTGGTGGTCGGGCAGCGGGATCACGTCGTACCAGTCGCCGCCGAGCTCCAGCCCGGCGGTGCTGGGCAGGTAGCGGGCGACGGCGACCGCGCCGGGCAGTTCCGGCAGACGGCGCGGGAGCAGCTGGCGCTGGAGCATGCCGACGAGTTCGTGCTCGGCGTCGAAGGCGTGGGCGCGCATCAGGGCCTGCCCGGCGAGGCCGGCGGAGGCGGTGAGCAGGGCGCGCTCGTCGGGGCCGAAGTCGTGCGGGGAGTCCCAGCCGATCAGGCAGACGCCGGCCGTGCGGCCCGCGGCCGGCAGCGGCAGGACGGCCAGGCCGCCGGGGCCGACGTCGGCGAGCGCCGGTTCCAGGGCGGTGCCGGCGGGCCAGATCTGGGCGCGGCCCTCGCGCAGCGCCGCGGCGAGGGTGGGCATGGCGCGCACGGGCGCGTCGGGCCACTCGGTGCGCCACTCCAGCCGCCACAGTTCGGGCCACGACTCCGGTTCGGGCGGGTCTAGGACGGTGACGACGAGCCGGTCGCCCTCCAGCTCGGCCAGGGCGATCCGGTCGGCGCGCAGCGGCCTGCGCAGGGCGGCGACCACGGCCTGGCTGACGTCCCGGACGGTGCCCGCGGTGGCCAGCGCGGCGGCCAGGCGCTGGACGCGGGCGACGTCGGTCACGTCGGGGCGCAGGGTGGAGGCGTCGGCGACGGTGCCCACGAGGCGGGCGGGCCGGCCGTCGCCGCCCGGCAGCAGGCGCCCGCGCAGTTGCAGCCACTTCGGCGGGCCGGTGGGCTGCAGCACCCGGAACTCCAGCTCCCGGTCGCCGATGGACATGTGGTCGGCCTCCACCACGGACATCAGCGAGGGCAGGTCCTCGGGCACGGTCAGGCCGAGCAGCGTCTCGACCTTGCCGTCGAAGTCGCCCGGGGCGAGGGCGAACAGCCGCAGGATGTCGTCGCCGACCTGGACCCGGCCGGTGTCCATGGCCAGGGAGAACGCGTCCGGCCGCAGTTCCCGGCTCTCGGTGGCCACGGGCGGGGCGGGGCCGGCGGCGGCCCCGGCGACCAGTTCCAGGCAGGCCCGGTCCTCGGGGCCGAAGCCCCCCGGGCGCTCGGTCAGGGCGAGCAGGCAGCCGCCGTCGCCCGGCACGGGCAGGGCGGCGAGGGAGAAGCCGCTGGACGGGACGCGCCGCGATTCGGCGGACTCGGCGAACGCCTCGGGGCCGAGCCACACCGGCGCCCCGCCCCGGCGGGCGTCGGCGACCGGGGAGCCGCCGTCCGCGGGATAGCTGTCGCGCACGCCGTACAGCGTCCTCGGCACACCCACCGACTCGGTGAGGCAGAGCAGCTCGCGGTCCTCGCCGGGTCGGTACACGGCGGCGAAGGCGGCCCCGCCGAACACGAGCGCCTGTTCCAGGACGCGGCGCAGCCGTTCCCTCCGGCCGGGGAGGGCGGCGATCGCCTTCAGGGCGTCCTCGGCACGCAGCGTCCTCGTCCCGCTCTCCGCGGCGCCCTCACTGACCACGTCGCCATTACAGCGCGTACGGGACGGCCGCGCAGCCCCTGTGAGCGGGGAACCCGCGATCCCGGGCGCGGGAGGGACCCCGCGGGCCCCGGCCGGGTGCGCGGGGACTTCCGCGCCGTCCCCGCCGAGCGCGGACGCGTCCGGACCGCGGCACGGCGGTGGGCCGGGGGCCCGCTCCGCGCACCCGGCGTCCGGTGCGCCGTCGGGGCGCTCGTCCCCGGGACGCGCGGCGGTCCGGCCCTCCCCCGGAGGGCCGGACCTCCCCCGCGGGCCCGCGGGGGGGCGGGAGGCGGCGAAGCGGCCGGGTCAGCGGGTCCGGGTGAGGCCGGAGCCGTCGGCACGGCCGGTACCCGTGCCGTCGTCGGCACCACCGGCCCCTGCGCCCTCACCGGCCCGGTCCCCCGCCCCGTCCGCCGCGCCGCCGCCGCCCAGCGTGGCGCCGACCGCCCGCAGGGCCGTGGCGACCGGCTGGAAGAAGGTCTCCCCGCCCACCGTGCAGTCGCCGCTGCCGCCGGAGGTGAGGCCGATCGCGAGGCCGTCCCGGGTGAACAGGGAGCCTCCGCTGTCCCCGGGCTCGGCGCACACGTCGGTCCGGACGAGGCCGGTGACCGTGCCCTCGGGGTAGTTCACGGTGGCGTCCAGGCCGAGCACCTGCCCGTCGGCCAGTCCGGTGGTGCTGCCCATCCGGAAGACCTGCTGTCCGACCGTCGCCTCCGCCGCGCCGCCGATCGGAACGGTCCGGTTCCCGAGGTCCACCTCGCTCGGCGCCACGGTCGCGGGGTCGTCGTACGTGACGAGCGCGAAGTCGCCCCGGCCGGGGAACACGGCCCGGTCGACGGTGGCGACCGGCCGCCCGCCCTGCGCGTCGGACCACCGCGCGGCCGCGACCCCGCAGTGGCCGGCCGTCAGGAAGGCGGGCGAGCCGTCCGCCGCGGTGACGTTGAAGCCGAGCGAGCAGCGCCCGCCGCCGCCGAAGACGGCGTCCCCGCCCGACAGGTACGTCTTGAAGGCGCCGCCGGACTTCTCGAGGGTCGCCATGCCCGGGCCGAGGCTCTCGACGGTGGACTCCAGCCGGTCCCACGCCGCGCCGGTGACGGTGCTGTCGGCGGTGACCAGGATCTTGTCGGCGCGCGGGTCGATCGCCCACGAGGTGCCGGGGACGGTGGCCTCGGACTTCAGGGTCCGTGCGCCGGTCTCGAGTTCGGCCATGCTGTTGTCCACCTCGCGGACGGCCGCGCCCGCCCTCTCCGCCCGCACGAGGACGTCGTCGTCACCGCCGGGTACGACGTTGACGACGAGCCGCCGCTCGCCGGCGTCGTAGTAGGAGCCGGCGAAGGCGTCGCCGAGCAGTCCGGGGAGCCGTGAGGCGAGTTCCGAGGCGTCGACCGCCTCGAGCGTCCTCGGCACGGCGGCGCCGCCCGGACCACCGCCGTCCTGCGAGGCGTCGGCGTTCGGCAGCAGGACGGCGGCCGCGCCGAGCGCCACCACCGAGCCTGCCGCCATCGCGGCCCTGCGCTTCGGGATTCGCTGGTGACTCGACCTTCTCGGCCTCCTGGGACGGGGTCCGTGCCGCCGGACGGCAGCTGTCCGGGGGACGCCTGGACGGCTGTTGGTACGCGCGGCCCGGAGGGGCCGTTCAATCACCCCGTTCCGGCACGCTCCGCGCCCGGCCGGTGACGTTCCGTTCCCCGCTCGGAGCGGAATCCCGGCTTCAGCGAATCTGCACACCCACTGCCCAACCCGGACACCCCGATTGGCCGTTCTCCACAATCGCCGGGGGCCGCGCACGCCTTTGGTGCGGGAGTGCCGGATTCGCGGCGGCGCGGGTGCGGAACCGCACGGCCCGATGCCGCACCGGGTGTGAAGAAGTCGCCGCGAAGACGTGCGCACTCCTGCACGGTTGGGTGCCTCGACGTCGCAAGTGTCCAGGTGGGAGGGGTGATTGATTGGAAGGGCCGACCGGCCACGTGCTTTGATCCATCGCACCGCGGGGGCCGCGGAGGGCTCCGGACAAGGGCGCCCGGCCGCCCGTGGCCGCGGCCGTCATCTGTCCCCAGAGGGGGCCGCTCCCCCCTTGTGAATTGGCTATACGAAGGGAAGTTCCATCATGAACTCCACCCCCCAGGTCGAGACCGCCGAGATCTCCGACGCCGAGCTCGACAACGTCTCCGGCGGCCTGAGCGTGAACGCCGTCGGCACCGTCACCGGTCTGGTGGACGGCATCGCCCCGGTCTCGGGCCTGCTCAACACCGCCGTCGGCACCGTCGAGGGTGTCACCGGCCTCAACACGGCCCCGGTCACCAACCTGGTCGCCGGTCTCTGATCGCGCCCTCGTGCCGCTGAGTCCCGGAGCCGTACCCCGGCTCCGGGACTTCTCGGCCGTTCCCCTACGGCTTCACAGCGACCCCCTGGGATACGTCCGACGTGCAGTTCCGCCAACAGGCCCTCGCCAGACTCCAGTCACCGGAGGAGCTCGACCTCCCGGTGCGTTTCGCCCGCCCGCAGGGCTGGCTGGTGCTGTCCGTGACCGTCGTCGCGATGGCCGCCGCGTCCGTGTGGGCGGTGACCGGCTCGGTGGCCCCCACGGTCGGCGCACCCGCCGTCCTCACCCACGGGCAGGGCAGCTACGTCCTGCAGAGCCCGGTCTCCGGACAGGTCACCGCCGTTCTCGCCCGGCAGGGCGAACGGCTGGCCGCCGGCTCGCCGGTGCTGAAGGTCCGCACCGCCGAGGGCGACGCCGTGGTCCGCTCGCTCGACGCGGGCCGTGTCAGCGCGCTCGCCGCCGCCGTCGGCCAGATCATCCGGACCGGCGCCGACGTCGCGTCGATCGAGAAGGTCGCCCACGCCGGCGACCCGCTCTACGCCACCGTCTACGTCCCCGCCGAGAACGCCGCCGCCATTCCCGCCGGCGCCCCGGTCGACCTGACCGTCCAGTCGGTGCCGGCCCAGGAGTACGGCGTACTGCGCGGCCACGTGAAGTCGGTGGACCGCTCGGCCCAGTCGGCGCAGTCGATCGGCGCGTTCCTCGGGGACGGCCGGCTCGGCGAGCAGTTCACGCAGGACGGCAGGCCGGTGGCCGTGACGGTGCGCCTCGACACCTCGACGACCACGAAGAGCGGCTACGCGTGGTCGTCCGCGGGCGGACCGCCGTACGAACTGACCTCCATGACGCTGGCCACGGGCTCCATCCGGCTGGCCGGGCAGCGTCCCGTCGATTGGCTGCTGCCGTGAGGACCGCGACCGACACCCGGGGCAGACGCCGCGCCGCCCCGCCGAGGCGCGAGGCGCCCGGGAACCGGGCGAGGACCGTCCGTACGCCCACCGTGCTCCAGATGGAGGCCGTCGAGTGCGGCGCCGCCTCCCTCGCGATGGTGCTCGGCCACCACGGCCGGCACGTCCCGCTGGAGGAACTGCGCATCGCCTGCGGCGTCTCCCGCGACGGTTCGCGCGCCAGCAACCTGCTGAAGGCGGCGCGCGGTTACGGTCTCACCGCCAAGGGCATGCAGATGGACCTGGCCGCCCTCGCCGAGGTGACGGCGCCGGCCATCCTGTTCTGGGAGTTCAACCACTACGTCGTCTACGACGGCATGGGCCGGCGCTTCGGCCGGCGCGGGGTGTTCATCAACGACCCGGGCAAGGGCCGCCGCTTCGTGACCCTGGAGGACTTCGACGGCAGCTTCACCGGGGTCGTGCTGACCATGGAGCCCGGCGAGGACTTCGCCCGGGGCGGCCGCAGGCCGGGCGTGCTCGGCGCGATGCCGGCCCGGTTGCGCGGCACCGCGGGCACCCTGCCCGCCGCCGTGCTGGCGAGCCTGCTGCTGGTGGCGGTGGGCGCGGCGGTGCCCGCGCTCAGCCGCACCTACATCGACATGTTCCTGATCGGCGGGCAGACCTCGCTGCTGGGCGTGCTGTTCGCGTCGATGGCGGCGTGCGTCCTGCTCACGGTGGTGCTGACCTGGCTCCAGCAGGCGAACCTGCTGCACGGCCGCATCATCTCCTCCACGCTCTCCAGCGCCCGCTTCCTGCGGCATCTGCTGCGGCTGCCGGTGACGTTCTTCTCGCAGCGCAGCCCGGCCGACCTGGTGCAACGGCTCCAGTCCAACGACGCCGTCGCCGAGACCCTGGCCCGCGACCTCGCGGCGGCGGGCGTCGACGCGATCGTGGTCGTGCTGTACGCCGTGCTGCTGTACACGTACGACCCCCAGCTCACGTTCGTCGGCATCGGCGTGGCGCTGCTGAACGTCGTCGCGATGCGGGTCGTGGTCAAGCTGCGCGCGACCCGGACGGCGAAGCTGCGCGCGGACACGGCCCGGCTGACCAACACGGCGTACACCGGCCTTCAGCTGATCGAGACGATGAAGGCGACCGGCGGCGAGGACGGCTACTTCCGCAAGTGGGCCGGGCAGCACGCCACCACGCTGGAGGAGCAGCAGCGGCTCGGGGTGCCGAGCGCCTGGCTGGGCGTGGTCGCGCCGACGCTCGCCACGCTCAACAGCGCGCTGATCCTGTGGATCGGCGGCATGCGGGCGGTCGAGGGGCACATCTCGGTCGGCCTGCTGGTCGCCTTCCAGGCGCTGGTCACCCGCTTCACGGCTCCGCTGACCCGGCTGAACGGCGTCGCGGGCCGCATCCAGGACTTCGCGGCCGACGTGGCCCGGCTGAAGGACGTGGAGAACTTCCGGGCCGACCCGTTGTACGGCCGCCCCGGCGGTGGCGACTCCACGCGCCGGCTGCGCGGCCACGTCGAGCTGGAGAACGTCTCGTTCGGCTACAGCCCCCTCGACAAGCCGCTGCTGACCGGCTTCGACCTGACCGTCGGTCCGGGGCGCCAGGTGGCCCTCGTCGGCGGCTCCGGCAGCGGGAAGTCCACGGTGTCCCGGCTGATCTCCGGCCTGTACACCCCGTGGGAGGGCGTGATCCGCATCGACGGGCAGCGCCTGGAGGACATTCCGCGCGGGGCATTGGCGTCCTCCGTCTCCTTCGTCGACCAGGACGTGTTCCTCTTCGAGGGCTCGGTGCGCGACAACGTGGCGCTGTGGGACCCCTCGGTCCCGGACGACGCCGTGGTGGAGGCGCTCAGGGACGCCGCGCTGTACGACGTCGTGATGCGCCGTCCCGGCGGCATCCACAGCAGGGTCGAGCAGGACGGCCGCAACTTCTCCGGCGGGCAGCGCCAGCGCCTGGAGATCGCGCGGGCGCTGGTGCGCAGGCCCAGCATCCTGGTGCTGGACGAGGTGACCAGCGCGCTGGACGCGGAGACCGAGCTGGTGGTGATGGACAACCTGCGCCGGCGCGGCTGCGCGTGCGTGGTCATCGCGCACCGGCTGAGCACCGTGCGGGACAGCGACGAGATCGTCGTCCTGGAGCACGGCACGGTCGTGGAGCGCGGGCGGCACGAGGGACTGGTGGCGCGCGGCGGCGCGTACGCGGCGCTGGTCGGGGAGCGGTGAGATGACGTCGGTGCACGAAGGGCAGGGCGATCTCGTCCTCGGCCCGCTCGGCTCCCTGGGCACGCGCGTCGACTGCGCCGGCTCCAACCGCCTCGACCTGGAGGGCCCGCAGGTGCTCTGGCTGGTCGTGTCCGGCGCGGTGGACCTGTTCGCGGTGGACGCGGAGCAGCGGGGCCACTGGCACCACCTGGGCCGCCTGGAGGCGGGTTCGGTGCTGCTCGGCCCGGTGGCCGGCCCCCAGCACACGCTGGTCGCCCGCCCCCTGCGGGACTGCGTGGTGCACCGCATCGGGCTGCGCGAGCTGTACCGGCCGGCGCCCACGCAGACCTGGTCGTACGACGAGTACGGCAACCCCCGGTACGTGCCGCCGACGACGAGTCCGCTGGAGTATGCCCTCGCCCTCGGCGTCGGGCGCAGTCTGTCCGTCCTCTTCCAGGCGCCGATGGCCTCCGAACGGGCGGCGGCGCCCACCGACGACGACGTGTTCTGGATGCAGGTGCCGCCCGGCAGCGTCCAGTACGGCGCGGTGTACGGCGAGGAGGCGGCCGCCGATCTGCTGATGGACCCCGCGCTGTGGCAGAGCATGGTCGACCAGCAGTACCGGCTGCTGACCACCCTGGACCGCTGGATCGAGCAGCTGGAGCGCACCCACGAGACGCGCACCGCGGCCGGCATCAGGGCCGGTGAGGCGGTACGCGCCCAGGCCGACCGGACGCTGCTGGCCTCCATCGGCGGGCGGCCGGGCAAGCGCGCCACGGCCGCCGACGCCGACGCCACCTACGCGGCCTGCGAGCTGGTCGCCCGCGCGGCCGGGATCACGCTGGCCGAGCCCGCGCGGAACGGCGCCGAGAGCGACCGGCTCGACCCGGTGGAGCGGATCGCCCTGGCCTCCCGGGTCCGCACCCGGGCCGTACGGCTGGACGGCCGCTGGTGGCGGGACGACGTCGGGCCGCTGGTCGGGCACCGGGCCCTGTCGGGCGCGCCGGTGGCGCTGCTGTGGCGGCGGGGCGGCTACGTGGCCGTCCACCCGGCGACCGGCCGGGAGACTCCGGTCGGGAAGGCGAACGCCGAGGAGTTCGAGCCGCGCGCGGTGATGTTCTACCGGCCGCTGCCCGAGCGCCGGCTCGGTCCCCTGCGGCTGCTGCGGTTCTGTCTGCGGGGCACGCGCGGTGACCTGGCGGGCCTGCTGCTCGCCGGGCTGGTGACCGTGGCGATCGGCGCGCTGGTGCCGGTCGCGACCGGCAAGGTGCTCGGCGAGTTCGTGCCGAAGGCGCAGACCGGGCTGATCGTGCAGGTGTGTCTCGCGGTGATGCTGAGCAGTGTCGTCGCGGCGGCGTTCACGCTGTTGCAGAACCTCACGATCCTGCGGCTGGAGGGCCGCATCGAGGCGGCCCTCCAGCCGGCCGTGTGGGACCGGTTGCTGCGGCTGCCGACCCGGTTCTTCACCGAGCGCTCCACGGGTGAGCTGGCGAGCGCGGCCATGGGCGTCAGCGCGATCCGCAGGCTGCTGGCCGGAGTCGGGCCGACGGTGGCCCAGTCGGTGACCGTCGGCGCCATGAACCTGGGGCTGCTGCTGTGGTACAGCGTGCCGATGGCGCTCGCGGCGATCGGCATGCTCGTGGTCGTCGCCGCGGTGTTCCTGGGCCTCGGACTGTGGCAGGTGCGCTGGCAGCGACGGCTGGTGCGGCTCACCAACAAGCTGAACAACCAGGCCTTCCAGACCCTGCGCGGACTGCCCAAGCTGCGGGTCGCGGCGGCCGAGAACTACGCCTACGCGGCCTGGGCGGCGCAGTTCGCGCGCAGTCGTGAGCTCCAGCAGCGGGCCGGGCGGGTCAAGAACCTCAACGCGGTGCTCGGCGCGGTGTACCTGCCGCTGTGCACGCTGCTGATGTTCATGCTGCTGGCCGGCCCGGCCCGCGGCTCGATGTCGGCGGCGGCGTTCCTCACCTTCAACACGTCGGTGACGATGCTGCTGACCTCGGTCACCCAGCTGACCGGTGCCTTCGTGTCGGCGGTGGCGGCGCTGCCGCTGTTCGAGGAGATCAAGCCGGTGCTGGAGGCGGCGCCCGAGGTGCGCACCGCGAGCACCCGGCCGGGACCGCTGTCCGGGGCGATCGAGGCGCGGCGGCTGTCGTTCCGGTACACCGACGACGGGCCGCTGGTCCTCGACGACGTGTCGTTCGCGGTGCGGCCGGGCGAGTTCGTGGCGATCGTCGGGCCCAGCGGCTGCGGCAAGTCGACCCTGCTGAGGCTGCTGATCGGCTTCGACCGTCCGCTGTCGGGCAGCGTCCTGTACGACGGCCAGGACCTGGCCGCGCTCGACCGGTCGGCGGTGCGCCGCCAGTGCGGGGTGGTGCTCCAGCACGCGCAGCCGTTCACCGGCTCGATCCTGGACGTCATCTGCGGCACCGAGCCGTACACGCCCGAGGAGGCGATGGCTGCGGCCGAGATGGCGGGGCTCGCCGAGGACATCAAGCGGATGCCGATGGGCCTGCACACCATCGTGTCGGGCAGCGGGGCGGTCTCCGGGGGCCAGCGGCAGCGGCTCATGATCGCGCAGGCGCTGATCCGCCGCCCGCGCGTCCTCTTCCTCGACGAGGCGACCAGCGCCCTGGACAACGCGACGCAGCGCACGGTGATCGAGTCGACCAAGGCGCTGAACGCCACCCGCGTCGTCATCGCCCACCGGCTGACCACGGTGCTGGACGCCGACCGGGTGATCGTGATGGAGGACGGCAGGATCGCCCAGCAGGGCCCGCCGGCCGAGTTGCTGGCGGACACGGGCGGCCGGCTGCACGAGCTGGTGCGGCGGCAGCTGGCCTGAGGCGCCGGTCCGGCGGTGCCCGGCCGGCGCGCAGTTGGACCGGCGCGTAAGTGGGTACCTGGGCCTTCATGCGAATCAGCGTGGTGGATGTCGGGTCGAACACCGTCCGGCTCGTGGTGGCGGACGCGGAGGGCGGTGTCCCGCTGCCGGTCCACACGGCGAAGTGGCGCCTGCGGCTGTCCGAGCAGGTCCCGCCGGGTGCTCCGGTGCCCGAGGAGGCGGTGGAGCGGCTGGTGGCGGCGGTCGCCGACGCGGACCGGACCGCGGCCCGGTGGGGCGCGGCCGGCCCGCTGGCCTTCGCGACCGCCGTGGTGCGTGCCGCGCCCAACCGCCAGGAGGTGCTGCACACCGTCCGGGCCCGCACCGGGGTCGACCTGTGCACCCTGCCGGGCGAGGTGGAGGCCGAGCTGACGTTCCTCGGGGCCCGGCGCTGGATGGGCTGGCGGTCGGGACCGCTCGCCCTGCTGGACATCGGCGGCGGCTCGCTGGAGGTCGCCTTCGGCCGCGGCCGGCTGCCCGACTTCGTGGCGTCGCTGCCGCTGGGGGCCGGGCGGCTGACCCACGAGTTCCTCGCGGGCGGCCAGGACGCACCGCGTCCGGAGCAGCTGCGGGCGCTGCGCCGCACGGTCCGCCACCAGCTGCGGGACGTCGCGGCGCGGATCCGCTGGGAGGGGCCGCGCACGGCGGTGGCGACCTCGCGGACGTTCCAGCAGCTCGGGCGGCTGTGCGGGGCCCTGCCCGGCCGCCACGGGCCCTTCGAGGAACGCCGGATGAGCCGCGCGGACCTCAAGCGGGCGGCCGGCCGCCTGGCCGCCCTGTCCGCCGCCGAGCGGGCCCGCCTGCCCGGCATCTCCGCGCCGCGCTCCGCGCAGAGTCTGGCGGGCGCGGTCGTCGGGCACACGGCGATGAAACTGACCGGACTGGAGGCGGTGACGCTGTGCCCCTGGGCGATCCGCGAGGGCGTCCTGCTGCGCCACATCGAGGACGGGCCGTCCTGGTGGTCGGAGGTCGTCCGCCGCGGCGGCGAGCCCGCCGCCCCCGGCCCGGTGCCGCTGCGCATCGCGACCACGGCGAACTGACACCGCCACGGGCCCCGGACGGGGCCGGCGACCACACCGGACCGGACGAGAAGCCGGACGAGAAACCGAAAGAGAAGAGGAGTCCCTTCGTGTCCCATCACGGCGACCGCGACCACCAGCAGCCCGAGACGGCCATCGAGGAGGTCATGCGCGAGATCGAGGAGGCCGAGACCCGCGACCCGGAGTCCGCCGAGGAGCGGCGGCACCGGGGCGAGGCGGGCGACGCCACCTCCCCGAACGTCGAGGCGCAGGAGGAGTCCGGCAAGGAGTAGGCCGGCGACGCGGAGGCCCGGCGCGACACGGATGCGACGGCGTCCGACGGGTACCCGCGACGCATGGAGAACGTCCGCGAAGAACCACAGCTGCCGACGGCCCGGGGCCCGCTCTCCGCGGCCGTCGGCTCGTATCTGCTCGGCACGGCCCCGCTGCCCCGCGCCGAGGACGTCGCCGCCGCGGCACCGTACGGCGACGACCTTCAGCTGGCCCTGTACCAGTGCTACGAGCTGCACTACCGCGGTTTCGCCGGCGTGTCCCCCGGCCTGGAGTGGGACCCCGGCCTGCTGCGCGTCCGGGCGGCGCTGGAGGACCGCTTCCTGTCCGCGCTGCGCGCCGACACACCGGTCCACGACAGCGTGGCGGACGCGGTCGGGGCGCTGCTGGTCGAGCCGGTCGACGGCAAGGGCGTGAGCCACTTCCTGCGGGACGAGGGCGAGTTGTGGCACCTGCGGGAGTACGCGGCCCAGCGCTCCCTGTACCACCTCAAGGAGGCCGACCCGCACGCGTGGGTGCTGCCGCGGCTGTGGGGCCGTGCGAAGGCGGCGATGGCGGCGGTGGAGTTCGACGAGTACGGCGGCGGCCGCGCCGACCGGGTGCACGCCCGGCTGTTCGCCGACCTGATGACGGACCTGGGCCTGGACACGGCGTACGGGCGTCATCTCGACGCGGCCTCGGCCGAGTGCCTGGCCACGGTGAACATGATGTCCCTGTTCGGCCTGCACCGGTCGCTGCGCGGCGCGCTGGTGGGGCACTTCGCGGCGGTGGAGATCACCTCGTCGCCCGGTTCCCGGCGGCTCGCCGAGGCGATGCGCCGTACCGGCGCCGGTCCGGCCGCCGAGCACTTCTACGACGAGCACGTCGAGGCCGACGCGGTGCACGAGCAGATCGTCCGGCACGAGGTGATCGACGGCCTGCTGGAGGAGGAGCCCCAGCTCGCGGCGGACGTCGTCTTCGGCATCGACGCCACCGGGTACCTGGAGGACCGGTTCGGCGACCGGCTGCTCGCCGACTGGCGCGCCGGCCGCTCGTCCCTGCGCACTCCCCTGGCGGACGTGTCCCCCGAGCCTTCCGGAGCCTCCCATATTTCATGACCGCCGGGGTACGCGGGTTCCGTGAATTTCATGGTGCTACCGGGCGTCTACGCCCCTCAGGAGGACACCGCCCTGCTGGTCGGGGCCCTGTCCGACGAGTCGCTGCCGCCCGGTGCGGCCGTTCTGGACGTGGGGACGGGCACGGGCGCCCTGGCGCTGGCAGCCGCCCGGCGGGGCGGCCGGGTCACCGCCGTGGACGTGTCACGGCGTGCCGTGTGGGCCGCCCGGCTGAACGCTTCACGGGCCGGCGTGCGCGTGCGCGTTCTGCGCGGCAACCTTTTCACTCCGGTACGGGGCGAGTCGTTCGACCTCGTCCTGGCCAATCCGCCGTACGTCCCGGCGCCGGGCGGCGGCCGCCGGCCGCGCGGTGCGGCCCGGGCCTGGGACGCCGGTCACGACGGCCGGCTGGTGCTGGACCGGATCTGCCGGGAGGCGCCCGCCCTGCTGCGGCCCGGCGGTGTGCTGCTGCTCGTGCAGTCCGCGCTGAGCGACCCCGGGCGGACCGTCGGGCACCTGCGGGAGGCCGGCCTGAAGGCCGCGGTGACCCGGCGGCAGCGGATCGCCTTCGGACCCGTGGTGCGCGGCCGGGAACGCTGGCTGCGGCAGCGGGGTCTGCTGTCCCTGGCCGACAACGAGGAGGAGCTGGTGGTCGTCCGTGCCGAACTCCCCGTCTGACACGCCCCGCCGGATCACCGTCCAGCGCCGGGGGCCGATGCTGGTGGAGGGGCCGGTGGAGGTCGAGCTGGAGGACGGCACGACGGTGTCCTCCGACCGCTTCCGGGTCGCCCTGTGCACCTGTCGCCGCAGCCGGCGCTACCCCTGGTGCGACACCAGCCACCGCGCCCGGTCGTCGGGGCGGGGTGACGGGCCGGCGGACGAGGGCTGAAGCCCGGCCGCCCGGCGGTGGTACCGGGGAACGGCGGACGGCCCCACTCCGCCCGCCGTCCCCGGTGCGGGACCGCGACCCGTCCACGCGGCGGCGCTCGCACTCCCCAGCGACGAGCAGCCGGTCACGTCGCGCGGACCGCGCGGTCCCGGTCTCTCAGAACGCGAAGACGCTCGTACTGCCCGCGTTCTTCACGCACTCGTTGGCGAAGGCGCGCTCGTAGGAGACGCGCCGGCCCTGCCAGACCCCGTCGACGGTGACGACGACCGGGGCGTACTCCCGGGTGCACAGCACACCGGTGTCGCCCGTCAGGGCGTCGAGGTCGCCGCCCGCGTCGCGCAGTTCCGCACAGGCCGGACCGGCGGCCGGGTGGGTGCCGGAGGCCCTCGGCGCACAGGTCAGGGTGACGGCGCGCAGCGGTGCGGCGGTGGCAGCGCTCTCTCCGTGCCCCACCGTCAGCACCAGGGCCGAGGGGGCGTAGAGCGACGCGGGGGCGGTGGCCGGGGAGGCGAGGGAGGCCCCGGCGAGGGGCCCGCAGACGGCGGTGGCCGTCAGGCCCAGAGTCGCTGCCCAGCGCGCGGTGTTCCGCATGGTGTGCATCCTTCCGCTCGGTTCGGGAGTGGTGCCGGCCCAGCCCGGTCGGAGCCGGAGCGGCGAGCGCGAGTCTGCCGAGTCCGCTGCCGAAAAACACATCGACCCCATGGGTTTCGGTAACCTTGCGTGTTGAATCAGTGGCGGGAAGTCACGGAATTAGAACGTTCCAAGTCCGGAACGGGGCGGTTCTTGATCATGTGTTCCGGCCGGATGGCGTGATCCCCCCGTTCGCCAATAGGCCGGAAACATCCCCGAAACGGTCCGGCACCCACCGGACCCCCCTCGGCCTACTCGCGAGTATGGTGCTGGCTGCGCGAGCTCGACGACGAGGGGCGGGACGTACGGATGGCGAAGCACTGGGCGGACTTCCAGTACGAGATCTACCTGAACGGGATGACGGGCGCGGTGCCGCGGCTGCCCACCGACCTGACCCGGCTGGAGGAGCTGACCGAGCGGCGGCTCGGCCCCGGTCCCGTGGGCTACGTCGCGGGCGCCGCGGGCGACGGCTCCACGGCCCGCGCCAACCGGCGGGCCCTGGAGCGGCGCCGGATCGTGCCGCGGATGCTGCGGGACGTGCACGAGCGGGACCTCTCGGTCGAGGTGCTGGGGCGCGCCCTGCCGGCTCCGCTGGCGCTGGCGCCCGTGGGCGTGCTGTCGATCATGCATCCGGACGCGGAGCGGGCCGCCGCCCGGGCCGCCGCCGCGCAGGGCGTGCCGTTCGTCCTGTCCTCGGCGTCCAGCACGCCGATGGAGCAGGTCGCGGAGGCGATGGGGGACGCCGAGCGCTGGTTCCAGCTGTACTGGCCGAAGGACCGCGAGGTGGCCCGCAGCTTCCTGGAGCGGGCGGGGGCGGCCGGGTTCACGGCCCTCTTCGTCACCCTGGACACCCCGCTGCTGTCGTGGCGCCCGCGCGATCTCGACCAGGCGTACCTGCCGTTCCTGCACAGGGTGGGCACCGCCAACTACTTCTCGGACCCGGCGTTCCGGGCGGGTCTGGCCAAGCCGGTGCACGAGGATCCGAACGCGGCGGTGATGCACTTCGTCGCCATGTTCTCCGACCCGGGCAAGACCTGGCCGGACCTGGCGTTCCTGCGGGAGAACTGGGACGGCCCGATCGTCCTCAAGGGCGTCCTGCACCCGGACGACGCCCGGCTCGCCGCCGACGCAGGGATGGACGGTGTGGTGGTGTCCAACCACGGCGGGCGTCAGGTGGCCGGTTCGGTCGCGGCTGCCGACGCGCTGCCGGGCGTGGTGGAGGCGGTCGGTGACCGGCTCACCGTGCTGTTCGACAGCGGCGTCCGCACCGGCGACGACGTCTTCAAGGCGCTCGCGCTCGGCGCGCGGGCGGTGCTGCTGGGCCGCCCGTACGTCTACGGCCTCGGCCTGGACGGGCAGGCGGGCGTCGAGCACGTGATCCGCTGTCTGCTCGCCGAACTCGATCTGACGCTCGCCCTGTCCGGACACGCCTCCCCCACCACGCCCGGCCCGGCCGACCTCGTGGAGGAGCGGGCCTGAGCTCCGGTCAGTGGTCCACGGCGGGCAGGCCGGCCAGGCCGGTGTCGCGCGGGATGCGGTCGACGGTCCCGTACAGGGCGCTGTCGGCGGCGATGACGGTCCCGACGCCGCCGGGCAGCAGGTCGCGCGGCCGGCACCAGTCGCGCAGCCGCGACTCGCCGACCCCGTCGGCGATCGGCTTGCCGGCGTGCCGGGCGAGGGTTTCGCCGAACGGCACGTCCAGGTGGTGACCGCGGGTCGGGCCCCGGTGGTCGGCGCGCGGCCGGGCGGGCATGTCGCCGTAGCGGTCGGCGTACAGGACGCCTTCGACCACGACGTGACACCCGGCGTCCAGGGCGTAGCGGGCCGTCAGGTCGATCAGGCCGGTGTTCGCGGCGCCGGGCCGGCCGCGCTCGCGGAGCACGACGCGGCGGAGGTCGTCCCGGCCGGCCGGAGGACCGGAGCCAGGCAGCGGCCGAACCGCTCACGGAGGCCGGCCGCGACGGACGACTCGCCCGAGGCGCTGTCGTCCCGCAGGACGACCGGCCGGGTTCCTCCGGTGCCCACCATCGCGACGGTCGCGGTACCGGCGGCCCGTGCCCCCCGCGGGGAGCGCCGGCCGCCGGGCGGGGCCGTCCTCAGCGGCGGTGGACGCTGACCGCGTAGCCGCCGCCGTCGTACGGGTCGGCGTCCCAGGTGGCGAAGCGGTCGGCGAGGGTGAGGCCGGCCGCGGCGCAGTGGGCGTCGTACTCCGCGAGGGTCAGGCTCGGTGGCACGGGAAGGTGGTCCCGGTCCAGGCCGAAGCCGGCGACGAGCAGGCCGCCCGGGTGCAGGGCCCGGGCGAGCGCGGCGGCGACGGCGGCCTCGGTGCCCGGGGCGAGGAGGGGAAAGACGTTGCCCGCGGCGACGACGAGGTCGAAGCCGGGGGCGACGCCCGCGGTGGCGGGGTCGAACTCCGAGAGGTCGGCCCGCAGCCAGGTCAGTCCCGGCGCGTTCCGGCGTGCCACGGCCAGCATGGAGGCGTCCTGGTCCACGCCCACGCCGTCGTACCCCAGGCGGGCGAGCTGGATCAGCACCCGCCCGGTGCCGCAGCCGGCGTCCAGCACCCGCGCTCCGGGCGGCACCAGCGTGGCGCAGAACCGCGCCTCGCCGTGCACGTCCTGTCCCCGGTCGGCGAGTTCCGCGAAACGAGCGGCGTACCGCTCACCGGACCGGCCACCGGTCAACTGCTCCCATCGGTTCATGGCGGCAAGCCTAGGTTCTGTCCGGGCGATCCTCCTCGCTCGCGTGTTCGTCGGAGCGGGATGGCAGGGTGCGTGCCGTGGAAGAGCTCATAGGCACCCGGAAACCGGTGCGCGGGATCGATGATCCGGACGAGGCGATCGCCGTGTCGGAGCGTGCCGTCCCGGGGCTGGTGGATCGCCGTCGGCGGGAGCCTGCCGTGTCCGACCGGCCCGCGGCCGAGGATGTCCTCGGTGCCCTCCTGCCTGCCGGTTTCACGTGTCTCTCCGAGCGGTGTTCCTTCTCCGGGTGCCGGTGCCCGCGGCACCGTCGCGACCGCGGCCATGACGCCCGTCCACGGCACGGACACGTCCGCCGCGTCGCCGGGTCACCCGCGGGCCCGGGCGTTCGCCGGGGGAAGCGCGTCGCCGTCGGCCGCGTCCAGGCCCGCGAGCAGGCGCAACCCGTCCTCCGCGGCGCTGCCGGGGGCCGCGGACAGCACCAGCAGCTCCACGCCCGGCGCGTCGGGCAGCGAGAAGTTCTCCTGGTGCAGTTCCAGCAGTCCGACCAGCGGGTGCCGGTAGGCCTTGCGACCGTGCGTGCGGGCGCGCACGTCCGCGCGGGCCCACAGGCGGCGGAAGCGCTCGCTGCCCATCGCCAGCTCGCCGACGAGCGAGGCCAGACGGGGGTCCTCGGGGTACTTCCCGGCGGCCAGCCGCAGGTGCCCGACCGCGTCGAGGGTGCAGGTCTCCCAGTCCGCGTAGAGGCCGCGCTCGGCCTCCTCGAGGAAGAGGTGCCGGGCGGTGTTCAGGCCCGTCACCGGCCGGCCGTGGAGGAGCCCGGCGAGGCGGTTGCCGGCGAGCACGTCCAGACGGTGGTTCATGATCAGCGCCGGTGCGCCGGCGACCAGGTCGAGGACGCGCAGCAGCTCCGGCCGGACCCGCCCGCCCGGCGCCTTCGCGGGGCGGCGGCGCTGCCGGGCGAGCCGGTGGAGGTGCCCGCGTTCGGTCCCGTCGAGGCCGAGGACGCGGGCGAGCGCGTCCAGGACCTGCTCGGAGGGCTGGGTCGCACGGCCCTGCTCCAGGCGCACGTAGTAGTCGACGCTGACTCCCGACAGGTGAGCGACCTCTTCGCGGCGCAGCCCCTCGACCCGGCGGCGGCGGTCGACGGGGATGCCGGCGGTAGCCGGGTCGACCCGGGCGCGCCGGGTCCGCAGGAAGCCCGCGAGATCATCCATGCGCCCAGTATGGCCCCGGCGCCGCCCGCGAAGGTGGTCCTGCCAGTACCAGGAAGCCCCGTCCGACGGAAGGGCCGTCCCTGAACGCCGGGCGCCGCGACGTCCAGGATCGGAGGCACCCGACCCGAAGGAGTCCCCGTGAAGACGCTGATCGTCCACGCCCACCCGGAGCCGAAGTCGCTCAACGGCTCGCTGAAGGACCTCGCGGTGTCCACGTTGGAGAGCGCCGGACACGAGGTACGGGTGAGCGATCTGTACGCGATGAACTGGAAGGCGGCCGTGGACGCCGCGGACTACGGCCCCCACGCCTCGAGTCCGCTGAGGGTCGCCCGGGACTCGGGCCGGGCCTTCGACGCCGGGGCGCTCACCCCGGACGTCCGCGCCGAGCAGGAGAAGCTGCTGTGGGCCGACACGGTCATCTTCCAGTTCCCGCTGTGGTGGTACACGATGCCCGCCGTCCTCAAGGGCTGGGTGGACCGG
Organism: Streptomyces sp. NPDC029152; assembly: GCF_055564355.1. Taxonomy (NCBI): domain Bacteria; kingdom Bacillati; phylum Actinomycetota; class Actinomycetes; order Kitasatosporales; family Streptomycetaceae; genus Streptomyces; species Streptomyces sp. NPDC029152. Next base: position 193,899 of record NZ_JBVHWR010000012.1, on the reverse strand, counting down.
GTGTTCACCTTCCACTTCGCGTACGGCGTCGGTGAGCACAGCGACACCAGGTACGGCGAGCGGTTCGGCGAAGGCACCCTCGCGGGCAGGAGGGCCCTGCTGTCGGTGACCGTCGGCGGCCTGGAGTCGCACTACTCCGCTCGCGGGATCAACGGTCCCATCGACGATCTGCTGTTCCCGATCCAGCACGGCATCCTCTACTACCCGGGCCTCGAGGTGCTGCCGCCGTTCGTGCTGTACGGCACCGACCGCATGACCGTCGAGGACTACCCGGACGCCGCCAAGGCCTGGGAACGGCGCCTGCTCACCCTGGAGTCGACCGAGCCGATCGCGTTCCGGCGGCAGAACGCCGGCGACTACGCGATCCCCTCGCTGCACCTGAAGGAGGGGCTGGAGCCCGCGGGCCGTTCGGGTTTCGGGCTGCACGTGCGCGGCTGAGCGACGAGTTCCGGACGGGCGGCCGTCGCCCCCGCGCCGGCGCGGGGGCGACGGCGAGGACAGCTCCTACGTGCCCGGCAGATCCACGGGTCGTGCGGCCGGGGCCGTGCCGGAGCCGGCGATCGACAGGGCCCCGTCCGCGGCCGGCGCCTTCTCGATCCGCCAGCGCTGTCCGGCGGAGCCGTCGTGCACCTCGACGACGACGTCGGCGTCCGGCGCGCCGGTGGTGGCGGCGAGGGCGAGCCGGTTCTGCCGGCGCGGCAGCAGCGCGCCCTGCGCGGTGCGGTCGTAGCGCACGTCGTCGCCCCGCCCGGTCCCCTCGTCGGCGCAGGTACCGAGAACGACGACGCCGGCGTCCGCCTGCGAGTCCAGGCACAGCCCGGGGTCGGCGACGCTGCGCAGCAGGCCGTCGTCCTCCAGGGTCCACTGCTGCGTCCACGCCTCGGAGCACGCCGCCAGCCGGGTGCCCGCCCCGGCCTTCGGCTCGCCCCGGACGTCGAGGCAGAGCCCGGCGGCGACGTTGCGCAGCCGGGTGGGTTCCGCGGCCGTGGGCAGTCCGGCGGCGCCGGGCGGCTTCGGGCGGGAGGTCGCGGACGCCGTGCCCCGGCCGTCGACGGCGCTGGTGGACGCGGCCGGATCGGCGCCGCCGCCGTCGTACGACCACGCGTTCACCACGAGGGCGATCGCCAGCGCCCCCACCGAGGCGGCGCCGGCTCCTTTGAGCATCGACCGGACCGAGCGCGGCCGGCCCGGGAGCCGGCGGACGAGCGCGGGGAGCCGGGCCGGCAGGCCCGGGCGGCCGCCGCGGTGCCGGGCGGCGCCCCTGGCCTGCGTGCCCCGGCCCGCGCGGCCCGGGCGGGAATCGAGATAGCGCCGGGCGCCCCAGCCGAGCACCGCCTCCGCGATCAGCGGCCCCAGCTCGCTTTCGAAATGGGCGAGTTGTTCGGCCGCGTGGCGGCAGTGCCGGCACTCCGCCAGATGCTTCCGCACGTCCGGCAGCAGATCCCCGCCACGGCGTATCGGGACGTCGAGGAGGCGGTTGTGGAAACGGCAGTCCCGGGCCGGCGCGAGTTGCCGGTGCGCGTGCAGACAACCCTCACGGAATTTCTCACGCGCCTGTTCGAACGTGGCCGACGCGGTGTCGGTGTCCATGCCGAGGAGACCGGCCGGAACGGCAATGGGCTCGCCCTCGACCTCCGTGTGCCACAGCAGACAACGGGCCGGCCCGGGAAGGGACGCGAATGCGCGTGCGGCCAGGGTGCGGTTCTCCGGGATCAGGGACTTCGCCGCCCGCATACCGCGCCCCCCGGCGGGTTTGAGCAACTGCGGCAGGAGGCCGTTGACCGCGTCGTCGGCCGACCACTGGCGGACGGTGTCGCGCACGGCCACCAGCAGCCGCGGACGCAGGGCCGTGGCCGGTTCGCCCTGGGCGAGACGGTCCAGCACCCGGTGCTGGGCGGCGGCGGTGACCATGGCGGCGGTCTGCCCCGACGCGGCGAGGCAGATGGCCGCGTAGTCGTGGGCCGGTTGCCAGTGCCGGGCGGTCAGCAGCGCGGCGGCCCTGGCGGCCTCGCTCTCCGGACCGTCCCGGAGGCGGGCGGCCAGCCACTCGTCGGGCTCCCCGGGGTCCCGGCCGGAGGGCGGGTGGACGGGACGAGGGGGGTGGGGGATGGGCACTGAGCTGTTTCCTTCCCACGCACAGGTGACGCAGAAGCTCCGGTCGCCGAAAGGGAATTGATGTATACCTTTTGGGCGCGGCACGGGGGCGTGAATGCGCCACGGCGACACCGGACCCGGCTCCCCACGGTGCGCGCGAGACCCGGCCTTCACCCCCCGCACGAGTGCTTCACTCTCGCACGAACCACTCATGGTCAACAAGGCGTTCGGGAAACGTCGGGCCTCCGGGGAAGAAAGCCGGAATCCACGGAAACCGATGCCGTTTACACGGGTTTTCGGCCTTCCCGGCACGCCCCGTGCGAAAGGCCCGCACACGCCGGTGCGCCGCGCACGCTCCCGGCGTGCGCGGCGGCGTGGTGGACTGGCGACGGTCCTTCCCGGAAGGCCCCGCGCGGACCGGCGGCCCTCCCGCGCGCGAGGGCCGCCGGTCCCGTTCCCCCCGCCCTCGGCCGGCGGCCCCGGGAAGGGCCGCGCCGGGCGGGCTCAGATCTGCCAGGACCGCAGGCGGTCGGCCGCCCCGTAGACGTCGGCGTCACCGGTGAGCAGGTCGCGCGCGAGGTCGACCAGCGCGCCGTAGGGCGGGTCGATGCCGACGCCGCTGGCGAACATGTACGCCACGGCCGTCGCGCAGGCGAAGCGGGCGTTGGCCGACGGCAGGGGCCTGAGCACGGCGAGGGTGTGCAGCAGGGCGGCGGCCCGCCAGGCGGGGTCGGAGTCCACCCCGAGGCGGGGCGGATCGACGCGGTGCCGCGCGGCGGCGGCGACCAGTGCGGAGAAGTCGTTGATCGTGGGCTGCTCCGGCAGCACCTCCTCGTGACGCTGGAGCAGCCAGGGCACGTCGATGTGCAGGGCGGGTGCCATGGGTCAGGCGACCCGCCCCTCGCCCCGGGCGGACGGTGGTTCGTCGTCGGGAAAGGCGGCCGCGAACTCGTCGGCGTGGGCGGTGAAGAACCGGCGGAACGCCTCCGCGCCCTCCTGCAGCGCCCGGTGCCGGGCTATGTCGGCGGCGGCGGCCTCCCGCACGAGCGCCTTCATCGACGTACCGCGTTCCTTGGCGATCTGCCGCAGGTCCTCGAGCTCGCGGTCACTGAACTCCACGTTCAGAGCTGGCATGCCTCCCACGGTACCGCGCGGGTACTGAACCGTAAATACCCCCAGGTCAGAGCAGGAGCGCGACGGTACCGCGGGAAGCGAACGGGTGAGCGGACGGTCAGCCCTGGTCCGCCACGAAGGACGCCATGCGGGCCAGTGCCGCGTTCCAGTTGATGGTGTGCTCGTTGGTCGACCAGGACTGGATGTCGTCGATGTAGCAGAACTGGCCGACGCAGCCCTGGAGCTTGCTCTGCGCGTAGGGGTCCTGGATGGCCGAGTTCGGTCCGCCGGACAGGGTGCCGTCCGGCGGGTCGGGCAGGGAGGGGTCGAGCTGGCGGGCGTACCAGCGGCTGTGCTGGTGGTGAGCGTTGACCTCGCCGTAGCCGGTGACGTAGGAGATGTTCAGCGCGTTGCGGCCCAGGATGTAGTCCATGGTCTGGACGGCGCCGTCACGGTAGGCGGAACCGCCGGTGATGTCGTAGGCGGAGGCGAGGACGACCGCGTTGTTGAGGACCTGGGCACTGGAGCCCCAGTCGTAGACGTTGCCCTCGGGGGCGTACGGCATCCCGTAGGGGTGCGCCTTCAGCGTGGCGAGATAGCGGTCGGCGCCCTTCACGACGGAGCGGCGCACGGCGTCCCGGCCGGGGAGCCGGTTCGGCACGGTGGCCAGGTCGAGGCGGGCGGCCGCCGCGGTGCGCGCCCAGTCGAAGCCGAGCGGGACGAAGATGTCGGCGGTGTGGACGGGGGACGCCAGCACGTACTTCTCGAACGTCCGCTCCCCCGTGGTCAGGTACAGCTCGGCGGCCGCCCAGTAGAACTCGTCGTCCACCCGGCTGTCGGGGTAGGCCCCGCCGCCGATGCCGTCGCTCTCGTCGGCCAGCACGTCCGGATGGGCGAGTGCCGCGGTCCAGGCCGTGCGTGCGGCGTCGAGCGCCTTCGCCGCGAAGGCCCGGTCGTGGGGCCGGTAGAGGCGGGCCGCCTGGGCGGCCGTCGCCGCCAGGTTGAGGGTGGCCGCGGTGGTCGGGGCGTGCAGTTCGCGCTTCTGCGGGTCGTCGCCCGGCAGCAGCGGCAGCCCGGTCCACTGCGCGTCGTGGATCTTGTGGTGGGCCATTCCGGCCAGCGGCTGCCCGGCCGGCACCTGCATCTTCAGCAGGAACTCCAGCTCCCAGCGGGCCTCGTCGAGGATGTCCGGCACCCCGTTCCCGCTCTCCGGGATCGCGAGCGTGCCGTCACCGAGCTTCGACGGCTCCCCCGTGCGGGCGTGCAGCGAGCGCTCGTAGGTGCTCAGCAGCTCCCAGGTGGAGATGCCGCCGTTGACGACGTACTTGCCGTGGTCGCCGGCGTCGTACCAGCCGCCGGAGACGTCCAGGGTGTAGTCGCACGCGCCGGGCCGGCAGGGCACCTCGGTGTCGCCCTGGTTGGGTGCCGCGCCCACGTGCCCGGCGGGGCGGGCGTAGCCGGGGCGCAGCTCGTCGCTGATGGCGATGCCGCTGCGCTGTGTGTAGTAGTACTTCGCGGAGTCGACGCGCAGCCGCTCGTAGGCGGCCGTGCCGATGTCGAACGGGCGGCTGGTCTCCCCGTCGGCGACCAGGGTGTAGCCGTCGCCGCGCCGCGTGTAGCGGCCGAAGTCGATCGAGTGGACGTTCTGCCCGGAGGAGGCGTCGACGCCGCGCGGCACGCTCCGGCCGTGGGCCACGACCCGGCCGCCGGCGTTCTTGAGCTGCCAGGGCAGAGGCGCCCTCGCGTCGGTGACCAGCGTGGCGTTCTTCGGTCCGGACGGCAGGTAGCCGACCTGGTTGACCCGCACCCTCGGTCCGGTGTCGGGGACGTACGGCTCCGGTGCCACGCCGCCCAGCAGGGACACGTCGTCCACGCAGAAGCGCCAGGCGTCGGGGGTGCCGCCGAGCTGGAAGCCGACCTGCCCCTGGGTGGTGTCGACGGGCGAGGTGAAGGTGTACGAGTAGGTGTTGCCGGAGACGCTCAGCTGGGGGCTGACCTCGTAGTAGGTGTCGTAGGGGGACACCGACAGGCCAACGATCGCCCGGACCACGTGGTCGGCGGGATCGCCGGTCGCGGTGAAGGAGAACCGGTACGACTCCCCCGCGACCAGGGTGATGTCGTTCTGGCCGACGGCGGCGTCCCAGCGGTTGGCGGTGCCGCCGGGGACGTCGGCGCACAGCCGGCCGTCGGACACGCCGGCGGTGACGCCGCTGCTCGCCCACCAGGAGTCGGTGCCGCTGTCGAAGGTGCCGTTCCTGACCTGCTCGGTCTCGTCGGCCCCGGCCGGGGCGGCGGGCAGCGCGGTGACGGCCGCCGCGAGCAGGGCCGTCAGGGAGACGAGCGCGGTTCTGCGTCTTTTCACGTCCGGGCTCCTCGGGGATGAGGGACGGGCAGCGCCACCCGGAATCATGGGAGCGCTCCCAACAAAGGTCGAGGGCCATGGTTGTGGCAGACATGACAGCCCGTCAACGGTCCGGACGGATCCGTTCCCGTCCGGACCGGGGCGCTGCGGTCAGACGGCGGGCGCCTCCAGCCGGCTGATCCGCACCGCTCCCCGCGCCTCACCGGGGTGACGGCTCGTCAGCGTCAGCCGGACCCGGGAACCGCGTACCGGGTCGAAGGTGATCACCGTGGGGGCGTCGGACGCGGTGGCCCACTCGACGCGGGCGCCTTCGGCCGTCCGCCACGCGCGGCCGTCCCAGACGGCGACCTCCACCGCGGCGGGCAGGCTGTGCGCGGCGTCCGCGGTGAAGGAGACCTCGATGCGGCCGTAGCGGCGGGTCCGCCCGTGGTCCACCGAGACCCAGTCCTCGGCGCGGGCGCCCTCGAAGGCGGGCAGCAGGGCGGTGGCCGCCTTGTGGAAGCCGTTGGACCAGCCGGTGGCCGGGTCGCCGTCGAGCATGGCGGCGGGCAGGGTGTCGGGGCGCCCGGAGTAGCTCGCGTCCGCGTGCGGGTGGTCCACCGGCGCCGGGTGCTCGGGCGCGAACCGCGGGGCCGGGGTGGTCGCGGGGGACGCGGCCCGCCGGGCGCGTACGGTCGCCGTGTCCGCGCGCAGCCCCTCCGCACGGGCGGTCACGCGCACCGTCCCCGGCCGCGTGCCGGAGCGCACAATGGCGAGGGCCTTGCCGTGGAAGGCGGTCCGGGTGCTCGCCTGGTACCGCTCGGCGCTCTCCTGGCGGCCGTTGTCCACCCCGGCGAGGGAGCCGCCCGCGACCTCGAAGGAGATCAGGTGCCCGGCGTCGGGCACCACCACCCCGCGCCGGTCGACCACCTCGGCGGTCACGAAGACCAGGGAGCGGCCGTCGGCGGCGACGGCCTCCCGGTCCGGGGTGAGGCGCACGGCGTGCGGCGCCCCGGCGGTGCGCAGGACGTCGGTGGCGACGGTCCTGCCGCCGCGCCGGGCGACCGCCTTCAGCTCGCCCGGCGCGAAGGGCACCTTCCAGGTCAGGTGGAGCTTGCCCGCGCTGCCGTTCGGGCTGGTGTAACTGCCGGGCCAGGGGCCGTCGGTGAAGGTCTTGTCGTCGCCGGTGGCCTCGGTGGTCTCCAGGTAGGTCCGCCCGTCCACCGTCTTCTTGGTGTCGAACCGGCGTACGCCGAGGGACTTCCCGTTCAGGAACAGCTCGACGGTGTCGACGTTCGCGTACGCCCACACCTCGACGGTGTCGCCCTCGCGGTGGTTCCAGGTCTCCGGCAGCAGGTGGACCATCGGCTCGTCGGTCCACTGGCTGCGGAACAGGTGGTACATGTCCTTCGGGAAGCCCGCGGTGTCGACCGCGCCGAAGAAGGACGCCTTCACGGGGAAGACGTCGTAGGGCGTGGGCTCCCCGATGTAGTCGATGCCCGACCACAGGAACTGCCCGGCGAACCACCTGCGGTCCCGGTCCTTCTTGTGCCCGTACTCGCCGCTCATGGTCCAGGAGGCGAGGTTGTTGTCGTACGACGAGGTCGCCCGCCCGCCGGGCGTGTGGTTCTCACCGGTGTTGAGGTGCTCGGGCTCCTGGTAGGTGCCGCGCGTGGAGGTCTCGGAGGACGACTCGGACTCGAACAGGAACAGGTGCGGATAGGCCGCGTGCAGGGCGTCCACCGACTTGGCGGTGTTGTAGTTGAGGCCGAGTCCGTCGAGCTTGGCCAGCATCAGGTCGGCCGCCGAGCCCCTGGCGGGCAGCCGACGGTACTTGTCGGAGCCGATGACGAGCGGCCGGGTGGCGTCGGCGGCCCGGATCGCGGCGATGATCCGGTCGGCCATCGCGAGTCCGGCGGTGGAGGTGGAGTCGGGGATCTCGTTGCCGATCGACCACATGACGACGGCGGGCGAGTTGCGGGCCGCGAGCACCATCTCGGTGGCGTCCCGCTCGCACCACTCGTCGAAGAACCGGCCGTAGTCGTAGCGGTTCTTGCCGGTGCGCCAGCAGTCGAAGGCCTCGACCAGCATCACGATGCCCAGTTCCTCGCAGACCTCGGTCATCTCGGGCGAGGGCGGGTTGTGGGAGGTGCGGAAGGCGTTGACGCCCATCGACTTCATCAGGGTCATCTGCCGGCGGACCGCGTCGACGCTGACGGCCGCGCCGAGCGCGCCGAGGTCGTGGTGCAGGTCGACGCCCTTGAGCTTGGCGTGGACCCCGTTGAGGTGGAAGCCCTCGTCGGGGTCGATGCGGAAGGTGCGGACGCCGAAGGGGGTGCGGTAGGTGTCGACCGTGCGCCCGCCGACGCGCAGTTCGGTGCGCAGGGTGTAGCGGTGCGGGTCCGCGAAGTCCCACAGGCGGGGGCGGCGGACGGTGAGTTCGTGGATCTCGCTCCGGTCGTCCGCGACGGTGACCGTGGAGGCGGTGCGGGCCACCGTCCGCCCCTCGGCGTCCTCGACCGCCGACCTGATCTCGACCTCGCGGGCGGTGCCCGTGGCGTTGACCACCGACGTCTCCACCCGGACGAGGGCCCGCTCGCCGCTCACCTCGGGCGTGGTGACGTACGTGCCCCAGCGCCGCACGTGCACCGGTTCGGTGACGACGAGCCGGGCCTGCCGGTAGATCCCGCTGCCCGAGTACCAGCGGCTGCTGGGCAGTTGGTTGCGCACCTCGACCGCGAGGACGTTCTCGGTGCGGCCGTCGGTGTGCACCAGGCCGGTGAGGTCGAGGGCGAAACCGGTGTACCCGTAGGGATGACGGCCGACCTCCCGACCGTTGCAGTGGACGCGGGAGTCCATGTAGACGCCGTCGAACTCGACCGAGATCCGCTTCCCGGCCAGTGCGGGCGGCAGGGTGAAGGCGAGGCGGTACCAGCCGAGGCCGCCCGGCAGGAAGCCGGTGCCGCTGGTGGTGCCGTGCTCGGTGGTGGGCGTCTGCTCGATGCTCCAGTCGTGCGGGACGGCCACCTCCCGCCACGCCGAGTCGTCGTAGTCCGGTTCGGCGGCCCGCGCGTACGCCCCGGTCGGGTCGGTGGTCCCGCCCGGATCGACCAGGGCGAAGCGCCAGCCGTCCCGCAGGGCGAGCGTGCGGCGGCCCGTGCCCTCTTCCGCCGCGTCCACGGCCCAAGCCGACGGGGCGCCCGCCAGGACGCCCGCCGTGGGCGCCGCCGCGGAGGCGATCAGGACCGATCTGCGCGTGACCGTCATGCCGGATCTCCCTCACCAGGAATCAGAAGTACTCACAACTGATCGTGAACAAACAGATTCTGACGTCGGCCCACATGCGGCCGTCAAGGCCGCGGAAAGCACTTTCTGCCCCGGGCGTCCCGGAGGCCCTGCGGCCCGTGCGCCGAGGGGGCCCCGCGAGCCCGGTGGTTCGGGTCCGCGCGGAGCGCGGACGCACTAGGCTGGGCCCAGGTGACGCGCTGTTCACCGTGGGTGTGCGCAATGGAGTGGCGACGATGAGTCCGGTCAACCCGCACGACGATGCCGCGGCGCGCGCCGTCGTCGACGACTCCGGCACGCTGCGGGAGTGGAGCGAGGGCGCGCGTCTGCTGCTCGGCCACCCGGCCGCGGACGTCGTGGGTCGTCCCGCCGCCGAGCTGCTGGCCGACGGGTCCGACGGCCCGGTGCCCGGCCCCGGGACCGAGCGCTGGAACGGGACGCTGGCCCTGCGGCACCGCGAGGGGCACACGGTGTCCGTGTGGGTGCTCGCCCGCCACAGGCCGCCCGAGGCCGGCGGTCCGGGCACGTGGCTGGTCGTCACCCCTCTGGACAGCGGTCCCGAACAGCCGGACGACCCGCTGGTCAGAGCCGCCCTGACCCAGTCGCCCTGCGCCACGATGATCTTCGACGACCGGCTCCGGATCCGCGGCGTCAACGACGCCATGGCGCGCCTCTTCGAGCTCCCCGCGGACCGCGTCCGCGGCCTGCGGGCCACCGACCTCGGAGGCCGGACGCGGGCCGCGGAGCTCGAGGAGCACATGCGGCGCGTACTCGCCACCGGCCGGGGCCACGACATGCACACCCACCTCAAGGCCCCCGGCGAGAGCCGCGCCCACGCCTGGCTCGCCCGCGTCGCCCCGCTCACCGGCTCCGACGGCGAGGTGCGCGGTGTCTGCGTGAGCGCCCACGACTTCACCGAGCAGCACCTCGCCCGGGAACGACTCCAGCTGGTCAACGAGGCCAGCGTCCGCATCGGCACCACCCTCGACGTCACCCGCACCGCGCAGGAGCTGGCCGACGTGTGCGTCCCGGCGCTCGCCGACTTCGTCAGCGTCGACCTGCTGGACCCGCAGGAACACGGTGACGACCCCGTCACCACGCCGGCGCCGCCGATAGCCCTGCGCCGGGCCGCCCATCAGTCGGTCAACCCGGGCTGCCCGGAGGCGGTGGCCGAACCGGGCCGCCTCGACGTGTATCCGGAAGCGTCGCCGCAGGCCCGGTGCCTGGCCGCGGGGCACGCGATCGTCGCCCAGGTGCCCTCCGGCGACCTCGAGCGGTGGCGGGAGTGGGACCCCGTCCGGGTCGGACGGGTCGAGGAGTACGGCATCCACTCCACGATGTCCGTGCCGCTGCAGGCCCGCGGCACCACCCTGGGGATCGCGGTCTTCACCCGGTTCCGCCACCCCTACGCGTTCACGCACGACGACGTGCTGCTGGCCGAGGAGGTCAGCGCCCGCGCCGCGGTCTGCATCGACAACGCCCGCCGCTACTCCCGCGAGCGCGAGACGACCCTGATGCTGCAGCGCAGCCTGCTCCCCCGGTGGCTGCCGCCCACCGCCGCGCTGGAGGCGGCCTCCCGCTATCTCCCGGCGGCCCGTTCCGGGGTGGGCGGCGACTGGTTCGACATCATCCCCCTGTCCGGGATGCGGGTCGCGCTGGTCGTCGGGGACGTCGTCGGCCACGGCATCCAGGCATCGGCCACCATGGGCCGGCTGCGGACCGCCGTGCGCACCCTCGCCGACATCGACCTGACCCCCGAGGAGCTGCTCACCCACCTGGACGACCTGGTCGTCCGGCTGTCGGAGGAGTCCGGCGGCGACGGCACGGGCGAGGTCGGCGCCACCTGTCTGTACGCGGTGTACGACCCGGTCTCCCGGCACTTCGCCCTCGCCCGGGCCGGGCACCCGCCGCCCGTGCTGGTCCCGCCGGACGGCCCGCCCCGCCGGCTCGAGCTGCCCTCCGGTCCGCCGCTCGGCGTGGGCGGCCTGCCCTTCGAGTCCGCCGAGCTGGAACTGCGCGAGGGCAGCGTGCTCGCGTTCTACACCGACGGACTGGTCAAGAGCCGCGACCGCGACGCCGACACCGGTCAGGCGCTGCTGTGCGAGGCCCTGGCCGCCCCCGCCGGCTCGCTGGACGCGGCCTGCGACCGGGTGCTGCACGCCCTGCTGCCGAACGGCGGCGCCACCGACGACGTGGCGCTGCTGCTGGCCCGCACCCGGGGACTGCCCCCCGGCCAGGTGGCCACCTGGGACATTCCCGCCGACCCGTCACTGGTCGCCCCCATCCGCAAGCAGGTCGTCGACCAGTTGTCCGCCTGGGCGCTGCTGGAGGCGTCCTTCACCGCCGAACTGGTGGTGAGCGAGCTGGTCACCAACGCCATCCGGTACGGCTCGTCGCCCATCCGGCTGCGGCTGATCCACGACAGGACCACGCTGATCTGCGAGGTCTCCGACACCAGCCACACCGCGCCGCACCTGCGCCGGGCCAAGACCTGGGACGAGGGCGGGCGCGGTCTGCTGCTGGTGGCCCAGCTCACCCAGCGCTGGGGCAGCCGGCACACCGCGGAGGGCAAGACGATCTGGGCGGAGCTGGCCCTGCTCGAGGACGAGTGACCCCCGGTTTCCGGACCCGTGACACGGGACACTCGAAGGCAGGGCGTGCCGTCCGGCACCCGTGCCGGGCCGTGCGCGACGAACCTCACGGGAGTGTGGAGAAGCGATGGCGAAGACGTCCCAGCCCGTAGGCCGGACGGCCCTGCTGGCGAGCGCGGTCGCGGTGCTCGGCATGCTGACCGCCTGCGGAACCGACAGCGGCACGGCGAGCACGGCGCAGTCCGGCCGGGCCGAGCACTCGGCCGGTGCGACCAGCAGCGGCGCGCTTCCGGACCGGGGTGCCGACGGCGGACCGACGGCCGGCCCGGGCCGGGGCACCGACGGCGCGCCCACGGCCGGAACCGTGCCCACCGACACCGCCGGTTCCGCGTCCGCCTCCGCCCGCACCGACGGCCGCTGCCACACCTCCGAGCTGCGCGCGTCGGTCGGCCGCGTCGACCCCGGGGCCGGCCAGCGCAACTTCCCCCTCGTGCTGACCAACACCTCGGAGCGCACCTGCACCCTGTACGGCTATCCGGGTGCCGCCTTCGTGGACGCGTCCGGCAAGCAGCTGGGTCCGGACCCGGAGCGTGCCCCCGCGTCGCCGGGGACGGTCACGCTGTCTCCGGGCGGCAGCGCGTGGGCCGGGCTGTCGTTCTCCAGCCCGCAGATCAGCGGCGCCCGCACGGCGACCCCGGCGGAGCTGCTCGTCACCCCGCCGGACGAGCGGGAGCCGATCGAGGTGACGTGGACGGCCGGTGAGGTCCCGGTGGGCGGCAACGAGTCGTCGGTGTCCGTCACCGCCCTGGCCCCCGGGACGGGCCCCTGAGCGCCCGGACGCCCCGCGGTCAGTGACCGGCGATCGGGTGCGGCGCGTACGGCCGCTCCAGCTCCTCGACCTCCTTGTCGGTGAGGGTGAGTTCGACCGCCGCCACGGCGTCCTCGAGGTGCCGCGGCTTGGCGGCGCCGATGATGGGCGCGGTCACCGTGTCCTGGTGCAGCAGCCAGGCGAGGGCCACCTGGGCGCGCGGCACGCCGCGCTCCTGCGCGATGCGGGTGACGGCCTCGACGACGGCGCGGTCGCCCTCCTGGTAGAGCGTGCTGCCGAAGGCGTCGGTGGCGCTGCGCCCGGTCTGCGCCCCCCAGTCCCGGGTGAGGCGGCCGCGGGCCAGCGGGCTCCAGGGCAGCACGCCGACGCCCTGGTCCGCGCAGAGCGGCAGCATCTCGCGCTCCTCCTCGCGGTAGAGGAGGTTGTAGTGGTTCTGCATGGAGACGAACTTGGTCCAGCCGTGCCGCTCGGCGGTGTACTGCATCTTGGAGAACTGCCAGGCGTACATCGAACTGGCCCCGATGTAGCGCACCTTGCCCGCCTTCACCAGGTCGTGGAGCGCCTCCATCGTCTCCTCGACCGGCGTGTGCGGGTCGAAGCGGTGGATCTGGTAGAGGTCGACGTAGTCGGTGCCCAGGCGGCGCAGGCTGTGGTCGATCTCGCTCATGACGGCCTTGCGGGACAGTCCGGCGCCGTTGGGCCCGGGCCGCATCCGGCCGTGCACCTTGGTCGCGAGCACGATCTCGTCCCGGCGGGCGAAGTCCGCGAGCGCCTTGCCGACGATCTCCTCGCTGGTGCCGTCGGAGTAGACGTTGGCGGTGTCGAAGAAGGTCACGCCGGCCTCCAGCGCCTGCCGGATCAGCGGACGCGAGGCCTCCTCGTCGAGGGTCCACTCGTGCGCGCCGCGGTCGGGCACGCCGTAGGTCATGCACCCCAGACAGATCCGCGAGACGTCCAGGCCCGTCGAACCGAGCTTCACGTACTGCATCGTTGCTGCTCCTGCCTTCCGGATCGGTACCAGGCGAGCGTACGTCCTCGTGCGGGCCCGGATCCGGCGCGGGTCAGGGCCCCTCGATCAGGTCGAGGACCCGCTCCCAGCCGAACTCCCGGCGGCTGCCGTCCGTTTCGGCCTGCCCCGCGTACGGGTCGCCGAAGCGCACCCCCATCCCGCGCAGCCTCTCCAGGCTGTCCCGGTAGGCGGGGTGGGCGGCCAGCGCGTCGGCCACGCAGGGCAGGGCGGCGACGGGGACGCCGAGGCCGCACGCCTCGCACAGGGTGGCCACGGCGAGGGTGTCGGCCAGACCGGCGGCCCACTTGTTGACCGTGTTGAAGGTGGCGGGCGCGACCACGACGGCGTCGGGCGCCGGGAAGGGGCGCGGGTCGTCCGGCCGGCGCCAGGCCGAGCGGACCGGACGGCCGGTCCGCGCCTCGACGGCGGCGGCGTCGAAGAAGCCGTTCATGGCGACCGGGGTGGCGAGGACGCCGACCTCCCAGCCGCGTTCCTGCGCGGCGGTGATCAGCCTGCCGACGCCAAAGGCCACCCCGGCGGCGCAGACGACGACGTAGAGGAAGGGCTTCTCGGTGCTTCGGGCCGCTCGGGTCACGCCGGAACCCTACTCAACCGGCCGGCCGGGCCTACCGCAGGGGGAAGGACAGTCCCCGCTCCGCCTCGGGCCGCGGGCCGCGGATGCGGCGGTCCGCCTCCTCGATGGGGACGTCGTCGATGCTCGCCTCCCGCCGCGTCATCAGGCCGTGCTCGTCGAACTCCCACAGTTCGTTGCCGTAGGAGCGCCACCACTGCCCCTCGGTGTCGCGCGACTCGTACTGGAAGCGGACGGCGATGCGGTTGCCGTCGAAGGCCCACAGGTCCTTGCGCAGCGCGTACTCGCGCTCGCGCGCCCACTTGGCGGTCAGGAACTCGACGATGGCGGCCCGGCCCGTGAGGAAGGTGTCGCGGTTGCGCCAGACCGAGTCCTCGGAGTAGGCGAGCGCGACCTTGTGGGGGTCGCGGGTGTTCCAGGCGTCCTCGGCCGCCTGGACCTTCCGGGCGGCGGTCTCACGGCTGAACGGTGGCAGGGGCGGGCGGTCGGTGGACATGGCGGACCCTCCGTCGACAGACCGGAGAACGGTCGTTCTCCACTGTGCCTGTTACGGTAGGAGAACGATCGTTCTCACGTCAAGGAAGAGGCCCTTCATGGACAGCGAGGCCGCCCGTGAACGGGCGCTGGACGCCGCGGAGCGGCTCTTCTACGGGCGGGGCGTCCAGGCCGTCGGCATGGACGACGTCCGCGGCGCCTCGGGGGTCTCCCTCAAGCGCCTCTACCAGCTGTTCCCGGCGAAGGAGCAGTTGGTGCTGGCGTACCTGGAGCGGCGCGACGTGCGCTGGCGGGGCCGGCTGGCGCGGTACGTCGACCGGCACGAGGGCGCGGTCCCCCGGATCCTGGCCGTCTTCGACTGGCTCGCGCAGTGGTTCGCCGAGCCGGACTTCCGCGGCTGCGCGTGGCTGAACGCGTACGGCGAGCTGGGCGCCGGCTCGCCCCGGGTCGCGGAGCACGTGCGGGCGCACAAGCGGGCGTTCCGGGAGTTCCTCGACGGTCTGGCGGCCGAGGCGGGCCTGTCCGCCGCGGTGGGCGCGCAGTTGTTCCTGCTGGCCGAGGGCGCCATGACGACGGCGGGCCTCACGGGCGGCCCGGAGCCCGCACAGGAGGCACGGGAAGCCGCCCGGATGCTCCTGACGGCCGCCGGGGCGGGCGCGCCGGCGCCGTGACCGCGCTGCCTTCCGGCTCCGCGCCGGGCACCGCGTGTCGCGCGGACGTCGGCGGTCCACGGCCGGGATGCGGTATGGATGGAGCGTGCACCGGCCGGTGTCGGACCGCGGTGCCAGTCAGCCGTACGACGCGACGATGGGACGGAAACCATGCCTCTTGAGGGCGAGTACGAACCCAGCCCGACGCAGTGGGTGCGCGAGCAGGTGGAGCTCTACGAGAGCTCCGGCGGCACGCAGGGGACGACCCTCCTGGACACGGGCCTGCCCGTGATCGTGCTGACCACGCGGGGCGCCCGCAGCGGCAAGATCCGCAAGACGCCGCTGATGCGCGTCGAGCACGAGGGCCGCTACGCGGTGGTCGCCTCCCTGGGCGGGGCGCCCGATCACCCCGTCTGGTACCACAACGTCAAGGCCGATCCCCACGTGGAGCTCCAGGACGGCCCGGTGAAGCAGGACATGACGGCCCGTGAGGTCACCGGCGCGGAGAAGGCCGAGTGGTGGGAGCGGGCCGTCGCGGCGTTCCCGACGTACGCCGAGTACCAGGAGAAGACCGACCGGGAGATCCCGGTCTTCGTGCTGGAACCGGCCGGCGGGAGCTGATCCCGGACCGGACGGGAAAGTCCCGGATCCGCGTGCATGGCCCGGCTGACGCCGGGCACACGTGGGTCAGGCCCCGCCGCGTTCCCCCGTCGCGGCGGGGCTTTCCGCTGCCTCGCGCGCGGTCCGGTCGGTGACGTCGAGGAAGATCTGCCGGGCCTCGGGGACGGTGTGCGCGATGGACCTCTTGATGCGCACGGACACCTCCTCCACCCGCTCGCTGTCCAGACCGGGCACCAGGTCGATGCGGGCGGCCACCAACGTGGAGTCGAGGCCCGTCTTCATGGTGAACAGCGCCTCGACGCTGTCGATCTCCGGCTGGGCGCGGAGCAGCGCGCAGATGCGGCCGCTCGCCTCCGGGTCCGCGGCCTCGCCGATCAGCTGGTCGCGGGCCTCGCGGCCCAGCCGGTAGGCCACGTACACGAGCAGCGCGCCGATGGCGAGCGAGGCGCAGGCCTCCCAGACCACTTGTCCGGTGACCATGTGCAGGACCATGCCGATCATGGCGAGGGTGACGCCGAGCACCGCGGTGCCGTCCTCGGCGACGACCGTGCGCAGGGCCGGGTCGCGCATCCCGGCGGCGGCACCGCCCTGGCGGCGCACCTGGTGCAGCGCCCGCAGCAGCGAGGCCCCCTCGGCGAGCAGGGCGACGCCGAGCACGATCAGCCCGGCCACGTACCCGCTCAGTTCCTCCTCGGCTCCCGTCCGGAGGGCCTCGACGCCCTGGAAGACCGAGAAGCAGCCGCCCATGACGAAGATTCCGACGGCCGCCAGCAGGGACCAGAAGAATCGCTCCTTGCCGTAGCCGAAGGGGTGGCGACGGTCGGCGGGGCGGCGGCTGCGGCGCAGCGCGGCGAGGAGGAAGACCTCGTTCAGACTGTCGGCCACCGAGTGCGCGGCCTCCGACAGCAGGGCGGGGGACCCCGCGAGGAAGCCGCCGACCGCCTTGGCGACCGCGATCACCAGGTTGGCCGCCAGGGCGACCAGCACGGTGACCCGCGTCCTGCGGTCCGCCTTGCCGGCGGGCCCGCCGGCCCCGTCCTCCTCTCCGTCGGTCCGTTCGTTCGCTGTCCTGTTCGAGGTTGTCCGGCTCACGATTCGCCGGTTGCCCCCTGCGGGCCGGGCTCACACCCCTCTTGTGGGTGGCCCGCCCGTGCCGACGGCCGAAAACGGGGAACGCGTTACCAGGATCCACCGACGACAGGGAGGTACGTCCCATGAGCGGCGACGACGGGACGCCCGGCAACAGCGGTTACGGCAGGAAGGCGTTCAAGCGCTCCAAGAGCCACTTCGCCGACCGGATCACCGCGGACGGCCGGGACGGCTGGCCGGTGGCGGTCGGCCGCTACCGACTGGTGGTCAGCCGCGCCTGTCCGTGGGCGAGCCGGGCCCTGGTCTCCCGGCGGCTGCTCGGCCTGGAGGACGCCCTGTCCCTGGCGGTCGCCGATCCGATCCAGGACGACCGCAGCTGGCGGTTCACCCTGGACCCGGACGGCCGCGACCCGGTCCTCGGCATCCGCCACCTCAGCGAGGCCTACGACGAACGGGAGACCGGCTACCCGGGCGGGGTGAGCGTGCCGGCGATCGTGGACGTGCCCAGCAGGAAACTGGTGACCAACGACTACCAGCAGATCACCCTGGACTTCGCGACCGAGTGGACGTCCCTGCACCGGCCGGGCGCGCCCGACCTGTATCCGCACGCCCTGCGCGACGAGATCGACGAGGTGATGGCGGACGTCTACCAGGACGTCAACAACGGTGTGTACCGGGCGGGCTTCGCCACCGGCCAGGAGGAGTACGAGGCCGCCTGCTCGGGCGTGTTCCGCCGCCTGGAGCAGCTGACGCCCCGGCTGGAGCGGCAGCGCTATCTGGTCGGGGACACCATCACGGAGGCGGACATCCGGCTGTTCACCACGCTGGTGCGCTTCGACGCCGTCTACCACGGCCACTTCAAGTGCAACCGCTGGAAGCTGGCGGAGAACCCGGTGCTGTGGGCCTACGTCCGCGACCTGTTCCAGACGCCCGGCTTCGGCGACACCGTCGACTTCGACCACATCAAGCGCCACTACTACCGGGTCCACACCGGCATCAACCCGACCGGCATCGTACCGCTGGGCCCGGACCTGTCCGGCTGGCTCGCGCCGCACCACCGGCAGGAGCTGGGCGGCCGCCCGTTCGGCGACGGCACGCCGCCCGGGCCGGTGCCCGCCGGCGAGGAGGTACCGGCGGCCGGCAGGCCCTGATCCCGCGGGCCGTGCTCGTCACGCCCCGACATCACCGAGCGAACCAGAAGGAGACCCACGTGGGCAAGAAGAAGAAGCAGAAGCTCCCCCTCGCGTACAAGCCCGTCGGCTTCGTCCTGGGCTGGGCGGGCGGCGCGCTGGCCGGGATGGCCTTCCAGAAGACGTGGAAGCTGATCCGGCACGAGGACGACGCGCCCGACGCCCTGGACCCGGACCGCGGCTGGGGCGAGATCCTCCTGGCCGCGGCGGTCCAGGGCGCCATCTTCGCCGCGGTGCGCAGTGCCGTGGACCGGACGGGCGCCAAGGCGATCGAACGGTCGACCGGGGTCTGGCCGGGCGGCGACAAGGGCGGACGGGACTGACCGGACCGGAGTCCGGCCCCTGGCCGCACCCACCGCGCCGACGGCACCCGGGCCCTGGGGCCTCAGCCCTGCTTGGGCGCCGTCGGCGGCGTGCTGCGGCGCAGGGTGAAGGAGTGGCCCGCCGGGTCGGAGAAGCCGCGCTCCTCGTGCGGGCCCGCCGCGTCCTTCGCCTCCAGCGGGCGCCCGCCGAGCCCCACGACCCCGCGCTCGGCCGCGTCCAGGTCCTCCACCACGAAGTCCAGGTGGGCCTGGAGGGAGTTCTCGGGGCGGGGCCAGCTGGGCGGGGTCGCGTTGACGTCCCGTCGGAACGCCATGCGGAAGCCTCCGGGACCCTCGATCTCGATGCGGTTGGCGGACGCGTCGGTCTCCTCCGCGCCCAGCAGGCCCTTGTAGAACTCGGCGAGCTTCTCGGGTTCGGCGCAGTCGAGCACCACGACGCCCGCGTTGACCAGTGCCATGTCTCCTCCGAAGGGTTCCGGGCACGGGGCGTCGGACCCCGCGGCCCTCTGCCTTGCGCATATCCCGGCCCGGCGGATTCAGTCGGTCACCGGCCGACGACGTGGTGCGGCGGGGCTCCTGACCACCCCTCACGAGCCGCGACGAGACGCCGGCCCGCCGGGTGCCCGCTCAGCGCGCCGACTGGAACGTCCGGCGGTACACCTGGGGCGAGACGCCGATCGACGCGTGCAGGTGCTGGCGCAGCGAGGCGCCCGTGGCGAAGCCGACCTGGCCGGCGATCCGGTCGACCGGGAGGTCGCTGGACTCCAGCAGGTGCCGGGCCCGGGCGATGCGCTGCTGGGTCAGCCAGCGGCCGGGGCTCGTGCCCACCTCGTCGTGGAAGCGCCGGGCGAAGGTGCGCAGGCTCATCCGGGCGTGCGCGGCGAGACGGGCCAGCGTCAGGGGTTCGTCGAGGTGGTCCAGGGCCCAGGCCCGGGTCGCCGCCGTGCTCGCGGCGCCCTGCTCGGGCACCGGCTGCTCGATGTACTGCGCCTGTCCGCCGTCCCGGAAGGGCGGGACCACGCAACGGCGGGCGACCTTGTTGGCCAGTTCGCTGCCGTGGTCCTCGCGCACGAGATGGAGGCAGACGTCGACGCCGGAGGCCGCGCCCGCCGAGGTGATGATGCGGCCGTCGGCCACGAAGAGGACGTCCGGGTCGAGGGGGATGTGCGGGAACATGCGCCGGAACCGGTCGGCGAGCTGCCAGTGGGTGGTCGCCCGGCGCCCGTCGAGGAGCCCGGCGGCGGCCAGGACGAAGGCGCCGGTGCAGATGGAGACGATGCGGGCGTCGGGGCGGACGCGCGCGAGGGCGGCCGTGACCTCGGGGACCGGTTCGCCGGTGACCAGGGAGGGCCGGACGGCGGGGACGACCACCGTGTCGGCCGAGTCCAGCGCCTCGGGTCCGTGGTCGGCGGTGACGGTGAAGTCCGCGTCGGTGCGCACCGGCCGGCCGTCGACGGTACAGGTGATCACCTCGTACCGGCCGTCGGCGGCGCCGAGGATCCGGCTGGGGATGCCGAGCTCGAAGGGATAGGCGCCGTCGAGTGCCAGTACCACGACCCGTTCCGTCCGCCCCGCCGGGCGCTTCGCATGTCGCATGGCACGATTCTATCGGAGCGTGGCAATCATGCCATTTCCCTGAGGGGCGGAGGACGGCAGGCTGGGTCACCATGAACGATGTGAACACGATGCGAGCCATCAGCCAGGACACCCTCGGCGGTCCCGAGGTGCTGCGCGAGGTACGGCTGGAACGCCCCGAACCGCGCCCGAACGAGGTGCTGGTGCGGGTGCGCGCCGCCGGAGTGAACCCCACCGACTGGAAGCACCGGGCGAACGGCGGCTTCCTCGGCGAGCCGCCCTTCGTCCTGGGCTGGGACGTCTCGGGCGTGGTGGAGGCGGTGGGGATCGGCGTCGCCGCGTTCCGGCCGGGCGACGAGGTCTTCGGCATGCTGTCCTACCCGTTCGGCCACGGCTCCCACGCGGAGTACGTCACGGCCCCGGCCCGCACCTTCGTCCACAAGCCCGCCGGGGTCGACCACGTCCAGGCCGGCGCGCTCCCACTGGTGTCGCTGACGGCGTGGCAGGCCCTGGTGGAGCGGGCCGGCCTGCGGGAGGGGCAGCGCGTGCTGGTCCACGCGGCCGCCGGCGGCGTGGGGCACGTGGCGGTGCAGATCGCGAAGGCCCGGGGCGCGCACGTGATCGGCACGGCGAGCGCGGGCAAGCACGAGTTCCTGCGCTCCCTCGGCGTGGACGAGACGGTGGACTACCGGGAGACGGACATCACCGAGGCCGTGAAGGACGTCGACGTCGTCCTGGACACGATCGGCGGCGAGACCTCGCTGCGGTCCCTGCGCGTGCTGCGGCCGGGCGGGATCGTGGTGTCGATCCTGCCGGTCGGTTCGGACGAGTTCTTCGAGGAGGCGGAGCGGCTCGGCGTGCGGGCGGTGCGGATGCTCGTCGACGCGGACCGGGCCGACATGCGGGAGATCGCCGGCCTGGTCGAGTCGGGCAGGCTGCGGGCCACGATCGAGAAGACGTTCCCGCTGGCCGAGGCGGCGAAGGCCCACGAGCTCGGCGAGACGGGACGCACGACGGGGAAGCTGGTCCTCGTGGTCGACTGACGGACCGCACTGTGAGAATTCGACGACATATGTCAATCGAACATGCTCAGATTCGCTCGTTCGGGGTAACTTGCGAGTGAGGTTGGGCAGTTGGGCCCCCGGAGCAGACTGGAGGCGTTGGCGTCGTGCGACAGGAATCCGCGTCGCTCACCAGACATCTGCGCGTCCGCCGCGACCGGGGGCACACGGTGCTGGAGTTCCTCGGCGAGATCGACATCGCGTCGGCCGACGAGATCGTCCCGCACCTGGACCGGGAGACGGGGCGTCCCGGCGCCCGGATCGTGCTCGATCTCGGCGGGGTCGAGTTCTTCGACTGCTCGGGACTGCGGCTGCTGTACCGGGCACGGCGCCGGGTGCTCGACGGGGGCGGCGAGGTGCACCTGGTGTGCGTCCATCCGCTGACGCTGCGCATGCTGCGGATCACCGGACTCGCGCGGCTGCTGCCCCCGCGACCGGCCCTGGCGGAGGTGCTCGGCGTCAGTCCGCCGCGACAGGAGCGCCGAACAGGGCGCTGACCGACTCGCCGTTGTGGATGCGGCGCACGGCCTCGGCCAGGGCGGGGGCGATGGACAGGACCCGCAGCTTCTCCGTGTGGCCGTCGGCCGGCACCGGGACGGTGTTGGTGCACACGATCTCCAGCACGTCGGGCTGTTCGCTGAGCCGGCCGAGCGCACCGGACGCGAACAGCCCGTGCGTGCAGGCGAGCCGGATCGTGCGCGGACCCTGCTCCCGCAGCCGGTCGAGGAGTTCCAGTACGGTGCTGCCGCCCGCGATCTCGTCGTCGAGCACGATGACGTCGCGCCCGGCGACGTCCCCGATCACGGCGCTGACGCTGACCCGGTCGTCCGCGAACCGCTGTTTGGCGCCCGCCGCCACCCGGGCGCCGAGCAACCGGGCGAACGCGGCGGCCTCCTTGGCGTTGCCGAGGTCCGGCGAGACGACCGTGGTGCGGGACAGGTCGTACCGGCGGAAGTGCGCGGCCAGTTCGCGCAGCGCGTGCAGGTGGTCGACCGGGACCGGGAAGAAGCCGTGCACCTGGGGCGAGTGCAGGGTCATGGCGAGGACCCGGCCGGCGCCCGCCGCCACCAGCAGCTCGGCGACCAGGCGCCCGCCGAGCGAGATGCGCGGCGCGTCCTTCTTGTCCGAGCGGGCGTAGGAGTAGTGCGGCAGGACGACGGTGATGCGCCCGGCCGACGCCCCGCGGGCCGCGTCACACATCAGCAGCAGCTCGACCAGGTGCTCCTGCACCGGCTTGACCAGCGGCTGGACCAGGAAGACGTCCCGCTCCCGGCAGTTGGCCCGAAGCTGCACCTCCAGGCAGTCGTTGGCGAACCGGCTGACCCGGACGGGGCTGAGGGGCACGCCCAGATGGGCACAGACCTCCTCGGCCAGCCCGGGGTGGGCACTACCGCTGAACACGGCGATGTCTCGCACGGACCGCTCCTCGCGTGATCCTGTCCGGCCGGAGTCCCAGCTTACGGAAATCCGGTTGCGGCGGCCCCGGGGGCAGGCGTCGTGACGGCGCCGTCCGTGTTCCCTCAGGCCGGGATCCCTCGCGTGCGCCGACTCCTCGACATCACCCGGTGCCCCTCCCGGCCCACGGTTCTCGAGGACTCCCGCGCGCACGCACACCCTGGACATCGGAATTCCGGCCCACGTCGACGCCGGCGGGACCAGCCCCACCGAACGGCTGCCGTGCGACCCCGGTGCCGTCGACCGGCTCGGCGGCGTCGACGCCGGTGACACCCGTACCGACGGCGGCGGGATCGAACGCCGGCGCGGCATCACCGTCCGCTCCGCGGTCGCCGCGTTCACCGCCGGCGACACCCGGGGCAACCTGATCGACACCCCCGGCCGCTCCGGCTCCACCGCCGAGGTCGAAGCACGCCCCGGAGGTCCTCGACGGCGCGGTGCCGCTGCTGTCCGCCGTCGAGGGCGTCCAGGCGCGGACGCGGGTGCTGACGCGCGCCCTGCGGCGGCCCACGCTCGTCTTCGTCAACAAGACCGACCGGGCCGGTGCCCGCGCCGGAGGCCTGCTCGCCGACGTCCGGCACCGGCTGACCCCGCACGTCGTGCCCCTGACGGAGGTCGCCGCCGGGCTCGGCGGCGCCGGTGCGCGCGTGCGGCCCTGCCGCCTGACGGGTCCGCCGGTCCGCGCCCGTACCGCCGAGGCGCTCGCCGAGGTGGACACGGGCATGCCGGCCGCGGTCGTGGACGGCCCGGAGCCGACCGCGGACGAGGTGCGCGCCGCACTCGCCGCCCGTACCGCCGACGGCTCGTCCCACCCGCTGCGCTTCGGCTCGGCACTCGGCGGCCAGGGCGTCGCGGAGCTGACCGAGGGCCTGGTCCGCCTGGTCCCGGCCCGTACGCCGAAGGCCGCTCCCGTGCCCCGCGCTGCACGGTGTTCGCCGTACGCCCGGGTCCGGGCGGTGAGCGGACCGCGTATCTGCGGCTCCACGACGGTGAGGCGGAGGTGCCGCCGGACGCGCCGGCGTCCGTGACCGCCCGCCTCGCGTCGCCGGGCGCCGACTTCGCCGGGACGACGGGGGGCGATCCCGCCCGGCTGATCACCGGCGAGCTGCCGGCCCGGCGGGTGCGGGAGGCCGAACTGCGCCTGCCGGGGCCCACGCGCGGGGAGGCGGTGTGGTCCTCCGACCCTTCCCAGGGCCGGCCGTCGAAGAGACTTGATCATCAACTCCCGTGCCTGGCGCGGGAGATGGGGGGCAAGCGGACTGGAGGAAGGAGGGCCGCCGCCATGACGACTCCCATCAGGCACCGCCCCGGACGGATGCCCGGCTGGGCCAAGGCGCTGAGTGCGATCGTGCTGGTGCTCGTCGTGCTCTTCGCGGGACTGCGGCTGAGCGTCCTGCCGGGCCTGAAGGACCTGTTCGGCTCCGAGACCCACGACCGGTCGGGACCCGCGCTGCTGAAGTCCATCCAGGACATCAGCCGTTACGAGGCCGCCTCCGGCTCCTTCCAGGTCGTCGTGGACCTGGAGAAGGACGCCAAGTTCCTGCCCGACGCGATCCGCGGCACCCGCACCCTGTACGTCGGTGCCGGCACCGTCGACGCCTACGTCGACCTCGGGAAGGTGGGCGAGGACGACGTGACGGTGGACGACGACCGCACGTCGGCCACGTTGCGGCTGCCGCACGCCGCGCTCGGCGAACCGGCTCTCGACCCCGAGCACTCGTACGCCGTCTCCAAGCGGCGGGGCCTCCTCGACCGGCTCGGCGACCTGTTCTCGGACAACCCCAACGGCGAGCAGGCCGTGCAGAAGCTCGCCGCCCGGCACATCGGAGACGCGGCGAAGGACAGCGAACTGACCGCGCGCGCCGAGGGCAACACCACGGCGATGCTCCAGGGTTTGCTGCACTCCCTCGGCTTCCAGGAGGTACGGGTGACCTACGGCTCCTGAACCGCAGGGGCCGCGCCGGGGAACGCCCCCGCATCCTCGGCGGCTTCGCGGGTAACCGCACCGGCACGCGGGGAAGTCGACGACTGGAGGACCGCATGGCTCGTGCCGTCTCACGACCGAGTTCCCTGTGGCGCCCCCGCGCCGCCAGGACGCGGGACGCCGACCGGCGCGAACGGCGCCCGCTCCCCCTGCCGCTGCGCCTGCTGGCGATGGCGTGCGCGTTCGTGTTCATGGTGGCGTTCGCGGCCGTGCTGGCCCGGCTGACCCTGCACCCCTCCCCCGCCTCGGAGGCGCTGACGCACACCAACATGCATCCCGGCCGCTCCCTGCGGGCCTATCTGGACCAGCCCGCGCTGCGCGACGCCGGGAAGCAGATCGGCGGCAACCTGCTGCTGGGCGTCCCCTTCGGCGTCCTGGTCCCGGTGGTCGCTCCGCGCACGCGCGGGGTGCTGCGGGTGCTGCTGCTGACCGCCGTGGTGATGCTGCTGGTGGAGTTCGCGCAGGGCGCCCTGGTCACCGGGCGGGCCTTCGACATCGACGACGTGATCCTCAACAGCACGGGCGCGCTGATCGGTTACCTGCTCCTGGGCCGGCGGACGAGCCGCGCGGTGCACGCGCGCCGGCCTCGCGACTGACCCCCGTCGAAGGGTCCGTGCTGGTGCGGGGGCGGCTCGCTCCCCCGCTCGGACCCCTCGGGCGCGCGGCAGCCGCAGCGGCTCCGGCCCGAGCCCCGGCCGGCAGGCCCCCGGGCGGCACGGCGAAGGATGCGAACGTCCTCCCCTCGACGGGACGGGTCCCGTCACCTTCGGAAGCCGGCTCCGGCACCGAGCCGGGGGCCGGGCCGGGGCCCGGTGCTCTCAGCCGGCGTGGAGGACCCGGAAGCGGCCGGGTTCCGCCGGGTCCCGGTCGACGACCTGGACGGGCGGCCACGTCCACTGCCAGACGCCGGTGCCCGGCGTGCGGGAGAACCGGATCCGTCCGCGGGTGCCCTCGACCTCGGCCCGTGACCAGGACGCGGCCGTGCGCGCCCGGTCCACGCCGTGCGCGCGCAGCACTTCGGCGAGGACGACGACGGCGTCGTATCCCTCGAAGGCGACGAACGAGGGCGCTTCGGCCAGCCGCTCCCGCAGCGCCGTCCCGACGCGCGTGCCGAGTGCGCCGAGGCGCTCGGGCAGATAGCGCAGGAACGGGATCCCGGCGCCGTCGTCGCCCAGCTCCGCCGCCCATCCGGCGAACTCCGGTTGTCCGGCGGGAGCGCCGACCAGGACCCGGGCGAGGCGTTCGTCCCGGCGGACGGCCCTGACGATCGGCACCGCGGGCTCCGGGTGACCGACCAGCAGCAGGAGTGCCGTCGCGCGGTGTGCGACGAGTTCGTCGCACACCGCCGCGGGTTCCAGCACGTTCATGTCGAGCTCGACGACCGTGCCGCCGTGCGGAGCGAGGTGGTCCCGCAGGATGCGGGTCCCGGACTCCCAGTACACGCTCGGCCGGGTCGCGACGGCGATCCGGCGGTGCCCCGCCTCGAGGAGGAAGTCCCCGTAGAGCCGCCAGCCGCGGGACTGCGCCGGCGGAAGACGCGCGACCCAGTCCGTCGGCCGGTCGGTGAGCGCGTCGAGAACCGCCGACGAGCACAGGAACGGCAGGCCGAGGGCGTCGGCCCTGGTGGCGGCGGCGCGGGCGGCGACGCTGTGGTACTCCCCCGCCACGGCGGCCGCGCCCAGGCCGGCCAGTTCCTCTACGGCCGCCGCGGCCCTGTCCGGGTCGCCCGCGGTGTCCCGGACCACCAGTTCGAGCGGTCGTCCGAGGATCCCGCCGACCTCGTTGACCTCGCGCGCGGCCAGTTCGAGCCCGGCGAGCAGGTGCCGTCCCGCCTCGGTCCAGCCGGGCGGGGTGAGCGGAACGAGCGCTCCGATCCTGACGTTCGTCTCGTCCCGCCGTGGCGGGCGTATCCGGGTGGTCATGGCGGACATTGCATCCACCGCCGCCGACGGCGGGCAACCGGTTATGCGTGCGCCGGGCTTCGCGGCCCGGCCCGCCCGCGCGGGCGGGCGGGCGGGCGGGAACGGGGCCCTCCCCGCCGGGTCCGCGGCCGCGGGGCCGGAGCCCGGGCCGCCGTGCGCCGGCGCGCCCGGCCCGCCGGGCACCGGCCGGCGACGACGGCGGGAGTCCGGCGACGGGCCCTAGGTGCGCGGCGTCCAGGTGAACTTGTCCCCGCCGACCCAGCGGACCACGTCGGGGTCGTCGAGGTCGTGGACCCTGATGCCGAAGGCGGCGGCGGCCTCCAGGACGTCGATGACGGTCGTCGCCTCTCCGACCACCTGTCCGTCGATCTCCACGATCCGGAACGGTGGCGTGCCCGGCTGTACCCCGAGCACGAGGATCCGCGGACTGCCGATGTGCGGGCTCGCGATTTCGGTCATGACTAGAGGGTAGGCCGCAAACCCCGGTGGCGGCCTCGTGGCCGGATCCGCGAGCGCCCGCTCAGGGGCGCCGCCAGTCGTCGCCCGTCAGGTGCGATCCGGCCATCGGGCCCATGCGGAGCATGCCGCCGTCCACGCTCCAGGACGCGCCGGTGACGTACGAGGCCTCGGGACCGGCGAGGAAGGCGATGACGGCGGCGACCTCGCGGGCGTCGCCGGGACGCC
The DNA here is from genome assembly GCF_055564355.1 of Streptomyces sp. NPDC029152. NCBI lineage: Bacteria > Bacillati > Actinomycetota > Actinomycetes > Kitasatosporales > Streptomycetaceae > Streptomyces > Streptomyces sp. NPDC029152. Next base: position 166,996 of record NZ_JBVHWR010000012.1, on the reverse strand, counting down.
CGAGCGGCACGCCGGGGCGGTGCTCGGTGCGCGGGTCGGTGTCCTCCTGGCCGGTCATCGGGGTGGCGATCTCGCCCGGGGCCACCGCGTTCACGGTGATGCCGTGCTCGGCCAGCTCGATCGCCATGACCTGGGTGAGCAGGCCGAGGCCGCCCTTGGCCGCGCAGTACGGTGCGGCGCCCACCCGCGGCTGGTGCTCGTGCACGGACGTCACGTTGACGATCCGGCCGCCGTCGCCCTGGCGGATCATGCGCCGGGCCGCGTTCTGCCCGCACAGGAAGGGCCCGGCCAGGTCGACGTCCAGGACGTGGCGCAGGTCGTCGAGGCCGAGGTCGAGGAAGGGCGTGGCGGTGCCCGTGCCGGCGTTGTTGACCAGGACGTCGATCCGGCCGAGCCGTTCGCACAGCGCGTCCACCGTGTCGGCGGCCTCGGGCAGCAGGGTCAGGTCCACGTGGGCGACCTCGGCGCGGCGTCCGAGGGCCCGGACCTCCTCGGCGGTCCGCTCGGCGCCCTTCTCGTCGGCGTGCCAGGTGATGCCGATGTCCATGCCCGCCTCGGCCAGGCGCACGGCCGTGGCACGGCCGATCCCCGAGTCGGAACCGGTGACGACGGCCACCTTGGTGTCGGTCGGCGTGGGACTGGGCACGGTGGGCCTCCTCGTGGGCGCGAACGGTGGACGGGGCATCGCAGTACCCGGGGGCCGCGCGGGCAAACCGCCGGGACCGTCGTGCGCTCCCCGGTCCACCGGGGAACCCTGGAGGTGCCGGAGGAGGAGGCGGTGGCGGAACCCGTTCAGGCGCTGGAGCGGATCACCTTCCTGCTGGAGCGGTCGCAGGCGCCGACGTACCGGGTCCGCGCCTTCCGCACCGCGGCCCGGGTGCTCGGCGGGCTGCCCGGCGCCGAGTTGCGCGAGCGGGCGGAGGCCGGGTCGCTGGAGACCCTCGAGGGGGTCGGCCCGAAGACGGCGCAGGCGGCCCGGGAGGCGCCGGCCGGGCGGGTGCCCGGCCACCTGGAGAAGCTGGAGGACGAGGCCGGGGCCCCGCTCGCCCTCGGGGGCGAGGAGCCGCGGGCCCGGTCGCGCGGTGACCGCCACCCGCACTCCGACCGGTCGGACGGCGGCAGCCCGATCGGGGAGATGGGCCGGGCCCCGGCGGCGCTCGGGCACGGGCGGGCGGCGCCGACCGACCACTCCCCCCGGCTGACGGTGGCGCGCGGCCTGTCCCCGGAAGCGGCTGCGCGAGCAGCTGGACGCGGTGGCGGAGCTGAACGGGACGTGGGCGCCCTTCCGACTGCTGACCGGCATCTAGTGCGACATCCTCGAGGACGGCTCGCTCGACCAGGAACCGGAGCTGCTGGAGCGGCTCGACGTCGTGGTGGTCTCCGTGCACTCCAGGCTGCGGATGGACGCCCGCTCGATGACCCGTCGCGTGGTGGCCGCCGTCCACGATCCGCACGCGGACGGCCTCGGGCACCGCACCGGACGGCTCCTGACCGGGCGGGGACGGCCGGAGTCGGGCACGGCAGTGGAGATCAACAGCCGGCCGGAGCGGCTCGATCCGCCGCGGCGGCCGCTGCGCCGGGCGGCGGCGGCCGCTGTGCCGGGCGGTGGAGGCCGCTGTGCCGGGCGGTGGAGGCGGGCGTGCTGTTCTCCGTCGACACCGACGCGCACGCGCCCGGACAGCCGGACCGGCAGATCCGCGGGTGCGTGCGGGCCGAGGAGTGCGGGGTGCCCGCCGAGCGGGTGGTGACCACCTGGTCGTTCGACGAACTGCCGGCCTGGACCCGCCGGGGCCGGGTACCGGCCGGAGTGGCGGGCGGCTGACGTGGTACCCGCCGGGCTCACGCGGCGAGAAGACGACAAGCCGAGAAGCCGAGAAGCCGAGAAGAGAGGAACGGTGCATGGAACGGGCGGCCGTGTTCGACGTCGACGGAACCCTCGTCGACACCAATCATCTGCACGTGGTCACCTGGTGGGAGGCGTTCCGGCAGGCGGGCCACCGGGTGCCGATGCACGCCGTCCACCGGGCCGTGGGTCTGGCCTCCACCGACCTCATCGCCCATCTGCTGGGCGAGGACCGGGACAAGGACCAGGACGCGCAGCTGAGCGCGGCCCACAAGGCGCTGTACGGGCAGTACTTCGACCGGCTGCCGGCGTTCCCGGAGGCGGGGGAACTGCTGCGGCGCCTGGCCGGCGACGGCTGGAAGGTCGTCCTCGCCACCTCGGCGGGCGGCGCCGAGCTGGGCGCGCTGCGGCGGGCGATCGACGCCGACGACGCGATCACCGCGACCGCGAGCGCAGACGACGTCGACGCGGGCAAGCCCGCGCCGGAGCCGGTGGAGCACGCCCTGGAGCTCGCCGGGGTGCCGGCCGAGCGGGCGGTGTTCGTCGGCGACACGGTCTGGGACATGCGCGCGGGCAGCCGCGCCGGGGTGCGGTGCGTGGGTGTGCTGTGCGGGGGCCTGCCGCGGGCCGACCTGGAGGAGGCGGGCGCGGACGCGGTGTACGCGGATCCGGCCGGCCTGCTGGCCTCGCTCGCGAACAGCCCGCTCGCATGAGCCGTCCGGTCACGGGGACGCTCGGCAGCACACGGCGCGTATGACGGACGTGGAGCGCAACACCCGGCGAACGGCCGGGGACGACGACAGGAGTGTGGGGACGGGGCGCCGGCGGTGGTGGAACGCCCTGGCGCGGGCGCTGCGCGCGGTACGGCCGGTGGACTGGGCACGGCGGGAGGCCGGTGCCGTCGGGCAGGCCGTCCGGGCCGCCTGGCGGGGGCCGGGCCGGGAACGCGACCTGGTCGTCCAGTCGCTGAAGGCCGCGGGCGCGGCTCTGATCGCCTGGGCCGTGGCCGGTGTCTGGCTCGACGATCCGATGGCCCTGATGGCTCCCTGGGTGGCGGTGGTCCTCGTCCAGGCCACCGTCTACAGCTCCGTGCGCCAGGGCGCACAGCAGTTCGGGGCGATCTGCCTCGGGTCGCTGGTGGCCTCCGGGGCCCAGGCGGTCGCCGACGACACCACCGGGGCGCTGGCACTGTCCCTGCCGTTGCTGATGCTGCTCGCGAACTGGCCGCGCTTCGGTCAGCAGGGCGTCTACGCGGCCACCACGGCGGTGTTCGTCCTGGCCTCGGGGACACCGGTCTCCGAGGCCGTGGTCGGGCACCGGGTGGGGCAGGCGGCGCTCGGCGCGCTCATCGGCATCGCGGTGAACGCGTTCGTGCTGCCGCCGATCCATCTGCGGGACGTCCACGAGAACCTCGCGGCGCTGGCCCGGGACGCGGGCGACGTCCTGCACACCGTCGCGGCCGACCTGCGGGGGAACGAGTGGGACGCGCAGACCGCGGCCGGCTGGTCGAGCGAGTCCGCGCGGCTGCAGCGACGCGTGCAGGCGCTGACCTCGGCGCGGTCCTGGAGCCAGGAGAGCCTGCGGCTGACCTACGGCCCGCTGCGCGTACTGCACCGGGCGCCTCCTCCGGCTCCGCCCGAGGACGAGGACCAGCGGTGGACCCGGGTCACCGGGAACATCACGGCGCTCACCCGTGCGCTGGCGGTGGCGGCCGACGAGAACCGCACCCCCGCCATGCCCGAGGGGCCGGTGCTCGACCTGTACGCGCGTCTGCTGAAGCTGATCGGCGACTCCTGCCACGCGCAGGCCGGCCGTCTGATGGGCGGGGCGTCGGTCCCCCGCCCGGAGGACGCGAAGGACACGCAGGGCGCGGCCGGGCCGGAGGACTCGGCCGAGGCGACGGAGGAGACGATGGAGGAGCTGCACCTGCAGTTGCAGGACGGGCTGCGGAAGCACGCCGGGCAGGGCGCCGCGCAGGCGTCGGTGCTGGGTGCGCTGCTGCTCCAGGCCGAGAACCTGTGGGCCGAGGTCGGTCCCGAGCCCCGGGACCAGTGACGCGGATCACCCCAGAACAGGACAGACGGTGGAACACCGGGAGGGTGTCCGCCGTTGAAGAGGGCGTGGGTACGGATGGGACAGTGTCCCCGGGCCTCACCTGTAGCCCACAGGGACGATCGTTCGGCTGAAGCCCTGTGGAGCCCCTCGCCGAGAGGCGACCGCCATCCGTATCCACCACAGACCGCCCCGACCGTGATCCCCCCGTCCGGTCGGGGCTCTTCTTTGCCCGCGGCGGAGCGGGGTACCCGTGGCCTCCTATCCGGCAGGCGGACGGGAGGAGCACGAGGTGAGCAGTACGACGGGCAGCAGGATCGTGGTCACGGGCGCGACCGGCAACGTGGGCACCAGCGTGGTGAGGCTCCTCTCGGAGGATCCGGAGGTCGGTTCGATCCTGGGACTGGCCCGGCGGATCCCCGAGTGGTCGCCCCCGAAGACGGAGTGGGCGGCCGTCGACCTGGCCTCCGAGCAGGCCGACACGGCCGCTCGTTTCGCGGGTGCCGACGCGGTGATCCACCTGGCGTGGGCGTTCCAGCCGACGCACGACCCCGCGACGACCTGGCGCACGAACGTCCTCGGCTCCCTGCGGGTCTTCGAGGCGGTGGCCGCGGCCGGGGTGCCGACGCTGGTGCACGCCTCGTCGGTCGGCGCGTACTCGCCGGGGCCGAAGGACCGTGCCGTGGACGAGTCGTGGCCGACGCACGGCTGGCCGGACGCGGCGTACTGCCGGGAGAAGGCCTACCTGGAGCGGGCCCTGGACGTCTTCGAACGCGACCACCCGGGCGTCCGGGTGGTGCGGATGCGTCCGGCCTTCCTCTTCAAGCGGGAGTCGGCGAGCGAGCAGCGCCGGATCTTCGGCGGCAAGTTCCTGCCCGGGCCGCTGGCCCGTCCGGAGCTGCTGCCGTTCCTGCCGGACGTCCCCGGGCTGCGGGTGCAGGCGCTGCACACCGACGACGCGGCGGGCGCCTACCGGCTGGCGGTGCGCACGCAGGACGCCCGGGGCCCGTACAACCTGGCGGCCGACCCGCCGGTCGACGCGGAGCTGCTGGGCGAGATGACCGGGGCCCGTCCGGTGCGGCTGCCCCGTACGGCGGCCCGTTCGGCGATCGCCGCCGCCTGGGGGCTGCATCTGCTGCCGGCGTCCCCGCACCTGTTCGACGCGGTGCTGCGGCTCCCGCTGATGGACTGCACGCGGGCGCGCGCGGAGCTCGGCTGGCGCCCGGTGCGCACGGCGACGGAGGTGCTGGAGGAGTTCCTGCGGGGCTTCCGGGAGGGCGCGGGCGCGGCGACGGAACCGCTGCGGGGACGCAAGGTCGGCTGAGCACCGGGCGCGGGGGGGGGGGGGGGGGGGGGGGGGGGGGGGTGTGGGGGGGGGGGGGGGGGGCTGGGGTGTGGGGGGTTCTCCTTCACACCCCCT
>NZ_JBVHWR010000012.1:111537-161673 GCF_055564355.1 Streptomyces sp. NPDC029152 | reverse complement strand
TACCCCCCCCCCCCCCCCCCCCCCACCCCCCCCCCCCCCCCCCCCCCCCCCCCCCCCGCCCCCCCCCCCCCCCCCCCCCCCCCCCCCCCCCGCGCCGGGGTGTGCGCGGCGCCCCGTGCCGTCAGCCGGAGGACTCGTCGGGCACGGGGTGCTCGGGGTGCACGGCGCCGGAGTGCGGCGCGCCCCGGCGTCCGGTCCCGGCTTCGTCCGTGTCGGGGAGGTCGGCGTCTCCCCGGTCCGCCGGTTCGCCGCGGCCGGCCTCCTCCTCGGTGCCGTCGGCGTCGTCGGCGTCCTCGGGGGATTCCGGCTCCGTACGGGAGGGCGCGGCCTCCCAGGGGTCCTCTCCGGTGCCGGCCTGCTGGTCGGGCAGGTCCCGCGGCACGGGGACACCGTTCTCTCCCGGTCCTTCGAGGCGGTGGTCGGTCACGGCGCTCTCCCTCCCGGTGGTTCCGTCGGGTCGTACGAGCGACGTCGGGTACCTCCGCGGTGACCGGCGAAACCTCGGCGCGGCGCTCGTGCGCCGAGGACCGGGCACCGGGCACCGGGCACCGGGCACCGGGAGGAGGTTCCCGGGCACCGGCCGACGGCGCTCCGGGCGCCGGCCGCGAAATCCATTGGTCCTTTCGGCATGCGGCTATTTACCCTAGGCAGAACCCTAGGGGCCCTAGGTTCACGGGTCCCACGACCGACCGCCGTCACATCCGGAGACTTTCCATGAGAACACTCACCGAGCGGGACATCCGCGGCTCCTTCGTCAACTGCTCGAAGGGCGAGGCGAAACGCCTGGCCGTCCCCCGCGACCTCGAAGAGCGCCCGTGGGACGATCTCGACTTCCTGGGCTGGCGGGACCCCGGAGCGCCCGACCGAAGCTATCTGGTCACCGAGGAGGGCGGGCGCCTCGTCGGTGTCGCACTGCGCTTCCAGCCGGCCCAGCGCGGCTTCTTCCACCGCAGCATGTGCTCGCTGTGCCTGACCACCCACCCCCGGGGCGGTGTGTCGCTGATGACCGCGCGGAAGGCGGGTCCGGCCGGCCGCGAGGGCAACTCGGTCGGCCTGTACATGTGCACCGACCTCGCCTGTTCCCTGTATCTGCGCGGCAAGAAGGTGCCGGAGACCGGCGCCCGCTTCGAGGAGAGCCTCACCCTGGAGGAACAGATCGCCCGCACCACGGGCAATCTGTCGGCCTTCCTCGCCAAGATCACCGCCTGATCCGCCCGCTCTCGGCCCATCGGGCGGATCAGGCGCGTGAGAAGCGTTTTGGCCGCCTACGTCCGGTTACCGTCTGTCCGGATACGTTCGATGCGCCGGGGGAAGGGGAACAGCCCGAGGATGCTGGATGTACGTGAGACCGTGGCGTCCGCCGCGCGCGAGGCGAAGCGCCTGGCCAAATGGCACCGGGATCCGATGGTCGTGCAGGCGCTGCGCTCGGCCGCCGCGGCGTCGATCGCCTATGTCATCGCGGTGCGGCTGAGCCCCGACAAGTCGGCGGCGCCGCTCACCGCACCCCTCACCGCGCTGCTGGTCGTCCAGGTCACCCTGTACGCCACGCTGAAGATGAGCGTCCGACGGGTGAACGCGGTGGTGGCCGGTGTCCTGGTCGCCATCGTCTTCAGCGCGGTGGTGGGGCTGAGCTGGTGGAGCCTCGCCCTGGTGATCGTGGCGGCGCTGGGCGTCGGGCACCTGGTGCGGGCGCACGAGTTCGTGGCCGAGGTGGCGATCAGCGCGATGCTGGTGCTCGGGGTGACCTCGCACGGGACCCTGGCCTGGGCCCGGGTGGTGGAGACGCTGATCGGGGCGGTCGTCGGACTGGTCTTCAACCTGCTCTTCGCCCCTCCGGTGTGGGTGGAGCAGGCCGGTGAGTCGATCGAGGGGCTGGCCCGGCGGGTGCGGCAGCTGATGCTGCGCATGGGCGAGGAGGCCGCGGGCAGCACGCCGTTCCACGAGGCGGCCGCCCGGCTGCACGAGGCCCGCCGCCTCGACCACGACATCGCCGAGGTGGACGAGGACCTGAGGCAGGCCGAGGACAGCCTGCGGCTCAATCCGCGGGTCCGGGAGGGACTGCTGCACCGTGTGGTGCTGCGCACGGGTCTGGACACCCTGGAGATCTGCACGGTGGTGCTGCGGGTCCTGGCGCGCACCCTCACCGACCTCGCGAAGGAACGTGAGCCGGACCCCCTGTTCCCCCCGGAGACGGGTGCGACCATCCAGCAGTTGCTGTCCGAGATCGCCGACGCCGTGGTCAGCTTCTCGGTCCTGGTCACCACCAGCGTCAGCGAGAACGCCGAGTCGGCGGAGGAGCGGCTGACCGCCGAGCTGCGGCAGGCCGCGGTCACCCGGGACAAGCTCGCCCAGTTGCTGCTGGAGGAGATCCAGCACGACGCCCGGCAGTGGCAGTTGCAGGGGGCGGTGCTGACCGAGGTCAACCGCATCATCGACGAGATGGACACCGAGCACCGCTCGCGCAGGCTGCTGGAGGAACTGGACCGCCACACGCGCGAGCAGCGCGAACGCCGCCCGCGGCTGACCAGGGCGTGGGACCGGTTGCGCAGGATGACGCGGCTGCGCCGGAACCGGGGCGCCGCCGGGCGTCGTTCTCACTGAGGACACCGTCGGGCACCGGCGGGCACGGCCGGCCGGGCGAAGGCCCGGCGGCGGGAAGAGGGGGCGTACGGATGACGGGAGACGGCGTGCGGATCGACGGGAACACGCTGCGACTGCCGGGCGGCGCGGCGGTGCGGTTCATCCGCACCCTGCGGCTGCCCGAGACGGGCACGCACCCGCTGCCGCCGGGGCTCGGCGAGTTCCCGGTCCGCCGGGTCGCCGACCACGCGGACACGGTGCCCGAGGCATGGCGGGCACGGGGCGGCGTGATGCTGCCCGTGTACCTGCGCGAGGCCATGTGGCTGAGTTTCGCCGGCACCACGGAGCCCGCGGCGCTCCAGGTCGGGGTGGGCAAGGTGTGTGCGGTGTCGGGCAGGCCGTGGAGCGACCGGCTGTCCCGCGACCCGCAGAACTACGTGGTGCTCCCCCGGCAGCCCTGGCTGGACGGCATCAACTCGGGGACGGGCACGGTCCGCCAGTTCGTGGCGGTGCCGCTCGGCACGGGCGCGACCGTCGAGGGTCAGGTGACCGGCGAGGAGGTGTGGGGCGGCGTGCAGTTGCAGGCCTTCTCCCTGAACGACCGGGAGCTGGCCCGCTGGCGCGAGAAGGAGCGGCGCCGGGCCGAGGCGCTGCGCGCCCGGGGGGCCTGGCCGCGCAGCGCCTTCGGGACCGCGATGCCGATGGCGGCGCCGGCCGCCCCGGGCGCGGCCCCGGCGCCCGCCGGCGGGGCCCGGGAGCGGTCCGCCCCCGCCATGGGGCTGGGCGTCGGCGGATCCATGCGGCAGGAGGTCTACCGGGACGAGCGGCCCCTGGCGGACTGGGCCGAGCGGCCGGCGGGCCGGGTCTTCGTGCACCTGGTGACGCCCCCGCAGTGGCGGCGCATCACCGGCGAGGCACCGCCGCCGTCCCCCGTGGACCGGGCCGCGTACACCGAGGCGGGTCTGCCCTGGTACGACTACTACGACCAGGACGCCCACGATCTGGCGCCGGCCGAGCCGCTCCAGGACGTCAAGCCGGTCGGGGACTGGATCGGCGACGACCACGAGCCCTGGCGGCAGCCCGCCCCGCAGCAGATCCAGCCCCTCGGGGACGCGCCGGGGGCACCGGTGCAGGACGGCGACTGGTAGACACGGGCGAACCGGCGCCCGTGACGCGGCGGGACGCGCGCCCTACGGCTCGATCGCGCCCAGCAGGGCCCTCGCGCACAGGTCGCGCACCTGCTCCCGGGCGGGCCGCGGGTCCCGCAGCCACTCCAGGCAGACCGCGGTGGTGAACGCCATCCAGCCGCGCACCGCCAGCCGCACGTCGGCCCGCTCCCCGAAGGCCGGGCCGAACTCCGGGTCGGCGGCCAGGGCCGCGAGGATCTGCCGCTCCTGCGCGGCCAGCGCCTTCTGGTACACCCGGCGCACGGCCTGGTCTCCCGTCGCGTCGGCACGGTGGAAGGCCCGGTAGCCGTGCGCGTGCTCCCGGACGTACTCCAGGTACGCGTCGAGGCCCGCGGAGAGCTGCTCGCGCACCGGGACGCCGGGCACGGCCGCCGTCATGCGCAGCATGCGTTCGCTCTCACGCTCGACGACCGCGGCGAAGAAGTCCCTCTTGGCCGGGAAGTAGTGGTACAGCAGCCCCCGCGAGACCCCGGCGATCTCGGCGACCCGCTCGATCCACACGTCGTCGTAGGGGCTCTCGGAGAACAACCGCGCCCCCACCGACAGCAGTTGCTCCCGACGCTCCTCGGTGCTGAGCCGGCGGCGCGTGCGCCCGCCCTGGTTCGCGGCCATGCCCGCACTTTACTTGACGCCGGTTCAACAACGGGACGAGACTGGAGCCGCTGTTGAATCCGCGTACAACACGCTCGAACACGGCGCCGCGTCAAGGGAGATCGCGTCATGACTCAGACGAGGACGGGAGCGGCCGCGGACGGGCTGCCGAAGGGATTCCGCAGCGCCGAGCTGGGCTGGCCCGAGCTGCACCGCATCCCGCACCCGCCGCACCGGCTCCCGCTGCTCGGGGACGTGATCGGAGCGAGCCGGAGCACGCCGATGCAGGACTCGCTGCGCTACGCGCGGCGGTTGGGGCCGATCTTCCGGCGGCGGGCCTTCGGCAAGGAGTTCGTGTTCGTGTGGGGAGCCCGGCTCGCCGCCGACCTGGCGGACGAGTCGCGCTTCGCCAAGCACGTGGGACTCGGCGTGGCCAACCTGCGGCCGGTCGCCGGGGACGGGCTGTTCACGGCGTACAACCACGAGCCCAACTGGCAGCTCGCGCACGACGTCCTGGCGCCCGGCTTCAGCCGGGAGGCCATGGCCGGGTACCACCTCATGATGCTGGACGTGGCCGGGCGGCTGACGGACCACTGGGACCGTGCCGAGGCCGCCGGGCGCACGGTGGACGTGCCCGGCGACATGACGAAGCTGACCCTGGAGACGATCGCGCGCACCGGGTTCGGGCACGACTTCGGGTCGTTCGAACGCCCCCGGCCCCACCCCTTCGTGACGGCGATGGTCGGCACGCTCACCTACGCGCAACGCCTCAACACCGTGCCCGCGCCGCTCGCGCCGTGGCTGCTGCGCGGCGCGAGCCGCCGCAACGCCGCCGACATCGCCTACCTGAACCGCACGGTCGACGACCTGGTCCGGGCCCGGCGCGCCTCGGACGGCGGCGACGGCGACCTGCTCGACCGGATGCTGGAAACGTCCCATCCGGACACCGGTGAGCGCCTGTCGGCGGAGAACGTCCGCCGGCAGGTCATCACCTTCCTGGTGGCCGGCCACGAGACCACCTCGGGCGCGCTCTCCTTCGCCCTGCACCACCTCGCCCAACGCCCCGAGGTCGCGGCCCGGGCCCGCGCCGAGGTGGACCGCGTCTGGGGCGGCACCGAGGCGCCCGGTTACGAGCAGGTGGCCAGACTGCGGTACGTGCGCCGGGTGCTGGACGAGTCGCTGCGGCTGTGGCCGACCGCGCCCGCCTTCGCACGGGAGGCGCGCCGGGACACGGTGCTGGACGGCACGCACCCCATGCGGCGGGGCGCCTGGGCACTGGTGCTCACCGGGATGCTGCACCGCGATCCCGAGGTGTGGGGGCCGGACGCGGAGCGTTTCGACCCGGACCGCTTCGACGCGAAGGCGGTACGGGCACGTGCCCCGCACACGTTCAAGCCGTTCGGGACGGGCGCGCGGGCGTGCATCGGACGGCAGTTCGCGCTGCACGAGGCGACGCTGGTGCTCGGGCTGCTGCTGCGCCGCTACGAGCTGCGGCCCGAGCCGGGCTACCGGCTGCGGGTGACCGAGCGGCTGACGCTGATGCCGGAGGGCCTGCGGCTGCGGCTGGACCGGCGGACCGCTGTCCGGGAGCCCGTCCGGGACGGGGCCGGCGCCGAGGAGCCCGGGCCGGAGGAGACCGGCGTGGAGATGCCCGGCGCGGATGCGGGGGCGGCGTCAGGGGCCCGCCGTCCAGTGCGCCGGGCGGCTCAGTGACCCCGGCAGCTTCGTGCCGGCGCTGCCCCGGGCCGCGGTGAGCTGCGGCTGGGTGAGGAAGAAGGCGCCGGTGAGGTCCGCGTCCGTCAGGTCGGCGTCGCGCAGGTCGGCGCCGATCAGGTCCGCGCCGCGCAGGTCGGCGCCGGTGAGGTCGGCGGCGATGAGGTAGGCGCCGCGCAGGTCGGCCCCGCGCAGGTCGGCGCCCCTCAGGCGGGCGCCCATCAGATCGGCGTTGCGGCGGTTCTTCTTCTTGCCGGGCGCGCCCGCCCGCATCAGTTCGCTGGTGCGCAGCAGGAGCACGTTGACCCGCTGCCGGTGCGCCGCCACGTCCAGCGCGGCCAGTTCCCCGGGAGCCGCGGTGGTGAGCCGTTCCGTCTCGGCCAGCATCCGGCGCACGTCGGCGTGGACGGGCCGCGCGGCGGGCAGGGCCAGCGCCTCGGTCAGGTACCAGAGCAGCTCGTGCAGGTGGCGGACCACCGGGAACACCTCGAACATGCGGCGGGCGTGCCCGGGCGGGCCGGTACGCCAGTCCTGTCCGCCGAAGGTGACCTGCGAGACCTTCTGCCCGGCGCCGAAGCAGTCGTAGACCGTGCAGCCGGTGAAGCCCTCCGGCCGCAGCCGCGCGTGGATCCCGCACCGGCTGTCCTCGCGCAGGTTGCCGCAGGGGGTGCCGGCGTCCTTGTCCACCGGGAAGTCGGCCGACCGCGCGAACGGCAGCGCCACGCAGCACAGTCCGAAGCACCGTTCGCAGTCCCCGCGCAGTTCCGCCCGGCCAGTCTCTCGTTCTCGCATGGCGTTCAGCATACGGAACGAGGGCCGGTGCCCCGCCGGGGCGGCCCCGCCCCCACCTGGTCATCCCTTCTCGTCCGGCACCTCCAGGCGGGCCAGCCGGTCGGGATCGGCCAGGATGTACAGGCCGGTGATGCGGCCGTCGGCGACGGTGGCGGTCAGGACCGACCGGGGGCGGCCGCCGGCCATGCTCACGAGGCCGAGCGAGTCGTTGACCCGGACCATCCGCGCCTCGGCGTTGTACCGCGAGAACATGAGGGCCGACCTGGCCACGGCCTCCGCGCCCCGGAGCGACCTGGTCCCGCCGATGCCGCGGACCAGGGTGCCCGCGTCGGCCCGGAGGACCACCTGCGGGTGGAGAACGGCGACCAGCGCCTCGAAGTCGCCGCCGCGCGAGGCGTCCTGGAAGGCCTCCAGCGCCTCCCGCTGCCGCCCGAGGTCGGGCTCGGCGGGCGGGCCGGCGTCCCGGACGCGGCGGCGGGCACGGGACGCCAGCTGCCGGGTGGCGGCCGAGCTGCGCTCCACGACCGGGGCGATGTCGTCGAAGGGCACGGCGAACATGTCGTGCAGGACGAACGCGAGCCGCTCGTCGGGCTCGAGCCGTTCCAGCACCACGAGCAGGGCCACGCCCACCGAGTCGTTGTGCAGCGCCTCCTGCTCCGGGTCGCCCGCCGTCAGGGGCCCGATCACCAGGTCGGGGACGAATGCCTCGTCCATGGGCTGCTCGCGGCGCGCGACGCGCGAGCGCAGCAGGTCCAGACAGATCCGGCCGGTCACGGTGGTCAGCCAGCCGCCGAGGTTGTCGATGGCGTCCGCGTCGGTGCGGCCCAGTCGCAGCCAGGCCTCCTGGACGGCGTCCTCGGCCTCGGTCAGCGAACCGAGCATGCGGTAGGCGACCGCCTCGAGCTGTCCGCGGTGCTCCTCGAAGCGCTCCGCCAGCTCGGTGTCGTCGGCCATCGGCGTCACCGCGCGAACAGCTCGAAGGCGACCGCGGGCCGGTTCCCGAAGCGCCGGCCCGTCTGCTCCGCGGTGCGGGTGAGGAACCCGCGCGCGTACGCCTCCGGTTCCTCGTCGGTCAGCGCCTCGATGTAGGTGCGGTGTTCGAGCAGCGAGCGGACCGCGCGCTCCAGCCCGGCCGTCGCGTCCACGGCGTGCGTGGGCGTGGCGGAGCCCGCGACGGCCACCCAGCGGACCCCGTCCCACGGTTCGAGGCCCTGCTCGGTCAGCTCCGGGAAGATCCACCGGTTGCCGGCGTCGCCCGCCGCGTCGAGCGTGGCCCGGCCGACGGCGACGTGGTCCGGGGTGTTCCAGGTGACGCCGCCCCAGGTGTCCCGGTGGTTGAGCGTGACGACCAGTTCGGGCCGGTGCCGGCGGATCGCGGCGGCGATGTCCCGGCGCAGGGCGAGGCCGTACTCGACGACGCCGTCCCGGTGGTCGAGGAACTCCACCTCGCTCACCCCGACCACGGCCGCGCTCGCCCGCTGCTCGCGCTCGCGCAGCGGACCGCACCCGGCGGGCGCCACGGTGTCGATGCCCGCCTCGCCCCGGGTCGCCAGGACGTAGGCGACCTCGCGGCCCTCGTCGGTCCAGGCGGCGATCGCCGCCGAGCAGCCGTACTCCAGGTCGTCCGGGTGGGCGACGACGGCGAGGGCGCGCCGCCAGTCGCCGGGCATGGGCTCCAGTTGCGTGATCGTCGGCTCCGTCATGCCCGCACACTAGCCCGTGGCACCGGCACCGCACGCCGCTGCGCGCGCCCGTCGCGGACGCGCGGTGCGGACCGGCCGGTCAGGCCTCGTCGCGGGCCAGCGCCAGCAGCCGGTCCAGGACGCGGGGGCCGCCGGCCCGCACGCCGTCGTGCTCGAACTCGTCGGTGACCCAGGTGCGCAGGCCGCGGACGGAGCGTGCGGTGGTCAGCGCGTGGGCGGTGTCGACGTACATGTCGTCGTGGTAGACGGCCGCGGCGGCCGGCACCTCGTTGGCCGCCAGGCGCGCCGGGTCGTACAGGGGCGTCCAGTCGGTGCGGGCGGCGAGCAGTTCGGCGGTCTCGCGCAGCGGGCGCAGCGCCGGGTCGCAGTCGAACATCCAGGGGTGGATCGACTCCCCGGTGAACAGCAGCGGTTCGTCGCCCGCGAGGGTCTTGGCGGCGTCGAAGCGCGGGAACTCGGCGCGGACCCGCTCGGCGGACCAGTTCGTCGGGCGCGCGTCCTGCCCGTAGATCGCCTCGTGGACGAGGGCGTACAGCGGGTGACCCGCGTACGACAGCAGGCCCTGGACCTCCTCCTGGAAGGCGTCGGACAGCTCCGCTCCGTGCGGGGTGCGCACGAAGGCGTCCTCCAGCAGGAAGTGCAGCCGGTGGCTGCCCTCGCCGCCGCCGAGGAGGATGCCGAGGGACTGGAACGCCTCGACGGTGAGCCGGTAGCCGTTCGGCAGGACCACGTCGTGGGTGAGCAGGTGGTCGGCGATGCGGCGGGCGCGTTCGACGTCCTGCGGGTAGCGGTCGTAGTGCGCGGCGACCTTGCGCTCGATGCGGGGGTAGGCGGCCCGGTAGACGTCGTCGGCGTGGGCGTCGAGGGAGGGCAGGCCGCCGGTGATCAGGGCGGTGCGCAGGCCCTCGGGGGCCAGGGAGAGGTAGGCGACGGTGCAGAAGCCGCCGAAGCTCTGGCCGAGGACGGTCCAGGGGGCGCCGCCGGTGACCTGGGGGCGGATGGCCTCGCAGTCGCGGACGATGGAGTCGGCGCGGAAGCGGGTGAGGTAGTCGGCCTGCTCGGCGGGGCCGCCGCGCAGCGGGAGCGTCTGGCGGTTGGCGGGCGTGGAGGCGCCGGTGCCGCGCTGGTCGAGGAGGAGGACACGGTACTCCTCCAGGGCACGGCCGAACCAGGCGGGGCGGCCGATGAAGCGGTTCGCGCCGAAGCCGGGACCGCCCTGGAGGTACACCAGCCACGGCAGGTCGTCCCGGTCCGCCTTGTCGCTCGCGACGGCCTCGCGGGCGTACAGCTCGATCGTCTCCCCCGAGGGATCGGCGTGGTCGAGGGGGACGGTGAATCGGCGGTCGGTGAGGACGACGCCGGGCTGGCGGTAACTGGCGCTCAACGGGGCTCCCGGGACGGCTGGGTCGTACGGCCGGATCTTTCGGCCGTGTCCCAGTTCAGCACATGGTCCTCCGGTCACCGGCCCCCGGGACCGGAACATCGTGCTGAACGGCGGGTCAGCGGACGGCCAGGCTGGAGCGGCGCACCACCAGTTCGGGCTGGAGCACGACCCGCCGGTGGTCGTGGGTCCGGTCGGTTCCGACCAGTTCGGTCTCCTCCAGGAGCAGTTCGGCGGCCATGGCGCCCATGGTGACGGCGGGCTGGCGCACCGAGGTGAGGGGAACCGCCGCCGCGGCGGCGAACTCGATGTCGTCGTAGCCGACGATGGCGAGGTCGTCCGGGACGCCGACCCCGGCGGCGTACATGGCCTGCAGGACGCCCAGGGCGAGCAGGTCGTTGGCGCAGAAGACGGCGGTGGGCCGGTCGGCGAGGCCGAGCAGACGGGCGCCGGCGTCACGGCCCGCGGCGACGTCGAGGCGTTCGGTGGGCAGTTCGCGCAGGGCGTCGGGAGGAAGGCCGGCCTCGGCGAGCGCGTCCAGGGCGCCGGTGCGGCGGTCGCGGACCTGGTTGAGGCCGGGCGGACCGCTGACGTAGGCGAGGGAGCGGTGTCCGGCGCCGACGAGGTGGCGCACCGCCAGCGCGCCGCCCGCGACGTCGTCGACGGAGACCGAGCACTCGGTGGTGCCCTCGGCGACCCGGTCGACCAGCACGAAGGGGATGTTGTGGCGCCGGAAGCCCTCGATGTTGCGGCCGGTGGCGTCGGCCGGGGTCAGCAGCACGCCCCGCACCCGCTGTTCGGCGAAGAGCGAGAGGTACTCGGCCTCCTCGCCCGGGCTCTGGGCGCTGTTGCAGACCATCACGCCGAGCCCCGCCTCGCGCGCGGCCCGCTCGGCGCCGCGCGCGACGTCCACGAAGAAGGGGTTGCCCATGTCCAGGACGAGCAGTCCCATGATCCGGCTGCGACCCGCGCGCAGCTGACGCGCGGACTCGCTGCGGACGTAGCCGAGCCGGTCGATCGCCGACCGCACCCGTGCGCGGGTCTCGGCCGCGACGGTGTCCGGGCGGTTGATGACGTTGGAGACCGTGCCCACGGATACTCCGGCGGCGCGGGCGACGTCCTTGATACCCACCGAATGGGCCATCGGGCAGGGACCTCCAGGGTCGGTCTGGGGAGGGGCGGCGGGAGGGCCTCACATTACCCGCGCCGCCGCGGGACGGGCTCCGCCCGGCCGGGGCCGGAGGCCGACGCCGCGCGCACGGCGTCGAACGCGTTCTGCCGCGGGACCGGGCGGGCGACTACCCTGCCATTCGTCCGATGATCACCACGTTCGCCCCGAGGAGCCGCGATGCGTGTCGCCCTGTTCCTGACCTGCGTCAACGACACGCTGTATCCGGACACCGGCCGTGCCGTGGTGAGACTGCTGACCCGGCTGGGCGTCGAGGTCGACTTCCCGGCGGGCCAGACCTGTTGCGGGCAGGCCCACTACAACACGGGGTACCGGTACGAGGCGGAGCCGCTGGCCCGGCGGTTCGCCGGGGTCTTCCGGGACTACGACGCGATCGTGACGCCCTCCGGTTCGTGCGGCGCGATGGTGCGGGAGCTGTATCCGCGCATGGGCGAGCGCGCCCGGGCCGAGGGCCGCGGGGACACCCTGGCCACCACGCTGGCGCCGGTGGTGCCGAAGACGTACGAGCTGACGGAGTTCCTGGTGGACGTGCTGGGGGTGACGGACGTGGGCGCGTACTACCCGCACACGGTCACCTACCACCCGACCTGCCACGGGCTGCGCGGCCTCGGCCTCGGGGACCGGCCGCTCAGGCTGTTGCGGGCCGTGAAGGGGCTGGAGCTGGTGGAGCTGCCGGGGGCGGAGGAGTGCTGCGGCTTCGGCGGCACCTTCGCCGTGAAGAACGCGGACGTGTCCGCGGCGATGGGCGCGGACAAGGTGCGCAACGCCGAGTCGACGGGCGCGGAGGTGCTGTGCGCGGCGGACAACTCCTGTCTGATGCACCTCGGCGGGACCATGGCGCGGCTGCGGACGGGCATGCGGCCGGTGCACATCGCGGAGATCCTGGCGAGCACGGAGGAGGACACGACGGTATGAGCGGGACGTTCGTGGGGATGCCGGCCTTTCCCGAGGCGGCGCGGGCGGCGGTGGGCGATGCGACGTTGCGCGGGAATCTGCGGCACGCGACGCACACGATCCGGGACAAGCGGGCGCGGGCGGTGGCGGAGCTGGAGGACTGGGCGCAGCTGCGCGAGGCCGGCAGGCGGATCAAGGACCACACGCTGCGCCACCTCGACCGCTACCTGGAACAGCTCGAGGATGCGGTCACGGCGGCGGGCGGCACCGTGCACTGGGCCGCCGACGCGGACGAGGCCAACGACATCGTGGCCGACCTGGTGGAGGCCACCGGCGAGAGCGAGGTCGTCAAGGTCAAGTCCATGGCCACCCAGGAGACCGGCCTCAACGAAGCCCTGGAGGCCCGCGGCATCCGCGCCTACGAGACCGACCTCGCCGAACTCATCGTGCAGCTGGGCCAGGACCTGCCCTCGCACATCCTCGTCCCCGCCATCCACCGCAACCGCGGCGAGATCCGCGACATCTTCCGCTCCGAGATGGGCGCCTGGGGCCGCCCCGCACCCGAGAACCTCACCGACACCCCCGCCGAACTCGCCGAAGCCGCCCGGCTGCACCTACGGGAGAAGTTCCTGCGCGCCAAGGTCGCCGTCTCCGGCGCCAACTTCATGATCGCCGAGACCGGCACACTGGTCGTCGTGGAGTCCGAGGGCAACGGCCGCATGTGCCTGACCCTGCCCGAGACACTGATCTCCGTGGCCGGCATCGAGAAGGTGATCCCCACCTGGCGCGACCTCGAGGTCTTCCTCCAGCTCCTGCCCCGCTCCTCCACCGCCGAGCGCATGAACCCGTACACCTCGATGTGGACCGGCACCACCGACGGCGACGGCCCCCGCACCTTCCACCTGGTCCTGCTGGACAACGGCCGCACCGACACCCTCGCCGACGAGGTCGGCCGCCAGGCACTGCGCTGCATCCGCTGCTCGGCCTGCCTCAACGTCTGCCCGGTCTACGAACGCGCCGGCGGCCACGCCTACGGCTCGGTCTACCCCGGCCCCATCGGCGCCATCCTCACCCCCCAGCTGCGCGGCACCACCACCGAACTCGACGCCTCCCTGCCCTACGCCTCCTCCCTGTGCGGCGCCTGCTACGAGGTCTGCCCGGTCGCCATCGACATCCCCGAAGTCCTCGTACACCTACGGGAGAAGGTCGTCCAGGGCGGCCCGGCCGTCCGGCGGGGCAACCGGGTCGTCCTGAAGCCGGCGAAGGGACACGCCGCCGAGCGGGCGGCGATGCGCGCGGCACAGTGGGCGTTCACGCACCCGGGCGCGCTGCGGACCGGGCAGCGGCTGGCGTCGCGCACCCGCCGCCTGCATCCGCGCACGCTTCCGGGCCCGGGCCGGGCGTGGAGCGGCAGCCGGGACCTGCCGGCGGTGCCCGCGGAACCGTTCCGGGACTGGTGGCAGCGCACGCGTGGTGGAAAGGACGGGGCGAAGTGAGCAGCAGGGAACGCGTTCTGGGCCGGATCCGGCGCGCCCTCGCGGACGTGCCGCGCGACGACACGCCGTACGAGGAGGCGGTGGTCCGGGACTACCGGCGGGAACACGGAGAGCGTACGGCCGCGCAGACGGTTGAGCTGCTCGCCGAGAACCTGGCGGACTACCGGGCGATCGTGCACCGTTGCGCGGCCGGTGAGGTGGCGGCGACGGTCGCCGGGCTGCTCGCCGCCCGCGGAGCGAGGACGGTGCTCGTGCCGCCGGGCCTGGATCCGGACTGGCTCACGGGGGCCGGACCGGAGCGGGTGCCGGACCGGCCGGAGAGCACGCCGCACGAACTGGACCGCGTCGACAGCGTGGTCACGGGCTGCGCCGTCGCGATCGCCGAGACCGGCACGATCGTCCTGGACGGCTCCCCCGACCAGGGACGCCGCCGGATCACGCTCGTGCCGGACCACCACGTCTGCGTCGTCCGGGTCCCCGACCAGGTGGTCGCCTCCGTCCCGCAGGCCCTCGGACGTCTGGACCCGGCGCGCCCGTCGACGTGGATCTCCGGCCCGTCGGCGACCAGCGACATCGAACTCGACCGGGTCGAGGGGGTGCACGGTCCGCGCACCCTGGAGGTGGTGCTGGTGACCGGGTGAGGGCGCCGGCCGTCCGGCCGGTCACCCGGTCCCGAGGACGACCGCCGGCAGCGTCTCCCCGACGGTCTCCCGGCGGAGCGGCGACGGTCCGAACGGATGCTCAAGGCCCCCCGGCGGCACTTCGTGGTGGGGGGCCGCCCGGACGGACACGGGCGGCCCCGCCCTCGCCGCCGTACGGGACACCGGCGGGCGGGCGGCGGCGACCACGCTGTGCCGGGTGCGCCGGCTGCCGCCGGTGCGACGCGCCGGGCTCCCTCTAGTCGGCCTTGGCGTACTCCTTCGCCATGGCTCCGGCGAAGTCGTACACCACGCACTGTTCGTCGCCCACGACCCAGGCCTCGTGCCCGGGCGAGCAGACGAAGACGTCGCCGGGACCCACCTCGCTCTCGGTGCCGTCGTCGTCCATGCGGACGCACATGCGTCCCTGGACCACGTAGCAGTTGTGGTGGATCATGCAGCTGTCGGTGCCCGCGATGGGCCCCACGGACTCCGACCAGCGCCAGCCCGGCTCGAAGGTGGCCACGGCGAAGTCGAGCCCTTCCATGTGCACGGCCTCGAGGTGTCCCCGGGGGAAATCGCGCCGCTCGTCCGGCTTGTCGAGCGTCTTGGCCTCGAACATGACGCTCCTCCTTTCCCTGCCCCCAACACTCCATCGTCCCCCTGTCGGCCCGGCGCCGCCATCCGGGCGGCGCGCCCCCGTCAGCGGGTGGTGGCGCACAGGCGGGCGAAGCGGCCGGCGTCGACGTTGCCACCGGAGAGGATCGCGCCGACCCGGCGGGGCAGGGGCCCGGCGCGGCCGGTGAGCAGGGCGGCCAGCGGGGTGGCGCCGCTCGGCTCCAGGACGATCTTCAGCCGCTCGAACGCGAACCGCATGGCGTCGCGGATCTCGTTGTCGGAGACCAGCGCGATCCCGTCGACCAGTCGCCGGTTGAGGGAGAACGTCAGCTCGCCCGGGGTGTGCAGGGCCTGACCGTCGGCGATGGTGCGCGGCACGGGGACGCTGACGCGCCGGCCCGCTTCCAGGGAGCGCTTGGTGTCGTCGCCGGCCTCCGGTTCGACGCCGAGCACCCGGGTGCCGGCGTGCAGGCCCTTGACCGCGGTCGCGCTGCCGGCGATCAGTCCGCCGCCGCCGACCGGGGCGATCAGCGCGTCCAGCTCACCCGTCTCCTCCACCAGTTCGAGGGCGGCGGTGCCCTGCCCCGCGATGACGTGCGGGTGCTCGTAGGGCGGGATCAGGGTGAGGCCCCGTTCGGCGGCGAGGGCCTCGGCGATCGCGACCCGGTCGCCGGTGTAGCGGTCGTAGGTGACGATCTCGGCGCCGTAGCCCGCCGTGGCCTCCCGCTTGGACGGCGGCGCGTCCTCGGGCATGACGATCACGGCGGTGGCGCCGAGTTCACGGGCGGCGAGGGCGACGGCCTGGGCGTGGTTGCCGGACGAGTAGGCGGCGATGCCGCGGGTCAGCTCCTCGGCCGTCAGACGGGAGGCCGCGTTGTAGGCGCCGCGGAACTTGAAGGCGCCCACGCGCTGGAAGTTCTCGCACTTGAGGAAGACCTCGGCGCCGACGAGGGCGTCCAGGGTGCGCGAGCGCAGCACGGGTGTGCGGTGTGCGACGCCGTCCAGGCGGGCGGCGGCGGAGCGGACGTCGTCGAGGGTGACCGGTGGGGTGGTGGTCGTCACGCGTGTCCTCCAGCGGGGTCGGTGGCCGGGGCCGGCCTCGGTACGGACGGCCCCGGGAGAAGTGTCCGGCGCACGGTGTTTGACATCTTCCCACCCTCTGATCATGCTTCTACTAATGAATTAATGAAAGCATGGAAGGTGACGTGGTCGAGTACCGGATCGATCGACAGAGCGGCATCCCGGCCTACGTGCAGATCGTGCGGCAGACCGAGCAGGCACTCCGGATGGGTGTCCTGCGGGTCGGGGACAAGCTCCCGACGGCCAGGGAGGTCGTCGCTGCCACCGCCATCAACCCCAACACCGTGTTCCGGGCCTACCGGGACCTGGAGCAGGCCGGCCTGGTGCGGTCGCGGCGCGGACTCGGGACCTTCGTGACGCGGTCGCTGGCGCGGCCCGGCGCGGAGGACGACTCGCCGCTGCGCGCCGAGCTCACCGAGTGGGTCGCACGGGCCCGGTCGGCCGGGCTGGAACGCGACGACGTGCTGGCGCTGGTCACGGCGGCCCTCGACGAACACGAACACGAGCACGAACAGCACCACGAGCACGACCCGGGCGACCGGGGACAGAAACAGGAGGACGCATGACCGGGCCTGACGAGCCCGCCGCGCTGAGCGCCACGGACCTCGGGTTCCGCTACCGGGCGCGCGGCGACTGGGCCCTGCGGGACTGTGGTTTCACGGTGCCCCGCGGCCGTATCACCGCCCTGGTCGGACGCAACGGCGCGGGCAAGAGCACGCTGCTGCACCTGGCCGGCGGGCTGCTGCGCCCCACCCGGGGCGCGATCCGGGCCCTGGACACCGTCCCGGACACGGCCGGGGCGCGCGCCCGGGTCGCCCTGGTCACCCAGGACAAGCCGCTCTACCCCCGCTTCACCGTGGCCGACACGCTGCGCATGGGCGGCAGGCTCAACTCCGGGTGGGACCCCTCGGTCGCCGAACGGGTCGTCCGCGAGGGCGGCATCGCCCGGACGGCGCGGGTGGGTGAGCTGTCGCCGGGGCAGCGCACCCGGGTGGCGCTCGCCCTGGCCCTCGGCAAGCGGCCCGAACTGCTGCTGCTGGACGAGCCGCTCGCCGACCTCGACCCGGTGGTGCGCGGCGAGATCATGGCGACGCTGATGGCCGAGGCGGCCGAGCGCGAGGTGAGCATCGTGCTGTCCTCGCACGTCCTGCCCGACCTGGAGCAGACCTGCGACTGGGTGGTGCTGCTGCGGGCCGGACGGGTCGCGCTGAGCGAGGACGCCGACGTGCTCCGCGAGGGCCACGCCCTGGTGACCGGGCACATCGACGAGGAGCCCGCGCTGGCCGGGCACGCCGTGGTGCACCGACGGGCGCACGGGCGGCAGCTGACCGCCCTGGTCCGGCGGCAGGGTCCGCTCGGCGGCGACTGGTGCGTGGAACGGCCCGGCCTGGAGGAGATCCTCCTCGGCCATCTGCGGTCCGGCGCCGGGAGCGCGGCCGAGGACACGAAGGAGGCGGCGTGAAGGGCTCGTTGTGGCTGGCGTGGCGTCAGCAGCGGGTGCCGGCCGTCTGCGGTGCCGTCGTCCTGGTGGCCGCCGCCGCGTTCGCCGCGTACTTCCGCTCGGGCATGCTGGACGACCTGCACAGCGGAGTGTTCGACCACTGCGGCCCCGGGCCGCTGTACTGCACCGGGCCGGACGACGGACTGCCCCGGTTCCTGGACGTCGAACCGCTCAAGCTCCTCGGGGCGCTCAACATCGCCCTGCCCGTGCTGATCGGCATGTTCTGGGGAGCTCCGCTGCTGGGGCGGGACCGGGAACTGGGCACCCACCGGCTGGTCCTGTCGCAGGGGGTGAGCCGGACCCAGTGGTTCGCCGCCCGGTTCGCGCTGGCCGTGGGGTGCACCGTGGCCCTGTCCGGCGCCCTGGCCCTGCTGTTCCGGTGGTGGTGGCAGCCGGCCGCCGACCGCAGCTACGGCGTCTTCTGGTACGAGGCCACCGCGCTGACCGGCTCCGGCCCCAGCACGGTCGCCGCCGCGCTGTTCGGCCTGGCCGCCGGCACGCTCGCCGGGCTGCTGGCCCGCCGGGTGCTGTCCGCGACGGCCTGGACGCTGCTCGTCACGGCCGTGGTGGCGGTCCTGGTGCAGTGGACGCACCGGGCCCGGCTGCTGGTGCCGCCCGAGCGGTACGTCAGCCCCGGGTGGCAGCCCAAGCCGCCCATGGGCGACAAGTGGTCCACCGGTCACTACGGCCTCGTCACCGCCTCCGGCGGCCGCGAGGACGTGCTGAACTGCCCCTTCCCCTCCGGGAGCGAGCTGCGCCGGTGCATGACCGAGCACGGCTACGCGGCCCGTTACTACGAGGCCAACCCGGCCGGCGACTACTGGACGTTCCAGTGGGTCGACACGGCCCTCCTCGGCGGCCTCGCCCTCGCGCTCACCGTCGCCGTGGTCCTGTTGCTGCGCCGCCGGGTCTGAGCACTTCCCCCCCCTCACTCCCCCATCCCGCACGGAGGTCGATCCGTCATGCCCAAGGACGCCAAGTCCCCGAGGAAACTGCGCAGCAACCGCGCCGCGCTCACCCACAAGGTCGGCTACGCGCTACGCCACCCCGAACGCCTCGCGCCCTACGTCCGCCGGGCCGGCCGCGACGCCTGGCTGCGGCTCAAGCACCCCGACCACGTCGGCTACTACCGGGCGGTCATGGCCTCCGACACCCGCCGCAGCCCGGAGGCCGCGGTCGGCAGCCGGACCCACGACCGCTGGCTGGCGCTCGGACGGATGCAGTTCGACTACCTGATCGAGCACGGGCTGCGCCCCGGACACCGCATGCTCGACATCGGCTGCGGCAACCTGCGCGGCGGCTGGCGCTTCATCGACCACCTCGACACCGGCCACTACTACGGCATCGACATCTCGCCGGACATACTGATCGCCGCCAAGAGGACGCTCACCGAGCGCGGGCTCCAGGACAAGCTGCCCCACCTGACCATCACCGGCGACCTCACCCTGGACTTCCTGCCCGACGGCCACTTCGACGTCATCCACGCGCACAGCGTCTTCTCCCACTCGCCGCTGAACGTCATCGACGAGTGCCTCGCGCACGTCGGCCGCGTCCTGACGGACACCGGGTTCTTCGACTTCACCTTCGACCGCACGGAGGGCACCGAGCACCAGGTGCTGCGCGAGGACTTCTACTACCGCACCGAGACCCTGCTCGCCCTGGCCCGCGGGCACGGTCTGCACGCGCGGTTCATGGAGGACTGGGAGAAGCGCCCGCACGGCCAGTCGAAGATCCGCGTCAGCCGCTCGTCCCTGCCGGCGTAGCCCGCTCCGCGGCCGTGGGGCCGGACGACGTGTCCGGTTCCCACGGCCGCGGTCCGGTTCCCACGGCCGCGGTCCGGTTCCTACGGCCGCGGGTTGGTGCGACGCCACCCGGGACGTGCGTCCGCGCCGCGCCGGCCGGCCGCGGCGGCGCAGCGGGGGCAGACCCGGCGCACCTCGTCGGCCGCGCCACCGGACTCGGGCAGCACGTCGGCCCAGCCGACGGACGGGAATCGGGACAGCTGCGACCGGTGCAGGGAGAGCCCGCACACCGTCTGGTTCATTCCCTGTTCCCACGCGTGCACCTCACCGGCCGGCAGCCAGCGGTTGTCCTCCGCGTCCCACCAGCGGCCGGATGCCGCCACCTCGTAGCGTCGTGTCCTGGCCATCGTCCCGGCCCGCCGCCTTTCCTCCACCGCGCGCTGTCCCGCCCGGTCCGGGTGCCCCGGGCCGTGGGCGGCCACACGCGCGTACCGCCTCCTGTGTGATCACTCCGCACGTCCTGCCCGTTTCGGCCATTTTGTCTGCATAACATGCGGGGTCCGCGCATCGCGGGCCGGCGCCACCGCGCGACGGGGCCCGGGCGCGGACCGCGCACACCGGCTCTCCTTGACGCGAGGACGCGTGCCGGCGTGCGTGGGGCGGCCGCCCGGGACCCACCCGGTTCCCCCTGCCGCTCGCCCACGGACCGCCCGCCCCGTACGAGAGGACACCAGATGGCGCCCACGGGCCGTCACGGCGCACCGGCCGGGCACGCCTTCTCCCCGCACGACGCCGTGATGGGCGCCGCGGCCCGGCGCCTCGGCCGCCGGCGCTTCCTCACCGTCACCGCGGCGGCCGCCGCGCTCGCCTTCTCCACCAACCTGCCGGCCCGGGGCGCGGTCGCCGCCCGCGAGCGCACCGCCCGGATCACCAAGGACCCCTTCACCCTCGGCGTCGCCTCCGGCGACCCGCTGCCGGATTCGGTGCTGCTGTGGACCCGGCTGGCGCCCGAGCCGTTCCTGGAGGACGGCGGAATGGGCGCGGAGCGGGTCACCGTCGAGTGGGAGGTGGCCCTCGACGACCGCTTCACGGGCGTGCTGTTCCGGGGCACCGCCGACGCCCACGCCGAGTACGCCCACAGCGTGCACGTCGACGTCACGGGCCTGGCGCCGGGCACCGAGTACCACTACCGCTTCCGGACCGGGTCCTGGATCAGCCCGACGGGCCGCACCCGCACCGCGCCCGCGCCGGGCAGCGACGCGGGCGCCCTGAGACTGGCCGCAGTCGCCTGCCAGGCCTACCAGGACGGCTACTACACCGTGCACCGGCACCTCGCCGAGGACGACGTCGACGTCGTCCTCCACCTCGGCGACTACCTCTACGAGTACGCGGTGAACCCGGTGGGCGGGGAGCGCCGCTACACGGACGTCACCCTGCCCGACGTGTTCAACCGCGAGACCATGACCCTCGCCGACTACCGGCTGCGCTACTCGCTCTACAAGAGCGACGAGGACCTCCAGGCCGCGCACCACGCCCATCCCTTCGTCGTCACCTGGGACGACCACGAGACGGAGAACAACTACGCCGGCGGCATCCCGGAGAACGACGTGCCGCAGGCCGAGTTCCTGCTGCGCCGGGCCGCCGCCTACCGCGCGTACTGGGAGAACCAGCCGCTGCGCGCCGCACAGCTGCCCCAGGGCCCGGACGCGCGGCTGTACCGCCGGCTGCACTGGGGCGCGCTCGCCCAGTTCGACCTCCTGGACACCCGCCAGTACCGCTCCGACCAGGCCTACGACGACCGTCCGCACGCCCCCGGGCCCGAGTCCGACGACCCGGCGCGCACCATCACCGGTGCCGCGCAGGAGAGGTGGCTGATCGACGGCTGGCGGGACTCGACGGCACTGTGGAACGTCATGCCGCAGCAGGTCTGCTTCTCCCAGCGCAGGTTCGACGTGACCGCCGACGCCGCGCTCTCCATGGACGCCTGGGACGGCTACCGGGCCTCCCGCGACCGGGTCGTCGCCGGGGCGAAGGCGGCCGGGATCGACAACTGGCTGATCCTCACCGGTGACGTGCACGTGGCGTACGCCTTCGACGTCAAGGACGACTTCGACGACCCCGCCTCCAGGACCCTCGGCACGGAGGTCACCTGCTCCTCCGTCGCCAGCGGCCGGGACGGCGTGGAGCAGCCCGCCAACTGGGACACCTACATGCGGGCCAACCCGCACCTGAAGTTCTACAACGGCAGGCGCGGCTACGTCCGGGCCGAACTCGGCCGCCGGGCGGCCCGCCTGGACTTCAGGACGGTCCCCGCCGTCAGCACGCCCGGCGCGCCCGTCACCACGGCCGCGTCCTTCGTCACCGAGGCGGGCGCCCCGGGGCTGCACCCGGCCTGAGCCGGGCGTGGCGTGCACGCGCGCGTACTGCACTTGGCACCCACCACGCCCCCCATCGCGCGAAGGGCGCGCGTGTCCGGCACCGCCGCGGAGCTTCCCGGCACATCCTGTGACTTCGTCACCTCACCCCGCCACTCACCGTCACCCGCCGTTCCCCGCTGTCTCGCACAGCCCTCGAAGGAGGCACATCGCATGGTCGGCAGACATGCCGCGCGCACCCGCCGCGCCGCCCTGACCGCGTTCGGCGCGCTCGCCCTGACCGCACTCCCCTCGGCCGCTTCGGCCGCGCCGCCGCCCGCGCCCGGGCCGCCGCCCACCGCCGCCCAGACGCTCGGCGCCGACCGACCGCCGGCGCCGGTGCTGCGCGCGATGGAGCGCGACCTTCGGCTGACGCCGGATCAGGCGACGGCCCGGCTGGTCAACGAGGCGGAGGCCGGCACCCGTGCGGGCCGGCTGCGCAACACGCTGGGCGACCGCTTCGCCGGGGCCTGGGTGAGCGGGGCGACCTCCGCCGAACTGACCGTCGCCACCACCGACGCCGCCGACACCGGCGCGATCGAGGCGCAGGGCGCCAAGGCCGCGGTCGTCGAGAAGCCGCTGGCCGAACTCTCCGCGGTCAAGGAGAAGCTGGACGCCGCCGCCGTCCGGACCGGCACCGCCGAGACGCCGGTCTGGTACGTCGACGTGAAGACCAACCGGGTCGTGGTCCAGGCGACCGGCGAGGCGGCCGCGGCGGCCTTCGTCGAGGCCGCCGGCGTCGGGGCCGAGAACGTGGGCGTCCGGGTGTCCGCGAACCGGCCGCGGGTACTGAAGGACCTCGTCGGCGGCGACGCCTACTACATCGACGCCCGGGCCCGCTGCTCCATCGGCTTCTCCGTCACCAAGGGCCGGCAGCAGGGCTTCGCCACGGCCGGTCACTGCGGCGGGCCCGGCGCGAGGACCACCGGGTCCGACCAGAGCGCCCAGGGCACCTTCCAGAGCTCCGTCTTCCCCGGCAAGGACATGGCCTGGGTGGCCGTCAACGCCGACTGGACCGCCACGCCCGACGTCAAGGCCCAGGACGGGCAGAAGGTGCAGATCGCCGGTTCGGTGGAGGCGCTCGTCGGGGCCTCGGTGTGCCGCTCCGGCTCCACCACCGGCTGGCACTGCGGCACGATCCGCCAGCACGACACGAGCGTCAGCTACGCCGAGGGCACCGTCGACGGCGTGACCGAGACCACGGTGTGCGCCGAGCCCGGCGACTCCGGCGGCCCCTTCGTCGCGGGTGCCCAGGCGCAGGGCACCACGTCGGGCGGCTCCGGCGACTGCACCAACGGCGGCACCACGTTCTACCAGCCGGTCAACCCGCTGCTCGGCGACTTCGGCCTCACCCTGAGGACCACGGCCGCCACGGCCCAGACACCCGCGCCGCAGGACGGCGCGGCGGCGGACGCGTGGGCCGCCGGCCGGGTCTACCGGGCCGGGGCCACGGTGTCCTACGCGGGTGTGCGGTACCGGTGCCTGCAGAACCACCAGGCACAGGGTGTCTGGTCGCCGGAGGGCACGCCGGCCCTGTGGCAGCGTGTGTGACGGACCGGGGCGCGCCCGACGGACACGCCCCGGCGCGGGTCGCTCCGTGCCGGGGGCGTGTCCGCTGCCCCCGGCGAGGAGGGCGCAGGCGGCGGCGACGAACGGGTCGCGGGCGCGGAAGCGGCGGGTGCGCACCGCGGCCAGGGCCGTGCCGGTGTCGCGCCGGAAGCCGATGAACGCCTGCCGGCCGAGGGCGGCCCCGCCGTGGAAGTACATCCCCGTCGGTCCGTCGGCCCTTCTTCGGGCGCGGGGTCGGGGGGGGCAGCAGCAGGTGCCCGCCGCCGGAGTGCAGGGCCGGACCGGCGCATTCGCGGCTGCCCCGGAGGACGCCGTCGGGCTCGGCGGGGTCGAGCGCCGCTCCGATGCCGATGGTCTCGCCGACTTCCTCGAGCACCTTGTCCTTGGAAGGCGTCTCACCATCTCCTCTGGTAGCCGATGGCCTTCGCACCCCAGGTGACCAGAAAGTCACGGACCATACCCCCTGCGTAAAAATCACCAGAAGGTATTACTTTCAACAATACGGACCTAGCAGACGCTCGGGCCGGACGCTCAGGACGCGTCGCGGACCACGCGCAGCGTCCGGACCGACGGATCGGCGGCGTCCGGGATCAGGACGCCGTGCTCGGCGCCGCTGCGCAGGTAGTCGAGGACCTCGTCGGTGATGACCTCACCGGGGGCGATCACGGGCACGCCCGGCGGATACGGGCTGATCGTCTCCGCGCAGACGCGCCCGGCGGCCCGCTCGGCCGGAACGTGCTCCGCCTCGGCGAAGAACGCGGCACGCGGCGACATGGCCTGTTCCAGTTCCAGGGCCGGCGGCTCGGGCAGGCGGACGGGCGGCCGGCGCCCGATGGTGCCCGCCCCTTCGACGAGGGCGCGCAGGGCGTCCAGCAGGACCTCCTCCGTGTGGTCGTCGTCGGCGTGGGTGACCGAGGCGCTGATCCGGCAGGTGTCGGAACCGCCGAGGTCCACGTGGCAGTGGTCGCGCACCCATTCGGTCGCCTGCATCCCGCTGATGCCCAGCTCCCGCACGTCGATCACGATCTTCAGGGGGTCGTAGGCGGCGGCGAGCCCCGCGTCGACGACCTCCTGCCCCATGGGACGCAGACCGGGCAGGTCTGCGGCCGCGGCCCGGATCCGCTCCGCGCGGCGCAGGGCGGCGTCCAGCAGGCCGTGGCCCTGTTCGACCATCTGCCGGCGCCAGCCGTCGAGCGTGGCGTACACCAGCGACGAGGCGCTCGTCGTGCCCAGCAGGTCCTCTCGCTGCGCCAGCACCTCGGGCGACACCCGGTCGTACTGGAGGTGGAAGACGGAGCTCTGCTCGATCGCGCCGCCCATCTTGTGGACGCTGGTCACCACCAGGTCGGCCTCGGCGTCCATCCCCCAGGCGGGCAGGTCGGGATGGAACGGCAGATGGGCGCCCCACGCCTCGTCCACGATGAGGGGGACGTCGTACTCGTGGCACACCCGGGCCACGCCGGCGATGTCCGCGCAGGTGCCCCAGTCGGTGGGCGTGATCAGCAACATGCCCTTGGCGTCCGGGTGCTCCTCGAGCTTGCGGCGCACGTCGTCCGGCTCGGGCGGGTGGGCGAGGTGCCGTTCGGCGTCGAACTTCGGGTGCACCCAGACCGGTTGGACGCCGTTGACGACGACCGCGGCGACCACCGCCTTGTGCGCGTTGCGCGACAGCAGCAGCTTCTCGCCGGGACCGGCCACGGCCAGCATGGCGGTCCTGACCGACAGGGAGCTGCCGCAGGTGGAGAAGAAGGCCCGGTCGGCGCCGACGGCGTCCGCCATCAGCTCCTGCGCCTGGCTGAGCACCCCCTGGGACTGGCGGCGGTCGTCGAGCCCGTTGAGGGAGAGGACGTCGGAGCGGAACACGTCCATGCCGACGATCTCGGCGACCCGCGGATCGGCCCCGCGTCCCTGCTTGTGTCCTGGCGGACCGTAGGCGATATCGCCCCGGCGCCGGAAGTCCTGCAGCGCCTCCAGTACGGGCACCCGCGAGTGATCCATCGTTCCTCCCACGTCGGTTCGGGGGCGCCGCCCGTCCGTGGCCCACGGCCTCGCGGCGCATGGGAACGTATTGCACCCGCCCGGCGGCCGAAACCCGGTGCGTGTCACGGCACCCGGACGGTGGCACCCGCACAGCACGGACGGTCCGGAGCACTCGACACGAGGAGGCCGCGTGGCCCGCACACTCGACGACGTCCACGAGGACGTCCGCCAGGAGGTGGCCGGCCGGGCCGGGGCGCTGTGGGACGTCGCGCTGCGGCTGCACGCCGACCCCGAGTACGCCTTCGCCGAACACCGGGCGGCGGCCCTGCTCACGGGCGAACTGGAGGGCGCCGGGTTCGCGGTCGAGCGCGGCACCGCGGGGATGCCGACCGCGTTCGTCGCCCGCTCGGGCGAGGGCCGCCCCGCCGTGGCGCTGCTGCTGGAGTACGACGCCCTGCCCGGCCTCGGCCACGCCTGCGGCCACCACCTCATCGCGGCGGCGGGGCTGGGCGCGGCGCTCGCGCTGCGCGCCGTCCTGGGCGGCTCGGCCGGCTGTGTGATGGCCGTGGGCACGCCCGCCGAGGAGGGCGGGGGCGGGAAGGCCGTCGAGGTGGACGCCGGGGTGTTCGACGGGGTGGACGCGGCCCTGATGTTCCACCCGGGGGTGTACGACTGGCGGCGGGCGCCGCTGACCGCGCAGGTGCAGTACCGGGTGGCCTTCCACGGACGGGCCGCCCACCCGACGGGCAACCCCACCGAGGGCGTCGACGCGCTCGCGGCCCTCGTGGAGCTGTTCAACGTCCTGGCCGTGGTGGGCCGGCGGCTGCCGGAGGCCTCCCACGTGCAGGGCATCGTGACGCACGGAGGCACCGCCACGAACATCGTCCCCGAGTTCGCCGAGGGACTGTTCGGGCTGCGGGCGGCCACCTCACGGGCGCTGGACGAGCTGATCGGGCAGCTGCGCGAGTGCGCGGAGGGTGTCGCCCGGGCGACCGGTACGCGCGCCGAGGTGGAGCGCGCCACGGTCCGCTACGACCACTTCCGGGACAGCGAGGTGCTGTCCGACCGGTTCGCCGGGCACCTGTCCGCGGCGGGGATCACGCTGACGCCCCCGGTGCCGGGCGTGTACCTGGGCTCGTCGGACATCGGCAACGTGAGCACGCGCGTGCCCGCCGTGCACCCCTTCGTCGCGATCATGGGCGAGGACGGTTCCGACCACACCCCCGAGTTCGCCGCGGCCGGCGCGTCCGGCCGGGCCCGCGAGGTCCTGGTCGCCGCGGCGGGGGCGCTGGCGTGCACGGCCGCCGACGTGCTGCTGCGTCCGGACCTGCGGGAGGCGGCCTGGGCGCGGCACCGCGCGGCGCAGGCGGCGGAGGGCTGATCCTCCGCCCGGCCGGACGCGTTCGCTCAGGCTCCCGACGCGTTCGCTCAGGCTCCTTCGGAGCCCTCCTCGCGGGAGCCATCGGCACGGTCCGCGTCCTTCGTCCCGACACCCTCCAGCGGCTCGCCGGCGGTCGTGCCGTGCTTCGTGCGGTAGCCCTCGTCGGCGGTGGCCGTGCCCGGCACCGTGCGTTCGCGGGGGCGGCTCTCGGCGCCCGAGTGCGCTCCCGGTTCGTCACCGCGTGCCCGGGAGTACCGGTCGTCTCGGCGGTCCTCGTGGTTCTTGTCGCCGGTCATCTCCGCACCTCCGGTCGGCGTTCGGGTGGTGCGGGTTCCCTCACGGCGCGAGGGAAAACGACGGTTCCCCCGAGGACGGACGGGAGGTCACGCCTCGTCGTCCTCCCCCGGGAGCACGGTGAGCAGGTCGTCGCGGCCGGCCAGGGCCTCCAGGGACAGCGTGCGGTAGCCGGCCCGGTCGAACAGGACGGTGATGCGGTCGCCGTCCTCGCTCAGCACCGTGCCCTCGCCCCACTCGCCGTGCCGTACCTGGGCGCCGACCGGATAGGCGGAGACCCCGGGGTGGGCGGCGGGCGCCGGCCGCGCTTCCGTCTCCGGCGCCCCGGTCTCCTGCGCGTCGCACACGTCGCAGGCGCCGCACGGGGGCTCGTACTCCTCGCCGAAGTAGCCGAGCAGGAACCGCCGCCTGCAGCTCGTGGTCTCGGCGTAGGCGCGGGCCATGTCGACGCGCGTGCGGTCGGTCCGCCGGTGCGCCTCGGCCGCGTCCTCGGCGAGGCCGGCCGCCGCGTCCGGCGGGGTGCCGGGGTCGGGGCGCACCTCGCCGTCCTCGCCGGTCGCGACGGCTCCGGCCTCCTCCAGCAGGTTGACCGCCACGGTGACGCGGTTGCGCGACAGCCCGGTGTCCCGGCGCAGCCGGTCCAGTCCGGCGGGGTCGTCCCGGTGGTCGTGGACGGCGTCGGCGACGTCGGACAGGGCTTCGTGGCCGGGGGCGCGGGCGGCGAAGTAGGTGCGCATGCCGGTGTCCTCGGGCCGGTAGTGGAGCACGGCGAGGGCGGGCTCGCCGTCCCGGCCGCAGCGGCCGATCTCCTGGTAGTAGGCGTCCGGCGAGCCGGGCAGCGAGGCGTGCAGCACGAACCGCACGTCCTCCTTGTCGATGCCCATGCCGAAGGCCGAGGTCGCCACCACGACGTCGGCGTCACCGGAGAGGAAGGCGTCGTGGATCCGGGCGCGTTCGCTCTTGCGCAGTCCGGCGTGGTAGGCCTCGGCGGCCAGTCCGAGCCGGGCCAGTTCGCCGGCGTAGTACTCGGTGTCCTTGCGGGTCGCCGCGTAGACGATGCCCGGCTTCGGCTCGGCGGCGGCCCGTTCGACGACCGCCCGGCGCCGTTCGTCCTCGTCGAGGAACCGGCGGACCTCCAGCCGGATGTTGGGCCGGTCGAAGCTCGTCACCGTCACCCGCGGCCGGTCCATGCCGAGCCGTTCGACGATCTCCCGGCGCACGGGCGGGGCCGCCGTCGCGGTGAGGGCGAGCACCGGGGGCCGGCCCACCCGCCGCACCGCCTGCTCCAGGCGGAGGTAGTCGGGCCGGAAGTCGTGGCCCCAGGAGGCGACGCACTGGGCCTCGTCGACCACGAAGAGCGCCGGGCCCACCCCGGCCAGCCGCTCCACGACCTCGTCCTTGGCGAGCTGTTCCGGCGACAGGTACAGGAACCGGGCCTCGCCCCGCCGCACCGCGTCCCAGGCGGCCTCGGCCCGGCCGGCGGTGAGGTCGGAGTTGACCGCCACCGCGCCCGGGGCGCGGGCGCCGTCGGGCAGGCCGACGATCTGGTCCCGCTGGAGGGCGAGCAGCGGCGAGACGATCACGACCGGGCCGGACAGCAGCGCGCCGGGGACCTGGTAGACGGCGGACTTGCCGGAGCCGGTGGGCATGACGACGAGGGTGTCCCGGCCGGCCAGGACCGCCCGCATGGCGTGCAGCTGCTCGGGCAGGAGGCTGTCCCAGCCGAACACCTCGGCGGCACAGCGGCGCAGCCGCTCGGCGCCCTCTTCGTCCGCTTCCGTGCCCGTCGGCCGTTTCCCGCCCATGGTGCTCCCTCGCTGCCCGGTACCGCCGAACGGGTACCCGGTCGGGCCGCCGGCAGTGCTCACCGGCCGCTTGCGCCCCTCACGCGCGCCGCAGCCGCCACACGTGGTCGTCGCGGTGGCCCTCGGTGCCCTCGGGCGAGGTGCTCGGCCGGCGGACGGTCTCCCTGGTCCGCACGGTCCACTCGCCGGCCGGCAGCGCGAGCTCGTCGAGGAATCCGTCCAGGGTGGGGAAGACGGCGTCGAAGGGCGGTTCGGTCTGCCACGAGGGCCAGTCGGCGTGCATGACGACCAGCAGAGTGCCACCGTCCGCGACGGCGTTCGCCGCACTGCCGAGGACCGCCCGCTGGTCGAGGGCCACCGGCGACTGGAGGTAGTGGGCGCTCACCAGGTCGAAGGAGCCCTCGGGAAAGGAACGCCCCAGTTCGTGGCGCTCCCAAAGGACGCGGTCGCCGACCCCGGCGTCGGCGGCGTGGACGGCGGCGCGTTCGAGTGCCGTGGCGGAGATGTCCACGCCGGTGACGCGCCAGCCGCGTCCGGCCAGCCACACGGCGTCCGCGCCCTCGCCGCATCCCAGGTCGAGCGCGGTGCCGGGGGCGAGGTCGCCCGCCTCCCGGACCAGGAGCGCGTTCGGGCGGCCGCTCCAGACGCGGTCGGCGTCGCGGTAGCGGGCCTCCCAGAAATCGGCGGCCGGGGCGGGTGCGGGCATGTCGGTCATGCGTGCCTCCTGAGGAACGGACACGGTCGTCTGCTCGGCCGGCCCGTGAGGTGCGCGGCCCGTCCTCGCCAGGTTGCACCCGGTTGCACCTCGACGGCGAACGGCTTTGCCGGAACGGCAAGTGCGCCGTCCTCCTTCGGCCGCGCGCGTCAGTGCAGGGCGGCGGACCCGGTCTCCGAGGAGTCGCCGCCGCGCACCCACACGTTCCGCGCGAAGGGGATGTCGATGCCCGCCTCGTCCAGGGCGTCCTTGACCCGGCGGCGCAGTTCGCGGGTGACGCCCCACTGCTGGAGCGGCGCGGTCCTGGCCGCGACGCGCACCACGACCCCGTCGGGGTCGAGGGACTGCACGCCCCACACCGAGACGTCCTCCAGCAGCAGGTCCGCGAAGTCCGGGTCCTCGCGCAGCGTGCGGCCGGCGTCCTCGAGGACGCGGTAGACCGTGTCGAGGTCCGCGTCGTAGGTCACGGCGACGTCCAGGACGGCGCGGGCCCATTCCTGGCTGTCGTTGCGGACCCGCAGGATCTCGCCGTTGCGGATGTGCCACAGACCGCCGTTGAGGTCGCGCACGTGCGTCAGGCGCAGGCCGACGTGCTCCACCTCTCCGACGGCCTCGCCGAGGTCGACCGAGTCGCCGACGCCGTACTGGTCCTCGATCATGATCAGCAGGCCGGACAGGTAGTCGGCGACCAGGCTCTGCGCGCCGAAGCCGATCGCCAGGCCGACGACGCCGGCGCTGGCCAGCAACGGGCCGAGCGCGATGCCCACCTGGTCGAGCACCATGGCGACGCCGACCATGAACAGCACGATGGTCACGGCGCTGCTGAGCACCGAGCCGATGGTGCGGGCCCGCTGCTCGCGTCGCTGCCGCACCCGCGAGCGGTCGCGGTGCAGTACCGCCGGGCCCCGGCCCGACCAGCGCGAACGGCTCCGTTCGTGCTCGCCCGTCGACGGCTCCAGCACGCGCTGCACGACCCGTGTGATGGCTCGCTTGGCCACCACGCGCACCACCAGCAGGACCACGACGATGAGCGCGATCCGCAGCGGTACTCCGACCAGCGCGGTGGTGTGGTCGCCCACCCAGCCCGACCAGGAGGCCGCCAGGTGCGGTTCCGTGGCCGTGCCGGTGGGTGCGGTTGCGTGCGTCATCGCCTCAAGTGCTCCGTTCCTCGGCGCTGCGTCCCTGCCGTCGGCCCCGCCTACCCACGGGCGGCTCGAACATGGCACGGGGGCACGTCCCGGCCCGCGTGAGGGATTTGCCCCCTTTGCGCCACATGCCCGACGGTCGCGCCATCTTCACGGAGTGCGGGCCCATCACCGGCGCCGCCCCGGGCACCCGGGAGGGAATCGCTCACAGCGGAGGGGGACCTGCGGCGTGGTTACCGTTGCCGTTCTGCTGCTGCCCGGACTCGGGCTGCTGCTGTTCACCATGACGTGGCTGGAGGACAGGATCTTCCGTGACACGGAACCCGCCCGGCACGCCCGGCGCCGACGGCACCTGCGGCTCGTTCCCGGCGGCGGGGCCGGCGCGGGAGCGAGCCGGGGCCGGGTACCGGCCGGGCGGCGCCCGGCCTCAGCGGACCGGGACGCCGCCTGACCCCGGGACCGCCGGCAGGGCGCGCGGGCGCGCCGCGCGCCGCTCGGGCCGCCAGGTGGACACCAGGGCGGCGGCGAGCAGCAGTTCGGCGATGTCACCGCCGTAGTACATGATCTCCGCCCCGCGCCGGACCTGGTCGGCGGGCGCGTGGACGTCGATGAGGAACCCGCCGTACATCGCCTGGGCGACCAGGGCGTGGACGGCGATCGCGATGCCGAGGTACACGAGCCGGGCCGGTACGCCGGGCCGCGCGGGTGCGGGGTCGGGGCCCGCCATGACGTGGGCGAAGAGGCAGCCGGACGCCAGGAAGTGGGCGTTCATCAGCCAGTGTCCGGCCGGGTGGGCCATGGCCGCGTCGTAGAGCGGGGTGAAGTACAGCACGCCCAGGGTGCCGGTGCTCAGCAGGAGCGCGACGGCGGGATGGATGACGAAGCGGGCGGGGCGGCCGTGCAGCAGCGCGCTCGCCCGGCGGGCGTGCGCCGGCGGCAGCGTGCGCAGCATCAGGGTGACCGGCGCGGCGAGGACCAGGAGCAGGGGCGCGTACATGCCGATGAGCATGTGCTGGGCCATGTGCCCCCGGAAGTCGGTGTGCGCGGCCGGTCCCAGCGGCGGCAGCAGGGCGACGGCTAGCAGCGCGGCCCCGCCGAGGAACGACGCCGACCGCCGGCCGCTCCAGCCCCGTGCGGGGTTGCGGCGCCGGGCCCGGTGTGCGGCGAGCAGGTAGGCCGCGGTCACGGCCAGCAGCGGCAGCAGGACGAGCAGGGCCGTGGGGGCGCCCGGCCCGGCGTCACCGGCCGGGGCGTGGTGGTGCGGGGAGTGCGCGTCGCCCGTCGGGCCCATCAGACCCTTCCCCCGGTCCGGTCCGCGCCCCGGGGCGCTTCGGGGCCGAAGGACCGGCCGCCGCGCTGGATCAGGTGGCCGGCGGTCAGGAGCGCGGCGCCGAGGACGAGGAAGCCCGCGTCCCACCATGCCTGGTGGGGGCCGCCGTGGACGTGGTGGATGCCCAGGATCTGATGGTCCAGGAGCCCCTCGACCAGGTTGAACAGGCCCCAGCCCGCCAGGATCCAGCCCCACAGCACCCGTGAGGCCCACACCGCCCGCCGGTCGTGCGTGACCCGGGAGTACAGCAGGGCCAGGCCCAGCAGCACGGAGAGCCAGCACACGGCGTGGAAGACGCCGTCCCACACGGTGTTCATCTCCAGGCCGGAGACGGTGTGCGGGTCGTAGTACCTCACTCCGATGCGGTCGTGGTCGGTGCTGGTGAGCATGTGGTGCCACTGGAGGATCTGGTGGAGCAGGATGCCGTCGACGAAGCCGCCGAGCCCGACCCCGAGGAGGATGCCGGGCGCCCGGATGCTGTGCGGCGTCGTCGTGGCCGCTCGGGCCTCACCTGTCGTACCGGCCATGCCGGTTCTCCGTCCCGTCGGCTGTGCGTTCGGACCTGTACGGTTTCCCCGCCCGGCCGGTCCATGTCACCGCCTGGCGGGATACCGCCGCCGTTTTCCGTCACCCGGGTGACGGGCCCTCACGTCCGCGCCCGCGTCGTAGGGTGAGGACGGACGAGTGATCACCGGCGGGCCGGGACGGCCCGCGGGACCGAGGAGACGCATGGACACCGGGCAGCAGGACGACGCGGACGCGGAGTTCATCACCTTCTGGCAGGAGCGCCGGGTGTG
This sequence comes from Streptomyces sp. NPDC029152, assembly GCF_055564355.1. Classification (NCBI taxonomy): domain Bacteria; kingdom Bacillati; phylum Actinomycetota; class Actinomycetes; order Kitasatosporales; family Streptomycetaceae; genus Streptomyces; species Streptomyces sp. NPDC029152. The sequence goes on along the minus strand of NZ_JBVHWR010000012.1, from coordinate 129,138 downwards.
CTTCCTGTCCACGCCCCGCGCCGACGGCGGCCCGCACCTGGTCCCGGTCGGCGTGACGTACGACCACGCGACCCGCACCGCGCGCGTCATCACGAGCCGGGACACCGCCAAGGTGCGCAACGTGGAGCGGGCCGGCCGGGCCACCGTCGCCGTGGGCCAGGTGGACGGCCGGCGCTGGTCCACGCTGGAGGGCGTGGCGACCGTACGGGACGACGCCGACGCGGTCCGGGACGCGGAGACCCGGTACGCGGCCCGCTACCGGCAGCCCCGGGCGAACCCGGCCCGGGTCGTCATCGAGATCGACGTGCGGCGCTTCCTGGGCACGGTGCGGCCCCGCCCGGAGGCACCGGAGCGGTGAGCCGGAGCGGGGCCACGTCTCCGTGGCCCCGCTCCGGCCTCGCGGGCCGCCCTCGGATCACCCCTCGGCGTCGGCGGGGGCCCGGCGGCCGAGCCGCCCCGGCCACCACGCGACGGCGCCGATGTCCCGGGCGAGGGCCGGGACGAGCAGCGAGCGCACCACCAGGGTGTCCAGCAGGACGCCGAAGGCGACGATGAAGGCGATCTGCACCAGGAAGGCCAGCGGGATCACGCCGAGCGCGGCGAAGGTGGCGGCGAGCACGACACCGGCCGAGGTGATCACGCCGCCCGTGGCGGTCAGGCCGCGCAGGATGCCCTGGCGCACCCCGTGACGCAGCGCCTCCTGCCGCACCCGGGACATGAGGAAGATGTTGTAGTCCACGCCGAGGGCGACCAGGAACACGAACCCGTACAGCGGGACGGAGGCGTCCGTGCCGCTGAAGCCGAACACGTGGCGGAAGACCAGGGCGGAGACGCCCAGGGTGGCCAGGAAGTTCAGCGCCACGGTCGCCACCAGCAGCACCGGCATCAGCAGCGAGCGCAGCAGGCCGATCAGGATGACCAGGATGATGGCGAGCACCACGGGCACGATGAGCGTCCGGTCGTGCTCGGCGGTGCGCTGGGTGTCGTACTGCTGGGCGGTGTAGCCGCCGACGAGGGCGTCCGCGCCCGGCACGGCGTGCACCGCGTTCCGCAGGCGGGCCACCGTCTCCTTGGCCGCGTCGCTGTCCGCCGGCGCCCGCAGGGTCGCGTCGATGCGCACCCGTCCGTCGACCACCTTCGGGACGCCGCCGCCGGGCCGGCCCGACGCGGTCACCGCGGCGGCGGAGGCGACGCCGCGCGTGCCCCGGGCCGCCGCGAGGACGGGGGCGGTCCGGTCCGCGTCCGCGATGATCACGGCGGGGTTGCCGGAGCCTCCCGGGAAGTGCCGGGCCAGGGTCTCCTGGGCGGCGACGGACGGGGCGTCGTCGACGAAGATCTCGTCCAGCGGCACGCCCTTCGACTCCAGGGTCGGCCAGAAGGCGGCGCAGGCGAGCAGTCCGGCGAGGCAGACCGCCCAGATGCGGCGCGGCGCGCGGTCCACCAGCCCGGCGACGCGGTGCCACAGGCGGTGTCCGGCCTCCGGGTCGTCGGCCCGGACGGGCTTGGCGGGCCAGTAGGCGGCACGGCCGAGCAGGACCAGGACGGCGGGCAGGAAGGTGAGGGTGCTCAGGACGGCGCAGGCGATGCCGATGGCGCCGACCGGTCCGAGCGCGCGGTTGTTGGTCAGGTCGCTGAGCAGCAGGGCCAGCAGGCCCAGGGCGACGGTCGCCGCGCTGGCGACGACGGCTCCCCATGACGCGCGCAGCGCGGCACGCGCGGCGGCGAAGCGGTCCGGGTGCCGGGGCAGTTCCTCGCGGAAGCGGGCGGTGAGCAGCAGTGCGTAGTCGGTCGCGGCGCCGATGACGAGGATGGAGAGGATGCCCTGGACCTGCCCGTCGACGCGCACGACGTCGCGTTCGGCGAGCGCGTAGACGATCGCGCAGGCCAGTCCCAGCGCGAAGACGGCGCCGAGGATGATCACCAGGGGCAGCAGGACGCTGCGGTAGACGAGCAGCAGGATGACGAGCACCGTGATCAGGGCGACGCCGAGGAGCAGTCCGTCGATGCCCGAGAAGGCGTCGGAGAGGTCGGCCTGGGTGGCCGCCGGGCCGGCCAGCTGCGCCCGGGTGCCCGGGACCTGCTCCGCGGCCTCGCGGATGTGCCCGAGGACGTCGGGCAGGCGTTCGCCGAGACCGGGTTCGACCTGGACGACGGCCTGGAGGGCCTCGCCGTCGCCGGAGGGCAGCGCGGGCGTCGCGGGACCGACGGTCCCGGGCTCGCCTTCGAGGCCCGCGACCGAACGGGTGGCGTCCGCCCGGCGGTCGGCGACGTCACCGCCGTCGTCCGCGGTCCACACGACGATCACCGGCAGGGTCTCGTCCTGCTGGAAGGCCTTCTGGGCGTCGATGACCCGGGTGGACTCGGCGCTGCGGGGCAGGAAGGCGGCCTGGTCGTTGGTGGCGACCTCGCCCAGTTTCCCGGCGTACGGGCCGAGCGCACCGCCGATGCCGAGCCAGACCAGGAGGAGGACGACGGGGACGAGCCACCGGGCTCGTGAGGTGCGGGGCATCGGTCTGCGGGTCTCCTGGTCTTCCGTGGTGTGCGGAATGCCGGCCGTGCGGGACGCCGGCGAAGTGACTCGATCGTAAACAATCTCAATGATCGAGTTATATCACCGCCGTCGTGCCGATACACCGACTGGTGCCCGCGACCCGCTCCTTGATGCGGACGGCCGTCACCCCTGCGCGCGAACGGCGGAGGTCAGCGGTCGCCGGCGGTCCGCACGAGCCGCAGTTCCTCGTTCATGGCCGCCACGAACCGCGCCACGACCGCCAGTTCCTCCGCGTCGAAGCGGTCCCGGGTCGCGGCCGCGGCCTGGGCCAGCGGCCGGAAGTACGTCCGGGCCGCCGCGCGGGCGCCGGGCACGTAGTGCAGATGGACGACCCGGCGGTCGGCGCTCTCCCTGACCCGGCGCACGTGCCCGGCGCGTTCCAGGCGGTCCACGCACGCCGTGACCGCGCCCGAGGTCAGTCCCAGGTGTTCGCGCAGCCGTCCCGGTGTCATCGGCTCCTCGGCGTCCAGGATCGCCGCGAGCGCCTGGACGTCGGTGGTGTGCAGCCCGTGGGCGGCGGCGAAGCCGTGCACGAGACGGTTGATCTCACCGTTCATCCGCCGCAGGCCGGCGGCGAGGACGTGGAGGTCGCCCGCCTCGGCCCCGGCCGTGCTCTCCCGTTCGTGCGCGCGCCGTCCGCGCTGGTTCGCTGTCGCCACGCGATCAGCGTATAGAAAGGCCGCATCCGCCCACGGCGCGCCCATGGCGGTCCGTCCGGGGAGGAGGCCGGCACGGCGGATGTCCCACGAGAGACGGAACCCGTGGACGAGGGACACGAAGGACGCGACGGCACGGACGGTGACGGCGCGGCGGGGAGCCGTCGCCCGGCACCGGCGCCACGGGGCGCCTCCGCACGGGCCGGCGGGCCACGCCCACCGGTGGAGCGTGCGGCCCTTCCACGCCGTGGTGTCCGGCGGCGTGGCCCGCCGCATCGCCCGGGCCGCCGCCCGCACGCCCCTGCCCGGACCCGGCTGTCCGATCGTCGACGCGGCCGTGCGCCGGCTGCGCCACGAGGGCCGGATGCACGACCGCGGCCGGCTGCCGGCCGCCTCCTTCCCGGCCAGGACGCTCCACGTGGACCGGCGCGTGGGCGCCCGGCACTTCCCGGATCTGCCGGTGGACGGCGACGTGGCCGGCAACCGGCTCGACCGGCAGTGGACGGCGGGCACCGGCACCCGCCCCCACCGCGTCCCCGGTCCCGTCGCCCGGGCCAGGCGGTTCGGCCCCGACGGCGCGTACGTGCGCCGTCGGGGTGCCCGGACCGGCCGGGGCGGCCGTGCACGAACACCGGAGGCCGCGCGGCCCCGCGCCGCCGCCTGCGACGCGCACCCCGGCCCCGTCGTGGACCTGGCCGAGGGCCTGGCCCGCTTCCGGCGGGCGCGCGGCCGCGACCGGGCCGGGGGCCGGTCGTCAGGTGAAAGGGGCGTCCGGCGAGCGGGTGCCGGGGCTGTCGGGCCGGGCCGTGTGATCGGCGTGGTTCCGGGTGCGGCGGGCTTCCTTCATCTCCGCCTCGTACAGATGGGGCCGGCCCTCGGCCAGTTGCGCCACCACCTGGCCCTCCAGGTCCTTGAACGCCCGGTAGTACGTCTGGTCGTACGCCTCGACGATCTGGAAGGTCCAGTGGCCGGGGATGACGTTGCGCCCGAGGACCTCCGTCTCGACGCGCCGCGCCCACTCCGGGTGGCCGGCCTCGCGCAGCAGTTCCACCGCGCGGTCCAGTTCCAGATCGGCGGTGCCGGTGAGCTGGTGGAAGGAGTACAGGTGCCCTCGGGCGCGCTCGACCGTCTCCAGCGCCTTGGACAGGGACCCGAGGGCCTCCACCGTCTCGTCCCCGACGCCCTCGGGGCGCCGGTGCATGTCAGTCATGGGGTGTCCCTCCGGTGCGGTGCCACGGGGCGTCAGGCCAACGGGTCGTGGCCCCAGTTCATGAGCGAGTGCCGCCAGCGGGTGTCGCGGACGTCGCCCGAGGGGCGCTGGGCCAGGTGCCGGCGGACGTAGCCGACGACCTTGCGCATGTGCCGGTAGTCGTCGTCCGAGAGGTCGCCCTTCTTGGCCCGCAGGATCTCCACGATGCGGCGGCCGGAGGCGTGCCCCGCGGACTCCCCGCCGTCCTTGTGCTGTCCGGCGTCGCGGGAGGCGTCGGTGGCGAGCCACTTCTCCAGTCCGGCCGGGGTCATGTTCACCAGCTCGCGGAAATCGTCCCAGGTGTCCTTCCGCTCCTTGTCGTCCATCTGCCGGTCACTTCTTCCTGAGCGCGGACGGCTTGTGGACGGCGGACCTGCCGGACTTGTCGCTGCGGACCTGGTACTGCGGGTCGTCGGGCGAGGCGTCCACCGTGCGGCCGGCGGCCTCGGTCCGTTCGGTGATCTCCTTCTCGACCGTTCCCTCCGTCTCGCTGCCGTGACTGCTCCAGGCGACCTCGTCGCCCTTCTCCGGCCGGCTGTTCCCGCCGCGGTTCTTCGCCATTTCGGTACTCCCTGTCTTCTGTGTCTTCCGTCTTCTCGGTTCAACTCGTCGGGCCCGGTGGGGCCTGCCGGGCGCGCGGGCCGTCCCGCAGGTCCGCGAGGACCTCCCGGGCGGCCCGGCTGCCGGAGGCCAGGGCCCCCTGGACCGACCCGGTGGCCCGGTGGTCCCCGCAGACGTAGCGGCCCGGCGTGACGCGGGTGCGGCGCGACAGCGGCCAGGGAGGCCGCATCGCCGGGAGCGCGTTCTCGACCGTGTACGTGGCGACGTGCTGCCAGTCGGCGGTGTCCGCCCCGTAGAGTTCCGCCGCCCGTCGGCGGACGGCGGCCTCTCCGCCCGGCGGTCCGCCGCCCAGCACGGACGTGGACACCAGCGAGGTGCCCGGCGGTGCGTAGGTGCCGCTGACCTCGGAGAGCACGCACGTGTTGAGGACCGTGAGGGTGCCGTCGACCACGAGGGTCGGTTCGGGCAGCGGTGACGTCCCGGCCGCGTGGTAGTAGGTGGTGACGGTCCGGCCGGGCGGTACGGGCGTGCCCGGCAGCAGGCGGGACGCCGTGACGGCGTCGGTGGCCACCACCACCGCCTCCGCCGGGCGTTCGGTGCCGTCCCGCAACAGGATCCCGGAGCCGGTGAGGGACCGGACGGGCGAGCCGGTCCGGACGGTGCCCTCGGGCAGGCGGGCGGCGAGCAGGCGCGGCACGCTGCCGATCCCGCCGGCCGGGAGGCAGAGCGTGCCCCGGGCCATGCTGCGCCACACGAGGTGGAAGAAGCGGGCGGACGTCTCCAGGTCCGGCTCCAGGAACACCCCGGCCAGGAAGGGCCGCAGTACGTGGTCCACCGCGTCCCGGGACAGGCCGCTGCGGGCCAGTGCCGCCTCGGTCGTCCTGTCCCGGCCGCGTCTGAGCAGAGCGGCGGGGGCCAGTGCGTCCCGGGCGGTGAGACCGGCCAGCGCCGCCAGGTCCCGGGCCCCGAGGGCGCGGCCCGGCAGGAGGGAGCCGGCCTCGCGGGGGCGCCTCGTGGGGTCGGTGAGCCGGAGGGTGCCGGACGGCGTGTGGGCCAGCACCCCGGGGGTGAACGGCCGCAGTCGCAGGTCGCGCAGCGGCAGCAGGCGGCGGACCTGCGGGTACGCGGTGTTGAAGACCTGGAAGCCCCGGTCCAGGAGGAAGCCGTCGCGGTGGTCGGTGCGGACGCGGCCGCCGACCGCGTCCGAGGCCTCGTGCAGCTCCACGTCCACACCGGCGCGGCTGAGGTCGAACGCGCAGGCCAGGCCCGCGAGCCCGCCGCCGGCGACGACGACGCGCGGTGTCCGGTGGTGCCGGCCGTTGCCCATGTGCGCTCCTCACGGTCCCCGACCAGCGTGGGCCGCGGACCGCCGCGCCACCACTCGGGGGTGCCCGGACGGGAAGGCGTCCGGGCACGACCGCGTCAGGCGCCGACGTAGGCCGCGAGGTGTTCGCCGGTGAGGGTGGAGCGGGCGGCGACGAGATCGGCGGGGGTGCCCTCGAAGACGATCCGGCCCCCGTCGTGGCCGGCCCCCGGGCCCAGGTCGATGATCCAGTCGGCGTGGGCCATGACCGCCTGGTGGTGCTCGACGACGACGACGGACTTGCCGGAGTCGACGAGCCGGTCCAGCAGGCCGAGCAGGTGCTCGACGTCGGCGAGGTGGAGACCGGTGGTCGGTTCGTCGAGTACGTAGACGCCGCCCTTGTCGGCCATGTGGGTGGCCAGCTTGAGCCGCTGCCGCTCGCCGCCGGACAGCGTGGTGAGCGGCTGACCGAGGGTCAGGTAGCCGAGGCCGACGTCGGCGAGCCGCTCGAGGACGCGGTGCGCGGCGGGCGTGCGTGCCTCGCCGGCGCCGAAGAACTCCGCGGCCTCGGTCACCGGCATGGCGAGCACCTCGCTGATGTCCCGGCCGCCGAGGCGGTACTCCAGCACCGAGGGCTGGAACCGCTTGCCCTCGCAGTCCTCGCAGGGGGAGGCGACGCCGGCCATCATCGCCAGGTCGGTGTAGACGACGCCGGCGCCGTTGCACGTGGGGCAGGCGCCCTCGGAGTTGGCGCTGAACAGGGCGGGCTTGACGCCGTTGGCCTTGGCGAACGCCTTGCGGACGGGGTCGAGCAGTCCGGTGTAGGTCGCCGGGTTGCTCCGCCGCGAGCCCTTGACGGGACTCTGGTCGACCGAGACGACGTCCGCTGTGGCGGGAAGCGATCCGTGGATCAGCGAGCTCTTGCCGGAGCCCGCCACGCCGGTGACCACGCAGAGGACGCCGAGCGGGATGTCGACGTCGACGCCCCGCAGGTTGTGCGTGGTGGCGCCGCGGATCTCCAGCGCGCCGGTCGGCTCGCGCACGCTTTTCTTGAGGGCGGCCCGGTCGTCGAGGTGGCGGCCGGTGATCGTGTGGCCGGCCCGCAGTCCCTCGACGGTGCCCTCGAAGCAGACGGTGCCGCCGGCCGTGCCGGCGCCGGGACCGAGGTCGACGACGTGGTCGGCGATGGCGATGGTCTCCGGTTTGTGCTCCACGACGAGCACCGTGTTGCCCTTGTCCCGCAGCCTCAGCAGCAGGTCGTTCATCCGCTGGATGTCGTGGGGGTGCAGGCCGATCGTGGGCTCGTCGAAGACGTAGGTGACGTCGGTGAGCGAGGAGCCGAGGTGGCGGACCATCTTGACGCGCTGCGCCTCGCCGCCCGACAGCGTGCCGGCGGGCCGGTCGAGGGAGAGGTAGCCGAGGCCTATCTCCACGAACGAGTCCAGCGTGCCCCGCAACGCGGTGAGCAGCGGGGCCACCGACGGCTCGTCGAGGGTGCGGACCCACTCGGCCAGGTCGCGGATCTCCATCGCGCAGGCGTCGGCGATGCTGACCTTCCCGATCCTCGACGACCGGGCGCCCTCGCTGAGCCGGGTGCCGTCGCACCCGGGACACGTGGTGAAGGTGACGGCCCGCTCCACGAAGGCCCGCACGTGCGGCTGCATCGCCTCCTTGTCCTTGGACAGGAACGTTTTCTGGATCTTGGGGATCAGGCCCTCGTACGTGAGGTTGACGCCGTTGACCTTCACCTTGACCGGCTCGCCGTGGAGGAAGGCGCGCAGTTCCTCCTCGGTGTAGTCGCGGATCGGCTTGTCCGGGTCGACGAAGCCGGACTGGGCGTAGACCTGCACGGTCCACTGGCTGTCCGACTTCCAGCCGGGGATGGTGAACGCGCCCTCGTTCAGCGACCTGGAGTCGTCGTAGAGCTGGGTGAGGTCGATGTCGGAGACCGTGCCCCGGCCCTCGCAGCGGGTGCACATGCCGCCGGTGCGCTCGTAGGTGGCCTTCACCGCCTTCTTGTCGCCGCGCTCGACGGTGATGGCGCCGCTGGCCCGGACCGAGGCGGTGTTGAAGGAGTACGCGCTGGGCGGGCCGATGCGGGGTTCGCCGAGCCGGCTGAACAGGATGCGCAGCATCGCGTTGGCGTCGGTGGCGGTGCCGACGGTGGAGCGGGGGTCGCCGCCCATCCGCTGCTGGTCGACGCTGATCACGGTCGTCAGGCCGTCGAGGACGTCGACCTCGGGCCGGGCCAGGGCCGGCATGAAGCCCTGCACGAAGGCGCTGTAGGTCTCGTTGATCAGCCGCTGCGACTCGGCGGCGATCGTGTCGAACACCAGGGAGCTCTTGCCGGACCCGGAGACCCCGGTGAACACCGTCAGCCGGCGCTTGGGGATCTCGATGCTGACGTCCTTGAGGTTGTTCTCCCGCGCGCCGTGCACGCGGATCAGGTCGTGGCCGTCGGCGGGGTGCGGCGCAGGCGGGCGGGTGTCGGTCCGCGTGGCCTTGCTCATGGTGTCTCCATCTGTCGGGCGGGGCCGGCTGCGCGGCCCGTCGTCGGCGTCCAGGGGCTCGGTCTGCGAGCAGTATGTCCGCTCGTCGCGCACCGCCGGCACGGAACGGCTCGGCGGCGTCCGCGCCCGCGCGTTCCGCGACCCCACCGGCTGCCTGCCGCGCTTCACCCGGACCCTCGGGGAGCGAGCCCCGCGGGCCGGTTCCGGCGGTAATGGTTTGGGCCCCTCACCGGGGGGCATTCGGCGTGCCAGGTGCTTGGGACCACAGGCCCGTCGCGGCGGCCGTCGTTCGCTCCCCGAGCACCCCCAAAGGTCCTCCCGCGACTGTTCGACCAGGTGAGGCGGGAGGAAGCACACGCGATGAGCAGCCGGAGCGACCGCACACGGCACCGCCGCGTCGTCGGACGGCCTCCTCCCCGCCCGGTGCCGACCGACCCCGACCGGCCCCGCCCGACCCTCGCACAAGGGAGAAGTCCCATGCTCATGGCCCACCCCGCCGTTCTGACCGACCTGCTCGAGCAGTACGCGTCCCTGCAGGCCCTGCAGGCCGAGCACGGCACGCCCGAGGTCCGTCAGCGGCTGGAGGACGTGTCGTACACCCTGTGCGTCGCCACCGGGACGCGGGACGTCGATTCCGCCCTGGCGGCCGCCCGCCGCCGGCTGCCCGGCGCCCGCCCGGCGGACGACTCCGTCGCCGCCTCCGCGTGACGGGCCTTCGGCCGGGGCCGGTTCGACGGCGTCCGGCGGTCGCCGTGCGGTCGGGCGGTGTCGCCCGGCCGCGCAGGACGGGCCGCCGGACTCACGCGCTCACCCGGCCGTCCGGTACGAGGACCAGCCGGCCGCTCACCGTGCCCGCCTCCAGCCTCCGGTGCGCCTCCGCGGTCATCGACAACGGCAGGCGGTCGGCGATGCGCGGGCGCCACGGGGTGTCGCGCAGGACGCTCACGACTCCTTCGGCCGCCTCGGCGAGGTCGGCGGTCGTGGCGTTGCTGATGGCGAAGCCCACGATGCTCGCGTCCTTGGTGTACAGGCGGCCCAACGGCAGCGTGGAGGGGCCGCCGCCCAGTCCGACCATGGCGACCAGGCGCCCGCCGTGCGCCAGCAGGTCGACGGAGTCGGCCAGCACGCCGTGCCCGGAGGTGTCGAGGTGCAGGTCGTATCCGCGGGGCGCGGCCCGGCGCAGTCGCTCGCCCAGACCGGGCGCCCGGTAGTCGACGACCTCCGCGGCGCCCAGGGCGCGGACCGCCGGGGCGTCCCCGGCACGCGCGGTCGCGATCACGCGTGCGCCGGCCCGGGCGGCCAGCGCGACGGCGGCGCCGCCCACGTTGCCGGCCCCGCCGCCGACGTACACGGTCTCGCCCGGCCTCAGCCTCCCGTGCCGGAACAGCGCGAGCCAGGCCGACGCCGCCGGGTGGGCGGCCGCGACGAGGTGCTCCCCGGCGATGCCGTCCGGTGCCGCGTAGAGCCGCTCGGCGGCGACCGTCGCGTACTCGGCGCAGGCCCCCTGCCGGCCCGCGTGTCCCAGGCTGTTGCACCACACCCGCTGTCCGGGCGTGAAGCCCACCGCTCCGCTCCCGGTCCCGGCGACCTCGCCCACCAGGTCACGCCCGACGACGAAGGGGAACGGGAGCGGGGTGGCGTAGGCCCCGGACCGTACGAAGGTGTCCACGGGGTCGACTGCGACGGCCCCGACGCGGACGAGCACGTCCGTGGGCCCGACGGGCGGCACGGGGAGCGTCCCGTACCGGATGGCGTCGGCCGGGCCGACGGCGTCGATGCAGGCGGCCCGCATCACGTCGGGGACTGCGCTGACGGACATGGTTCCTCCTGGGCTCGGGGCGTCGGGGGGCGGCGACGCCGTACCACCCGATCATGAACCCGGTGCCACCGGCGGGCAGGCCCCGGTGCCGCCGCGCCGCACCGGGTCCGCCTTCGCCGGCCGCGGCGGACCGGGCGGCCGGGCCCCGCCCCGACGGCACGGTGTGCCGGCGGTGTGGCACCGGAACCGCGGGACGGACCCGCCCCCGGTGACCGGATGCCAGGGCGGCGGGCGGGGCGTAGTGTCCGCGTATGGGTGATGTCCGGTCCGGCCGGCGGGCCGGGGTGAGCGGGCCGGGGGCCGGGAGACGAAGGCCTCCGAGCGGTGCGGCGGGTCCTGCCCGGCCGCGGGCCGGGGCGGGCGGCTGATGGACGCCGCCATGGCCGCCGTGGTGCGGGAGAGCGGGGCGTTCGGCGGGCTGCTGTACGTGATGCCGCCCGGTGGTGACGCGCTGCGGCTGGTCCTGGTCGCGGGGGTGCCGGAGGAGATCGCGGCCCCGTGGCGGCGGGTCGCGCTGACCGATCCCATGCCGGTGGCGGACGCCGTGCGCGAGCGGCGCACGGTCTGGGTCGGCGGCCAGGAGGAGATGGCGCGCCAGTACCCGCGGCCGGCGCTCGTCCTGCCGTACGAGTTCGCGCTGGCGGCCGCCCCGGTCGCTTCGGACACCGCGCTGCGGGGCGGGCTGGTGCTGCTGTGGCCCGGGGGCCGTCCGGACCGGCTGGACCGGGGCGAGCGCGAGGTGATCGAGAGCGGCTGCCGCCGGCTGGGCGGCCTCCTGCAACGAGCGGCGGACCGCGGCGACCCGGTGGCGGACGCCGACCGGCCGCGGATGCTGCCGCCGCCGGCCGGCCGCCTCCTCTCCCCCGACGAGGCGACGGTGGTCTCGGCGTTCGTCGACCGGCTGCCCGGAGGGTCCTGCGCGCTGGACACGAACGGCCGCATCGCCTTCGTCACCCCGGCCGCCGCCGGCCTCCTCGGCCGTGACGCGGCCGACCTGCTGGGCACGCTGCCCTGGGAGTCGCTGCCGTGGATGGACGTCCCCCAGGTCGAGGACCGCTACCGGGCCGCGCTGGTCAGCCGGCGGCCGCAGGCCTTCACCGTGCTGCGCCCCCCGGACGTGTGGCTGTCCTTCGAGCTGTATCCGGACCCGTCCGGCATCAGCGTCCGCATCCGGCGGAGCGACCCCGCCGAGGAGGCACCCGCGGCCCCGTCCGTCCCGGCCGCCGGTCCCAGCCGCGCCACCCTGCTCTACCACCTGATGCACCTGGCCGCCACCCTCACCGAGGCCGTCGGTGTCCAGGACGTGGTCGAGCAGACCGCGGACCAGCTGCTGCCCGCCCTCGGCGCACAGGCCATGGCGGTGATGTCGTCCCAGGACGGCTGCCTGAGGGTCCTCGGCCACCGGGGCTACTCCGCCGAGCTGATGAGCCGTTACGACGGGATCCCCCTGAACTCGGACGTTCCCGGCAGCGAGGTCCTGACCACCGGCGTCCCGGACTTCTTCCCGACCTTCGCCGACTTCCGGCGCGCCTACCCGGCCACCGTCCACGAGGACGGCATGGCGTCATGGGCCGTTCTGCCGCTGATCGCGTCCGGCCGCCCCATCGGCTCGCTCCTGCTCGCCTACGACCGCCACCGGGTCTTCCCGCCCGGCGAGCGCGCCGTGCTCACCTCCATGGCCGGTCTGGTCGGACAGGCCCTGGACCGCGCCCGCCTCTACGACGCCAAGGATCACCTCGCCCACCGCCTGCAGTCCGCTCTCCTGCCGCACACGCTGCCCCGGATCCCCGGGCTGAGGGTCGCCGCCCGCTACCTGCCGGCCGCCCGGGGCCTGGGCATCGGCGGCGACTTCTACGACCTCATCCGCCTCGACGCGCACACAGCCGGCGCCGCCATCGGCGACGTGCAGGGACACAACGTGGACGCCGCGGCCCTCATGGGGCAGGTCCGCACCGCCGTGCACGCCCACGCCACCGTGGGCGCGTCCCCCGCCGACGTCCTGGCCCGCACCAACCGGCTGCTCACCGACCTCGACCCCGGCCTGTTCACCAGCTGCGTCTACGTCCACCTCGACCTCGCCGGGCGCCGCGCGTGCGTGGCCACCGCCGGCCACCCGCCACCGCTGCTGCGCCACGCCGACGGGCGCACCGAACTCCTCCGGGTCCCTCCCGGCCTGCTGCTGGGCATCGAGCCGGACACCGCCTACCCGGCCCTGGAGATCCCGCTGCCGCACGGGTCCGTGCTCGTCCTCTACACGGACGGGCTCGTCGAGGCCCCGGGGGTGGACCCCGACGACGCGACCGCCGCCCTCGCCGGACTGCTCGAGCACGCGGATCCGGCCGATCTCGACGCCATGGCCGACACCCTCATCCGGCACGCGCCCACGCCGGGCGACGACATCGCCCTGCTCCTCATACGCCCCGGTGGCTGACCGGACCCCGGGGCCGTCCCCGCCGCGGCAGGCGCCCCCGCCTCCGGCCGCCCGGCCGGTCCGCCGTAGGGACGCGTCCCGTTCATGACCCGCCGTTCCGCTCCGGCACGCCGGCCATGCGCCTGCCGACGCGCGCGGCGGTCTCCCGCAGCCAGATGTGGGCCGCGTCGTGCGTGTGCACCGGGTGCCACCACATCGCCTCCCGCAGCGGCACCGCCTCGTACGGCGGTTCCAGCACCCGGACGGCGGCGATCGGCGCGAGAAGACGGGCCAGGCGCGCCTGCACCAGGGCGATGCGCCGGGTGCCGGCCACCAGCAGGGGCAGCAGCTGGAAGCTGTCCACGGAGACCTCCACCCGGGGCTCGACGCCCAGCATGCCGAGCTGGCGTACGGCCGGGGCGTCGTAGGTGCGCTGGTAGGTGACCCAGGGCAGCCGGGCCAGGTCCTGGCGGGTGAGGCGCTCCTCGACGCTCGGGTGGTCGTCGGCGACGAGGAACACCCAGCGGTCCTGGTAGAGGTCGGTGGCGGGGAAGTCGCTGATGACGCCGTGCGGCATGAGCAGCCCGTCGGTCGCGCTCAGCAGCGTGGCGGTGTCATCGACCACGGTGGGCGGGGTCTGCGCGAAGCGCAGCCGGATGCCGGGGGCCTCGTCGTGCACGGCCCGGGCGAGTTCGGTGCCGAAGACGGCTACGGCGTAGTCGGAGGCGACCAGCTTGAACTCGCGGCTCTCCCTGGCCGGATCGAAGTCCGCCTGGCTCGCGAAGAGGCGTTCGAGCACGGCGTACGCGGTGGAGGTGCGGTCGAGCAGGACCTGGCCGAGGGCGGTGAGTTCGTAGTGCCCGCCGACACGGGCGAGCAGGTCGTCGTCGAAGTGGCGGCGCAGCCGGGCCAGGGCCGCGCTCATCGCGGGCTGGCTGAGGCCGACGCGCTGACCGGCGCGGGTGACGTTGCGTTCCTCCAGCAGGGCCCGCAGGGCGACGACGAGGTTGAGGTCCAGGCGGCTCAGATTCACGGGGCTTCCTCATGCGGTAAGGCTCCGACCAGCGCTCATCGACACCATGGATGCACATCATCCACAGAATCGATTTCCCTGATCACCGGGGGCGGGTCCAGATTAGTCCCACCGCAACCAGGAGGACATGTCCGTGAAACCCGAACCCGCGTCCGTGCTCTTCGCCGGGCCGTTCGCCCTCGCCACGCTCTCGGCCCCGGACGGGCCGGCCTTCCCCGCCCTCGTCACCCCCGACTCCGCGGTGCTCGACCTGCGCACCGCCTCCGGCGACGCACGACTCGCCGTCCGGGACCTGCTGGAGGACTGGGAGACGGTCCTGCCGCGGCTGCGGACGCTCGCCGCCGACGACGGACTCCCCCGTGAGCCGCTGACGGGGTTCCGCGTGCACGCGCCGGTGGAACCTCGGCAGGTGTTCCAGTCGGGGGCCAACTACCGGCAGCACGTGATCGACCTGCACGTCGCGCACCGGGCCCCGGGGGACGACCGGCCGGAGGAGGAGCGGCGCGCCGAGGCGGCGGAGATCATGGACCGGCGGGCGGCCGAGGACCTGCCGTACGTCTTCGTCGGCCTGCCGAGCGCGATCACCGGTCCCCACGACGACGTCGTGCTGCCCGCCTGGGCCGAGAAGCCCGACTGGGAACTGGAGTTGGCGGCCGTCATCGGCCGGCCCGCCCACCGGGTGTCCGTCGAGGAGGCCCTCGGCCACGTCGCCGGCTACACGATCGCCAACGACCTGACCGACCGCGCCACGGTCTTCCGCCGGGACATGCCGCAGATCGGCACCGACTGGCTGCGCAGCAAGAACGCGCCCGGTTTCACACCACTCGGCCCGTGGATCGTGCCCGCCGAGTCGATCGCCGACCCTGGCGACCTGCGTCTGACGCTGAAGCTGAACGGCGAGACCGTGCAGGACGAGTCCACCAAGGACATGATCTTCGACGTGGCGCGGATGGTGTCCTACGCCTCGCAGACCGCCCGGCTGCTCCCCGGCGACCTGGTGCTCACCGGCTCCCCGGCCGGCAACGGCATGCACTGGGGACGGCTGCTGCGCGACGGCGACGTCATGGACGCCTCGATCACCGGGCTCGGCGCCCAGCGCACCCGCTGCGTGGCGGAGGTGTCCCGGTGACCCTGGACCGCACCGACCCCGAGGGCTCGATAGCCCGGGCCGCGAAGGCGTGCTCCAACTGGGGCCGCTGGGGCGAGGACGACGTCCTCGGCACCCTCAACTTCCTGGACGAGGCGGGGCGTCGCGAGGCCGCCGCGCTGATCCGGCGGGGCGTCAGCTTCTCCCTCTCGCAGCGGTTCGACATGAACGGCCCGCAGAAGGGCTGGCGCCGGCGCACCAACCCGGTGCACACCATGCTGGACACCGGCACCGACGCCGCCCTCGGCAACCAGGGCTTCCCGCACGGCATCGGCGGCGCCGACGACGTCATCACGATGCCGCTGCAGTGCTCCACCCAGTGGGACGGGCTCGGCCACATCTTCGACCACGGCACGGCGTGGAACGGACGCCCGGCGGAGAAGGTCGTCACCTCCGACGGCGACCTGGTCACCGGCATCGAGCACATGGCCCCGCACGTCGCCGGACGCGGGGTCCTGCTGGACGCCGGCCGCGCGGTCGGCGAGGACGGCGAGCTGCCGGACGGTTTCGCGATCACCGAGGAGCACCTGACGGCGACCGCCGAGGCCCAGGGCGTGACCGTGGGGCGCGGCGACATCGTGCTGGTGCGCACCGGGCAGCTGGCCCGGGCCCGCCGCGACGGCTGGGGCGACTACGCCGGCGGGCCCGCGCCCGGGCTGTCGTTCACCACGGCGGGCTGGCTGCACGGCACCGAGATCGCCGCGATCGCCACCGACACCTGGGGCTTCGAGGTCCGCCCGAACGAGTTCGAGCACGCCTTCCAGCCGCTGCACCAGGTCGCCATCCCCCACATCGGCCTGCTGATCGGCGAGATGTGGGACCTGGAGGCCCTCGCCGAGGACTGCGCGGCCGACGGGGAGTACGCCTTCTGGCTCACCGCGGCGCCGCTGCCCGTCACCGGCGCGGTCGGCTCGCCCGTCAACCCGATCGCGGTCAAGTAGACCGAGGAGCGAAGGAGTTCTTCATGACCCAGCCCCGCACGGTTCTCGTCGTCGGGGGCGGCGCGGCCGGCAACGCCGTGACGATCCTGCTGCGCCGCGCCGGTCTCTCCGTGGACCTGATCGAGGCCAGGGACGACTGGAACGCCACCGCCGGCTCCGGCATCACCCTCCAGGGCAACGCCCTGCGCGTGCTGCGCGAACTCGGTGTCCAGGAGCGGGTGGAGGCGTCCGGCTTCGGTTTCGGCTCGGTCGGCATCACCACCCCCGACGGCACCGTCCTGCACGTCCAGGACGACCTGCGCACCGGCGGCGACGACCTGCCCGCCACCGTCGGCATGCAGCGCCCCAGGCTCCAGCAGATCCTGATCGAGGCCGTCCGGGCCGGCGGCGCGACCGTGCGCCTCGGCACCACCGCCGAGATCCTGGACCAGGACGCCGAGGGTGTCTCCGTCCGTCTCTCCGACGGCTCCGAGCGCCGCTACGACCTGGTCGTCGCCGCCGACGGGCTCGGTTCCCGCACCCGCGCCGCGATCGGCATCGCGGACGAGCCGGAGCCGACCGGCATGGCGATCTGGCGCGTCGCCGCCCCGCGCCCGGCGGGAGTCGTCCGCACCGACCTCGCCTACGGCGGTCCGGCCTACATCGCCGGGTACTGTCCCACCAGCGACACCACGCTCTACGCGTACGTCGTCGAGGCCAACCGCGACCGCGCCTCCATCCCGCCGGAGACGTACGCCGACGAGATGCGCCGCCTCGCCTCCGCCTACGGGGGCCACTGGCCGGAGATCACCGAGCACATCACCGACCCGGCGAAGGTCAACTACACCTGGTTCGACCGGCTGCTGGTCGAGGGCTCCTGGCACCGCGGCCGGGTCGTGCTCGTCGGCGACGCCGCGCACTGCTGCCCGCCCACCCTCGCCCAGGGCGCCGCCCTGTCGCTGGAGGACGCGCTCGTCCTCGCCGAGATGCTGACCGCCGCCGAGACCTGGGACGACGCGCTGTTCCAGGCGTACTACGAGCGGCGCGTCGCCCGTGTCCGGCCCGTGGTCGAGGCGTCCGTGCAGATCGGCCGGTGGCAGCTCGACGGGGTGCGCGACGCGGACGTGCTCGGGCTGATGGGCCGCACCATGACCATGCTCCGGGAGCTGCCGTGACCTCGCCCGCCGCCCCGACCGTCGACGTGCACGCCCACGTCCTGCTGCCCGAGGTCGACGCGCTCGTCACGGGCCTGCCCGGTCACGCCGAGGCCCGGGAACTGGACGCCCGGCGCAACGGCCCCGCCGCCCTGACCGTCAGCGGGCCCATGGTGCGCGACGCGGACGTGCCCGGGCTGATGGGCCGCACCATGACCATGCTCCGGGAGCTGCCGTGACCTCGCCCGCCGCCCCGACCGTCGACGTGCACGCCCACGTCCTGCTGCC
>NZ_JBVHWR010000012.1:0-111439 GCF_055564355.1 Streptomyces sp. NPDC029152 | reverse complement strand
CCCGAGGTCGACGCGCTCGTCACGGGCCTGCCCGGTCACGCCGAGGCCCGGGAACTGGACGCCCGGCGCAACGGCCCCGCCGCCCTGGCCGTCAGCGGGCCCATGGTGCGCGAGCGCGTCCCGCGGCTGACCGACGCCGCCGTGCGCCTGGCCGCGATGGACGCGCAGGGCGTCGACGTGCAACTGGTCAGCCCCTCTCCCTCCCACTACCACTACTGGGCGGACGAGGGGACGGCCGAGAAGGTGTACCGCCTGGCCAACGAGGCGACGGCCGCGCACTGTTCGGCCGCACCCGACCGGCTGCGCGGACTCGGCCTCGTGCCGCTGCAGCACCCGGAGCACCTGGTGCGCGCCCTCGAGCACGCGCTGGGCCAGGGGTTGCTGGGCGTCGAGGTCTCCAGCCACGCCCCGGGGCGGGAGCTGTCCGACCCGGCCTACGAGCCCTTCTGGAGCCGGGCCGAGGAAACCGGCGCGCTCGTCTTCCTGCACCCCTTCGGCTGCACCCTCGACGAACGGCTCGACCGGTGGTACCTGTCCAACACCGTCGGCCAGCCCACCGAGAACGCCGTCGCGCTCTCCCACCTGATCTTCTCCGGCGTCCTGGACCGGCACCCGGACCTGAAGCTGATCGCGGCGCACGGCGGCGGCTACCTGCCCACCCACATCGGCCGCTCCGACCACGCCTGGTCGGTCCGCTCCGACGCCGGGGCCGCCTGCGCCCACCTGCCCAGCAGCTACCTCAAGCGCCTGTACTTCGACTCCCTGGTCCACGACCCGCACGTGCTGCGGGAACTGGTCCGGGCCGCCGGGGCCGACCGGGTGCTCCTCGGCTCCGACTTCCCCTTCGACATGGGCGCCGAGGACCCCGTCGGCGCCCTGCGTGCCGCCGGGCTCCCCGAGTCCGACTTCCACGCCGTCCGCGGCGGCAACGCCTCCGCCCTCCTCTCCAAGGAGTGACTCTCATGCGTCTGCTCACCCACCTGCGGCACGTCGACCTCGCCGTGCCCGACTACGACAAGCAGCTCGACTTCTACGCCGGCGTCTGGGGCCTGACCAAGGTCGCCGAGGACTCCGGCATCTCCTTCCTGGCCGCCGAGGGCTCCCCCGAGCAGTACGTCGTGCGGCTGCGCAAGGCCCAGGAGAAGCGCCTCGACCTCGTCTCCTACGGCGCCGCGTCCCCCGCGGACGTCGACACCCTCGCCGAGCGGCTGCTCGCGGGCGGCGTGCAGCTGATCTCCCGGCCGGGCAAGGTCGACACCCCGGGCGGCGGCTACGGTTTCCGCTTCTTCGACGTCGACGGCCGCACCATCGAGGTCTCCGCCGACGTCGAGGTCAGGCGGCACCGGAAGATCGAGGAGAAGGAGTCCATCCCGGTCAAGCTCTCCCACGTCGTCCTCAACTCCCCGGACCTGAACCGCACCCGCGAGTGGTACGAGCGCCACCTCGGCTTCGCCCTCTCCGACACGCTCGGCTCGCCGCACATGGGCGAGGTCATGCACTTCATGCGGATCAGCAACCAGCACCACTCCATGGCCATCGCACAGGGCCCGCACACCTCGCTGCACCACGTCTCCTTCGAGATGCGCGGCATCGACGAGTACATGCGCGGCTCGGGCCGGGTCATGCGGGCCGGCTTCAAGAAGATCTGGGGGCCGGGCCGGCACATGGCCGGGGACAACACGTTCACGTACTTCCTCGACCCGCACGGCAACACCGTCGAGTACACCACCGAACTGGAGTGCCTGGACGAGGACACCTGGCACCCCCACGTCTACGACTTCTCCCGGCCCGAGGTCACCGACCAGTGGGGCACCGCCAACCCCATGAACGAACTGGTCGCCAAGGAGTCCTTCAACGACCCCGACCGCGGCGTGTTCGTGGCCCCGCCGGTCTGATCCCGCGCCCCGTCCCCGGGGACGCGACGGCGGCGTCCACGCCCTGACTCCCCCCGTCGCGTCCCCGGTCCGCTTCCCGCCCCTCCCTCTCCGCCAGGAGCGTCACCATGCGTTTCGCCGCTTACGAACAACACCACCGCCGGCGTGTGGCCGTCGTGGAGGAGGACGGCACGCTCCTCCCGCTGCCGGGCGTCTCCTCCCTGTCCACGCTGCTCGCCGAGACGGACGGCCTGCCCGGGCTGCTCGCCGCCGGCCGGCGGGCACTCGACGTCCCGCCCGGTCCGCACGTCTCCCGGGTGCGGCTGCTCCCCCCGCTCCGGCCCGCGTCCGTACGGGACTTCGTCACCTTCGAGGAGCACGTCGAAGGCGTACGCCGCTCCGTCGACGGCGCGGCCGGCGTGCCCGAGCAGTGGTACGCGGCGCCGACCTTCTACTTCACGAACCCGCACGCGGTCCACGGCCCCGAGGACGGCGTCCCCGTGCCGCCCGGCTCGTCCGTCCTCGACTTCGAACTCGAGGTGGGCGCCGTCATCGGCCGCGAGGGCCGCGACCTCACCCCCGGACAGGCCCGCGACCACATCGTCGGCTACACCGTCTTCAACGACTGGTCCGCGCGCGACCTGCAGTCGGCGGAGATGAAGGTCGGCCTCGGCCCCTGCAAGGGCAAGGACACCGCCATCACCCTCGGCCCGTACCTCGTCACCGCCGACGAACTGGAACCCCGCCGGGACGCCGACGGCTTCCTGCGCCTGGCCCTGACCGCCGAGGTCAACGGCCGGGTCGTCGGCGAGGACCTGCTGTCCAACATGAGCTGGACCTTCGAGGAGATGACCGCCTACGCCTCCCGCGGCACCCGCGTCGTCCCGGGTGACGTCCTCGGCTCGGGCACCTGCGGCAACGGCGGCTGCCTCGCCGAGCTGTGGGGCCGGCGCGGCGAGCAGGACCCGCCGCCGCTGAAGCCGGGCGACTCGGTCTCCCTCACGGTCGAGGGCATCGGCACGCTGACCAACACCGTGGTCCCCGGCGCGGAGCCCGTCCCCCTGCCCGCGGGCCGGCGCCGTACCCGGGAGCGGCCGTGAGCGACCCGCACCCCAAGAGGCTGCTCGGCAAGGTCGTCGTCGTCACCGGCGCCGCCCGCGGCCAGGGCGCCGCCGAGGCCGAGTTGCTCGCCCGGGAGGGCGCCCGTGTCATCGCCACCGACGTCACCGGGGCGCCCGGCTGCCGCCGGCTCGACGTCACCGACGAGGAGGACTGGGCGGAACTGGCCGCCGGGCTGCGCGAGTCGTACGGGCAGGTGCACGGCCTGGTCAACAACGCCGGCACCACCTGGCGCGCCCGCCTCGGCGACGTACGCCCCGAGGACATGGCCCGCGTCCACGCGGTCAACGTCACCGGTCCCCTGCTCGGCATCCAGCACCTGGCCCCGCTGATGCCGGCCGGTTCCTCCATCGTCAACGTCGGCTCCTCGGCGGCCCTCACCGCCCACTACCCGGTCGCCTACACCACCAGCAAGTGGGCGCTGCGGGGCCTGTCGAAGACCGCCGCCCTGGAACTGGGACCACGCGGGATCCGGGTCAACACGATCCACCCCGGTCACATCGAGACCGGGATGACCGCCTCCGCGGCCCCCGCGTTCCGCGAGGCCAACGTCCGCGAGACACCGCTGGGCCGCACCGGCACCGTCGACGAGGTCGCCCCGCTGGTCGTCTTCCTGCTGTCGGACGAGTCCTCCTTCATCACGGGAGCCGAGATCCCCGTCGACGGCGGGCTCACCGCGCACGGCGGCGTCAAGTCCGTCTCCGACGCCCTGCGCGCGGACGCGCCGTGAAGGCGCCCCGGCCGGCGCGTACCGCTCGTGCTTCGCCCACGACCGGCTCGTGGGGGAGGAGGGAGGACCGCGCCGGCCATGGCGGCTGGGGCCCCGCACCGTGCCGTTAGCATGTTCGAGCTCACGACGATCCGCTGATCGTCCGCTCTTCACCGGAGAACCCCGCCGAACAGCGCGATGAGTGACCCATTCCGCCCACATCCGATGAACGAGCCAGACCATTGAAAACTACTCCCCCACGAATACCGGGGCGGACAGACCGCGCTTCCGTGTTCGCCGCGTGGCGCCGCCCCCGGGCGGTGCTGTGGACCGCGGCGGGCGCGGTGACCCTCGGATTCCTCGTCGCGCTGGAATGCGCCGCGCGTCACTACGGCCTGCCGGGGCCGATCACCCATCAGGCCCGGGAGGTGGTGTTCACCCCGGCGTCCGGGCCGCTGCTGTACGGCGGACTGGCGTTGACGATGGTGGTGCTCACCTGGCGGCAACGGCTCGTCGCGTTCTCCGTCGCGGTCGCCGTCGACGTCGTCTTCGCGCTGGTGCGGTGGGCGGTCGGTGCCGAGATGGAGTTCGGCAACGGCGCCCTGTGGGTGGTCCTGGGCTGCGCGGTCGTCGCGGTCACACGCCGGACCGGCCGGGAGCGCGTGCTGCTCCTGAAGGGCGTCGGGCTGGGCCTGCTGCTGGTGGCCGGCCACAAGACGGGCGACACCTGGCTGCTCATCACCTCGAAGACCCGGCCGACGGTGCTCGACCAGTACGTGGCGACCGCGGATCACGCGCTGGGCAACCCGTCGTGGCTGATCGGCCGGATCGTCGAGGCCACCCAGCCGGTCAGCGGCCACGCCCTGCACCTCGTCTACGGTCAGCTGCCGCTGGCGGCGGCCGTCGTCGGGCTCTACCAGCTGCGCCGTGTGGCGGTCGAGCGCCGTTTCCCTCGCCACCACCTGGTGCGCACCTTCCTGGTGATCGGCCTGCTGGGGCCGGCCGTGTACATGATCTTCCCCGTCGTCGGGCCGGTCTTCGCCTACGGCGCCGAGGGCGGCTCCTGGGTGGCGGCCGACCTGTGGCCGGGCACGGTGCCCCCGGTCGGTGTCCCGCACTCGATGCCGTTCGACGCGGTCACCCCGCGCAACTGCATGCCCAGCCTGCACACGGCGTGGGCCACCACGCTGTTCATCCACACCCGTGAGGGCTCACGGACGATGCGCTGGGCGGGCGCGTTCTGGCTGGTCGCCACCCTCACCGCGACGCTGGGCTTCGGCTACCACTACGGCGCCGACCTCCTCGCCGGCGTGGTGTTCGCGCTGACGATCGAGGCGGCGATGCGCGCGCTCGCACGCGGCTGGGACCGGCCGGCCACGTGGCTGGTCGCCCACGGCACGACGGTCTTCGCCCTGCTGCTGGTGTCGTACCGCTTCCTGCCGAGGGAGATGGCCGCACACCCGTGGCTGTCCGGGCCGCTGCTCGTCCTGGTGACGGCCTCGGTGGTCCGCGGCTACCTGTGGACGACCCGGCAGTGGGACCCGGAGGCCGCGCCGGCACCGGAACCGGGACCGACCCCCGTGGAAGCGCGACCCGAGCCCGTGTGAGGCGCGGCGCCCCCCACGTCCCGGCGCTCCCGCCCGGCCCGGCGCGTGGGCGCCCTGTCCGGCGAAAAGCCCCCTCCGGCCGCACGGACCAGGACGAAGGCGGACGGCGGCCAGGCCGGGTCCACGGGCATCCGTTCGGCACGGTCCGCGGCCTCCTCGTACGCGGCCCGCGCGCGTTCCGCCCGGATCCCGGCACGGCCGGCAGCCGGGCCCAGGCCGCTCCGGCCGCGGCGTGCCCGCCCAGCCGCGCGGCGCCGCACGCGGACTTCGCCGCTGCCGCGACCAGGGCGGTCGCCGCGACGAAGCCGACCGGGCCCGCGCCCTGCCCCCACGGCGAGGACCGTGCCGCAGACGGCGAGCGCCGTCACGGCGGCGGCCACCACAGCGAGGACGGGGGCACGGCGCCGGCGGGGCGGATCGCGGCCGAAGGCGGTGGTGAAGGGGCCCGGCATGGCGTAGCGGGCGAGGCCGGGGCGCCCCGCCGGGGTGATCGGCAAGGACTCCGCTCCGGGTTGCGGGGCCCTCGGCGACGCGCTTCGGTTGAAGGACCCCCCTGCCACCGGACCAGGAGCTGTCATGTCGATGTCGTCCTTCGGTCTCGGCTCGTCCACCCCGTTCAGTGACCTGTTGAACCGGTTCTCCGGCATGTCGCCCACCTCCTCGCCCCCGGCGGTGCAGCGGGTGCCGATCGGGCGGCTGCTGACCGGGTCCTCGCAGGAGTTCGTCAACCTGGCGGCGCGGCGGGCGCTGGAGGACGGGACGACCGACCTCGACACCGAGCACCTGCTGTGGGCGGCCACGAAGGCCGACCCCGCGCGCGGGCCGCTCGCCCGGGCCGTCGCCGCCCAGGACTTCGAGAAGGCCGCGCGGCCGAAGCGGGACACCGCCGAGGCGGAGGGCGAGCTCGCGGGCATCGAGGAGCGTCGCGAGGGCGTCGTCTCCGTCACCGCCGCCGACATCGCGGACGTGATCTCCCGCCGTACGGGCATCCCGGTCTCCCAGCTCACCGCGAGCGAGAAGGAGAGGCTGCTGAGGCTGGAGGAGGAGATGCACTCCCGGATCGTCGGCCAGGACGAGGCGGTCACCGCCGTCTCGCGGGCCGTGCGCCGCGACCGGGCCGGCATGGGCGATCCCGACCGTCCCGTGGGCTCCTTCCTCTTCCTCGGTCCCACCGGTGTGGGCAAGACGGAACTGGCCAAGACCCTCGCCGAGCTGCTGTTCGGCGAGGAGGACCGCATGATCCGGTTCGACATGAGCGAGTTCCAGGAGAAGCACACCGTCGCCCGTCTCGTCGGAGCCCCTCCCGGCTACGTCGGGTACGAGGAGGCGGGCCAGCTCACCGAGAAGGTCCGCCGGCAGCCCTCCAGCGTGGTCCTCTTCGACGAGGTGGAGAAGGCGCACCCCGACGTGTTCGACACGCTGCTGCAGATCCTCGACGACGGACGCCTCACCGACGGCCAGGGCCGCACCGTCGACTTCCGGCACTGCGTCGTCATCATGACGTCCAACATCGGGGCCCACCGGATCCTCGACCACAAGGGCGACGTGTCCGACCTCAAGGACGAGCTGATGGGGGAACTGCGGAGCCGGTTCCTGCCGGAGTTCCTCAACCGCATCGACGACATCATCGTCTTCCACGGCCTCACCGAGGAGGACCTGAGCGAGATCGTCGACCACCTGCTGGGCCGGAGCGAGCGCCGGGTGCGCGCACAGGGCCTGGAGCTGGAGGTCACGGAGGCCGCCAAGAAGCTGCTGATCGCCCACGGGCACCAGCCGGAGTTCGGCGCGCGCCCGTTGCGGCGCACCATCCAGACCGAACTCGACAACCGCATCGCCGACCTGCTGCTCGGCGGCGAGGCCGGACCCGGCGACACCGTCGTCGCCGACGTGCGCGACGACTCACTGCACTGCACGGTCAGGAAGGGCGGCGGCTCCGAGCCCGCGACTCCATGACGAACCGGGTCTGCACGGTGGGGCATTCGACCCGCGGCTTCGACGAGGTGCTGACGATGCTGCGGAACAACGAGGTGACCCACCTGGTCGACGTCCGCTCCTTCCCCTCCTCACGGAAGTTCCCGCAGTGGAACGAGTCCGCGATCGTCGACGCGCTCCCTCCCGACCTCGCGTACCGGCGGATTCCGCAGTTGGGCGGCCGACGGCACACCCCCAAGGGGGTGCCGAGCGAGAACGGCGCGTGGCAGGTCAAGGCGTTCCGTGACTACGCCGACTACATGGCGAGCGACGCGTTCGCGGAGGGGCTGGACGAGTTGCTCGGTCTCGCCGCGCGAGGACGGCCGGCGATCATGTGCAGCGAGGCGGTGCCCTGGCGCTGCCATCGCAGGCTGATCACCGACGCGTTGATCGTCGCGGGCGTGGAGGTCGCGCACATCATGTCGGCCACGATGACGAAGCCCGCCTCCCTGAGCCCCCACGCGCGCGTCCGGGACGGGCGCCTCACCTATCCGCCGCCCGCGTCGGCGTGAGGTCCCGCCGTCGCGCAGCCACCCGGCCCGGCACGGCGGCGGGATCCGGCGAAGCGTCCGGGACCGTGGTGGTGCCGGCGGCGCGGGCCGGCCGAGGGCGCGACGTCCTCCGGCCACGCGTCCAGGTGTGCCGCCTCCCCGCCCACCCCGCGACAGGTGGCCATCCGTCCGGTCGCGAGGATCCTCCCCCGCGGCGCACGCCCCGTGTGTCGTCTCGGGCGGGTTCGTGCGCGGCGAGGCCTCGGGTCGCGGCACCCGGTGCCGTGTGGAACCGTGGAACGGTCAGCACGCGCTCCGCTCCCACCCGCACGAAGAGGAGGGTGACCATGTCCTCGAAGCGACGCCGGAAGAAGAAGGCGCGCCGCAACCACGCCGCGAACCACGGGAAGCGTCCGCAGTCCTGAGGACCGCGGCGGCCGGGCACGGACAGCGGACGGAACGGCGGGCAGGCCATCGGTCTCCCGCCCTCCCCTCGTCGTGCGGCAGGCCGTGCGGTCACCCGAGGGCGGTGAAGGACGCCGTGGGGCGGTGGTCTCCGTCGCGCCCGGTCAGCGGGCGGGCGTCGACCGCGTGCGGGACGCCCCGCCCGGGGCCGGGGCGGCGCTCGTGCTCAGCCGGCTGCTCTTCCCGCCGCACCCGCCGGCACCGCTGAGGCGCGCCGGGACCGCCGCGCCGGCGGGGCCGGGGGCCCTCTCGGCCGGCGGCATGCGCCGTACGGGGCGAGGGGAGAGGATGGCACTGTGCCGATGTGGCACCCCGGTCCCCGCGGTGGGAGCAGGAGGGTCGACATGGACCGGTACGACGCCGCGGCCGGCTCGGCCGGTCCCGAGAACCCCAAGAGCGCCGAGAGCGCCGAGAGCGCCGAGAACGACGAGTTCGCCTCCCCGCCCGGTGGTCTGCTGGACCTGCTGGGCGTCGCGGCGACGGTGCTCGACGACAGGGGGCGGATCGTCCTGTGGAGCCCGGAGGCGGAGCGCCTCTTCGGCTACGGCTCCGCCGAGGCGCTGGGGCGGTACGCGGCGGACCTCCTGATCGATCCGCTGCACAGGCCCCGGGTGTTCGAGCTGTTCGGCCGCGTGCTGGCCGGGGAGTCGTGGGCGGGGGGCTTCCCCATCCTCTGCAAGGACGGCACCGTGCGCTGGACGGAGTTCCGCAACGTGCCGCTCCAGGACGACCGGCACCACACCTACGCCCTCGGCATCGCCACCGACCAGACGCAGTTGCGCGAACTGGAGACCGGGCTGGCGCTGACGTCACGCCTGTTCCACCACGCGCCGTTCGGCCTCGCGGTACTCGATCCCGGCCTCCGCTACCTGCTCGTCAATCCGGTGCTGGAGAAGATCCACGGCAGGACGGCCCATGAGATCGTGGGCCGGCACGTGTCCGAGGTGATCCCGGTCCCGGACAGCGCCCCGGTCGAAGCGGCCCTGCACCGTGTGCTCGCCACGGGCGAACCGCTGCGGGACCAGCTCAGCTTCAGCACCACCCCGGCCGGTCCCGGCCCCCACCGCGAACACGTCTGGTCCGCGTCCTACTACCGGCTCCAGGACCAGCGCGGCCGGACCCTCGGGGCCGCCGTCACCGTGTTCGACGACACCGAGCGGCACCGGGCCGCGTCCGAGGCGAACCGGGCACGCGGACGCCTGGCCACGCTCGCCGAGGCGGGGGTACGCATCGGCTCCACCCTCGACCTGGAGCGCACCGCGCACGAGCTCGCCGACATCGCGGTGGACGACCTCGCCGACGTGGCCGCGGTCGACGTCCTCGACGTCGTCTTCACCGCCGCCGACCCCGCCCTGCCGGACATCGGGCAGAGCGCGGCCTTCCGCCCGCTGGCCGTCGCCGCCCGTCCGCCGACGGAGGCCGCCCTGGCCGCCGATCCCGTCGGTGAGGTGGCCGTCTACGCCGCGGACCGCCTGGTCACGCAGTGCGTCACGACGGGCCGGCCGGTGCTGGTGCCGCGTCTGACCGCCGAGACCCTCAGACGTCTGGGCCACCGGCCCGATTCGGACATCCTCGGTCGCGCCGGTGCCCACTCCTACCTGGCCGTCCCCCTGGGCGCGCACGGCTGCGTCCTGGGGGCCCTGTCCCTTCTGCGGGTCCACGACCCGCGCCCCTTCGACGAGGACGACCGCGACTTCGCCGTCGAACTCGCCGACCGGGCAGCCATCTGCATCGACAACGCACGCTGGTACCGGCACGAACGCGACACCGCCCTCGCGCTGCAACGCAGCCTTCTGCCGCGCCGGGCCCCCGGCCGTACCGGGCTCGAGATCGCCACCCGGTACCGGCCGGCCGACGACACCTCCGAGATCGGGGGCGACTGGTACGACGTGCTTCCCCTCGCGGACGGCGGCACCGCCCTCGTCATCGGGGACGTCATGGGAAGCGGCGTGACGGCCGCGGCCGCGATGGGGCAGTTGCGCACCGCCACCCGCACGCTGTCCCACCTCGGCCTGCCCCCGGCCGACGTCCTGCACGGGCTGGACCGCCTCGCCGAGGACCTGGAGTCTCCTTTCGCCACCTGCACCTACCTCACCTGGCGGCCGGCCTCCGGCACCTGTGAGTTCGCCTCCGCCGGTCACCTGCCGCCCGCCGTGGTCCGTCCCGACGGGACCGCCGAACTGATCCAGTCGCCGCCCGGCCCCCCGCTCGGCATCGGGGACAGCGCGTTCACCACCCATCGCCTCGCCCTCACCGCCGGCAGCAGGCTCCTGCTGTACACCGACGGCCTCGTCGAGACCCGGACCGATGCCATCGACGACCGGCTCCGGCTCCTCCTGAGGCTGCTCGCCAAGGCTCCGCAGGGCCTGGAGGACACCTGCGACCTGCTCCTGGACCAGATGCGTCACCCGGGCTCGCGCGACGACGCCGCGCTCCTCCTCGCCTGCCTGACCCCGGGTGCCGGCACACCGGCGGCCCGGCCCTCACGACGTACGTGATCCGCGGCACCGGCTCGCCGGGACCCGCTCGTCCTCAATGCCGGGTCCGGGGGTGGGACGGCGGACTCCGGGGACGACCGGGCTCTCCCGCGCGGCCCGCTCCCCCGGTCCGGCACGGCCGCCACCCCGACGTCTCCTTCTTCTCCGGCCACACCCACTGGGACCTGGACCCCTCCGACCGGCCCGGAACGTCATATCCGGGCACTCCTCGCGTCACGAGAAGTCCGCGGGCGCACGCCTCCATGTCCAGGACATCACCGCCGCCCGGCCGGGCCGGGCGGGCCGATCGGCCCGGAACGAACCTGCCGCACGCCGTGGAAGCACGACGGACGGCGGGACACCGGTGTGCGTCACGTCCAGTGGTGCCGCGCACGCGCCATGTCCACTCGCGCACCGCGCATCGGTGTTCCCTCGTCGGCGAGCAGGGCCGGCGCCTGCCCACCGTGACAGGAGGCAGGCGTCCCGTCCGCGTACACGACACGCCACCACGGCACGTTGTCGTCGAGCAGACTCATGGCCCGCCCCGCCTGCCGTGCACCGACACCGGCCCTCCGGCCGACGTCCCCGTAGGAGGCCACGGCGCCCGCGGGGATCGTGAGGACCGCCTCCCGTACGTCGTCGACGAAGGTCATGGCACCTCCGGGCAGGTGGGGCGGCCGTCGCGGGCCGACGCGGTTCCTCGTCGTCGTCCGCATCCGCCGAGCAGGCCGGACGATGTTCCGGCTGACGCGCCGAGCCGGTCGCACCCGCTGACGGGCAGGATGCCGGAGGACACGGAAGTCGCTCTCTAGGCCTTCGTCAGGGCCGCTCCTTTGTGCATGGCGATGTGGTCGGTCCTGTCGCTCTTGATCTCGTACTGCGGGTCGTCCTCCGAACAGTGACGGGTACGGCCCTTGAATTCGACGTCGCGTGTGTGCTTCTTGACGATGGTGCCTTCGACGTGTCCGGCTTCGGAGTTCCAGCGCACGTGGTCCCCCACGGAAAACTCCTTCGTCATCTTCCCTCCTCCGTTCCGTTCCCGTGCACGGGTCCCGTCCGCAAGCCGGCGTCGGACCGGCTCGCGGACGAGAGCGCACCGGGTACCCTGCGCGTCGGGTGGCGAATCGGATCACGGTGCCGCGGAACGCGCGTGGGCGCGGCCCGCCGTCGGGTCCGGCAGGGACGCCATCGCCCGGGTCCTGACGGGCACGTCCGCCGGGACGGGGGGGGCGGCCGCTGCCCCGGCCAGGTTCCCGACGGTGCGCCCTCGACCGTTTCCGCGGGCCCTCACACAGGTCAGCGGCGTTCCGGACCGCCGACGGTGAGCGAACTGCGAGCATCGGTCCCCAAGGAGTCGGCAGGGGTCACCGGGGCCGCTGTTCCTCCTGCAGTGGCCGGATGACGCGTCCGCTCAGTTTGTGCGGCACGATGCGGATCCACAGATCACGCCTGCCCCCGGCCCACGGCGCCGACCCGTACCGCACCGCGAGGGCTTCGAGCGCGTCCGGATCGGCTGGGTGCTCGACGGTCCCCGTCACCAGGACGCTCCAGCCCCGGCCGGTCGCCTCGTCGATGTGATCGGCCTCGAAGGCGACCTGCACCCCGGAGCGGACCGCCGCGGCGCCGGCCGGGTCGGTACGGTAGACGACGCTCCGCCCGTCCACCAGGAAGTTGACCGGCAGCACCACCGGAGCCTCGCCGACCGCGTCGGCCGTGTAGGAGAGACGGCCGATGCCGTGTGTGCCCAGCCGCTGCCAGCACTCCTGCTCCGACAGCCGCGCCAGGACCGGGTGGGCCGCGGGCCCGCCCCGGCCCGGCGGCACGTCGCGCCGCCCCGTCGTCAGCTCCTCGTACGACATGTCCAGCACGGCGGCGAGCCGCATGAGCGCACCGGGGTCGAAGCCGGCTCCCAGCTCCTCGACCTGGCGCAGATACGTCGTCGACATCCCTGCTCGCACGGCCACTTCCTCGCGGGACATCCCCCGTTGTCCCCGCCGCAGCGCTATGCGGGTGGCGACACTCTCCTCCGCCGAGGAGGCGTCGGCCGCGGGCTCCGGCCGGTCCCGGTCTTCGTGCACGGCCGTTCACCCCACTTCGTCCGCTTCCTTTCAGGGGAGCAGACCCTCCGCCGATCCGCCAGCGCAGAGACGCCCGTGCCGGCCGGCCATGACGCGCCGGACCCCGGGCACCGGGGGGCGTCCCTTTCCGAGGCCGACGGATCCAGCGGACCGCTGCTGAACAACCACACCGGACGCTTGGACAACGCGCGTCGGTGCCGTCGGACGAAGCGCCGGGCGTCCTCGTGCCGACGGCCCGCATACGGGACTCCGCCGACGATCACGGCGTCGTAGGGAGCGAGGTCGTCGACCGATCCGGCGGGTGCGGTGTCGAGGGACGCCCCCTTCTCACGAAGCACGTCGGCGACGGCCTCCGCGATCCGGGCGGTCGAGCCGTTCGCCGTTCCGTAGGCGACCAGTACCTTCCTGCTCATCGCCTTCTCCCCCGTCTCTTCGCTGAAGCAGGCCGGTCCGGCCGACGTCCCCTGGAGCGCACCCCCCCTGCCGGCCACCGGCAGCCGTCCGACCGTGGTCATGCGTGCCGGCCGTGGTCGGCGGCGTATGCCGCGAAGACGTCCGCCGGCGTTCCGCCGGTATGGAGGAAGCGCTGGTCGAGAAGGGTCGCGAGATCGTCCAGCGCGCCGACGAGCAGGTCACCCGCCAGGCGCACGTCGAGCCGCTCCGCCGCCTGCCCGCTGCGGGCGAGTGCTCCGGCGTAGCCGATCACCGCGGCCAGCGACGAGTGGTCCTCGCCGTCGTGGAAGTAGTACGCCTCCGCGTACTGGGTGAAGTCGATCCGGACGCGTACGACCTCGGCGGCCAGGTCATGCAGGAGCAGCGCCCCCGCCGTGCCGTCGATCTGGCGCGTCGTCGTGCCGGAGTCCCGCAGCAGGGCCAGGCGGATCGCGAGCACCCTCCTGCGGGTCAGCGCCGGGTAGATCTCGAGCACCCACGAGACGGTGGCCGTCAGGAGGGCGAAGCCGATCAGGGCCTCCAGCGGGGAGACCAGTCGGAGCCAGCCCGCGTCAGGCGCGATGTCCCCCAGTCCCAGGGGCGCGACCATGACGAGTGACAGATACACGGAGTCGAGCAGGGCAGGCTCCTGCGCGGCCCGGGAACCGGACGCGAAGGCGAACGCCCCGGGCATGTGCGGCCAGTAGACGACCGCCCAGCCGAGGACGACCGTGCCGGCCCACATGCAGACGGTCGTCACCATGGCGAGTGGTCCGACCAGCCCGACCACACGCCTTCGGGCACGGAAGCGCCGGGCCAGCCGCCACAACGCCGTCATCACCAGACGGCTCAGACCGCCGTGGCGGGTCGGATGCCAGATCGTGTGGAACAGGTCCCGCAGCGTGACCATGACGAGCCCGGCGCCCACCAGCGAGACGAACCACTCCATTCCGCGTCTCCCACGACCGTTACCGCAGTGGCTGAACCCACGCTCTCCGAGCGTAGGGCGGCGGCCGCACCGCCGCAGGACGGACCGTCCCCGGCGCGGTGGTTCCCACGTCACGGAGCCGGGGAGAAGTGGTTCTCTTCCTCCTGGGCGAAGTGCGGGCGCAGCACGGTGCCGAGGCCGTAGAGGCGGGAGCGAAGGTCGTCCGGCTGTTCGCCCTCCGACAGGGCCGGCCGGGCGTCGTCGTGCCGCGGGAAGGGCTGCCGGCGGACGTGAAGACGGGTCTCAGTCCGGCTCCGTGCAGGGACGCCGGAACACCTTCGCCTGATCCGCGCCCCACGGCCGGACAGCTGCCAGGGCCCGTGCCACCGCGGACCCCAGGGGACCGCTGGTGTCGACCGCGACCGCCTCCGGCCACGGCTCCTCCCTGGCCGCCTTGGCGTCGGCGACGTCGGCGTCGGCGTCGGCGTCGGACGCGCCCGGGGCACGGGTCCTCAGACGGGCCGCTGCCACGTCCCCGGGCACACGGCAGTGCAGGGCCACGAGATCGGCGCTGGTGCGTTCGGCCGTACGCCGAGCCGCTTCGCGCTGGGCCGAGTCGATCCACGTGGCGTCCAGAACCACGGACTCGCCCTTGGCCAGGAGAGCCGCTGCCCGGTCGAGCAGCTCGGCGTAGGTTCTGGCCGTCCACTCGGGCGTGTACAAGCCCTCGCCGTAGTCGGCGGCCGCGGCCCGGGCCGCGGAGAGCCCCGTCATCTCCGGCCTCTTCCTCGCCCGGAGCACGGAGCACGGAGCACAGAGCTCACCCAGGCCCAGGTACACGTCCGGCGCGAACCGCCGGTTGAGCTCGATCTCGCGCTCGCACGCGGCACGGCGCGACGTCGACGTGGTGTGGTCCAAGAACCCCGGAGCCACCGGCTTCTTGCGCTTGTACACGCGGTCCCCCGCGAAGAAGAGCACCGCGGTGTGCGTCTCGCGGACGTCCGCGCGCTTCGCCGCTCCCGGATCCTCGTGGCGCCCCGGCTCAGTCACGGGGCACCACGGCGAGACACTCGGGCGGACCGTCGAGGCCCGCCGTGACGACTGATGGCATCACAGACAGCCTCCGCTGTGCCGACGTCGTGCGTTCTCCGCCGAGGAGTACCTCATACGCCTTCGTGGCGCATGCGGGCGCCGCCGATGGCAGGAAGGACCCGCCCCTGCGCGGGAGGTGATCAGGAAGACGCCGGCCTCGGCAGACGGCAGCCGGTGTCCGTCCGGCATCGCGAGCTCCGTGATCCCACCCGCACAGATACCGGCGGCCCGGACGGGAGAGCCCCCGTCAGATGATCCTCAGCACATCCCGTACGGGCCGTCGGGGCGTGGCCGGGCCCTTCGGCCCGTACCCCAGACGGAGCACCATCTGTACGTGGCCGACCCCCGACGCCGGGTCGCGGGCCAGCAGGCGCAGCTCTCGGTCCTCCAGGGGGTGCGAGGTCAAGGACGTGGACAGACCGGCCAGAGTGCCCTCCAGCAGGACGCGCTCCAGTGCCTGGCCGGCCCTCAGCCAGTCGGTGGGACCGTCACCCCGGGTGCTGAGCAGGGCCAGGTGCGGAGTGCGCTCGAAGGCCGTGCTTCCCCGGTCCGCCACCGGCCTGCGTCCGGAGAAGTCGCGCACGGGAGCCTTGCCGTCCCTCTTGCGCGGGCCGAAGGCGTACTCGGGGACACCGTCGGCGGCCGTGTCCGCCGCACCGCCGAGCCTCGTCCAGCGCACCACGTCCTCGTTGACCTCCGGGTGCAGCAGGTCGCGGCTCTCGGCGTCGCGGACCAGGCCGAGCAAGGTCTCGACGTGCCAGCGGCCGGGGAAGAGCAGGACCGCCTCCTCCCGTGCCGCGGCCTCCTGCAAAGCGGCCCGGACGCCCTCGGGGACGTCCCTCTCGGAGAACGGGTGACGGCTCGTGCGTCGCTGCGGGATCGCCGGATGCAGCCGCCACAGGTCCTTCTCCTGCGGAGTCTCCGTCGGATCGGCCAGCCGCACGGCCGCGAGGAGCAAGGGGTCCCGCGGGTCGGGAAGCAATCGGATCCGTAGCGCCAAGGACGCGTGCACGGCGGAGACGCGCAGGTTGAAGAGGGCCGCCCCGCAGCCGATGTGCAGCGCCCGGTTCCCGGGATCGGACCGGGGCATGGACCGGTCCGGGTCGGCGCGCAGCTGCAGGAGGCGCTCCCCGGCCACGTGACGGAAGCGCCACGGCTGCGCGTTGTGCATGGACGGGGCGGTGGTGGCTTCGGCCACCAACGTGGTCACCGTCTCCTCGTCGAGTCGAATCTGGAACATGGAGTCCTCCTTGCGACCCGGCTCACCGGGCGAGGGGCTGGTCCGCATGCTCCGGCCCCGTCGGACCGTCGCGGTCGTGGTCGTCACGGGTCCTGTCCTCGCCAAGGACTCCCGCCACCCCCATTGTTCGCCGGGCGCGCTGTTCGCGGGAGGGCCGGACGGCCGCCCGTCGGCGCCGACGGCATGGGCCGGGGGTCCCGGTGGCGGCAGCCGGCCGGCCCTTCCCACCGGCCCCGGGGACGGGCGACGCCGGGAACCGGCCCGGCCGCACGCCGATACGGGCGAGGTGGGCGTCATGCAGCCTCTTCGTACGGGCCCTGCCCCCGAACAGGACTTCCTGGTGAGCACCGGCGCGGAACCGGCCCCCGGCTGCCTGAACGATTTCGACGCCGCACCCGCGGACCTGGCCGGACTGTCCGTCGGCTGGCGCGGCGGCACGGTACCGGGCAGCGTGGACCCAGCGGACAACACTCCTGTGAGGTGACCATGCAACCCTCCGAGGCGGTACCACGGGTGGTCGTGGGGGTGGACGGGTCCCCGTCCTCCCATGCGGCGCTGCGCTGGGCGGACCGTTACGCGCGGACCGTCGGCGGCGTGGTGGAGGCGATCCACGTCTGGGACACCCCGTCCGCCACGGGCTTCAGCGGACCGGCCGTCGACCCGGACTTCGACCTGCAGCAGGCGCGCGAGCGTTTCGCGGAGGAACTGGGCGCCGTCTTCCCGGACGAGCGGCCGCCGGGGTTCTAGGAGGTGCTCGTCGAGGGTGACCCCTCGGAGGCGTTGATCCGCGCTTCGGAGGGGGCCGACGTCCTCGTCGTGGGGCGCCGGGGGCGAGGAGCCTTCGCCAGGGCGATGCTGGGGTCGGTGAGCCAGCGCTGCGCCCAGCACGCGGCCTGTCCCGTCGTCGTCGTCCGGCAGGAGAGGGACCCGGTTCACTGATCCCTGCCGCGGGAAGGCCGCGTGGATCTCCTGCTCGTCGGCGTCGTGCGAAACGAGCAGGAGTTCGTCCCCGGGCCGCAGAGGAAGTCCGGGGTGAAGGACGGTGGGCTCCCCGTCCCGTACCGCTGTGGCCGCCAGGGTGGCCTCGGGCAGCGGCACGTCGCCGAGACGTCGGCCCGCCGGCCCCGATCCCGCCGTGCCGGGTGACGTCGATCGCGCGGCCACAGCGTGTTTGCGGTCTCGCCTCGTCTCCCCCCTCGGCCTCCGTCCGCCGGGCGCCGTCCCTCGTGGAGGGGAAGCGCTGCCGTGAGCGCTCATGCGCCGTCGGCCGGGACGATGCGCCGCCCGGTCAGGCGTTCCGTGTCCACGACCAGCCACATCGAGCGCCCTCCCCCGGCCCAGGGCTCGGTGTGTGCCGCCGCGTCCAGCCTGCGCACCGTCTCCGGATCCGTCACGGCCCGTCCCCGGCCCACGATCAGGACGCTCCAGCCCTGGCTCATGGCGTCGTCGATGCGGTCGACCTCGAAGGCCACCTCGTTGCCCGCGGCCTCGGCGGCGGTCGAGCCGGGAGCCGTGCGGAAGGCGATCGTCCCGTCCGTCACCTCGTAGTTGACGGGGAGCACCGCGGGCCCGTTCTGCGTGGTCAGCGCGAGGCGTCCCACTCCGTGCGTCGACAGCAGGGCGCGGCACTCCTCCGCGTCGAGGTCCCGCAGGACCGGGTCGCGAAGCGCCCGCCCCTGACCGGACGGCTGGTCCGCGCCGCCGCCCTGGAGTTCGACGTACGTCGTCCCCAGGGCGTCGGCCAGCCGCACCAGTGAACCGGAGCCCGGGTCGGCCGTGTGCGTCTCCAGGTAGGCGAGGTACTGCGGCGCCATATGGGCACGGCGGGCCACCTCCTCCCGGCTGAGCCCCTTCCGTCGGCGAGCGGCGGCAAGGCGCCGCCCGACGTCGCCGACCTGCCCGGTGCGGACGGCAGGTTCCACCGGTTCACCACGAGACGGGTCCGGCCGCGCTCCCGCATCAGGTGCGGACCGCTCTCCACCACCGTGCTGCACGCGCGCGTCCGGGCCCGGGAACACGAGCGTGACCTCACCCGTGTCGGACCAGCGGACGTCGTACGGCGGCGTTCCGTCGTCGTGACGGAGACCGACGATCTCCCCGTCCCGCCGGTTGACACCGTTGGCCGGCGTCTCGACGATCAGCCGGTCGCCCAGGTGTGCGTACATGACCGTGACCTCTCCGTCGACGGGTCCCTTCCTCCAGGGTCACGCGCCGGTGCCGCGCCCACCAGACGGCTGACGGTCCCCGTGGCCGTGCCGAACCGGCCCCTGCACCCCGGCGAGGCCCGGCGTCAGACTGGAGACGGGGCCGCTGCCGGAGGTGAGCACGATGCGTGGAACCGGAGCCACCCGGCGGTCTCTGTGGCGTTGGCGCCGCAATCCGTTGCGCCGTCGTGAGGACGTGCTCGAGGCGTGGATCCTGCTGATCACGTGGCTGGTGGTCGCGGTGGCGGGTCCCGTGGCCGGAGTGCTCGGAGCGCAGGCCGGCGCGCGCGACGCGGCACAGCGGCGCGCCGAGCGTCATGCGATCACGGCCACGCTCGTGAGGGACTCCAGAGGCAGTGCTGTGACCGACGGGACGGTGATGGACCGTACCGACACCCCTGTGCGCTGGACGGCGCCCGACGGGACCCGGCACTCGGGCAGGGCCTCGGTCGGCCCGGGGCTGAAAGCCGGCTCGCGGGTGACGCTGTGGACGGACCGGCAGGAGCGCCTGGCGGCTGCGCCGCCCACTGCGGCTCAGGCCGGGGTGGACGCCGTCCTCACGGGCACCGCCTCGTCCTTCACCGTCGTCGCGGCGGCGACCGCCGGGTACTACGGCGCCCGGGCGGTACTCGACCGGCGGCGCCGGGCCGCCTGGGAGAACGCGTGGCAGGAGATCGACTCCCGGTGGGGGCGGGCGGCCGGCTGAGCCGGGCCGGCACCGCGGACACGGGGCACGGTCCGGCAGCCGGCTCCCGGCGGTGGGCGCCCGCCGGCCGAGGAGAGGCGACGAGCGGCTTCACGGTCGTGGGGGCGGACGGTTCCGCACCGGGCCTCGACGCGGTCGCGTAGGCGGTCCGTGCACCGGCTCCGAGGCCGCCGGCGTCCGCACCAGCACGGCGCCGTCCGGGTCCGGGAGGAGGGTGACCGGGAGAACCGCGCGGCGACCGTCATGCGCGGGTGTGCGCCGCGAGGGCGTGCTTCGCCTCGGGCGGCGGAGGTCACCTTGCGGAAGTGGGGCGTGAGCCGGGTGCCGCTGCGCTGGGCGCACCGCCTCGCGCGGGGAAGGGACCGCGCTCGTCGCGGGGTGGGAGGGCGGTCGCGGGGGCACCAGGTCCCGCCTGCCCGTCCGGTCGAGTTGCACCGCGCCGTTTTGCGACGATCGTGGAGTCGTACGGCCGGTGGACGGAGAAGGTTCGGTTCCCCGCATCACCGCCGCGGCCGCCCCGTCGGCCTGGGCCCGCTCCCGCTTCCGGGCCCTGGTGGAGGGAAGGCGATCGCGATTGCCACAAGGGGCGTCTGCGGCGCCCTGACCGAGGACCACCGCGAACGGCTCGTGCCTCTCGCCCGTGAGGCGTCGTTCACGATCGACGAGCTCATGTTCGAGAAGGGCGGAAAAGCCGACCGCTCCTGGATCATCCACCCGGGCACCGTCGCCCTCGTCCCACGCACGCCCGGCCGCCCCGCAGCGGTCGTCGAGGCCGTCGGAGCCGGAGAACTGCTGGGCCTGCCCCTTCCCGTCACCGGCGCCGGGGGCCCAGGCCGCCGGCCCGGAGGCCCCGGCGCCGGTGAGGTGCCCTGACGAGGCGAGACGAGGAGAACCCGGTGCCCGAGACACCGCACATAGTCAGCGATGTGATGACCCGGACGGTCGTGGCCGTCGGGCGCGACGCGCTCTTCAAGGAGATCGTGCAGACCATGGAGCGGTGGAAGGTCGGTGCGGTGCCGGTCCTGGAAGGAGGAGGGCGTGTCGTCGGCGTCGTCTCCGAGGCCGACCTGCTGCCCAAGGAAGAGTTCCGCGACAGCGACCCAGGCCTCCTCGAGCAGCGCCGGCGGCTGTCGGACGTCGCCAAGGCCGGGGCGGTGACGGCGGAAGAGCTCATGAGCACCCCCGCGATCACGGTCCACCCCGACGCCACCCTGGCGCAGGCGGCCAGGACCATGGCCGTCCGGCACGTCAAGCGGCTGCCCGTGGTCGACGACGTCGGCATGCTCCAGGGCGTGGTCAGCCGCGCCGACCTGCTGAAGGTGTTCCTCCGATCGGACGAGGAGATCGAGGAGGAGGTCCGCCGCACCGTGGTGTCCTGCCTCTTCCCCGCCTTCAGCCACGCCGTCCACGTCGATGTCCACGAGGGAGTCGTCACCCTCCGCGGTCACATCCACGACACCTCGCTCATATCGGTCGCGGTGCGGCTCGTGCGTGCCGTGGAGGGCGTCGTGGACGTCGAGCCACAGCTCACAGGCGAGTCGGCGGGCCGGGGCGGGCCCGAGTCCGTCCGTTGACCCTACGGAAGAGCGACCGCGCGGCCCCCGCGGGGCGAGGCCACAGAGGAACGCGAACGTCACCTTCCGACGAGGGGACGGCCGCCGAGGTGGTGAGCCCGCGTGATCGCCGCCCTCTCCTCGGAACGGCGCCGCGCCCAGCGCGTCGCGAACGGTACGCCACCGCACGGCACGACCGGCCCGTGCCCGCGGAACGGACCGGCCGGGACCGCTGGGCGCCAGACGATCACAACCCGGGCGGGGGAGGCGGCACGCGGCATCGAACGCGTACCGCGAGGACGCCGCCCGTCGGGTCCGCGCTGACGTGGACGTCACCGGCCCGTCAGCCGTTTCCGCGGATCAGCGGGACCTTCCCCGCGGTTTCAGTGGCGTCGCCGGCAGCTCCGGGGCGGGCAGCGGGGCCCCGTCGTACCCCTTCACCTCGCCGAACCGCGTCCCTTCCGTCCAGTCCCGGCGGGCCTGTTCGATCTCCTCCTGCGTCCGCCCGATCCAGTTCCAGAACATGATCAGCTCCTCCTCGAACGGCTCGCCGCCCAGGAGCATCAGGCCCGCGTCCGACTCGGCCCGCAGGGGCAGTTCGCGGCGGCCGCAGCCGAGGTAGAGCATCGAGCCCGGCACCAGGGGCACGCCGTCGACGTGGGCCTCTCCGGACATGGCCAGGACCGCGTACTCGAAGTCCGGCTCCAGCGGCAGGCGTACGTCCGCGCCCCGGGCGAGGGTCAGGTCGGCGCCGACGAGGGGGGTGTACGTCGTTCCCGGCGAGGCCGCGCCGTCGAGTTCGCCGAGGAGCAGGGTGGCGGTCAGGCCGGGGGCCGTGACGTGCGGCAGGTCGCCGTGGAACTCGAAGTGCGGGTCGGTGTGGCGGTGGGCGTCCGGGAGGGCCACCCACAGCTGTGCGCCGTGCAGGTGGCGGGCGTGCGAGCGCGGGCTCTCCTCGGAGTGGCTGATGGCGCGGCCGGACGTCATCAGGCCCAGCTGGCGCGGGCGGATGGTCTGGAGGCTGCCGGTGGAGTCGCGGTGCAGGACCTCGCCCTCGTGGAGCCAGCTGACCGTCTGCAGGCCCATGTGCGGATGCGGCGGCACCTGCATGCCGGGTTCGCCGGCGATGTCGTCGGGGCCGTAGTGATCGACGAAGCACCAGGCTCCGACCATGCGCCGCCCCAGGTTGGGCAGCAGCCTGCGGACCTCGGTGGACTCGCCGAGCTTGACCCGACGGGGGCTGAGGAGTTCTCGCACGGGCTCCGCCACCACGAAGCCGCGGCCGCCGCACACGGAGGGAACCGCCTCGCGGTCAAGGTTGCTCATGGCGCCCAACCTAGTCCCCGCACGGCCCACCGCGGCAATCCTCCGCCGCCCCTTTTCACCCCGCCGGACAGGCACGTGGACCGGCGGGTCCCGGCCCGCGTCCGCACCCGCGCACCTGCGGAAAGGGTGGTGGAATATTCAACCAACGAGTGCGGTTGCAGCGGGCGCAGAAGGAGGTCACGAGTGGACACGACGTACTACGACCACGGAACGCCGGCGGAGCGCTGGGAGCGCGCGCGGATGTTCTTCGACGCCAAGGACTACGCCGCAGCCGCGCGCGTCCTGGGCACGCTGGTCGAGGAGGTGCCCGAGCAGACCGGACCGCGGCTGCTGCTGGCGCGTGCCTACTACCACTCCGCCCAGCTGCGGCGCGCGGAGGCCGAGCTGCGGGTCATCGTCGAGCGCGATCCGGTGGAGCACTACGCCCGGCTGATGCTGGGCCGCACCCTCGAACGGCAGGGGCGGCAGGAGGAGGCCGACTCGCACCTGCGGATCGCCTCCGCCTTCGCGGGCGACTTCGCCGAGGGGGTCTGAGCGGGACTCCCCGCCGGTGACGCCCACGGTGCCCGGTCCCCGCGGGACCGGGCACCGTCGTGCGCCCGGAGCATGACGGTGCGCCGTCGCCGCGCCCCGTGTCATGCTGGCGCGATGGGAGCCCCGAGCGAGCACACGCCTCTCGCCGAGCGGGTCGAGGAACTGCTCGCCGCCGGCGGCCCGTTGCCGATCGTCTCGGCCGGTGACCCGGTGCTGCGGCGGGTCGCCGAGCCCTTCGACGGACAACTGGAGCCCGCGCTGCTGACGCGGTTCGTGGAGGCGCTGCGCCTCACCATGCACGCGGCGCCGGGGGTCGGTCTGGCGGCGCCGCAGGTCGGGGTGGGGCTGAGGATCGCGGTGATCGAGGATCCGGCGCCGGTGCCGGACGAGGTGCGCACGGCCCGCGGGCGGGTGCCGCAGCCCTTCCGGGTGCTGGTCGATCCGCGCTACGAGCCCGTCGGCACGGGCCGGGCCGCGTTCTACGAGGGCTGTCTGAGCGTGCCGGGCTGGCAGGCGGTGGTGGCCCGGCACGCCGCGGTGCGGCTGATCGCGCGGGACGAGCACGGGCGTGCGGTGGACGAGGTGTTCACCGGCTGGCCGGCCCGGATCGTGCAGCACGAGACGGACCACCTCGACGGCACCCTGTACCTGGACCGGGCCGAGCCGCGGTCCCTGGCGTCCGGGGAGGCGGTGGCGAGGCTGTGGGCCCAGCCGACGCCGGAACGGGCCGCGGCGGCCCTGGGGTTCGACCTCCCCTGACGGCACGCCCGCCGCCGGTCGCGGGCGCGTTCGGGGCGGACGTGTCCCGCTCGCCCCGGCACGACGCGGCCGGACCGGTCAGTTGTCCCGGTACGCCTCCAGCAGCCGCAGCCACACCTCGCTGATCGTCGGGTAGGACGGCACGGCGTGCCACAGCCGGCTGACGGGCACCTGCCCGGCGACGGCGATCGTCGCGGAGTGGATCAGCTCGCCGACGCCCGGGCCGACGAAGGTGACGCCGCGGACGATCTCGTCCTCCAGGTCGACGACCATGCGGGCGCGGCCCTCGTAGCCGTCGCGGTACAGTCCCGCGCCGGCCACGGTCGACAGGTCGACGTCGACGGCGCGGACGCGGTGGCCGGCCTCTTCGGCCTCGGCCAGGGAGAGGCCGACGGCGGCGGCCTCCGGGTCGGTGAAGACCACCTGGGGTACGGCGTCGTGGTCGGCGGTCGCGGCGTGCGCGCCCCACGGGCCGGACTCCAGGGCGGACTCCTCGGGCTCGCCGGAGGCGCGCGCGGCGATGGCGGCGCCCGCGATCCGGGCCTGGTACTTGCCCTGGTGGGTGAGGAGCGCGCGGTGGTTGACGTCGCCGACGGCGTACAGCCAGTCGTGGCCGTCGACGCGGAGGCTGTCGTCGACCGGGAGCCAGGAGCCGGGCCGGAGGCCGACGGTCTCCAGTCCGATGTCGTCGGTGCGCGGGGCGCGGCCGGTGGCGAAGAGGATCTCGTCGGCCTCGATGCGGTCGCCGGTGCCGGTGACGGCGACGACGGTGCCGTTCTCGCGGGTGACGGACTCGACGGAGGTGCCGGTGCGGATGTCGGCGCCGGCCTCGGTGAGCGCCTCGGCGACCAGTTCGCCGGCGAACGGCTCCATGCGGGCGAGCAGGCCCTTGCCGCGGACGAGGAGGGTGACCCGGGCGCCGAGGGCCTGCCAGGCCGTGGCCATCTCGACGGCGACGACTCCGCCGCCGACCACGATCAGCCGTCCCGGCACGCTCTTCGCGCTGGTGGCCTCGCGGCTGGTCCAGGGACGTACGTCGTCGAGGCCCGGCAGGTCCGGCAGGGCGGCCCGGGAGCCGGTGCAGACGGCGACGGCGTGGCGGGCGGTCAGGACGCGGCGGGTGCCGTCGGGGCCGGTCACCTCCACCGTGCGCGGTCCGGCGAGGCGCCCCTGTCCGCGGTACAGGTCCGCGCCGATACTCTCGACCCACCGGACCTGGCCGTCGTCCTTCCAGTGCGAGGTGTAGTCGTCGCGGTGGGCGAGGACCGCGGCGGCGTCGAGCGGGCCCTGCGCCGCCCTGCTCAGTCCCGGGGTGCGGCGGGCGTCCGCTCGGGCGATGACCGGGCGCAGCAGGGCCTTGCTGGGCATGCACGCCCAGTAGGAGCACTCGCCGCCGACCAGTTCGCTCTCCACGATCGCGGTGGACAGTCCCGCCGCCCGGGTGCGGTCGGCGACGTTCTCCCCCACGGGGCCCGCGCCGATCACCACGACGTCGTACGCGTTGGATTCCGATTCCGTCATGGGGCCAGTGTGGTGGGTGGTGTGCGGCGTGGCCACATGGGTAAGTGCGCGGAATAGCCGTCCCCTCGGCCGTGTTTGTGCGGACGGCTCGTCGCCGACACCAGGAAGAGGGATCACGTCATGAGCAGCACCGTGGAGCTCACCAAGGAGAACTTCGACCAGACGGTCACGGACAACGAGTTCGTCCTGATCGACTTCTGGGCGTCCTGGTGCGGGCCGTGCCGTCAGTTCGCCCCGGTCTACGAGAAGGCCGCGCAGGAGAACCCCGACCTGGTGTTCGGCAAGGTGGACACCGAGGCCCAGCCGGAGCTCGCGCAGGCCTTCCAGATCCAGTCGATCCCGACGCTGATGATCGTCCGGGACCAGGTGGCCGTGTACGCGCAGCCGGGCGCGCTGCCGGAGGCCGCGCTGACGGACGTCATCGGACAGGCCCGCAACCTGGACATGGACGAGGTCCGCAAGGCGGTCGCCGAGCAGCAGGCCCGGCAGCAGGGCGGGCAGGACGGCCAGACCGGGCAGGGCGGCCGGTAGCGGCCGGACGGCTCAGCTCGATTCGCGGTGCACCGCCCTCGCGCCGAGCACGGTGTGCAGCTCGGGCGCGGCGCCGGGGTCGTGGACCGCTCGGTCGACCAGCGCGGCCAGGTCGCGGCCGGAGGGCAGTTCGAGGTGGACGGTGCTGAGCCGGGGCCTCAGCAGTCGGCCGAGCACGAGGTCGTCGGCGCCGATCACGGCCACGTCCCGGGGAATGTCCAGGCCCGCGTCCTGCAGGGCCCGCATCAGCAGCATCGCGTACTCGTCGTTGTACGCGAACACCGCGTCGAGACCGAGGGAGGGCCAACGGGCGGCCAGCCGGGCGGCGTCCCGCTCGTCGTAGGCGAGCGGGAGTCCGGTCACGGTGGCGCCGGTGCCCTCGACGGCGCGGCGCGCCCCGCGCAGGCGGGGTGCCGAGAAGACCTCGAGACCGTCTTCCGCGGGGACGACGACGCCGATCCGGCGGCGTCCGCGGTCGTGGAGGTGGCGTCCGGCGCAGTGGCCGACGGCCTCGTGGTCCATGAGCAGGGCGTGCGCGCCCTCGACGGCCTCGGGCGCGAGGGTGACGACGGCGCGGACGCCGGAGCGCCTGAGCAGTTCCACACCGCGCGGGCCGAGGCCCGAGCCGGGCACCAGGACGGCGACCGGGCGCAGTTCGGCCCAGGCGCGGGCCGCGTCGTCGTCGTACGGGCCCGCGGTGCCGTACTGCACGACGGTGTAGTCGAGGCGGCCGAGCGCCCGCTGGAGTCCGGCGAGGAACCGGCTGTAGAGCGGGCCGACGGGGAAGGCCGGGGCGGGCATCAGGACCATGCGGCTGTGTCCGGCGCGCAGGGAACGGGCCGCCGCGTGGGGGACGTAGCCGAGTTCCCGGGCGGCCTCGCGGACGCGGCGGCGGGTGGCTTCGCTGATCCGGACGGCACCGGTGTCGTTCAGGACGTAGGAGACGGTCGCGCGCGAGACGCCGGCCAGGCGGGCCACATCGGCACTCGTGGGGACGGAGTACGGTGCCGGGGACGCGGGGGCGGGCGTTTTCGGTATCTGCACCATGACGTACGGCATCTTGGCAGAGCGCCGGGTGCCGCCCGTGGGCGGGGGATCGTCGTGCGGACCGGACGACGTCGCGCCCGGCCGGACGCGGGAGTTCAGCCCGTCGGCCCGCTGCGGGTCACCCGTGCCACCAGGTCCAGCCAGCCCGCCTCCAGCCGTGCCAGGGGCACCCCGCACTGTTCGGTGAGGTGGTGGATCAGGGCCGCGTCGAGGTAGGCCATCAGCGTGTGGGAGAGCAGTTCGCTGTCCGCGTCCGGGGCGGCCTGGCGCAGCAGCAGGGCCACGTGGCCGCGCAGGAAGCGGCGCGGGGCGGCGGTGTAGCGGCGTTCCGCGCTCGGCTCGGCGGCCAGTTGCAGGGCCAGTTCGTCGCCGCTGCGGTGCAGCATCGCGCAGCCGAAGGCCCGCAGCCGCTCCACGGCCGGCGCACCGGGCCCCAGGGGCGGCGGTCCGCCGAGGAGGGCGGCCTGGAACTTCTTCTCGGAGTGGTCGAGCAGTGCCATCAGCAGGCCCGTGCGGTCACCGAAGCGCCGGAAGACCGTGCCCTTGCCCACCGAGGCCGCCGCGGCCACCGCCTCCATGGTGAGGCCCGCCGCGCCGTGCTCGGCCACCAGCCGCGCGGCGGCCTCCAGCAGCCGGGCCCGGTTGCGGGCGGCGTCGGCGCGCAGGCAGGGTCCGTCCTCGCCGG
Source organism: Streptomyces sp. NPDC029152 (assembly GCF_055564355.1). Taxonomy (NCBI): domain Bacteria; kingdom Bacillati; phylum Actinomycetota; class Actinomycetes; order Kitasatosporales; family Streptomycetaceae; genus Streptomyces; species Streptomyces sp. NPDC029152. Next base: position 84,090 of record NZ_JBVHWR010000012.1, on the reverse strand, counting down.
CTCTCGTACCGAGCTGGAGCAACTCGGGCGGACCGTCGGTCTCCTCGGGCTTGGGGAAGGGCGGCAGGACGGCGGACATGAAAACAGCGTAAAGCATCGGGAACAAAACTGGACCGCGGTCCGCTTAGGATGTTAGACATTAAACGGACCTCGGTCCGGATAGCTCCGGCGGTGTTTCGGGCACCGACCGTTCACGTCACACCAGCAGTGGGAGTACTCATGTCTGTCCGCATCCTCGCCCTCGTCGGCAGCCTTCGCGCCGGTTCGCACAACCGCCAGCTCGCCGAGGCGGCCGTCAGGTTCGCCCCCGAGGGCGCCGAGGTGGAGATCTTCGAGGGTCTGGCCGAGATCCCGTTCTACAACGAGGACGTCGACGTCGAGGGCGGCGTCCCGGCCTCCGCGGTCAAGCTGCGGGAGGCCGCCCAGGCCGCCGACGCCTTCCTGTTCTTCTCGCCCGAGTACAACGGCACCATTCCGGCCGTGCTGAAGAACGCCATCGACTGGCTGTCCCGCCCCTTCGGCGCCGGCGCCTTCAACGGCAAGCCCGTCGCCGTGGTCGGCACCGCCTTCGGCCAGTACGGCGGCGTGTGGGCCCAGGACGACACCCGCAAGGCCGTGGGCATCGCCGGCGGCAAGGTGATCGAGGACATCAAGCTGTCCATCCCGGGCTCCGTCACCCGCTTCGCGGAGACCCACCCGGCCGACGACGCCGAGGTCGCCGCGCAGCTGACCGAGGTCGTCGCCCGCCTGCACGGCCACGCGGACGGCGCCGCCGCCTGACCGGCCCCGCGACCGCTCACAGGACCGGAGCTCGCCGAGCTCCGGTCCTGTCGTGCGTCGGGCCACCGCGCCGACGCCTGGACGCGCGGTGGCCGAACGGGTCGTCCAGCGCGGCCGCCGGCCGAGGCGGGCGTCGGCCGGCGGCGGGCCGTACGGCGTGGCCTCCCCCACCGCCGGACCGCCCTTCCCCTCGAAAGCAGGCCGAAGCCCTCCGTCGCACCGGTCTCCCGGGTCCGTGGGGACAGCCGCGGATGCCGCTCCCGCAGCCGCGCGGCCGTCGTCGCCGGCAGCACCGGCACGGCCACCGGGGGGGACCCCGTGACCCGCAACGGCCCGGCGGGAGCCTCTTCCCCCGCGCGCAGACCGAGTCCCGCCCCGTCCCAGCGGACCCGGACGGCGTCGGCGTGCGCGAGCGGGCTCTCGGCGGACGGGGTGAGCCGTACGCCCCTGTCCCACGGCTCCGGCAGGACGACGTCCGGGTCGCGGACGGGCTGCCGGATCCGCCGGCCCGCGGCGGGCGGGGGGAAGCGCAGGGCGCGGGCCGCCGCGGTGGCCGTGCCGTGGTGGGCGACCGCCCTCAGGACGTGCGGCCTGCGCGGATCGATCGTGAAGATCACGCTTCACGGCGGGGCCCGCGGAGCCGGCCTGGACGCGAACGGCCCCGTGGCCGCACCCTGTCCGTGGCGCCGCGGTCGATCAGCACCCGCGCACCAGCCCTCCCCCGCGCACCACCGATGCCCGAAGGAGCCGCCCTGACCGGCACGACCGGCGCCCTCTGCCCGCACTGCGGGTGGCCGGACGGTGCCGAGCCCTTCCAGGTGGTGTCCACGCACACCACCGCGGCGGGCGGCACGGTGTGGACCCGGTGCGCCTGCGGTTCCCTGCAGGCCCGGGTCGTCGACGACCGCGGCATGCGCGTCGTCTCCCGCGGCGGGCCCTCGCCCGCGCCCTCGGGTCCGGCGGGCCGCTGACGGAGGTCCGCGGGCCGGCCGGCGAAGGCACAGGTGAGGACGCCCGTGCCGGTGCCGGTCACCGTTGACACACGCCGGACGGGGGCCGTAGAAATCAGCGCACAAGGCCCGCCGGGCGCACTGCCCGCGGGCGCCCGGTCCGGCGGCAGGAGACATGAGCGTGCAGCGGCTTCCCCTGACCGGGGTCACGGTGGTCAGCCTCGAACAGGCCGTGGCGGCTCCCTACGCCACCCGGCAGCTCGCCGACCTCGGCGCCCGGGTGATCAAGGTGGAACGGCCGGGCGACGGCGACTTCGCCCGCCGCTACGACACGACCGTGCACGGCCACTCCAGCTACTTCGTGTGGCTCAACCGGTCCAAGGAGTCGCTCACCCTCGACCTCAAGGACCCGAGGGGCCGCGAGATCCTGCACCTTCTCCTCGGCGACGCCGACGTCTTCGTGCAGAACCTCGCACCCGGCGCCGCCGGCCGCCTGGGCCTGGACGCCGCGGCCCTCGCGGAGCGCTTCCCGCGGCTGATCCCGTGCACCGTCTCCGGCTACGGCACCAGCGGCCCGTGGGCCGACCGCAAGGCCTACGACCTGCTGGTCCAGTGCCAGACCGGGCTCGTCTCGCTCACCGGGACCGCCGAGGAGACCGCGCGCGTCGGCATCTCCGTCGCCGACATCGCCGCCGGGATGTACGCGTACAGCGGCATCCTCACCGCCCTGTACACCCGCGCCACCACCGGCCGGGCGCACCCGGTGGAGGTCTCCCTGTTCGAGGCCCTGGCGGAGTGGATGGGCCAGCCCGCCTACTACACCGAGCACGGCGGCGGCCAGCCCCCGCGCCTGGGCACCCGGCACGCCACCATCGCGCCGTACGGCGCCTACCGGGCCGCCGACGGCAAGGAGGTGCTGTTCTCCGTGCAGAACGAGCGCGAGTGGGCCGCCCTGTGCGCCGGCTTCCTCGGGCGGCCCGAGCTGACGGACGACCCCCGGTTCGCCACCGGCTCCGACCGCGTCGCCCACCGGGAGGAACTGGACGCCGTCGTCGCCGCCCGGATCGCCCGCTCGGACAGCGACGCCGTCCTGAAGGACCTGCGGGACGTCGGCATCGCCTGCGCCGGGGTCAACGACATCGCCGCGTTCCTCGACCACCCGGTCCTGGCGGCCCGCGACCGCTGGCGCCGGGTGCCGGTGCCCGGCGGCGCCACGGTACGGGCACTGCTGCCGCCGGCCGACCTCGCGGGACTGCCCGCGCGCATGGACCCCGTGCCCGCGGTCGGCGAGCACACCGACGCGATCCTCGCGGAGCTCGGCCGCTCCCCCGCCGACATCGCGGCGCTGCGCGCGGACGCCGTGGTCTGAGGGACCGGCACGCCCACCGGGACCGTTTCGGGCAGGAAGGGACCAAAGGGGTGTTTCCAGGACATGTGGCAGGCAACTCGGCACGGCACGCGGGTGACGACCGCCCGCACGCCAGGGCCGGCGGCCGGCCGACTCCGACCTGACGGGAGCCCTCGGATGACCACTGCCCCCTCCCATCCGCACTCCGCCCGACCGGGCCCGCGCATCGGCGTGCTCGGCTCGTACGGGGGGTTCAACACCGGCGACGAGGCGATCCTGACCTGCGTACTGGCCTGTCTGCGCGCCCAGCGGCCCGACGCGCACCTCGTGGTGCTCAGCCGGGACCCCGAGCACACCCGCGGCCACCACCGGGACGCCGACGAGGTGGTGCCCTGGGAGGGCGTCAGCCGCAATCACGTCCTGGACGTGCTGCCCGGTCTGGACCTGCTGGTGCTCGGCGGCGGCGGCATCCTCTACAACGGCGAGGCCCGCCGCTACCTGCGGCTCGTGCGCGCCGCGCAGACCCGGGGCGTGCCCACCTTCGCCTACGCCGTGGGCGCGGGGCCGCTGACGGACGCCGAGGACCGGGAGGCGGTGCGCACCGTGCTGGGGGACATGGACGACGTCGTGGTGCGGGACGAGGAGTCCCGGCTGGTCCTGGAGGAGGTCGGCCTGGAGCGCGAGGTCACCGTCACCGCGGACCCGGCGCTGCTGCTGTGTCCGGAGCCGTTCACCGAGGCGATGATGCGCGAGGAGGGCATCCCCACGGGCGCCCGGCTGGTGGGGATGTCGGTGCGGGAACCGGGCCGGGCCGCCGAGAAGCTCGACGAGGGCGACTACCACGCGCTGCTCGCCGACGTGGCGGACTTCCTGGTGCGCCGGCTGGACGCGCGCGTGGTGTTCCTGCCGATGGAGCGGCACGACGTACGGCACGCGCACGCCGTGCTGTCCCACATGACCGCGCCGGACAAGGGCCGGATCCTGCACGGCGACTACAGCCCGGGGCAGATCCTCGGCTTCATGCGCCATCTGGACCTGGCCGTGGGCATGCGGCTGCACTTCGTGATCTTCGCGGCGCTCACCGGGGTGCCGGTGCTGCCGCTGCCCTACTCCGGCAAGGTCTTCGACTTCGCGCGCCGGCTCGGCGCACCGGCCCTGGTGGGGGTGGCGCGCGAGCAGGCGGGGCTGCTGCTGGCGGAGGTGGACCGGCTGTGGGACGAGTATCCGCAGCGCCGCGAGGACCTGCGGGACCGTGTGCGGGAGCTGTCCGCGGCGGCCCGGGAGACCTGTGTGCGCTGCGGCTCGCTGCTCGACGGGATCGACGCCCGCCCGGCGGCGGGGGCGGCGGGGGCCGGCCCGCGCGTGTCCGAACCGCGCCCGCTGCACGCCTGACCCGGGGGGGGAGCGATGCCGGTCCTGGAAGAGCCCCGCGAGCCCCGCACCGTCACCCTGCCCCCGCGGCCCGCACGGCACGGGGGCCGGTGCGACGTCCTGGTGGTGGGCGGCGGTCCCGCCGGGTTCGCCGCGGCGGTCGGCGCGGCCGACGCGGGGGCCGACGTGGTGCTGGTCGAGCGGTACGGGTTCCTCGGCGGGAACGCGACCGTGGCGCTGGTGATGCCGCTGATGTCGTTCCACAACGAGCACGAGCAGGCCGCGTTCACCGAGTCCGGGGACACCTCACGGCTGCTGCCCACCGACCACGGGGAGGGCGAGCCGGTGGTCGCCGGTGTGCTGTGGCAGCTGCTCGACCGGCTCATGGGACGCGGCGGCTGTCTCGCGCCGTCCCCGAAGACCGGGTACACGGTCCCCTTCGACCCGGAGCTGTTCAAGCTGGCCCTGCTGGAGATGATGGACGAGTCGGGGGTGCGGATGCTGTTCCACTCCTTCGCCTCCGGCGCGCTGCCGCTGGACGGCGGTTCCGGCTGGCGCGTGGTGTTCGAGACCAAGTCGGGGCCGGTGGTGATCGACGCCGGGGTGGTCGTGGACGCCACCGGGGACGGCGACGTCGCGACCGCCTGCGGGGCGCCGTACGAGATCGGCCGGCCCGAGGACGGGCTGGTGCAGCCGATGACGCTGATGTTCCGCGTCGCCGACTTCGCGCGGCCCGACTTCGCCGACTACGTGCGCGCGCACCCCGACCAGTGGCGCGGCGTGCACGGTCTGTGGGACCTGATCGAGGAGGCCAGGGCGGCGGGGGAACTGAGGCTGGCGCGCGAGGACATCCTGTTCTTCGCGACCCCGCACCCGCGCGAGGTCGCCGTCAACAGCACCCGCGTCAACCGGGTCCTGGGCACCAACGTGTGGGACCTCACCCGCGCCGAGTACACCGCGCGGCGCCAGCTCGCGCAGATCGACCGCTTCCTGCGCACCCGCGTGCCCGGGTTCGAGGAGTCGTACGTGGTGCAGAGCGGCACCCACATCGGCGTGCGGGAGAGCCGGCGCGTCCTCGGCGACTACCAGCTGACCGGTCACGACATCCTGGCGGCGCGCACCTTCCGGGACGTCGTCGCGCACGGCGCCTATCCGGTCGACATCCACAATCCGCGCGGCTCCGGAACCGTCCTGAAGCGGGTGCCGCGGGGCAGCTTCTACGACATCCCGCTGCGCTGCCTGGTCCCCCGGGACACCGAGCGGCTGCTGGTGGCCGGGCGCTGCATCTCCGGGACGCACGTGGCGCACTCGTCGTACCGGGTCATGCCCATCGCCATGGCGACCGGCCAGGCGGCCGGCGTGAGCGCGGCGCTGACCGTCCGGCACGGGCGCGGACCGCGCGGGCTGCCCTACCGGCTGGTGCAGCGGGAGCTGCTGCGGCAGGGGGCGCGGCTGCGGGTGCCGGGGGACGGCGGCTGAGGGCCGGACCGCCCGGGGCTCAGCTCGCCCAGTCCAGCAGGCGGTCCCGGTTCTCGGGGGCGCGGAGGTGGGTGAGGGAGGCCTTCTCCAGCTGGCGGACGCGCTCGCGGGTCAGGCCCACGTGCTCGGCGACCTCCTTCAGGGTGCGGGGCCGGCCGTCGTGCAGCCCGTAGCGCAGGCTGAGGATGAGGGCCTCGCGGGGGGCCAGGGTGCCGACGGCCTCCCGCAGTTCCTCCGCCAGGGCCCGGAACTCGGCGACCTCCGGGGCCCTGAGCACCTCGGTGTCGGGGATGAGGTCGCCGACGACGGTCTCCCCCGCCTCGTCCACCGGCGTGTCCAGGCTGACGGCGTCGCGTCCGACGCGGCGCAGCCAGACGACCTTCTCCGTGTCGACGCCGCTCTCGGCGGCCACCTCCTCCGCGGTCGGCTCGCGGTCGAGGCTGCCGCGGAGCTTGCGCTCCACCCTGGCGAGCTTCTGCAGCTGCTCCACGACGTGCACCGGCAGCCGCACGGTGCGCGCGTGGGTCGCCAGACCCCGTTCGATGGCCTGGCGGATCCACCAGGTGGCGTACGTGGAGAACTTGAAGCCCTTGGTGTGGTCGAACTTCTCGACCGCGCGGATCAGGCCGAGGTTGCCCTCCTGGATGACGTCCAGCAGGGGCAGGCCCCGGTGGGCGTGGCGCTTGGCCATCGACACGACGAGCCGCAGGTTGGCGCGGACCATGTGGTCCTTGGCCGCCTGGCCGTCGTGGACGGTCTCCTCGAGCGCGCGGCGCCGCCCGGGCTCCGGGGCGGGTTCGCCGGTGTCGGCCGCCGTCAGCTCCTCGGCGGCCCGGATCCCGGCCTGCATGCGCTGGGCGAGCCGTACCTCGTCCTCGGCGGTCAGCAGGGGGGTGGCGCCGATCTGGGCCAGGTACTGGCCGAGGAGATCGGGTTCCTCGTCGGGTTCGGGGATGCGGCTGCGCAGCCGCGCGGTGCGGGTGGGGGCACGGCGGTCCTCCCGGGTGTCTGCCGCGGGGGTTCGTGCCGGGGGGGTCATGTCGCTTCCTCCGTTCCCCGGTCAGTGGCCGGGGGCCGACGTGCTGATGTCCGCCAGGGCGGAGTGCGGGTCCTCGGTGGCGGCGAGGTCGCCGAGGCTGACCACGCCCACGGGGACGCCGCCGTGCTCGACGACGGGGAGCCGCCGGACGGCGTGGCGCCGCATCAGGCCGACCGCGTACTCGGTGGAGTCCCCCGGCACGACCGTCACGACGGGCGGGGGCGTGCACACCGAGCCGACCGTGGTGTCGTCGGGGTCACGGCCGGCGGCGACGCCGCGGACCACGATGTCGCGGTCGGTGAGCAGACCGAACAGGTCGCAGTCGTAGGTCACCAGGACGTCGCCGACGTTCTCCTCGCGCATCAGCCGCGCCGCCCGCGTCACCGTCGTCATGGGCTCGACGGCCACCGCGGCGGGTGACATCACGTCTCGGACACGCTGGGTCATGGTCGCGCCTCCCTGGGCGTCGGTACGGGCCCCGTGCGGGTCGCGTAGCCCGCGCGGGGGCCGGTAAACCGTCTTCCGGCGGCCGGCTCGGCCCGGGGCGGTCGGGGCCGGGCCGATGTCCGGCCGGTGCGTCCCGGCCGGGCCGACGCGGACGGCGGCCTCCGGTGCCGGCCGGACCCTGCCGGAGAGCGGGTGACCACCGCGGGTGGAACCGTCGGACGGGCCCGGCACTGCGCGCGGGACGGGTCCGGCGCCGACGACGTCCCCGGTCGGCGACGGCACCTCGCACTGCTCGCCGACGGGCCGCCCCGCGCCTGTCGTCGCCTCACGCACCGTCGGGTACCCGGCGCGGCAGGGGGCAACCGCCGCCGGGCGCCCCCTGCCACGCCGGGCCTCCTCCGGCGGGTGACACGGTCCGCCGCCGACGAGTGCGGGCGCGCGCGGCGTCACTCGCGCGGTGCCGCGGGAGCGTCCGGCGGGGTGCCGGCCGGACCGAGTGCGCTGCGGATCGCGGCGAGCCAGTCGTCGACGGGCCCGAAGGTGAGCAGCCCGCTGCCCGCGCCCGCGAGTTCACCGGCCGCGGGGAGCAGCCGGCGGTACGCCCGTCGCAGCGCCGTCCGGTCGCCGAGGGCGAGGGCGAGGGCGGCCTCGGCACAGCACAGGGCCTCGTGGAGGAGGTCGGGCGGCGGTTCGGGGAGGGCGCGCAGCGCCGACCGGGCCTCGGTCTCGCGGCCCTCGCGCAGCAGGGCGAACGGTTCGGCCCACGGGCGGTACGGGCCCCAGTCCTCCCGCCGGTCCACCTCGGCGGGCCGCCCGTGGGCCAGACGCAGGCCGAGCAGCGCCAGGGGCAGCAGTCCGCTCTCCAGGCCGGGCATCCCCGCGCCGTCGAGGCGTGCGGCGGCGGCCCGGTAGCCGGCCTCGGCCCGGTCGTACGGGCTGCCGGTGGCGGCCTGCCGCAGGGCCCGGTACCAGGTGGTGAACACCGCCACCAGGGGCCGTTCGTACCGTTCGGCCAGGCGGTCCACGGCGTCGGCGTGCTCGTCGGCTGCGGCGAAGTCGGCCAGGGCGGACCGCGCCTGGACGCGGACGAGGTGGCCGAGCACCTCGTGGCTGTCCAGCCCGTGCCGGCGGGCGAGAGCGACGAGTTCGGCGCCGATCGCGTCGCGGCGCGGGGCGAGCCCTGCGGTGGTGCAGGACTGCATGAAGGTGCCGTTGAGGGCGAACGCCAGCAGTCCGGGGTCGTCCAGGCGACGGGCGATCCGCTCGGCCTCGGCGGCGGCCTGGGGTCCGCGCGGGGAGCGGACGCCCCGGGACTCCAGGGCGACGGTGGCGAGCAGCCTGCAGCGGGCCGGGTCGGCCCCGGCGTCGTCCGGCAGGGCGGCGAGGGTGTGTTCGGCCGCCGTGACGATCCGCCGGGCCGCCTCGGGGTCGTCGCTGCGGGTCCAGACCGCGGGGACGTCGTAGGCGCCGATCACCCGGGCCGCGAGTTCCGCGTCGCCGGTCTCCTCGGCCGCGACGACCGCCGCCGCGCGGTGCTCCCGGGCCGCCTCCAGACCACCGCCGCCGGTGACCGCGAGGTCGCGCAGCAGGCCGACGGCCGACTCCAGGCGGGAGCGGGCCCCGGCGGCGACCACGCGGTCGTACGCCTCGGTCGTGCGGGACCACAGGCGGGCCGCCGCGTCCGCGGGTTCGGCGGGCGGATCGAGGGACGGGTCCTGGGTGAGGATGCCGGCCTCCAGCCGGCGCAGTCGGGGCCCCGGGTCGATGCCCAGTTCCCCGGCGAGCAGGGCGCGGGCCCGGCGCAGCACCGCGAGGGCGTCCGCCTGGCGGCCCGCCCGGTACAGGGCCAGGGCGAGCAGCCGCCAGGCCTCCTCGCGCCAGGGGTGCTCGGCCAGGTGTGCGTCCAGGTCGGGGACCGCCTCGGCGGCCCGGCCCAGGCCGACGAGCAGCTCCGCCCGCCGCTCGACCGCGTGGAGCCTGAGCTCGGTCAGCCGGGCGCGTTCGCCCCGGGCCCAGCCCTCGCCGCCGAACTCGGCGTAGGCGGGACCCCGCCACTCCCCCAGGGCCGCGTCGAGCCGGGCCGGCGCCCGGTCGGCCGGCAGCCGGCCGGCGAGGGCGACGGCCTCCTCGAAACGCCAGGCGTCCACCGCGTCCGGTGCCGGGCGCAGCGCGTAGCCGGGGCCCTCGGTGACCAGCAGCCGGGCCGGCGCGCGGCGTGGACGTTCGGGTTCCAGGACCCGGCGCAGATCGCCGACGAAGGTGCGCACCGTTCCCACGGCCCGGGCGGGCGGCACGTCCCACAGGTCCTCGACCAGGCGCGCGACGGGGACCACGCGCCGCCGGGACAGGAGCAGCCGGGCCAGCAGGGCCCGGTGCCGGGGCCCGCGCAGGTCGAGCGCGCCCGAGTCCCGTCCGGCCGTGACAGGGCCGAGCACCCCGAAGGTGACCGCTTCCATGTTCCGTCCGCCCTGCTCCGCGCCGTCGCGCCCGTGGTCCGTGATCTCCACGGTACGCGCGCTGATCGGTTGCTGATCCGCGCCCGGCAGCCTGAGAGGGCGTCCGGGTCCGGACGCGTCGAAGAACACCGAAAGGCACCGACCAGTCATGGCACCGACCATCCCCGGCTTCACCTACGACCGGGTCCCCGTCGCCGACGGCGTCGCGCTGAACGTCGCCGTCGGCGGCTCCGGCAGCCCGCTCGTGCTGCTGCACGGTTTCCCGCAGACCCACCTGATGTGGCGGCACGTCGCCGCCGACCTCGCCGCCGAGCACACGGTCATCTGCCCCGACCTGCGCGGTTACGGCGACAGCGACAAGCCCGCCGACGCGGACGGCACCGCGTACGCCAAGCGGACCATGGCGGCCGACGTCGTCGCCCTGGCCCGGGCGCTCGGGCACGACAGGTTCGCGCTGGCCGGACACGACCGGGGCGCCCTGGTCGCGGTCCGAGCCGGGCTCGACCACCCGGGGACGGTGACGCACCTGGCCGCGCTGGACGTGCTGCCGACCCTGGACATGTGGGACGTCCTGCGCGGGACGACGGCGGCCGTGGGCTTCCACCTGTATCTGATGGCGCAGCCGCCCGGTCTGCCGGAACAGCTCATCGGCGCCGCGCCGGACGCGTTCTTCGGCCACTTCCTCGACGTGTGGACCCGGGACCCGGGCGCCCTGCCCGCCGACGTCCGCGCCGCCTACCTGAAGGCGTCGCGCGAGGCGGTGCCGTCCATCGTGGCCGACTACCGGGCCTCGGCGGGCGTCGACGTCGACCACGACCGGGCCGACCGCGAGCGCGGCAACCGGCTGCGGATGCCGGTGACCGTGCTCCAGCAGGACTGGGGCACGGCCCTCGGCTACGACGCGACCGCGCTGTGGCGGGCCTGGGCCCCCGATCTGCGGCACGTCACGGTCGGCTGCGGCCACTTCATGGCGGAGGAGGCGCCCGGGGAGGTCGCCGGGGCCCTGCGGGACCTGCTGGCCCGCTAGCGGCACCGCGCGGGGCGGCCGGCACCGGCGATCGGCGTGCTCCCGGGGCGTCCTCCGTGACGCCGTTCAGCGGTGAGGACGGGCCGGTGAGGCACATGCCGCGTCCCCCGTCGTCGCGGTCGGTGCGGCGCGGGTGCCGTCCGTGCGGGCCGGCCCGGAGGGGGGCACCGCCCCCGACGAGCCGGGCGAGGGCCGCGTCGATCCCGTCCTCGGAGACGGGGAACGCGTAGGTGCCGCACCGGGATGTCGGTGCCGACGGTGGCGAGGTCCGGGGTGACGCCGTCGGCGGTCGTCACGGGCGGGAACGTCCCGGCGGGGAGACGACGGCCCCCTCCCGGTCGCGGGAGAGGACGAGGGTGTGGTCGGACTCGACCGACACGGGTCGATGCCTCCACGGGAACCTCCGCGGCGCCTCCGTGCCGCACCCGGCCGGTGCCTCCGTGCCGCACCCGGCCGGTGACCGGCACGCGATGCCGCGCGGAGGATCCTGGGCGAGCGGACGGGCCGTGCCGATCGTGCCGGCCCTGCCGGCGGGCCGGGCGGCCGCGAAATGCCGTGGAGCGCCGGGCCCGCTCCGTGCTTGCATGGCGCCATGGTGTCCTCCGACCGTCTGCTCGCCTTCGCGGCCCTGTCGCTGCTGCTCGTGGTGGTGCCGGGCCCCAGCGTGCTGTTCGTGATCGGCCGGGCGCTCGCGCGGGGGCGCCGGGCCGCGCTCACCACGGTCGTGGGGAACACCCTCGGCGCGTACGTGCTGGTCGTCGCCGTCGCCCTGGGGGTCGGGTCGGTGGTGGAACGCTCGCTCCTGGTCTTCACCGTGCTCAAGCTGGCGGGCGCCGCCTACCTCGTGCACCTCGGGGTGAAGGCGTGGCGCGAACGCCGTGGCCTGCGGGCGGCGTTCGGCGGCGCCGCGGAGCCGCGCGGAGACCGGCGCACGTTCTGGGAGGGGTTCGCGGTCGGTGTGACCAACCCGAAGACCCTCGTCTTCTTCGCCGCGGTGCTGCCGCAGTTCGTCGACCGCGACCAGGGCGGTGCCGCGGGGCAGATGCTGCTGCTCGGCCTGGTGTTCAACGTCATCGCGGTGGTCTGCGACAGCGCCTGGGGACTGCTCGCGGCCACGGCGCGCGACTGGTTCGCGCGCTCCCCGCGCCGGCTGTCCGCGGTCGGCGGGGCCGGCGGCCTGGCCATGATCGGCCTCGGTGTCACGGTGGCGGTGAGCGGGCGCGAGGACTGACGCCGGCGTCCGGAACGCCGCCGCACCCGAAGTTACCCGTGCGTTCCTCACGTCCGAGAGGTGACAGCGGTGACTGTCCCGGGCACGGCGGCACGTGACAGCGTCTTCCTCGGCACCGACCGGTGAAGGGAGAAGGCGTGAACAAGGGCTACGCCGTGTACTGCGACGCAGACCCGCAGTTCTACGACGCGCCGCACCGCACGGCGCCCGGCACCGCGGCGGCCGGCACCCGGTACGCGGCGGCCACCGAGCCCGTCCCGGCCGGGTGGCAGCGCGGCGAGAGCGGCGACTGGCTGGCCCTGCGGCCGCTGGACGCCGAACTGCCCGCGCAGGGCTGGAAGATCCACGTCTCCGCCTGCCTGGACAACGCCGAGTCCGTCCTGGAGCGCGTACGGCGGCTCTGCCTGGACCAGGGTGTCGCCTTCAAGTTCGTGCCGAGCCGTTACCTGCTCCACCAGCGCAACGCCAAGTACGCCGACCGGGCGGGCAGCGGCAAGTTCATCACCGTGTACCCGGCGGACGAGGAACGGTTCGAGCGCCTCGCGGGCGAGCTGGCCGACCTCTTGGCCGGCGAGCCGGGACCGCACATCCTGAGCGACCTCAGACTCGGCGACGGCCCGGTGCACGTGCGCTACGGCAGCTTCACCCGCCGCAACTGCTACGACGAGGACGGCGAGCTGCGGCCGGCGATCGCGGACCCCGACGGGGTGCTCGTCCCGGACCCGCGCGGCCCGGTGTTCCGGGTGCCCGACTGGGTGAGCGTGCCGGAGTTCCTCAAGCCCCACCTCGAAGCGCGGGCGACGGTGACGCTGACCGGCATCCCCTACGCCGTCGAGGCGGCGCTCCACTTCTCCAACGGCGGCGGCGTCTACCGGGCGCGGGACACCCGCACCGGTGAGACGGTGGTCCTCAAGGAGGCCCGCCCGCACGCGGGCCTGGCCGCCGACGGGGCGGACGCGGTGGCCCGGCTGGAGCGCGAGCGCCGGGCCCTGGAGAGACTGTCCGGGCTGGACTGCACCCCCGAGGTGCGGGACGCGTTCACCGTCGGGGAGCACCACTTCCTGGTCCTCGAGCACCTCGACGGCAAGCCGCTCAACACCTTCTTCGCCCGGCGCCACCCGCTCATCGAGGCCGACCCCGACGAGGGACGGCTCGCCGAGTACACCGCGTGGGCGCTCGACGTCCACGCCCAGGTCGAGCGGGCCGTCGCCCAGGTGCACGAGCGGGGCGTGGTCTTCAACGACCTGCACCTGTTCAACATCATGATCCGTGACGACGGGCGGGTGGCCCTGCTGGACTTCGAGGCCGCCCACCACGTCGACGAGCCGGGCCGGCAGACCGTCGCCCACCCCGGGTTCGTGGCACCGCCCGGCCGGCGGGGACCGGCCGTGGACCGGTACGCACTGGCCTGTCTGCGGCTGGCCCTGTTCCTGCCCCTGACCAGCCTGCTGGCGCTGGACCGGGGCAAGGCGGAGCACCTCGCCGAGGTGGTGGCGCGGCAGTTCCCGGTTCCGCGGGAGTTCCTGGACGCGGCGGTCGCCGAGATCACCGGTGAGCCGGCCCGTCCGCCGGCGGCGCGCCGGGGCGGGAGCGGTTTCATCCCGGTCGAGCCGGGTGACTGGCCCCGCAGCCGGGACTCGATGGCGGCGGCCATCCGCGCCTCGGCGACCCCGTCCCGTGACGACCGTCTGTTCCCGGGCGACGTCGCCCAGTTCGCCACGGCGGGCGGGGGCCTGACGTTCGGGTACGGAGCGGCCGGCGTGCTCTACGCCCTCGCCGAGAGCGGTGCGGGACGCGACGAGGACGGGGAGCAGTGGCTGCTGGAGCGGACGAAGGAGCCGCCGTCGGGCATGCCGCTGGGCTTCCACGACGGGATCGCGGGGACCGCCTGGACGCTGGACCGCCTCGGGCACCGGGCCCGGGCGCTCGACCTGACCGGGATCCTCCTCGAACACCCCCTCGACGGGCTCTCGCCGGACCTGCACGGCGGCACGGCCGGCATCGGTCTGGCGCTGGACGCCCTGGCCGCCTCCACCGGGGACACCGCCCTGCGCGCCGCCGCCCTGCGGTGTGCCGAGCTGAGCGCCCGGGGCGCACCGGCCGGTCCGCCGGGGCGGGGGCCCGGCCGCCGGCCCCGCGCCGGCCTGCTGCACGGCGCGACGGGCGGCGCGCTGCTGTTCCTGCGCCTGTACGAACGCACCGGGGACACCGCCCTGCTGGACCTCGCCGGCGACGCGCTGCGCCGGGACCTCGCGTGCTGCGTCCGCGGCGCGGGCGGCGCCCTCCAGGTGGACGAGGGCTGGCGCACCATGCCGTACCTGGGAGCCGGCAGCGTGGGCATCGGCATGGTGCTCGACGACTACCTGGCGCACCGCGCCGACGAGGAGTTCGAGCGGGCGCGGAGCGAGATCGTGCGCGCGGCGCAGGCCATGTTCTACGCCCAGCCCGGGCTCTACCGGGGCGTCGCCGGCATGGTGCTGTACCTCGGCCGGACGACGGCGCCCGGCCCGGGCACCGGGCCGGAGGCCGTCCGGCGCCAGATCGACGCGCTGGCCTGGCACGCCATGTCCTACCGCGGACGGCTCGCCTTCCCCGGCGAGCAGATGATGCGCCTGTCGATGGACCTGTCCACGGGGACGGCCGGCTGTCTGCTGGCCCTCGCGTCCGTACGCGGCGACCGGCCCGCCGGTCTGCCGTTCCTCCCCCCGCCGCGGCCCGAGCCGCGGCCCACGAGCCGGTCCCACGAGGGGCCGTGACCAACCCGTTGTCCGTACGAAGGGATGAGCAACATGAACCTGTTCGACCTGCAGTCGATGGAGACCCCGAAGGAAGAGGCCATGGGGGACGTCGAGACCGGCAGCCGCGCCAGCCTCCTGCTCTGCGGTGACAGCAGCCTCTCCGTCACGACCTGTAACTGACGTCCGAGGCGGCCCGCCGCGGTGACCGCGGCGGGCCGCGCGGTTCGGTACCGGCGTCCCGGCCTCACCGCCGGGGCGCCGGTGCCGTGTCACGCCGCCGCGTGCGGCGCCGACCACGAGGAGGGGCGGCTGGTGGACACGACCCCGGTCCGGCGACGGCACAAGCGCGTGTCCGGCTCGCCCGGCGCGGATCCCGGCCGTGTGCCCGAACTGCTGGTGCTGGTGTGCTCGGTGGCCGCGGCCGCCGCCGCGGTCGCGCAGCCCCTGGTCCTCGGCCGGGCACTGGACCTGCTGCTGTACGACGGCGGCGCCGGGCCCTGGCTCGCGGTGAGCGTGGCCCTGCTCGCCGGCGAGGTTCTCCTCGACGGCCTGACCGCGCTGCTCACCGGCCGGTGCACCGCCGCCTGGACCGCGTCGATCCGCTCCCGGGCCCTCGCCGGCCTGTTGCGCGCGGTACCGGACGCGACACGTCCGTACTCCGCGGGGGACGTCGGGACGCGGCTGACGCTCAACGCCTCCGACGCGGGCGGCGCCCCGGCGGCCCGGGCCGCGCTGGCCGCCTCGCTGATCACCCCGGCCGGCGCGCTCGTCGCGCTGGCCTTCGTCGACGTGTGGGTCGCCGGGTGCGTCCTGGCCGGACTGCCCGCCCTGGCACTGGTGCTGCGGGCCTTCGCGCGCGACACGGGGGCGTCGGTGCGTGCCTACCAGCGCGTGCAGTCGGACATCGCGGGCCGCCTGCTGGAAGCCCTGGAGGGCGCGGAGACCATCGCCGCCGCCGGGACGGCGGACCGTGAACGCGAGCGGGTGCTCCGGCCGTTGACGGAGCTCGGCGCGCTGGGCGAGCGCATGTGGGTCCTGCACGGGCGGGCGCTGGCCACCGGCGGTGTCCTCGTCCCGCTGCTGACGGTGGCGGCCACGGCCGTCGGCGGGCTCCGGCTCGGCGCGGGCGCCCTGAGCGTCGGCGAGCTGCTGGCGGTGTGCCGCTACGCGCAGCTGGCCGCCGGGTTCGGCAGCGCGGCCACGCTGCTCGGCGCGCTGGTCCGGGGCCGGACGGCGCGGGAGCGCACCACGGCCCTGGAGCGGCTGCCCGCCCTGCGCCACGGCGACCGGACCCTGCCCCCGGGCGGCCCGGGCGTCCTCGCGTTGCGCGGTGTGCGCGTCCTGCGGGAGGGGACGGAGGTGCTGCGGGCGGACGACGTGGTGGTGCCCGGCGGGGCGACGGCCGCGGTCGTGGGCCGCAGCGGTGCCGGCAAGTCCGTCCTGGCCGCCGTGGCGGGCCGGCTGATCGATCCCGACGAGGGGGAGGTCCTGCTGGACGGCGCCCCGCTGGACTCCCTGACCCGTGCGAGCCTGCGCGCCGAGGTCGGTTTCGCCTTCGCGCGCCCGGTGCTCGGTGACGGCACCGTGGCCGAGGCGGTCGCGGCCGGAACGCCTCCCGTGACGGAGCGCCGGGTGCGGGAGGCGGTCCGCCTCGCGGGCGCCGACGCCTTCGTACGCCGTCTGCCGCGGACGTACGACACCCCGCTCGCCGACGTCCCGCTGTCCGGCGGGGAGTACCAGCGTCTGGGTCTGGCCCGGGCGTTCGCCCACGCGGGCCGGCTGCTCGTGATGGACGACGCGACGTCCAGTCTCGACACCGCCACCGAGCACGCCGTGGACCGGGCGGTGCGCCACGCGCTCGAGGGCACCACCCGCCTGGTCGTGGCGCACCGCCCGTCGGTCGCGGCGCGGGCGGACCTGGTGATCTGGCTGGAGGACGGGCGGGTACGGGAGGTCGGCCCCCATCGGCGGCTGTGGGAACGCGCCGCCTACCGGGCGGTGTTCGCCACCGGCTCCGGCCCCGGCGCCGACGAGGCGGACACCGGGCCCGCGGGCGTCCGGGCCGTCTCCCTGCACGGCGAGGCGCGGCCGTGACCGCCGTCGGCGGCGGCCCTGCGGCGCGGTCCGGCCGGGAGCCCGGTCCGCTGCGCCGGGTCCGGCCGCACGCCCGGCGTTTCCTGGCCGGGCGCAAGGGCGTCCTCGCACGGCTCGGGGCGTGGTCGGTGGCCGAGTCGGCGCAGACCTTCCTGGTCGGTTACGGCGTCGCCCAGGCCGTCGACCGGGGCTTCCTGGCCGGTGACACGGCCGCGGGGCTCGGCTGGCTCGCGGTCGCCGCCGTCGCCGTGGTGCTCGGGGCGCCCGTGGTCAGGGGTGTCTTCGCCCAACTGGCCGGTCTGACGGAGCCGTTGCGGGACCGTCTGGTGCGGCGGGCGGTCGTGCGGTCCATGGCGGACGCGCAGGCCCGCCCCGGCGGCCGGGACCGTGCCGCCGTCTCGCGGCTCACCAACCAGGTCGAGATCGTGCGGGACAGCTTCGCCGGGCTCGTGCTGACCCTGCGCTCGTTCGTCTTCACCGCCGCGGGCGCGCTGCTCGGTCTGTTCTCGCTGGACCCGGCGCTGCTCGTGGTGGTCGTGCCGCCCCTCGCCGGGGGCCTCGCCCTGTTCCTGGTCACGCTGCGGCCCATGGCGGCGGCGCAGCGGCGGGCCCTCGCCGCCGACGAGGCGCTGGGCGATCACGCGGCGCGGACCCGGGGGGCGCTGCGCGACATCACCGCCTGCGGCACCCAGGAGGAGGTGGAGCGCGACGGTGAACGGCTCGTCGCGGACGCCGCCGCCACCGCGCGCGTCCTCGCCCGCTGGGCCGCGGTGCGCACGCTGGCCCTCGGTGTCGCGGGCCAGCTGCCGGTCCTGCTCCTGCTGGTGACCGTGCCGTGGCTGCGCGGCAAGGGGGTCACCACCGGTGCGCTGCTGGGCGCCTTCACCTACCTCGCCCAGGCCCTGCTGCCCGCCCTGCACACCCTCATGTCGGCGATCGGCGCCGCGGGGACGCGGCTGCTCGTGGTCCTGGACCGCTTCACCGGCACGGGGCCGCGTCCGCCCCTGACCGGCACGTCGCCGGCCGCGGACGCCGCGGACGCGGGCCGGCGGACGGGGGCACCGGCGCCCGCCGTGGAGCTGCGGTCGGTGACGCTGTCCTACGGCGCGCGGGCGGAGCCGGTCCTCGACGCGCTCGACCTGCGGGTCGAGGACTGCGAGCACCTGGCCGTCGTCGGCCCCAGCGGCATCGGCAAGTCGACCCTCACCCGCCTGGTGGCCGGGACGCTGGCGCCGAGCGGTGGTGCGGTCGAGGTGGCCGGCCACGCGGTCACCGGCCGCGCCCCGGCCGAACTCTCCGCCCTGCGGGTGCTGTTGCCCCAGCAGGCGTACGTCTTCACCGCGTCGGTGCGGGAGAACCTCACCTATCTGCGGCCGGACGCCCCCGCGGCCCGCGTCCGGGCCGCCGTGCGCGAGCTCGGTGCCGACGCGCTCGTCGAGCGCCTGGGCGGACTGGACGCGCCGCTCGACCCGGGCGACCTCTCGCAGGGCGAGCGTCAACTGCTGGTGCTGGTGCGGGCGCACCTGTCCACGGCGCGCCTGCTCCTGCTCGACGAGGCGACCTGCCACCTCGACCCGGCCGCCGAGGCACGGGCCGAGGAGGCCCTCGCCCGGCGTCCGGGCGCGCTGGTCGTGGTGGCCCACCGCATGTCCTCGGCGTTGCGGGCCGACCGGATCCTCGTACTGGACGGGACCGGTGCGACGTGCGGAACGCACCGTGAACTCCTCGTCCGTTCACCGCTCTACCGCGATCTGGTGGGGCACTGGGACGAGAGCCGGGGGTGACCCCGGCGTCCCCGTGCCCCGCCCCCTCACATCCAGCCGGCGCTCTGGACTATGCGTATGGCGTCCACCCGGTTGCGCGCGCCGACCTTGCGTATCGCGCTGGCCATGTAGTTGCGGACCGTTCCCCGCGACAGGTGGAGGACACCGGCTATCTCGGCTATGGAGGAGCCCTGCGCCGCCTGTGCCACCACGTGGAGCTCACGGACCGTCAGGGGCGTCTGGGACGCCTTGAGCAGGGGGACGGTGAGTCTCTCGTCGAGGAACCGTTCGCCCTTGGCGACGGTGTGCACGGCGTCGATCAGCCGGTGCGACGGGGCGTCCTTGGCGACGAAGCCGAGCGCTCCCGCGTCGAACGCCCTGCGCAGCACTCCCGGCCGTTCCGGCGCCGCGAGGACGACCAGCCGGGCCCCGCTCCGGTCCCAGTAGGGGGCGCGGCAGAGGTCCTCCGTCCCCTCCAGACAGTCCCCGTCCACAACGCACACGTCCACCGGTAAGTCGTCCTCGTCGGGCCCCTCTCCCCGGGAGGGCATGGACAGGACCTCGAGTCCGTCGGCGGACAGCAGCAGTTGCTCCAGTGCCGAACGCAGCAGCAACGCGTCGTGCACCACGAGAACACGGACCATGTACGACCCCCAAGGTCTCCCGGCCGTCGTCGCGGACCACCGGGCTCGTCCCCCAATGTCCCCAGCCGTCTGCCCCGGGGTTCCGTCAGAGAAGCACCGGGTACGGGCGGACCGCCGGAAAGCGACGTCAATCCGCCGTTCTGCGCGGTGTCCGACGCCACGGCCGTGACGGGCGAGCAGGCCGGATATCGTCGCCGGCACAGGGGGCCGGCGACGGGCCCGCGGTGCGGGCGGGCCGGGCGACCGCCCGCAACCAGGCGCTCCGCTCCGCGAACGGAGCGGGCGGGGAGGGGAGGGACGGAAGGGACGTCCGCGACCCGGGCCTCACGGGCCGAAAACCGTCGGAGGGAATGTGGCCCGAAAGCCCGCCTCTGGACCGCACCGACTTGCGCGCGGCCCCGTCGGCTCCCCGGCACGCCACGCGCCCGGGACAGGCTCCGCGCTACTCGGAGGCGTGTCCCCGCCGGCGCTCCCGTGCCCGCTCACCCGCCCGCCGGGCCGAGTTCATGAGCCGGTCCCGTCCGGCGGACAGCAGCAGGGCGAGCGGGGTGGCGAGCAGGGCGATCAGCAGGGCGGGGCCCCAATCCATTCCGTCGCGCCGGTATCTCAGGAGCAACGCGATGCAGACATAGGCGAGGACGACGACGAGCGCGTTCTTGAGCGGCTTGGGCAACGTCATGGAGCCCCAAGTACCCCGGAAAAGAGCGTATTTGCCGTACAGTGCCGGTGTCTGTCACGCCCGTGTGAAATCCCGCGGAAGACGCACGGGGACGGCCCGCCGTTCCTTGACGGCCGCACGGGCCCGCTGCCACGATCGCCGTCATGGAGCAGACGCGACCGGATCTCACGCGGCGACGCCACGTCGACCTGGCGCGCGTCTCCAGCGCCTGCTGTCGCCGCCCGGTCTGACGCTTCCACCGCGGCCGCCGTCCCCTCGCAGCGCCGCGAGCCCCGCGGCGAGCCCCGCCTCCCCGCGTGAGCGGTCCCTCACCCCCGTACGCCGACGCGCCCGAAGCGGGAGTCCGGTGGGCCGGCTTCCCCCGGGCTCCGGCCCCCGCGCGACGGCCCTCGTGTCCCCTGCCCGGCCCCCGTGTGCCCCGGCACGCGAAGGCGCCCGGGTGTTCCCGAAAGAGGTCCCCATGGCCACCGTCCTGTCCGTCTCCGGCAGCCCCTCCGCCTCCTCCCGCACCAACCGCCTGCTGCGCCACCTGGACGAGCGGCTCGTCGCCCAGGGCCACCGGGTGGTCCCGCTCGACGTCCGCACCGTCCCCGCCGAGGCGTTGCTGGGCGCCGACTTCACGCACCCGGCCGTCGTCGAGGCCACCGAGCTGTTCGCCGCTGCGGACGGCGTGGTCGTCGGCACCCCGGTCTACAAGGCCGCGTACTCCGGCGTGCTGAAGGCACTGCTGGACCTGCTCCCGCAGTACGCGCTCGCCGGCAAGGCCGTGCTCCCGCTCGCGACGGGTGGCAGCGCCGCCCATGTGCTGGCCATCGACTACGCCCTGCGCCCGGTCCTCACCTCGATGGGCGCGCGGCACGTCGTCCAGGGCTGGTTCACCCTCGACCGGGACATCACCCGGCACGACGACGGCTCCGTGTCGGTCGCCCCGGCCGCCGCCGAGGCGCTCGCCCAGGTCGTCGACCAGTTCTCGGCCGCCCTCGGGCACGCCCCGCTGCTCGCCGCGGCGAGCTGATCCGGCCCCCGGAGACCTCACCCGATCGGAGACGGCATGTCCCTGACCTTCCACTGGTTCCTGCCCACCAACGGCGACAGCCGCGACGTCGTCGGCGGCGGCCACGGCACACCGGTCACGACGTCCGGCCGGGACCGGCCGCCGACGGTGGCGTACCTGGGCCAGATCGCCCGTGCCGCCGAGGACCTCGGCTTCACCGGCGCGCTCACCCCCGCCGGCGCCTGGTGCGAGGACGCCTGGCTGACCACCGCCATGGTCAGCCGGCACACCGAGCGCCTGAAGTTCCTGGTGGCGTTCCGGCCCGGGCTCCTGTCGCCGACCCTGGCCGCGCAGATGGCCTCCACCTTCCAGCGGCAGACCGGCGGACGGCTGCTGCTGAACGTGGTCACCGGCGGCGAGAGCCGGGAACAGCGGGCCTACGGCGACTTCCTCGACAAGGACGCCCGCTATCGCCGTACCGGCGAGTTCCTGCACGTCGTGCGGAAGTTGTGGGACGGCAGAAGCGTCGATCTGCACGGCGAGCACCTCCGGGTGGAGGACGCGAGGCTGGCCCGCGTGCCCGATCCGGTGCCCGAGGTCTACTTCGGCGGCTCCTCGCCCGCCGCGATCGAGGTCGCCGCGCGGCACGCCGACGTCTACCTCACCTGGGGCGAGCCGCCCGCACAGGTCGCCGAGAAGATCGCCCGGGTCCGGGAACTCGCCGCGAGGGAGGGCCGCTCCCCGCGCTTCGGCATCCGGCTGCACGTCATCACCCGCGACGCCCCGGCGCAGGCCTGGGAGGAGGCGGAACGGCTGCTGTCCGGCTTCGACCCGGACACGGTACGGGCCGTGCAGGAGGGGCTGGCCCGCAGCGAGTCGGAGGGGCAGCGGCGCATGCTCGCCCTGCACGGCGGCGCCCGCGACGGCCTGGAGATCCACCCCAACCTGTGGGCCGGCATCGGCCTGGTGCGCGGCGGCGCGGGCACCGCCCTGGTCGGCGGCCACGAGGAGGTCGCCGAACGGATCGAGGAGTACGCGTCGCTGGGCATCGAGGAGTTCGTGCTCTCCGGCTACCCGCACCTGGAGGAGGCGTACTGGTTCGGCGAGGGCGTCCTGCCGAGGCTGGCCGCGCGGGGCCTGTGGCGGCACCCGTCCGACGGGCCGGCCGCGGCCCCTGCGGCCCCTGCGGCGCGGGCGGCGCGGCCGGTCCTCGCGGGCTGAGCCCGGCCGGCGCGGAACCGGCCGGGCCGGGCCTCAGGTCGACGCCTGGTCGCTGTCCTTCATCGCGCCCCAGCCGTGCCAGCGCTCGACCTCGATCCACGCGCTCACCCGGGCCCGGACCCGGTCCGGGTAGGAATCGCCGGTGTAGTGCGTGGAGAGCCGGTCGATGTCGGCCAGCCCCTCGTCGTCGCGCATCCCGGTGACGCGGCCGATGAGGGTGACGTGCGTGTACCAGTCGTCGCCGTCCAGGACGGTGAGGGTCACGCGCGGATCGCGGCGCAGGTGCTGGAGGCGTACGCGGCCCTCGTCGAGGCTGATCAGGACGCGGCCGTCGTCCTCCCACAGGTACCAGGTGGGCGTGGAGACGGGGCCGCCGTCCGAGCGGAGGGTGGCCATCACGCACGGGTTGGGGCGGCGCAGCAGGGCGACGGCCTCGGGCGGCAGCGGGGGCTTGGACATGGGGACTCCTTCGTGTCGTGATCGTCCGGAGGCTGCTTCGGCGGCGTTCCGTTCCTTCCGCTCGTCCGGTACCCCGGACGCGCTCAGCCGGACGGGTTCTCGTCGAAGCTGGCGTAGTAGGCGGCGGCCATGTCCTCGCCGCCGTGTCCCTGGGCCGCGGCGCGCTCCAGGCGCTCCGCGCTCGCGGCGGCGAGGTCCAGGCGTACGCCGCTGCGCTCGCCCGCCTCGACGATCAGGCGGGCGTCCTTCGCGGCGGTGGTGACGGCGAACTGGGGCGGGATGAGTGCGCCGTCGCGGATCAGGCCGGCCTTGGCGCGCAGGTAGCCCATGTCGAGGGGGCCGCCGGCGATGGCGTCGAAGAAGGCGTCGGGGTCCACGCCCAGCGCCCCGGACAGCGCCAGGACCTCGCCGACCGCGTTGGTGGCGGCGAGGACCCAGCTGTTGGCCACGAGCTTGAGCCGGGTCGCGCTGCCGGCCGCGCCGTCCTCGCCGGTCCACACCGTGCGGGAGCCGACCGCGTCGAGGACCGGCGCCACCACGTCGCGCGCGCCGGCCGGGCCGGCGGCCAGGACGAGCAACCGGCCGGCCTCGGCGGGCTGCCGGGTGCCGAGCACGGGGGCGTCGAAGAAGACCAGGCCGTGCTCGCGGGCGAAGGCGGCGAGCTCACCGACCGCGTCGAGGCCGACGGTGGTCGACTGCACCCACGCGGCGCCGGCGCGCAGGCCGGGGGCGGCGCGGCGCATGACGTCCAGGGCGGCCGGGCCGTCGTGGAGCACGGTGAGGACGACGTCGGCGTCCCGCACCGCCTCCTCCGGGTCGCCGGCGACGCGCACGCCGTCGGCGGCCAGCGGCTCGGCCTTGTCCCGGCTGCGGTTCCAGGCGCGGACGGAGAGGCCGGCGCGGGCGAGGTTGCGTGCCATCGCGGCGCCCATGATGCCGGTGCCCAGGACGCTCACGGTGAGCTGGTCGGTCATGACGTCGGCTTCCTGTTCTCGTGGTCGGACGGGAGTGCCGGGGATCAGCCTGCCATCCGGCCGGGGCCCGTGCCGACCGGGCGCACGGCGGCGTCCCGTGCGGTACGGCCGTGGACGCCCCTGCCCGCGACGGCGATGACGGCGACGCGCCCTCGCCCGGCCGCCACGGCCCCTCCGCGCCCACTCGGGTGGGCCCGCGGGACGTGGGCCGGGTGCTGCGGCTGCGCGAGGCCGGGGTGCGGCGCAAGGCGCGCGCTGGACCGGATGCGGTTCGATCCCGTGCGGCGGCGGCTGCGGGAGCGCTACGGCCGGAGCTGACGCACGCCTGCGACTGCCTCCGGGAAGGTCCGCTCGAACGCCGCGCGGACCGTGCCGCCCGGGGTGCGGTCCAGGATGCCGAACGTCACCCGTTCGAACGTCGCGGCGAACCGTCCGCCGGGTCCGAGCAGTGTGCGGAAGGCACCCGCGACCCGGGCCGGATCGTTGCGGAACACGCCGCAGCCCCAGGCGCCGAGCACCAGCCGACGGTACCCGTGGGCCGCGGCCGTCTCCAGCACCCGTTCGGCGCGCACGGCCAGCGCGGCGCCCAGCTCGCCGGCGCGTTCGGGCGCGGTGCGCAGCACCACGCCCGCGTTCGGTGCGGCGGCGGTGAGGAAGCCGGCCGTGTACGGCGACTCCAGCAGCCGCCCGCGGTCGTCGCGGAAGACCGGTACGGCGGGTGAGTGGACGACGCGGTCCGTGTAGAACGGGTCGCGGTGGGAGCGGTGGTGGTCGTAGAACGCGCGGGCCCGCAGCAGGCAGGTGTGGAGGGCGGAGGCCCGGCACAGGGCCTCCTCCTGGGCCTGGGCGCCGTTCAGGTACCCGCCGCCGGGGTTGCGGGCGGAGGCGAAGTTCAGCACGGCGGCCCCGTCGCCGAGTCGGCGGGCGGCCTCCAGGCTGCTCTCGCCCGTGACCTCGAGGACCGTGGTCACCGGGGCGGACGGCGGTACCCCGACCGGCCCCGGACCGTGCGTCCGGGTGCCCTCGCGGGCCGCCTCGACCGCCGCCGCGATCCGCACCTCTCGCCCGCCGGGCGTGCGATAGGCCCCCGCCATGACGATCTGCTCGGTCTGCTGCGCGATGCCCCGCAGGCGCGCGCTCATGGCGCCACCCCCGTGGACGCCGTGACCGCGCGCCGCGCGGCCTCCCCCGTCGTGCTCATGCGGGAATCCTGGGTGATGCTGGTGATGCGGCGCAACGGTGTTTCCCGGCCCGGGAAACGACGGGAGAAGCCCCCGGAAACGGTCGGAACGTGGAGGACGCCGAGAGGAGACATCCCGGTATGCACCCTTGTGCGGAGCGGCGCGAGGGTCTTGGGTAGGACGGGTGTGCCGACCCGGCCCACCGTGAAGAGGGTCGGCGACATGGTGGAATCTCAGGAGGATCCCTACATGTCCGATGCGACAGGCGGCTGTACGCGGCCGCCCACCACCATCACCGAAGCCGAGGTCGAGGCGCTGGTCCGCGGCATCTGCTTCAAGACCGGTCCGCCCGCGCGCCTCGGCGTCGAGGTGGAGTGGCTGATCCACGAGCCGCGCGCGCCGTGGCTCCCCGTGACGGACGAAAGGCTCGACGCGGTCTACGCCGCACTGCAGACCGTGCCCCTGAACTCGCCGCTCACCGTCGAACCCGGCGGCCAGCTGGAACTGAGCTCGCTGCCCGCCGCCTCCCTGATGGAGTGCGTCGACGCCGTCCGTGCCGATCTGGACGCCGTCCGGGCGGTCCTGCGAAAGGACGGTCTCGTCCTCGCCGGCCTGGGCCACGACCCCTGGCGCCCTCCCCGCCGGTTCCTGCGCCGGCCGCGCTACGACGCCATGGAGGCCTGTCTCGACCGCACCGGCCCCGCGGGCCGCTTCATGATGTGCGCCTCCGCCTCCGTGCAGGTGTGCCTGGACGCCGGGCACGAGGAGCCCGGCCCGCTCGGCCACGTACGCCGCTGGTGGCTCGCCCACCAGCTGGGCGCGGTGCTGGTGGCCGCGTTCGCCAACTCCCCGCTGTCCGGCGGCCGGCCCACCGGCTGGCGGTCCACGCGGCAGCTGCGGTGGACGCAGATCGGCGCCGGCCGGGCGGGCGGTCCCCCGCTGGACGCCGACCCGCGCCGCGCCTGGGCCCGTCATGTGCTGGACGCCCCGGTGATGTGCGTGCGCCGGGACGGCGACCGCTGGGACGTGCCGGCGGGCATGACCTTCCGGGAGTGGACCAGGACCCGGTCGCCGAGGCCGCCGACCAGGGAGGACCTCGACTACCACCTCACCACCCTGTTCCCGCCGGTCCGGCCGCGCGGGCACCTGGAGCTGCGCATGATCGACGCCCAGCCGGGGGACGACGGCTGGATCGTGCCGCTCGCCGTGACGGCGGCGCTGTTCGACGACCAGGAGGCCTCCGAGACCGCCTACCGGGCCGTGAAGCCCCTCGCGGAGCGCACCGCGGGCCTGCCCGCCCCGCACAACCCGCTGTACCGGGACGCGGCCCGCGACGCCCTCACCGATCCGGAGCTGCGCGACACGGCCGGCGTGTGCTTCGCGGCGGCGCTCGCCGCGCTGCCCCGGCTCGGCGCCACCACCGAGGTGACGGACGCCGTCGCGGCGTTCCTGGACCGCTACGTCGCCCGGGGCCGCTGCCCCGCCGACGACCTGCTGGACACGTACGACGGCGCGGGCCGCGGCCCGCACGGGAGGGAGACCCGCCCATGACCGACTCCGTCACGGACACCGCCGGCCGCCCGACCGCCGGCCGCACCGCCGGGCCCGCCGCCCCCCGCGTGGACCCCGAGGCGTTCCGCGAGCGGGCCCTGACCACGCTCGTCACGGCGCGTGAGCGCACCACGCTGCTGACCGGCTGCGTGGAGGGCCCCGACCTGACCGCCCAGGTGTCGCCGCTGATGTCCCCGCTGGTGTGGGACCTCGCGCACATCGGCAACCAGGAGGAGCAGTGGCTGCTGCGCGCCGTCGGCGGGCAGGAGGCGATACGGCCCGAGATCGACAGCCTGTACGACGCCTTCGAGCATCCGCGCGCCGAACGCCCCTCGCTGCCGCTGCTGCCGCCGGACGAGGCCCGCCGGTACGTGGCGGACGTGCGCGGCCGGGCCCTGGACGTGCTGGAGCGCGCCGCGTTCCACGGGACGCGGCTGACCGAGGCGGGCTTCGCCTTCGGGATGATCGCCCAGCACGAGCAGCAGCACGACGAGACCATGCTGATCACCCACCAGCTCCGCAGGGGCCCGCAGGTCCTGACCGCCCCGGACCCGGCCCCCGTGCCGCTGTTCACCGGACCGGCGGAGGTCCTGGTGCCCGGCGGCCCGTTCACGATGGGCACCTCGGCCGAGCCGTGGGCGCTGGACAACGAACGGCCCGCGCACCGTCGCGAGGTGGCCCCGTTCTTCATCGACACCACTCCGGTGACGAACGCCGCGTACCAGGCGTTCATCGAGGACGGGGGCTACGACGACCCGCGCTGGTGGGCCCCGGAGGGCTGGGACCACATCCGCCGGCACTCCGTCACCGCCCCGCTGTTCTGGCGCCGGGACGGCGGGCAGTGGCTGCGGCGGCGCTTCGGCGTCACCGAGGTGGTGCCGCCCGACGAGCCGGTGGTGCACGTGTGCTGGTACGAGGCCGACGCGTGGGCCCGCTGGGCCGGGCGGCGGCTGCCCACCGAGGCCGAGTGGGAGAAGGCCGCCCGGCACGATCCGGCCGGTGACCGCTCCATGCGCTATCCGTGGGGCGACGCCGACCCGGGCCCGGAGCACGCCAACCTCGGTCAGCGGCACCTGCGCCCGGCGCCCGCGGGCAGTTATCCGGCCGGTGAGTCCCCGCTCGGGGTGCGGCAGTTGATCGGCGACGTCTGGGAGTGGACGTCGAGCGACTTCGCCCCGTACCCCGGTTTCCGCGCGTTCCCGTACCGGGAGTACTCGGAGGTGTTCTTCGGGCCGGACTACAAGGTGCTGCGCGGCGGTTCGTTCGCCGTGGACGCGGTGGCCTGCCGGGGCACGTTCCGCAACTGGGACTACCCGATCCGGCGGCAGATCTTCTCCGGGTTCCGCACCGCCCGCTCCGCGGAGGGTTCCTGATGTGCCGTCACCTGGCGTACGTGGGACCCCCGGTGCCGCTCGGCCGGCTCCTGGTCGAACCGGCGCACGCCCTGTACCGCCAGTCCTGGGCGCCCCGGCGCCAGCGGTACGGCACGGTCAACGCCGACGGGTTCGGCGTCGGCTGGTACGCCCAGGGCGACCCGGTGCCGGCGCGCTACCGCCGGGCCGGGCCGATCTGGGCCGACCAGTCCTTCGCCGACCTGGCCCGGGTGGTGCGCACCGGCGCGCTGCTGGCCGCCGTGCGGGACGCGACGCTGGCGGGCGCCGACGCGGAGGCCGCGGCGGCGCCGTTCGCCGCGGGGCCCTGGCTGTTCAGCCACAACGGCGCCGTGGCGGGCTGGCCGGGCTCGCTGGAGAGGGTGGCCCAGGCCCTGCCGGCGAGGGAGTTGCTGTCGCTGGAGGCCCGCAACGACTCGGCGCTCGTGTGGGCCCTGGTCCTGCACCGGCTGCGCGCCGCGGGCACGGACGAGCCGGGGCCGCGCGCCGGCGCGCGGGCGCTGGCCGACACGGTGCTGGAGGTCGCCGCGTCCTCCTCCGCCTCCCGGCTCAACCTGCTACTCACGGACGGCGAGAACATCGCGGCCACCGCCTGGGGCGACACCCTCTGGTACCTGGCACGGCCCGGCGGCGGCACGGTCGTCGCCTCCGAGCCGTACGACGACGACCCGCACTGGCAGGAGGTCCCCGACCGCACCCTGCTCGCGGCGAGCGGCACGGACGTGCTGCTGACCCCGATCGAGGGCCCGCGCGACGACGCCCCGGTGCCCGCGGCCACGGCCGTTTCCGTATCTGTGAAGGAGCCCCGTACGTGAGCCCGTTCCACCTCACCCGCACGCTGCCCGAGGACGCCACGGGCGCCGCCCTGCGCGCCGACGTCCTGGCGGGCCTGACGGGTACGCCCAAGTCGCTGCCGCCCAAGTGGTTCTACGACGCCCGGGGCAGCGAGCTGTTCGAGGAGATCACCGGGCTGCCCGAGTACTACCCCACCCGGGCGGAACGGGAGATCCTCGTCGGCCGGGCCGGGGAGATCGCCGCCGCGACCGGTGCCCGCACCCTGGTCGAGCTGGGCTCGGGCTCCTCGGAGAAGACGCGGCACCTGCTCGACGCGCTGACCGGGCTGGACGCGTACGTGCCGGTCGACGTCAGCGAGAGCGCCCTGACGCAGGCCGGGCGGGCGATCGCCGCCGAGCGGCCGGGGCTGCGGGTGCACGCGCTGATCGCCGACTTCACCGCCGGCCTCGTGCTCCCGGACACCCCGGGTCCCCGGCTGGTGGCGTTCCTCGGCGGCACGATCGGCAACCTGCTGCCCGCCGAACGGGCCGCGTTCCTCGCGTCCGTGCGGGCGCTGCTCTCGCCCGGCGACGCACTGCTGCTGGGCACGGACCTGGTCAAGGACGAGCGGGTGCTGGTGCGGGCGTACGACGACGCGGCCGGGGTGACGGCCGCGTTCGACAAGAACGTCCTGTCCGTGATCAACCGCGAGCTGGGCGCCGACTTCGTGCCCGCGGCCTTCGACCACGTCGCGGTGTGGGACGCGCGGCGGGAGTGGATCGAGATGCGGCTGCGCTCGCGCACGGCCCAGACGGTGAAGATCCAGGCGCTCGACCTGGCCGTGGACTTCGCCGCCGGGGAGGAACTGCGCACCGAGGTGTCGGCGAAGTTCCGCCGGGAGGGCGTACGGGCGGAACTGTCCGCGGCCGGCCTGGACCTCACCCACTGGTGGACCGACGGCGAGGACCGGTTCGCGCTGTCGCTGAGCCGGGTGCGCTGAGCCGGGCGTGCCGATCCGGGGCCCGGCGCCGCGTCAGCGGGTGTCGGGGTCCAGGAGCTCGGTGATGCGGTCGGAGGCCCGTTCGGCCTCCGACCGCGCCTCGGCGCCCGTGAGGACCTTGGTCATGTACGCCTTGATCGGGTTGTCCGCCTCGACGGCGCCCCACAGGGGCGTACTCGGGGTCGCCCGGCCCTGTGCGGCGCCGGCGGCCATCGCCTCGACCCCTTCCCCGCCCGCGACGTCCGCGGCCAGCGTCCTGTTGTTGGGGACGTAGTTCATGGTGCGGGCCAGGTCGGTGTTCCACTTGGCCCCGGTGAGGGCCTCCACCACGGCGACGGCGCCGTCCCGGTCGTCGGTGTTCCCCGGTACGACGAGGTCGGAGCCGCCGGTGAACACGGCCCCGGGCCTGCCGGCGCTCTTGCCGGGCACGGGGAAGAAGCCCAGCTTGTCCTTGAGCTCGGGGTTCTCGCGCAGGATGGTCTGGGCGAGTCCCGGCACCGCGATGATCTGCGCGACCCCGCCCTCGGCGAACACGCCGGCCTGCGGCGGGTGTTCCTCGTCGGCGTCGACGGGGCCCTCGCCCAGGGCCTGCAGTTCACGGTAGAAGTCCATGCCGCGCAGGGCGGCCGGGCTGTCCAACGCGCCGGTCCAGACGCCGCCGCTCTCCTTGGCGAGGTCGCCGCCCTCGTCCCAGATGAAGCCGGACAGCGTGTACCAGTCCTGCCCGGCCAGGTAGATGCCCTGGTCGGCCCCCTTGTCGAGCTTCTCCGTGACGGTGAGCCACTCCTCGCGGGTACGCGGCGGCTCGGTGACGCCGGCCTGCTCGAACAGGTCCTTGCGGTAGATGACGACGCGGTTGGCGGCGTACCAGGGGATGCCGAACTGCTGGGACAGGTACTCCCCCGGTTCCGCGAGGCCGGGCAGCCAGTCGCGGATCCCCCAGTCGCGCATCGACTCGAGCGTCAGGTCCTCCAGCCGGCCGCCCTCGGCGTACTGCGGGACCTGGGTGTTGCCGACCTCGATGACGTCCGGCTGCCCGTCGCCGCCGTCGGACTTCAGCGCCGTCTGCACCTTCTCCCCGATGCCGGTCCACTCCTGAATGCGGACGTCGAGGTCCAGATCGGGGTGCTCCCGCTCGAAGTCCTCGGTGAAGCGCTTGAGGAAGTCCTCCGAGGCGCTGCCCTTCATCAGCCACACGGTGACGGCGCGCCGCCCGCCGCCGTCGCCGTCCGCGGACAGCAGGCCGCAACCGCTGAGCAGGGAGGCGGAGACACAGACAAGGGCGAGGAGGCGACGTCTCACGAGGGGTCCTTCTGGTCGAGCAGGTGTCGGTGGCGGACCGGTGGTCCCGCACACGCCAAGGGAGACCCGACGTGGGGGGACGAGCGTGAAACTCGTACGGGTGTAGGGGATTTTGGTATGGACCAATGCAAAGGTCAAGGGGGAAGTCCCGCCGGACCGGCGGCGGGGGCGACCACCGGGGACGCCGACGCCTCGCGCTCCGCCGCCGCGTGGGGCACGGTGGAGTGACGCGCGGCACACGCGACACCGCCGTCCGCCCCGCGGAAGGGAGCACCCGCATGTCGAACCACACCTACCGGGTCACCGAGATCGTCGGCACCTCGCCCGACGGCGTCGACCAGGCCATCCGCAACGGCATCACCCGCGCCTCGCAGACCCTGCGCCACCTGGACTGGTTCGAGGTCACGCAGGTGCGCGGCCAGATCGAGGAAGGGGAGGTCGCGCACTGGCAGGTGGGCCTGAAGCTCGGCTTCCGCCTGGAGGGCTCGGAGTGACGCCGCCCCGGCGGGACCGGACCGCGGACCGCGGCGGAACGGGGAGCGCCGGGGCGCTCAGGTGCGCCCCTCCCGTTCCTGGGCGTCCCGCAACTCGGCCGAGCGGGCGGCCCAGTCCGCGCGGATGACGGTGAACCCGGCCCGTTCGGCGTCGTCGCACACCAGCTCGTCGTCGTCCACCAGGACGCGGATCTCGCGGGTGCGGGCGAGCCGGCCGAGGATCTCCAGTTTGGTGCGGCGGGCGGGCCGGCGGTCGGTGTCGCGCCGCATGTACACCCGCCCCGCGGGGAGTCCCTGCGCGGCCAGCCAGTCGAGCGTGTCGCGGCGGCAGCGCTCGGGCCGTCCGGTCAGGTAGGCGATCTCGCACTCCCCGGCGCTCGCGCGCACCAGCGCGACGCCCTCCGGCAGCGGCGGGTCCTGGGGCGCGGCGGCGAAGAAGGCATCCCAGTCGCGCGGCCGGCGCTCCAGGAAGCGCTGCCGGTGCGCGGTGCCGGCGAGGGTGTTGTCCAGGTCGAACACGGCCAGCGGGGGCCTGCTGCGGGCGGTCACGCCCCCACCCTGGAGCGCGTCGGCCGGCACCGGCACCCCTCGATTGCTCATGGGGTCCATTTTCCCATGGCCTCCCGACGGTCACCGACCGAAGGGAAGTCCCATGGCCGTTCCGAAGCGGAAGACGTCCCGCAGCAACACCCGCCACCGCCGCGCCCGGTGGAAGGCCGCCGTGCCGGCGCTCGTGCCCGTCGCCGTCGACGGCGTCCGACGCCTCGTACCGCAGCACCTGGTGCGGGCCCACGAGCGCGGACTGCTGCGCCCCGAGGGCCGACCGCGGCCGGCCGACCGCGCCGGCCCGGGAATCCTGGCGCCGCGCACGCGTTGAACCCCGTGTGAGCCCAGTGATCGCGACGACCCGCTTCTCCGTCCTCGACCGCTCCCGCATCCGCGAGGGCCGCACCGGCGCGGAGGCGCTGCGCGACACCGTGACCCTGGCGCGGGAGGTGGAGCGCCTCGGCTACCACCGGTTCTGGGTGGCGGAGCACCACGGCGTGCCCGGGGTGGCCGGCTCCGCGCCGACCGTGCTGGCCGCCGCCGTCGCCGGCGCCACGCACCGCATCCGGGTCGGCACCGGCGGTGTGATGCTGCCCAATCACCGGCCCCTGGTCGTCGCCGAGCAGTTCGGCGTGCTGGAGTCGCTCTTCCCGGGCCGGATCGACATGGGCCTGGGCCGGTCGGTGGGCTTCACCGACGGCGTGCGCAAGGCGCTGGGCCGCGACAAGGACGACGCCGAGGACTTCGACGCGCAACTGGCGGAACTGCTCGGCTGGTTCCGGGGCACCTCCCCCACGGGCGTGCACGCCCGCCCGTCGGAGGGGCTGACCGTGCCGCCGTTCGTGCTGGCCATGGGCGAGGGCGCGGTCGTCGCCGCCCGCGCGGGCCTGCCGATGGTCATCGGCGACCTGCGCGACCGCGACCGGATGCTGCGCGGCATCGACCGCTACCGCGCAGCCTTCCGCCCCTCCGCGTGGAGCCGGGAGCCGTACGTCGTCGTCTCGGGCACCGTCGCCGTGGCCGGCACCCCCGGGGCCGCCCGCCGCCTGCTGCTCCCGGAGGCCTGGTCCATGGCCCACGCGCGCACCCGCGGCGCCTTCCCGCCGCTGCCGCCGGCCGAGGACGTCGAGGCCCGGACGATGACCGCCAAGGAGCGCGAGCTGTACGAGTCCGGTCTGGCCGGCCACATCGCGGGCACCGAGGAGCAGGTGGCCGGCGAACTGGAGTCGCTCCTGGAGGAGACGGGTGCCCAGGAGGTGCTGGTGACCACCAGCACCTACGACCGCGAGGCCCTGCTGGACTCCTACCGGCGGCTCGCCCGCGTCACCGGCGTGGGGGCGGGAGGCGCCCCGGCGTAGAATCGCGGGGTTTGTCCCACCGCTCGTGACCGAAGACCGTACGGAGTTCCCCGCGATGCACAGCCCCCACGACCCGTACGTGCGCATCCGCGGCGCCCGTGAGCACAACCTCAAGGGCGTGGACGTCGACGTCCCGCGGGACGTGGTCGCCGTGTTCACCGGCGTGTCCGGCTCCGGCAAGTCGTCGCTGGCCTTCGGCACCGTCTACGCGGAGGCGCAGCGGCGCTACTTCGAGTCGGTGGCGCCCTACGCCCGCCGGCTGATCCAGCAGGTCGGCGCGCCGAAGGTCGGCGAGATCACCGGGCTGCCGCCCGCCGTGTCGCTCCAGCAGCGCCGGGCTGCGCCGACGTCCCGTTCGTCGGTCGGCACGGTCACCAACCTGTCCAACTCCCTGCGGATGCTGTTCTCGCGCGCCGGTGACTACCCGCCGGGCGCCGCACGGCTCGACTCCGACGCCTTCTCGCCCAACACGGCGGCCGGGGCGTGCCCCGAGTGCCACGGACTCGGCCGGGTGCACCGCACGACCGAGGAACTGCTCGTCCCCGATCCGTCGTTGTCGATCCGGGACGGCGCGATCGCCGCGTGGCCCGGCGCCTGGCAGGGCAAGAACCTGCGGGACGTCCTCGACGCCCTCGGGTACGACGTGGACCGGCCCTGGCGCGAACTGCCCGCCGCACAGCGGGAGTGGATCCTGTTCACGGACGAGCAGCCGGTGGTCACCGTGCATCCCGTCCGGGACGCCGGCCGCATCCAGCGGCCCTACCAGGGCACGTACACGAGCGCTCACCGGTACGTGATGAAGACGTTCTCGGACTCGAAGAGCGCGACGCTGCGGGCGAAGGCCGAGCGGTTCCTCACCAGCGCGCCCTGCCCGGTCTGCGGCGGCGGCCGGCTGCGGCCGGAGGCCCTCGCGGTGACCGTCGGCGGCCGGAGCATCGCCGAGCTGGCCGCGTCGCCGCTCACGGAACTCGCCGCACTGCTGCCGACCGGCGACGAGACGGCCCGGGTGCTCACCGCCGACCTGACCTCCCGCATCACGCCCGTCGTCGAGCTGGGCCTCGGCTATCTCAGCCTCGACCGCCCCGCCCCCACGCTCTCGGCGGGCGAGCTGCAGCGGCTGCGGCTGGCGACGCAGCTGCGCTCCGGGCTGTTCGGCGTCGTGTACGTCCTGGACGAGCCGTCCGCGGGCCTGCACCCGGCGGACACCGAGGCCCTGCTGACGGTGCTGGAGCGGCTGAAGTCGGCGGGCAACTCGGTGTTCGTGGTGGAGCACCACCTCGAGGTGATGCGCGGCGCCGACTGGATCGTGGACGTCGGCCCGCGGGCGGGCGAGCACGGCGGGCGGGTGCTCTACAGCGGCCCGGTGGCCGGGCTGGCCGAGGTCGGGGAGTCGGCGACGGCCCGCCACCTCTTCGACCGCTCCCCCGCGCCGTTCCGCGAGGTGCGCGAGCCCCGCGGCACCCTGGCGGTCGGCCCGGTCACCCGGCACAACCTGCACGAGGTGAGCGCCGGGTTCCCCCTGGGCGTCCTCACGGCGGTGACCGGCGTGTCCGGGTCCGGGAAGTCGACGCTCATCGGCGCGATCACCCAGGAGACGCCGGGTGTGGAGCGGCTGGTCTCCGTGGACCAGAAGCCGATCGGCCGCACCCCGCGGTCCAACCTGGCGACGTACACGGGCCTGTTCGACGTCGTGCGGAAGGTCTTCGCGGCCACCGACGCGGCGCGCGACCGGGGGTACGGCGTCGGCCGGTTCTCCTTCAACGTGGCGGGCGGGCGCTGCGAGACCTGTCAGGGCGAGGGGTTCGTCAGCGTCGAGCTGCTGTTCCTGCCGAGCACCTACGCGCCGTGCCCGGACTGCGGTGGAGCGCGCTACAACCCCGAGACGCTCGAAGTGGGGTACCGGGGGCGGAACATCGCCGAGGTGCTGGACCTGACGGTGGAGGCGACGGCGGAGTTCTTCGCGGACACGCCGGCCGTGGCGCGCAGCCTGGCCGCGCTGCTCGACGTCGGCCTCGGCTACCTGCGGCTCGGCCAGCCCGCGACGGAACTGTCCGGCGGGGAGGCGCAGCGCATCAAGCTGGCGAGCGAGCTGCAGCGGGGGCGCCGCGGCCACACCCTGTACCTCCTGGACGAGCCGACGACCGGTCTGCACCCCGCCGACGTGGAGGTGCTGATGCGGCAGCTGCACGGCCTGGTCGACGCCGGACACACGGTGATCGTGGTGGAGCACGACATGACCGTGGTGGCGGGCGCCGACTGGGTGATCGACATGGGGCCGGGCGGCGGGGACGCGGGCGGCCGGATCGTCGCCGCGGGCCCGCCGGCCGCGGTGGCGCGGGCGGAGGGCAGCGCCACCGCGCCCTACCTGGCGGACGTCGTGGGCAGCGGGACACGCCGGTGAAACGGGTTCACCGGCGTGCGTCCCCGCGGACGGCGGCCGACGGTCACTCGCGGCGGCCCCGCCGGATGTCGTCCTCGGTCATGCCCTCCGTCTCGGCCTCGATCCGCTCCTTGCGGACCTGACCGCGCACGGTCTCGTCCTCGACGTGCTCCTCGGTGGTCAGCCGGACGCGCTCGACCGGCACCGTCTCGGTCTCCACGACGGGGCGTTCCTCGTGCAGCGTGACCTCGTGCTCGGCCTCGCTGATCTCGGGGCCGGAGAGCGCCTCGTCACGGTTGGCGTCCGTGATCGGCTCGCGCTCCACGCGCGCTTCCTCGTGGCGCACCGGAACGGTCTGCTGGACCTCCTCGGTGACCACGTACTTGCGCAGCCTGGCCCGGCCGGCCTCGCGCTGCTCGACGCCGACGTGCATCCGCTCCTCCGAGCGGGTCATGGCGTCGTCGTCGCGCATGCCCTCACGGCCCGCCATGTCCCGGCGCCCGGTGGTGCCGGCCATGCCCGCGGTGCCCGTCTCGCCCGCGATGCCCGCGGTGCCCGTCTCGCCCGCCGTGCCGGCCGTGCCCGTCTCGCCCGCCATGCCGGCCGTGCCCGCCGTGCCGGGGCCCGCGGCCCAGCGTCCGTCGTCGGTGCGCTCCGCCTCGGACAGCACGCTGTCCCAGTTGATGCCGTAGTAGTCGTAGAGCCGGTGCTCCTCGGACTCCGACAGGTGACCGCCCGCGTCGACGTCGACATTGGGCGCGTCCTTGACCTGGTCCTTGCGGTACGGGACCTCGAGGTGGTCCTCCACCAGCGAGGCGTCGCGGATGGGCACGAACGACTCGTTGGAGCCGAACATGCCGGTCTTGACGCTCACCCACTCGGGGCGCCCCGTCATGTCGTCGAAGAAGACGTGCTTGGCGTCGCCGATCTTGTTGCCCTCTCCGTCGTAGACCGGGTGGTCCAGGAGCATGGCGATCTCTTCACGGGTGATCATCTGGCATCACCCTCCTTCCGGAGTGCCTGTACTCCGACTGTCCGCATCAGCAGCCCGAAAACGGCACAAAAGCCATAAAGGGCACATACTTTTCGAAGGTGCTTACCCCTGGTGACCGCCCCGGCCCGCCCGCGCTCCCGTGTCCGCCGCCGGCCGGGAAGCGGCGGCCGGGGAGCGGCGACAGCGCGACCGCGATCCCGGCGAGGAGGAGGGTGGCCGCTGTCGGCCGCGGCACGGCGCGCGGGACGCCGCCCGGTCCGGGACCGGCTCCGCAAGGCCGCGGGGGTGCGGGGCGCCCGCCACCCCGGCGAAGACGTCGTGCCGCGGCCGGCGCGCCGGTCGTGGGCGCTCTCCCGGTGACGGGGCCGGGTCCGTCACGGTTCCTCCGACGGCGGCCGTCCGGTGCGTGACCGGTACCGGGAGAGCGGATGGGGGGATCGCTGGACGCCGGGGGCCCGGAAGCGAGACGGGGCCGGGAGGAGCACCTCTCCCGGCCCCGTCCGTCCGCACCTGTCGGCGAACGTCCGGGGGCGCTAGCGCTTCGCCGCCTTGCGGGTGGCGCGCAGCCACTCCTTGTTCATGCTGGTGATGGAGAACAGCGGGATGCCCTTCGGGCAGGCCGTCGCGCACTCGCCCGCGAGCGTGCAGCCGCCGAAGCCCTCCTCGTCCATCTGCGCCACCATGTCCAGCACCCGTGTCTCCCGCTCGGGCGCGCCCTGCGGCAGGACGTTCAGGTGGTTGATCTTCGCGGAGGTGAAGAGCATCGCCGCCCCGTTCGGGCACGCGGCGACGCACGCGCCGCAGCCGATGCACTCGGCGTGCTCGAAGGCGAAGTCGGCGTCCGGCTTCGGCACCGGCGTGGCGTGCGCCTCCGGCGCGGCGCCGGTCGGCGCGGTGATGTAGCCGCCGGCCTGGATGATGCGGTCGAAGGCCGAGCGGTCCACGACCAGGTCCTTCACGACCGGGAAGGCGGCGGCCCGCCACGGCTCGACGTCGATGGTGTCGCCGTCCTCGAAGGACCGCATGTGCAGCTGGCAGGTGGTGGTGCGCTCGGGGCCGTGGGCGTCGCCGTTGATGACCAGCGAGCAGGCGCCGCAGATGCCCTCGCGGCAGTCGTGGTCGAAGGCGACCGGCTCCTCGCCCTTGAGGATGAGCTCTTCGTTGAGGGTGTCGAGCATCTCCAGGAACGACATGTCCGGCGAGATCCCGTCCACCTCGTACGTGGACATGGCGCCTTCGGCGTCGGCGTTCTTCTGGCGCCAGACGCGCAGGGTGAGCTTCATGCGTAGCTCCGCTGGGTGGGGTGGACGTACTCGAAGACCAGGTCTTCCTTGTGCAGGGTCGGGGCCTCGCCCGTACCCGTGAACTCCCAGGCGGCGGCGTAGGAGAACTCCTCGTCCTTGCGGGCGGCC
Source organism: Streptomyces sp. NPDC029152 (assembly GCF_055564355.1). Taxonomy (NCBI): domain Bacteria; kingdom Bacillati; phylum Actinomycetota; class Actinomycetes; order Kitasatosporales; family Streptomycetaceae; genus Streptomyces; species Streptomyces sp. NPDC029152. The sequence continues at coordinate 46,013 of NZ_JBVHWR010000012.1, read as the reverse complement.
TCGCCGTCCGGGGTCTGGGACTCCTCGCGGAAGTGGCCGCCGCAGGACTCGGAGCGGTGCAGCGCGTCGAGGCACATCAGCTCGGCGAGCTCCAGGTAGTCGACGATGCGGTTGGCCTTCTCCAGCGACTGGTTGAGCTCCTCTCCGGTGCCGGGCACCTTGATGCGCCGCCAGAACTCCTCGCGGATCCGCGGGATGCGCTCCAGGGCCTTGCGCAGGCCGGAGTCGGTGCGGGCCATGCCGCAGAACTCCCACATCAGCTCGCCGAGTTCGCGGTGGAAGGAGTCCGGGGTGCGGTCGCCGTCGACCGAGAGGAGCAGGTTGAGCCGGTCCTCGGTCTCGGCCAGCACCTCCTGCACCACGGGGTGGCCGTTGCCGACCTCGTCCTTGTGGGGGTTGCGGGCGAGGTAGTCGTTGATGGTGGCCGGCAGGACGAAGTAGCCGTCGGCCAGGCCCTGCATCAGCGCGGAGGCGCCGAGGCGGTTGGCGCCGTGGTCGGAGAAGTTGGCCTCGCCGATCGCGAACAGGCCGGGGACGGTGGTCTGGAGGTCGTAGTCGACCCACAGTCCGCCCATCGTGTAGTGCACGGCCGGGTAGATCCGCATCGGTACCCGGTACGGGTCCTCGTCGGTGATCCGCTGGTACATGTCGAAGAGGTTGCCGTACTTGGCCTCGACCGCCCCCCGGCCCATGCGCTCGATGGCGTCGGCGAAGTCCAGGTAGACGCCCTGGCCGCCGGGACCCACTCCCCTGCCCTCGTCGCAGACGTTCTTGGCGGCGCGGGAGGCGATGTCGCGGGGCACGAGGTTGCCGAAGGACGGGTAGATGCGCTCCAGGTAGTAGTCGCGCTCGTCCTCGGGGATCTCGTTCGGCGGACGGTCGTCGCCCTTCGCCTTCGGCACCCAGATCCGGCCGTCGTTGCGCAGCGACTCGCTCATCAGCGTCAGCTTGGACTGGTGGTCGCCGGTGCGCGGGATGCAGGTCGGGTGGATCTGCGTGAAGCAGGGGTTGGCGAAGTACGCGCCGCGCCGGTGCGCCCGCCACACGGCGGTCGCGTTGGAGTTCATCGCGTTGGTCGACAGGTAGAAGACGTTGCCGTAGCCGCCGGAGGCGAGGACGACCGCGTCCGCGAAGTACGTGTCGATCTTCCCGGTGATCAGGTCCCGGGCGACGATGCCGCGCGCCCGGCCGTCCACGACGATCAGGTCGAGCATCTCGGTGCGCGGGTGCATCTCGATGTTGCCGGCCGCGATCTGCCTGCTGAGCGCCTGGTAGGCGCCGAGCAGCAGCTGTTGGCCCGTCTGGCCGCGGGCGTAGAAGGTGCGGGAGACCTGGACGCCGCCGAAGGAGCGGGTGTCGAGCAGGCCGCCGTACTCGCGGGCGAAGGGCACGCCCTGGGCCACGCACTGGTCGATGATCTCCACGGAGATCTGCGCGAGCCGGTGCACGTTGGACTCGCGGGAGCGGAAGTCGCCGCCCTTGACGGTGTCGTAGAACAGGCGGTGGATCGAATCGCCGTCGTTGCGGTAGTTCTTCGCGGCGTTGATGCCGCCCTGCGCGGCGATGGAGTGGGCGCGGCGCGGGGAGTCCTGGTAGCAGAACTGGACGACGCGGTAACCCTGTTCGGCGAGGGTCGCGCCGGCGGAGCCGCCCGCGAGGCCGGTGCCGACGACGATGACGGTCTGCTTGCGCCGGTTGGCGGGGTTGACCAGCTTCGCCTCGAAACGGCGCTTGTCCCAGCGCTCGGCGATCGGTCCGGCGGGGGCCTTGGTGTCGGCGACCGGCTCTCCGGTCGTGTAGTCGGCGTAGGTTGTCATGTCAGCTCACCACTCCGGTCATGACGCCCACGGGGACGGCGACGAAGCCGGCCGTGAGCAGCAGCGCGAGGACGTTCGCGACGGTCTTCAGGGCGCGGTCGCGGGTGCGGCTGCCGGCGCCGAGGGTCTGGGCGGCGGACCAGAAGCCGTGCCGGATGTGCAGGCCGAGGGCGAGCATCGCGACGATGTAGACGACGTTGCCGTACCAGGTGGAGAAGGTGTCCACGACGTTCTGGTAGGGCTTGCCGCTCTCGAAGCCGCCGGAGTGCACGGTGCCGGTGGTCAGGTCCAGGATGTGCCAGACGATGAACAGGCCGAGGATGATCCCGCCCCAGCGCATGGTGCGCGTCGCGTAGCTCGAGCCCGGCTTCTTGTGCACGTACTTGCTGGGCCGCGCCTTGATGTCGCGGCGGCTGAGCTGGTACGCGGACGTGGCGTGGGCGACCACGGCGACGACCAGCACGACGCGGATCAGCCACAGGGTCCACTCGTAGTGCATGAACGGCTCGCCGACCGTGCGCAGCCAGTGGGCGTAGTGGTTGAACTCGCTCGTCCCGAAGAAGATCTTCAGGTTACCGATCATGTGGGCGACCAGGTAGAGCAGCATGACGAGACCACTGATCGCCATCACCGTCTTCTTGCCGACGGACGAGTCCCACACGGTGCGCGCCATGGACGGCCGTCGGTCCGTCCGCGTTGCCAGAGCCATGTCACAAGACGCTACGGGGAGGAGGGGTCATCGGTCCAAGACATGGTCCGGCTCGTTTCCATAGGGTGTGCCTATCGAGGCGTAAGCTTGCGGCATGCAGTTCCAGCAGCTCCAGTACTTCGTGGCGGTCGCCGAGACCCGCCACTTCACCCGGGCCGCCGAGAGCGTGCACGTGGCGCAGCCGTCGCTGTCGCAGCAGATCAAGGCGCTGGAGCGGGAACTGGGCGCGGACCTGTTCCTGCGGGCGCGGGGCAACATCACGCTGACGGACGCCGGCGAGGCGCTGCTGCCGCTGGCGCGGCGCATCCTGGCCGACGCGGACACCGCGCGGCACGAGGTGCTGGAGCTGGTGCAGCTGCGCAGCGGGCGGGTCAGGCTGGGCGCCACGCCGAGCCTGTGCACGGGACTGCTCCCCGACGTGCTGCGCGCGTTCCACGACCGCTACCCCGGTGTCCGGCTGCTGATCGAGGAGAGCGGCTCCCACGACCTGGTACGGGAGCTGGCCCGCGGCGCGCTCGACCTGGCGCTGGTGGTCCTGCCGCTGCCCACAGCGTCGCCGGCGCTGACCACGGTGGAGCTGCTGCGGGAGGACCTCGTGGTGGTGTCGTCGCCGGAGGCGCCCCGCCCGGGCGGCGGACGACGGACCGTGCGGATCGCCGATCTGGAGGGCGAGCGGCTGGTGATGTTCCGGCACGGCTACGACCTGCGGGAACTGACGGTGGCGGCGTGCCGCTCCGCGGGGTTCGAGCCGGACTTCGCGGTGGAGGGCGGGGAGATGGACGCGGTGCTGGGGTTCGTGCGGGCGGGGCTGGGCATGGCGGTCGTCCCCCGGATGGTGGCGGCGCGGTCGGGACGCGGACTGCGGGTGACGCCGCTGGCCCGCCCGGGCCTGCACCGCACCATCGCCCTGGCCCACCGCAGCGACGTGGCTCCGCCGAGGGCCGCGCGGGAGCTCCAGCGGATGCTGCTGGAGCGGTGAAGGGCGGCGGGGCGCCGGCCGGGAGGGAGGCGCGGTCCCACGGAGGCGGCCGGGCCTTCGCGCCGGGTGATCCCGACAGCCGTCGGGGGACGGCTCAGGCCGGGCCGTCCTCCACGGCGCGCCCGAGGGCGGACACCGGGCACGCCCCGGTCACGCGGCGCCGTGGCGGCGGGGGCGTCGCGGACGGTGCCGCCGGCCGGCGTCAGGGGCGCCTCAGGGGCGGGACGCCAGCACCTCCAGGGCACCGGTCTCGGTGTCGTAGCTGCGCAGGGTGACCAGCCGGGCCGACACCGGCGGCGCCGGCAGCAGCCCGGGGACGTTCCGGCCGGCGAAGGCGCCTGCCCGCCGGGTGCGGCCGAGGGTGATGTGCGGGCTCCACCGCCCGGGTTCGTGGAACGGGCTGAGGGCCTGGGGCGGGCTGTCCGAGGCCACCGCCTCCCAGACCCGGCGGTGCAGGCCGGTCAGCGCGGGGTCGCGGTCCAGCGCCCAGGCCAGCACCGAGGTGGGCCGCTCGAAGCGGACCAGTCCGGTGAACCGCACGGGCAGCGGCAGGGCGGCGGCCGCCTCGGCGAGCCCCCAGCGGATCGGAGCGGTCAGCTCCGGGCAGGCGGCCAGGGTGAGGTGCGGGCTGTTGGTCGGTGAGCGGTGGCGCGCCTGACTGGGCAGCCCCGCGTCCGCGAGCCGCCGCCAGGCCTCCCGGACCACCAGCTCCGCCGCCTCGTCCAACAGAAGCTCGACCGTACGCACCGCCGCAGCCTACCGGCGGCCGGCGGCCGAGGACGGCCTTGCCGGGGCGCCGGTGAGGAGACGGCGTCCGGGCGGGCGGAGGAGCGACGGCTCGCACCGGTGCAAAGACCGCGGGGGACGGCCTCGGCCCCGGCCGCCTCCGGGCGTCGGGCTCAGGCGAGCACGGCCGGCCTGAGCGTCTCCTCGCACCAGCGGCGGAAGCCCGTGGGCGCCGTGTCCGGCGTGCTGGGCGCGGCCGCGCCGTAGAAGCCCTGGGCGTCCATCGCCGAGGCCATGTCGGCCAGCCCCCGGGCGCCGTCCTCGCTCGCCCCGAGGCGCAGGGCCGCCGCCCGGTACTCCGCCGGGGAGGTCCGCCGTGCCCGTACCGGGCGGCCCAGTACGTCGGACATCACCCGCGCCATGCCCTCGGGCGTGAGGTCGTCGGGGCCCACCAGCGGGACGTCGGCCCGGCCGGTCCAGGTGCCGTCGAGCAGCAGCCGGGCCGCCGTCCTGGCGATGTCGCCGGTGGCGCAGGTCCGCAGGACCCGGTCCACGGCGTACGCCACGCGGAACTCGCCCGTGGCGCGCAGGGCCGCCGCCTGGCCGAGCAGGTTCTCCATCAGGAAGGGCGGGCACAGCGCCCGGTAGTGCACGCCGGTGGCCGCGATCCGGTCGTCCATGGCGAGCGAGGCGGAGATCGGCCCGGCGTCCTTCGCGACACCGCGTCCCAGGGAGGAGACGGCGACGACCCGTCGGACGCCGTGCCGCCCGATCACCTCGCACAGCGGCCGTGTGAAGTCGCGGAAGTGGCCCTCGACGCTGTCGGCGCCCGGCGCGGGCGGCACCAGCCAGAACACCCGGTCGGCACCGGCGCAGGCCGCGTCGAGGAGTCCGGGATCGGCGTGCGAGCCCTGGAACACCTCGGCCCTCCCGCGGGCCCGGGGAGTGAGGCGGCCGGGGTCGCGGGCGATCACACGGAGCGCGGTTCCGTCGTCCAGGGCGTCGAGGACGTTGTCGAGGACCTGCCGGCCGATGCCGCCGGTCGGGGTGGTGATGACGATCACGAGACACGACTCCGCTTCGGGGAAAGGAGGATGAAGGACCGCGCCGGTCCGCGGGAGCGTCCCGTACGGCGTCCGGCGCATGGTCATCCTGCTCCCGCGGCCCGGCGGAACTGAAGGACCGGCCGGATCCCGGCCGTTACCCTGAGGGCAATACCGAAGGGAGGCGGAGGACATGGAGTCCCGTCCCCTGCGCTACTTCGTCGCGGTCGCCGAGGAACTCAACTTCGCGCGCGCGGCCGAGCGGCTGGGCATCTCCCCGCCGCCCCTGTCCCGGGCGATCCGCCGGCTGGAGGCCGAGCTGGGCGTCACCCTGTTCGAGCGGACCACGCACCACGTGACCCTGACACCGGCGGGGGACGTCCTGCTCGCCGGGGCCCGCGTCGCACTGGACGCCCTGGAGGCCGCCGGGCGCAGAGCCCGGCGCGCGGCGGCGGGGCCGAAGCTGGTACTGGCGGTGAAGGCCGACGGGGACGCGGGGCTGCTGGAGCCGGTCCTGGCGCGCTACGCGTCGGAGCCCGGGTCCGTACCGGTCGCCGTACGGCTGTGCGGCTGGCAGGAACAGCCGAAGCTGCTGCGTCGCGGCGAGGCGGACGTCGCCCTGGTGCACGCGCCGTTCGACGACGCCGGACTCGACAGCGAGACGCTGGCCGTCGAGCCGCGCGTCGCCGTCCTCGCCTCGGACCACCCGCTCGCGGCGCGCGACCGGCTGGAGCTGGCCGACCTCGGCTGGAGCACCGGCACCATGGAACGGCGCATCGACGAGGCCCGGCGCGGCCGGGGCGACCTGGCCCAGGTGCTCACGGCCGTCTCGCTCGGGGAGGTCGTCACCCTGCTGCCCGCCTCGGTCGCCGTGCGCTATCCGCGCCCGGGCGTCGCCTACCGCCCGGTGTCCGACGCGCCGCCGGCCGTCCTCGCCCTCGCCTGGCCCCAGGAGTCCCGCTCGACCGCCACCGCGGCGCTCGTGCGCGTGGCGGCCGAGGTGGCCGGGGCCGCCCGCGACGCGGTGTAGGCGGCTCCCGGCCGCCCGGGGCCCGAGGTCCCGGGCTCAGCCCGTGGCGTCCACCAGCGCCAGCTCGTGCAGGCGTTCCGGCGGGCCCGGGCGGGCGTAGTACCAGCCCTGGGCGGTGTCGCAGCCCAGGACGCGCAGTTGCTCGGCCTGGGCGCCGGTCTCCACGCCCTCCACGGTGACCGTGAGGTCCAGGCTGTGGGCCAGGGCGACGATGCCCTCGACGATCTTGAGGTCGACCGGGTCCGCCGGGAACCGCTGCATGCTCTGGGTGAAGGAGCGGTCCAGCTTGAGGACGCTCACCGGCAGCCGGCGCAGGTTGGCGAGGTTGGAGTAGCCGGTGCCGAAGTCGTCCAGGGCGATGTCGACGCCCATCTCGGCCAGCCGGCGCAGCGGCTTCAGCAGGTCGTCGTCGGCGCCGATCAGCGCGGACTCCGTCACCTCCAGGCAGAGCGCGTCGGGTGCGACGCCGGTCCGTTCCAGGATCTCGACGGTGTCCTGGACCAGCCCGGGGTGGGTGAGCTGGCGGGGCGAGAGGTTGACGTTGATCCGCAGCGGCCCCGCGGCGGTCGTCCCTCCGTACCGCTCCCGCCACATCCGGGCCTGCCGTACGGATTGTTCGAGCACCCAGCGGCCCAGCGGCACGATCTGTCCCGTGTGCTCGGCGAGCGGGATGAAGCGGTCCGGGCCGAGCACGCCGTGCTGCGGGTGCAGCCAGCGCACGAGGGCTTCGGCGCCGCGCACGCTGCCGTCGCCGAGGTGCACCAGCGGCTGGTACTCGATGAAGAACTCGCCCCGCTCCAGGGCCGCCGGGAGCGCGGTCGTCAGCCCGTGCCGGGTGATGACGCGGGCGTCGGCCTCGGGGTCGGCGAGCTCGAAGCGGTTGCCGCCCGCCGACTTGGCCCGGTACATGGTGATGTCGGCACTGCGCAGCACCTCCGCCGGGCTGCGTTCCCCCGCCGGGCCCTCGACGATGCCGATGCTGCCGCGCACGGTCAGCTCGCGGCCGTCGATGCTGATGGGGGCGAGCAGCGCGTTCATGATGCGCCCGGCGAGCTCGTCCACCTCGTGCCGGGTGTCCGGGCCGGTGGTCAGCGCCACGAACTCGTCGCCGCCGAGCCGGGCGACCATCTCGCCGGGCGCGGTGGCGCAGGCCTGGAGCCGGTCGGCGACCTCCACGAGCAGCCGGTCGCCGGCCGCGTGGCCGAGGCTGTCGTTGACGGTCTTGAAGCCGTCGAGGTCGAGGTAGCACAGACCGAACCGCTGGCCCGGGCCCGCGCCGAGGGCCTTCTCCAGGCGCTCGAAGAAGAAGCTGCGGTTGGGCAGGCCGGTGAGCGCGTCGTGGGTGGCCTCGTAGCGCAGCCGCAGATTGAGCAGGCGGCGCTCGGTGGTGTCCTCCATCAGCGCGAGCTGGTACTGCGGGCTGCCGTCGGCGTCGCGCAGCAGGGAGACGGTCAGGTTGGTCCACAGGACCGTGCCGTCGGGACGGTAGAAGGCCTTCTCGCAGTGGTAGGCCTCGCGTTCGCCGCGCACCAGCTCCTGGTAGAGCCGCCAGGTCTGGGGGGCGTCGTCGGGGTGGGTCCACTCCTTGACGTTGCGGCCGCGCAGCGAGGGGTCGGTCAGCCCGAACATGCGGGTCAGGGCGCCGTTGACCTGGAGGACGGTGCCGTCGAGGTCGGCGATGCCGATGCCTATGGCGGCGCCCTCGAAGACCGCGCGGAAGCGGGCCTCGCTGGCGTGCAGGGCCTCGGCCACCACGCCCTGCGCCCTCAGGGCGGCCTGCGCGATGGCCTCCTGCTCGGCCAGCGTCCGGCGGCGCAGCGCCCCGGCGAACCCGGCCGCCATGGCGTGCTGGAGCCGCGCCGAACGCGCCCGCAGGTCCTCGGGGTCGCCGTCCTCGCCGCAGTACAGCACCAGGTAGGCGTCCACGCAGTCCAGCGTGCGGGCGAGGGCGTCGGGGTCGGTGCAGTGCACGTCGACGAGGGCGGCGCCGACCGCCTTCGCCGCGTCGCCGTCGAGGCTCCGGGCCCGCAGCAGCGCGCTCAGCCGGCGGGCCAGCGGCATCAGTTCTTCCTCGAACTCGGGCCGGGTCGACGACGTCGAGGTCACCGGGAACACCGCACGGCTCCAGATCGTCGCGAACCTGCGGAGTCTGTCCTCCGGCCCGCCCGGCTCCGCGGTCACGCCGTACGCCCCACGCCCGCGAAGCCGGAGAAGGCATACGGGTCCTCGTCCTCCGGCGCCGTCCCGGGCCGCCAGCGCGGCATGGGAACCAGTCCGGGTTCCACCATGTCGTACCCCTCGAAGAACCGTGCGATCTCGTCGCGCGAACGCATGACCAGCGGATTGCGGATGTCCTCGTACACGTCCACCGCGCCCCCGGCCCGCTCGGCGGTCAGCGGGATCCCCTCGTACGAGGCGTGCGTGAGGGCGAGCAGGCTTCCGGGCGCGAGCGCGTCACTCAGTTCGGCCACCGCCGCGCAGGGGTCGTCCGCGTCTTCCACGAAGTGCAGTATGGCAATGAGCAGGAGCGCCACCGGCCGATTCAGGTCGATCAGCCGTTCCACCTGGGGGCTGGTGAGGATGTCCCGCGGCTCGAGCAGGTCGGCGGCCACGACGTCCACGTCCTCGGCGCCCTCCAGGACCGCCTGGCTGTGCGCGACCGCGACCGGGTCGTGGTCGACGTACACCACGCGGGCGCCGGGCCGGGCCGCCCGGGCCACCTCGTGGACGTTGCCGAAGGTGGGGATGCCGGAGCCGATGTCCAGGAACTGGTCGATGCCCTCTTCGGCCGCGAAGCGCACGGCGCGGCGCATGAACGCCCGGTTCGCCTGCATGATCTTGGGCAGTCCCGGCACGAACTCCATGGCCCTGCGGGCCGCTTCGCGGTCGACCTCGAAGTTGTGCGAACCGCCCAGGTAGAAGTCGTAGATGCGGGACACGCTCGGCACCGAGATGTCGATGCTCCGTGGGGCCCAGGCGGGACGCTCCATCAATCTCTCCAAGGCTCGGGCGATCCGGTGTTCGAGCTGAGGCTACTGATCGCCCGCCGAACGGGCGAGCCCGAGCGGAGAACGACCGTCCGTTCCCGGTCACTGCCCGCGGCACGTGCCGGGCGCCAAGGCGCATCGAAGCGCGCGAACGGGGCCGTCCCCTCCGCCCGGACGCGGAGGGGACGGCCCGCTGGGGTGCCGTCACTTCCCGGGTGCGCCGACCGGCTTCCCGTCGGGTGCGACGGCGTACCAGGTGCCGCCGACGCCCTGGCCGTTGGTGTCGCCGGCCTTCTTGTCACCCGCGAAGGTGTAGATCGGCCAGCAGTCGACCGTCTGCTGCGCGGCGCCGTCGGGCCGGGTGAAGCTCATCAGGCCCTTCTTCACCACGCCCTCGGTGTCGTTCGCCTCCACGGGTGCCACGACCGGCCACTTCTCCAGGCAGGCGCCGGTGCACGCGGACACCGGCTTCGGCCACGCCTCGTCCTTCATGAAGCGGTAGACGGTCATGCCGTTCCCGTCGACGACGATCTCGCCGAGCTCGGGATCCTTGCGGGTGGACAGTCCCGCCGGGTCGGCGGCCTTCGCCTTCTTGCCGTCGGGGGCGAGCGCGTACCACTTGCCGCCGACGCCCTGGCCCTCGACCTCCCCCACGGCGTCCTCGGCGTAGCGGTACGCCGGCCAGCCGCCGATGGTGAGCTGCTTGGTGCCGTCGGCGCGGGTGACCTCGCCGAGCAGCGACTCGTCGACGCCCTCGCCGGCGATGGCGTCGTCCGCGGCCACCGGCGGCCAGGTGGCGGCGCAGTCGGCCTCGCACGTGGTCTTGGGCGGCTGGGCGGTGTCCTGGTCGAACCGGTAGAGGGTGCGGCCACCGCCGTCGGTCACCAGCTCGCCGAGTTCGGCGTTCGCGGAGACGGACAGCTTGCCGGCGGGGACGGGCGGGGTCGCGGCGGCCTGTCCGTCCTTGGCTCCGAGGCCGTCGCCGAGGCCGGCCCCGGCACCGATGGTGCCGACGTCGCCGGGGGCGGCCGTCGCACCCACGTTCTGGCTGCCCGAGGCGCCGCCGTCCTGACCGCACGCCGTCGACAGCGCCAGCACCGCCGCAGCGCCCGCCACGAGTGAGGCGCTCCGCCAGGAGGTCTTCATGGTCAATCCCCGATCATCGCAACGGTGTTGCGGCGCCCTGCTGAGTCGCCGCGCGACACTGGGTACGCGCGGCGGCGCGGGTTGTGTTCAACCGGGACGCGAATTCCTGTCCGCCCGGGGCCCGCCCGTCGCGGGAGGGGGACAGCCCGCCCCGCTTCCCCTCGTACGCACGCGCGGTTCCGCGCGCGGACGGCCGGCCGCCGGTCAAACCACCGACCGCCCCGTTTCCCTCCTTCGGGGCAATCGCAGGCTTCTCCCGCGCGGCACCGCGCACCAAGCCGGATGATCTCGTCGTGCATGGACCCGAACCGACCCAATCCGCCCTCGCCGGAAGGGTGTTGACCCTGGTGACGCTGACGTTCGCGCTCGTCGGCGCACCGGTCGGCACGGCGCAGGCCGACGCCTGCGCGTGGGCCTCCACCGGGCCGGGCGGCATCGAAGCGGTGGCGGTCGCCGGGAGCGTCTCCTGGCCCACCTTCCCACCGTGCCCGGAGCCCACCCCCCCGGCCACCCCGACTCCGACTCCGACTCCGAAGCCTCCACCGCCGAAGCCTCCGCCGCCGAAGCCCACGCCCCCGCCTCCTCCCGCGCCGGAACCTCCGCCACCACCCGCTCCGAAACCCGAGCCGCCTCCTCCGCCGCCACCGCGCCCAGCGCCGGCCCGTCCCACGCCCACACCGTCGCCCACACCCACGCCGCCACCGGTCCGGCCGGCCGCTCCCGCGCCCGCCCCGTCGGCCACGCCGACGCCCCGCCCGTCGCTGACCCCGGTGCACTACCCGCGGTACCGCACCGCCCGGGTGCAGCAGCGGTCCTCGCGCGGGGCCACCTCGCCGCTCGTCTTCGTCCTGCTCATCACGGTGCCCGCGGTGGTCGCCGTCGCCGCGCTGCGCGCGCGCTGATCCCTGGAGGCTTCTCTTGCCGGAATGGCTTGTTCTCATCCTCGCGATGCTGGCCGCTTGCGCCGTCGTCATCGTCATCACCTTCCTGCGGCACCGCACGGCGTCCGACGACGAGGACATCACCGAGACCCCGGACGTCATCGAGTACATGACGATGTGGATCGGTGTGGTGTACGCCATCGTCCTGGGCCTGGCCATCGCCGGCGTCTGGGAGGCGCGCAGCGCGGCCGAGGACCACGTGCAGGCGGAGGCCGTCGCGCTGCACGAGATCTCCGAGCGTGTCCGGGTCTATCCACCCGACGTCCGTGACCGCATCCGGGAGGATGTCAACGCTTATGTCGGACACGTCGTCACGACCGAGTGGAAGTCCATGGCCGACGACGGCCAGGTCACCGAGCGCGGCACCGAACTCCTCGACCGGGTCCGCGCGGACGTCACCGACTACGAGCCGCGCTCGGACTTCGAGGCCCAGGCCTATCAGCCGCTCCTCGACCAGGTGGCCGCCGCGGACCAGGCCCGCACCTCCCGGGCGGAGTCGACCGGAGCCACGATGCCGGGCGTGGTGTGGTTCGGTCTCATCATCGGTGCCGTCGTCACGATCGGCATGGTCTTCGCCCTGCAGATCCGGCGCACCGCACGGGAGCTGGTGCTCGCCGGGCTGTTCTCCGCGCTGATCGCCTTCCTGCTCTTCCTGATCTGGGACTTCGACGCGCCCTACAGCCGTGGGGTCGCGGCGTCCACGGAACCGTTCCTGAGCCTCTTCCCGGGTGTCGAGGGCTGACGGGACCCGCACGGGCCGTCCCCTGCGGTCACCGCCGCACGGGGGCGGCCCGCCGACACGCCGACACGCCGACACACCGGCACCGTCCCCCGGCCGCCACGACGGCGCCCCCCGTCCGGCCCACACGCTTGCCCCGTTCGCGCGACTGCGATCGCGCCCGCGCGCCGACCTTCCCGGCGTTTCGGGCATCGAGGTGCATTCCTGACGCGAGCGGAACAGGCCCGCGGCTGCCCCTCGGGACCCGGAGGATCCACCCTGCGCGCGATACCCGTCGCCTCGACCGCGTTGCCTGGCGTCGCCGCCCTCTCCTCCTGCGTGCCGGCCGGCGCGGCAGCCGACGGCGGCACCACGCCGTTCGGCTTCGGCGTCCAGCCCTCCACCGTCGCGGCGGGTGGTGAGGCCACCCTGCGGGTGGACCGTCACGACGGCGCCTGCCGGGGCCGTGCGACGGTCTCGTCGCCGGTGTTCGACACGGTCGTCGTCCCGCGCGAGCACGTGTCGGCACGGGCGAGGGCCGACCGGGACGCCGGGCCCGGCGCGGTGTACCGGGTGTCGTCCGCCTGTGACGGGAGGACGGGGTCCACGAGCCTGACCGTCGCCGGCGGCCACGCGCACCGTCCCGGCTCCGTACCGCCCAGGGGGTGCGCGCCGGCGAGGGCGGCGGCGCCGCCGGCTTCGACCTCGAGGAGACCGGGCTCGGCATCGCGCTCGTCGCGGGCTCCGTCGGTGCGGCGTACCACGTCCTTCGCCGTCGCTCCGGCGCGGAGGGCTCCTGACCTCCGCGCCCCGCGCGCCCGGTGCGTCGCGGGGGCGGTGACGGACGGGCTCTCTCCCCGGCGGCGGGGCCCGCGCGGTCCCGGTGGGGGCGGGGTCAGGTCCGGCGCTCGGGCCGGCGGCGCATCCAGGACAGGCCGCCTCCGGCGACGGCCGCGGCCACGAGCCCGCTGCCGATCGCGACGTCCGTCGGCGTCGCCCCGCTCGAGCTGCTGCCGCCGAGACCGCCGCGGACACCGCCGACGACGGCGAACGCGGCCGGGCACGTCAGCGTCCGGCCCGAGCAGTCGACCGTGATGTCGTAGGACCCGGGCCGGGCTTCGTCCCGGATGGTGGCGGTGCCCCTGGAGGTCTCGTTGGCCCCCCGGACCGGGGTCAGGTGGGCCCTGCCGAACGCGTCCGAGGTCATCGCCCCGCCCTGCGGGCAGCCGTCGACCGTGACCGTCAGCCGGCCGCCGCGCGCGATGACGCTGGGCAGGGCGACGATGTTGCTCGGCGTGTTGTGGTCGCCGCCGGCGGTGGCCGTGGGGGCGGCCGGCCCGAGAACGGCGACCGCCGCGCCCGCGGCCGCCAGGGCACGAAAGTTGCGCATGTCATCCTCCGCGGAAGGCGCCCCGGGGCACGTCCCCGGGCGATCGGCGAGAAAGCGCCTCCCGGGAAGACCCTCGGTTGCCCGGTGTGCGACCGCACTTCGGCAATGGTCCGTCCCGGTGAGAGGGCGTACCGGGCCGCGGCCGGGCGAGCGGACATCCCCGCAGGTGACGGCCCGTCAGAAAAATCCGGCCGGGGGCTCCCCGGATGGCTCATCGCCGGGTGCGCGCGCCACCCGTTCGCATGCGTCCCGTCGCCGCGCGGATGCGCCGCGCTTAGCGTTCTCGTACGCGCGGACGACGCGGCGACGGCCGTGTCGAGAGGGGAAGGCGAATGTACGGGTCCGAGGAACTGGCCGAAGAGGAGGAGCGACGGAGGAAGCGCGCTCCCTGGGGCGTGATAGCGCTGGTTCTGCTGACCGGGATCGCGCTCATCCGCAACGGTTCGGGCGAGTTCGACGCGGGCCCGCCGCAGCCCGCTCCGGCGGCCGCCTCGGACACGCGCGCCGTCGGCGGGGACGGCGTCGTGGCGGGACTCGCCCCGCTGGCGTACGCGGTCCCCGACCGGGTCAGGATCCCCGCCATCCAGGTCGACGCGCCGGTCATGCCGGTGGGCCTGGACGCGGACGGCTGGGTCGGCGCGCCGCCGCCGGAGGACCCGAATCTGGCCGGCTGGTTCACCGGCGCGGTCTCCCCCGGGGAGAAGGGCACGGCGGTGGTGGTCGGCCACGTCGACAACACCCAGGGGCCCGCCGTCTTCTACGGGCTCGGTGCCCTGGAGAAGGGGAACGGGATCGAGGTGTCCCGCCAGGACGGAAAGACCGCGGTGTTCGAGATCTACGGCATCGAGGTGTTCGCGAAGGACGACTTCCCCGGCGACCGGGTCTACGCCTCCAAGGGCGGTCCCGAACTGCGGGTCATCACCTGCGGCGGCGGTTTCACCAAGCAGAACGGCTACGACGGGAACGTCGTCGCTTTCGCCCGCCTGGCCGAGGTCCGCTGAGCGGGCCCGGCCGGGCGGGCGCGGCGCGGGTCACGCCGGCTGCCGCCGGGGGACGGTGAGGTGGTAGCCGGAGTCGAGCAGCCGCGGCAGGTAGGTACGCAGGGCGCGCACGGTCTGCGAGCGGTCTCCCCCGGCGTCGTGCGACAGCACGACGACGCCGGGGGCGGCGCCGTCCTCGACCCGGTCGATGATGGTGGCGGTCCCCGGGGTGGTCCAGTCGAGGGAGTCGACGGTCCAGGCGAGGGGTTCCATGTCGAGTTCGGCGCCGAGCTGGAAGACGGCGCGGTTCCACGCCCCGTACGGCGCGCGGAACCAGCGGGGTGGCTCGCCGTAAGCCTTCTCGATGATCTCGCAGGTGCTCTCCATCTCGGAGCGGACGCGGCGCCGGGTGAGCTTGGTCAGCAGGGGATGGGACCAGGTGTGGTTGCCGACCACGTGCCCCTCGTCGGCCATCCGGGACAGCAGGTCCTTGTGGTAGTCGGCCATCTCCCCGCACACGAAGAACGTCGCGCGCACGCCGTACTCCGCCAGCGTGTCCAGGATCCGGGGGGTGTGGCGGGGGTCGGGTCCGTCGTCGAAGGTGAGCATCATGGTGCGGCCCCGGCCGGACACGCGCAGGATCGGCTCGCTGCGCACCGGGGGCCGGCGGGGTCCGGCCCCGGGTGTGCCGTACCCGGCCAGGGGCTGGAGGCGGTAGGCGGAGGGCTCCAGCGGGCGCCGCACCTGGGCGCCCGGGGCGGGGGCGACCGGCCGGGCCGTCCCGTGGTCCCGGCCCGCCGCGAGCACCCCGGTGGTGCCGGCCGCTCCGACCGCCGCGACGCCGGCGAGCAGCGCGCGGCGCCGCGTGAGCAACTGATCCTTCTTCATGACTCATGACTCGCCCGGAGAGGAGTCGACGCCCTTGAGCGACACCGTTGCGGCGGCATAGAACCACCCGACCGGCCCAGTGGACGTGCCCGGCCGGGGCCCGCCCCGGGGCGGCGTGAGGCAAGCGGTCGCGGGCAGCGGCGGCCACGGGGTCCGATAGCCTCGCCGCGTGACGCAACAGCACTCCCATCAGTTCGAACGGGGCACGGACGGGCCGAAGGTCATCGTGGTCGGGGTGGACGGCTCCGACTCCTCGCTCCGCGCGGCGGCCTACGCCGGCGGTCTGGCCCGGCGGCAGCGCGCGCTGCTCGCCGTGGTATACGTGCAGCCCGTGCTGGCGGCGGGGGCGGCGCTCGGGGCGCCGGTGGCGGACACGACCGACGAGATCGCCGAGGACCTGGTGGCCCAGATCCGCTCGGCGGCGGAGCGGTCCAAGGGGATATTCGACGTGCGCTGGGAGTTCCACACCTTCCGCGGCGATCCCTACAACGGTCTGGTGAAGGCGGCCGACGAGCTGCGGGCGGACGCCGTGGTCGTCGGCGCGTCCGAGCAGGCCGGGCACCGTATCGTGGGTTCGGTGGCGGTGCGGCTGGTGAAGGCGGGGCGCTGGCCGGTGACCGTGGTGCCGTAGCACCCGTCGGTCCGGTGCGTGCGTCGCGCCTTCCTTCGGGAACACGAGTGCGTCATCATGATCCACCGTCAGCCGTTTGCCGATCACAAAGAGGTGGGGCGCATGGCCGGATTCCGCATGGGTGAGGGCGTTCTCCGACGCAAACCCATCGAGCACATCGAGGACACCGAGGCCGGACAGGGCGCCGGCCTGGTGCGGTCCCTGGGGTTGTGGCAGCTGACGGCCATCGGCGTGGGCGGCATCATCGGCGCCGGCATCTTCACGCTGGCCGGCACCGTGGCCAACGGCACCGCGGGCCCCGCGGTCCTGATCTCCTTCCTCATCGCGGGCGTCGCGAGCGCGGCGGCGGCGCTGTCCTACGCCGAGTTCGCCGGGCTGATCCCGAAGGCGGGCTCGGCCTACACGTACGGCTACGCGGTCCTCGGCGAGCTGGTCGGCTGGTTCATCGGCTGGGACCTGCTGCTGGAGTACACGGCGATCGTGGCGGTGGTCGCCATCGGCATCTCCGGCTACTTCAGCTTCCTGCTCGGCGAGATGGGCGTCGACCTCCCGAACTGGATGCTGGGCGCGCCGGGCACCGGGGAGGGGCACAAGGTCGACCTGTTCGCGGCGTTGCTGTGTCTGCTGATCGCCTACCTGCTGACGCTCGGCATCAAGAACGCGGCCCGCTTCGAGATGGTCGTGGTCGTGCTGAAGGTGCTGGTGGTGCTGGTGGTGATCGGCGTCGGCGTCTTCCACATCAACACCGCGAACTACCATCCGTTCTTCCCGTTCGGGGTCAGCGGGGCGTTCACGGGCGCGGCGACGGTGTTCTTCGCGGTCTTCGGCTACGACGCCATGTCGACGGCGGCCGAGGAGTCGAAGGACGCCCAGCGCCACATGCCGAAGGCGATCATCTACTCACTGATCATCTCGATGGTGCTGTACGTGGCCGCCTGTCTGGTGCTGACCGGCATGCAGAACTACAAGGAGATCGACCCGGAGAGCGGCTTCTCGACGGCGTTCAAGTCGGTGGGGCTCAGCTCGCTGGCCGACGTCATCGCGGTGGGCGCCATCATCGGCATCCTCACCGTGATGTTCACGTTCATGCTGGGTGTCACGCGCGTGTGGTTCAGCATGAGCCGGGACGGGCTGCTGCCCAAGTGGTTCGCCAAGACGCATCCGACGCGGCACGTGCCGACCCGGGTCACCTGGATCGTCGGGTTCGCGTCGGCCGCCATCGCCGGGTTCCTGCCGATCGGCGAGGCGGCCGAGCTGACCAACATCGGCATCCTGCTGGCGTTCGTGGTGGTGTGCGCGGCGGTGATCGTCCTGCGCTACCGGCAGCCGGACCTGCCGCGTACCTTCCGTACGCCGTTCATGCCGTTCGTGCCGGCGCTGGGGATCGTCTTCTCGATCTGGCTGATCACGTTCCTGCAGTGGCAGACCTGGGTGCGGTTCGCCGTGTGGTTCCTGATCGGTCTGGTGGTCTACTTCGGGTACTCGTACCGGAAGTCGGAGCTGGCGGGCCGTTAGAGGCCGCGCAGGAAGTCGAGCACGATCCTGTTGAACTCCTCTGGCCGCTCCATGTTCGGGTAGTGGGCGACGCCCTCGACGGTCACGGAGCGGCCGTCCGGGACCGTACGCGCGAGCCTCTCGGCCTCCGCGATCAGGTCCGGGCCGTCGAGGGCGCCGTTGACGGTGAGGACCGGGACGTCGATCTTCGGGACGCGGGCCCAGGTGCCGGTCATGGGCACGTGGTGGTTCTCCTCGTCCGGCGCGTGCTTGGAGAGGGTGCCGAAGGCCATCTCGCGCAGCCTGCGCAGGACCTCCGGGTCCACGTCCTCGACGGTCCGGTGCTCGCCGGGCACGAAGCGCAGGAAGGCCGTGACCCACCCCTCGACGTCACCGGCGGCCAGGGCTCTGCCCTGCTCGGCCTGCACGTCGCGGGCCCAGGGGTCGGTGTACTCGAACTCGCTGGTGGCCGCGCCGCACACGACGACGGCCCGGACCAGCTCCGGGTACTCCAGCACGGTGTCGGTGGCGATGGCCCCGCCCATCGAGACACCGACGAGCACCGCGGGGCCGGCGTCGAGGTGGCGCAGCAGGGCTGCCAGGTCGTCGGCCCAGCGGAACGGCCGGGTCGCGTTGGCCGAGGCGCCGTGGCCGCGGACGTCGGGCGCGATGACGCGGTGGGCGGCGGCCAGGGCCGGTATCTGGGCGTCGAAGACCCGGTGGTCGGCGAATCCGGAGTGCAGCAGCACGACCGGGGCGCCCGTGCCGGTGTCGCGGTAGGCGAGGTCGCCGTCGGCGGAGGCGAAGAAGCGCAGATCCGAAGCAGCAGTCATGACAACCAAGGTGTCATCTTGACGGAGATTTGGCAACCTGGTTGTCATGGCGACGGAATGGGCGACACTGTCGGCATGGACGACACCGCCACCCCCCTGCCCCCGGACGAACTCGCCCACCGCCTGACCGAGGTCTACGACCTGGTCGGCCCCCTCTACCGGCGCGCCCAGCGCGGCGTCGAGCAGGGCCTGGCCGACGACGGCGTGTCCGTCGGCGTGCGTGCCGTGCTGACCCTGCTGCACCGGGGCGGGCCGATGACCGTGCCGCAGATGGGCAGGGCGCAGGCGATCAGCCGTCAGTTCGTGCAGCGCATGGTGAACGACGCGGCGGGTCGCGGCCTGGTGGAGAGCATCCCGAACCCGGCCCACCGGCGGTCGTCGCTGATCCGGCTCACCGACGCGGGCCGGAGCACGATCACCGGGGTCCTCGAACGCGAGCACGCCGTGCTCCGCGCGGTCGGCGGCGCGCTCACGGCGGACGACGTGACGGCCTGCCTGCGCGTACTGGGCGAGATGCTGCACGCCCTCGACCACGTCGACGTCGGCTGACCCACGGGGGCGGCCGGCCGGCGCTACTCCCCCATCACCAGCCCGTCCTCGGCGGCGCCCCGGCTGAGCACCACGTCCCGGATCCGGTCGCGCACGGCGCGCACCTCGGCGCCCTCCTTCAGGGCCCGGTTGAGGTTCACCACCCGGCCCGCGTCGACGTCGAAGAGGTGCGGGACGAACTCGGCCTTCGTCACCCGCCAGCGTTCGCCGGGACGGGCGGGCGGGGCGAAGGTGAAGCGGCCGATGCTCGACTGGTTGCTGCGCGGGTCGCGCTCACCGTCATTGTTGATCATCTCGCTGGAGATCTGGTCGCCCATCCCGTAGACCACCCAGGTGCCGTTGACCTTCTCGTACGCCTGCGGGACATGGGCGTGCGTGCCGATGATCAGGTCGATGGCGGGACGGTCGCCGCTGCGGGCGGCGGTCAGGCTCTCGGCCAGGGCCGTCTGGTCGTCGTCGGGCTCGTCCTGCCACTCGGTGCCCCAGTGCACGGACACGACGACGACGTCGGCGCCGGCCTTCCGGGCGGCCCGCGCGTCCGTGACGATCCGGTCCTCGTCGATCAGCTGGACCGCCCACGGCTGCCCCTGCGGCGCCGGACGGCCGTTGGTGTCGAAGGTGTAGGCGAGGTGGGCGACCCGGGCCGCGCCCGCGCGCAGGATCGTCGTGGTGCGCGCCTCCTGCTCGGTGCGGGCGGACCCGGCGTGCCGCACGCCGGCGCGGTCGAGGGCGTCCAGGGTGTGGCGGATGCCGTCCGCGCCGGCGTCGAAGGTGTGGTTGGAGGCGGTGGAGCAGCCGTCGTAGCCGGTGGCGGCCAGGGCCGCCGCCACCTCGGGCGGGGACCTGAAGAGGGGGTAGCCGCTGTAGTCGCCGTTCGCGCCGTACACCGTCTCCATGTGGCACAGGGCGAGGTCGGCACGCGCGACGACGGGTTTCGCGCCGGCGAGCATGGGGCGGAAGTCGTAGCCGGTGCCGCCCGCGTCGAAGCGCGCCCGCTCGATGATCGAGTCGTGGGGCAGGACGTCGCCGGAGGCGACGAGCGTGAAGGCGCCGTTGGGGGCGGCGGACGGGGCGGGAGCCGGCCGCGCCGGCGGTTCGTGGTCACGGGCCTGGCAGGCCGCGCCCGCGGTGAGGAGGGCGGTCAGGGCCAGGGCCACCTGCCGACTGCGTGTGATCATCCGTTCACTCCGCTGGGGTCACCTGCACGATAAAAATCACATTTACATATGAATAGGTAAAGAGACGGACGTCGCCGCGGGGGGTTCCGACACGCCCATCGGCCCGCCGGTGCGCACGAAAGGAGCACGCCGACCGTTCGTCGGACCGTTCACCGACGCGATCGACCGTCCGTCGCACACCTGTGCGCGCGCCCTGTCCCCGTGCGGGACCCTGCGGTGCCATACGGCCATGACGGCCGGAATCACCCTCCCCGACGCGACGACCGCCGAGCACGAACTCGCCGCACTGCAGCGCGAGCACGGCCGGCCGCTCTTCGCGCTGCTGCTGCGGCTCAGCGACGGCGACCGCCAGCGCGCCGAGGACCTCGTCCAGGAGACCCTGGTGCGCGCCTGGCAGCACCCCGAGGCACTGCGCGCCGACGCCTTCGACTCGGTACGGCCCTGGCTGCTCACCGTGGCCCGGCGGCTGGCGATCGACGCGCGCCGGGCCCGGCAGGCGAGGCCGGCCGAGGTCGGCGACGCGGTGCTGGAGAACGCGCCGGTCTGCGCCGACCACGCCGAGCGGGCCGCCGCCGCCCTCGATGTGCGGGAGGCTGTGAAGACACTCACTCCGGAGCACCGTGAAGTCCTGGTGCTGGTGTACTTCCAGGGGGCGAGTGTGGCGGAAGCCGCGACAGCCCTCGGCATCCCGCCCGGTACCGTGAAGTCCCGCGCGTACTACGCGCTGCGCGCCCTGCGCAGGGTGCTACCGGGATACGCCGCCGACCTGCGGTGAAACCGACCCCTTGGTCAAGCCTCCGTAAAGCGCCTTGCCGTGGGCCCCGGTTGGGTAATCGGCTGTCCTCATCCGTGTTCCGGTCGGGGGCCCATGACCCGGGTCGGGCGACGCGCACGCACCGGAGGAAGGCAGGAAGGGATGCTGCACAGAGGTCAAGAGGGCACGGACGGCACCGGCGGAGGCGAACTGACCGTTCCGATGGCGTGGTTGTACGCCGAGTACATCGCCGACGAGCTGCTGCGGACCGGCGACCTGATGCCGCCGACGTCCTTCGAGTTCCGCGCCGGCCGGGACGCGCTGGCGCTGACCGTCTTCCTGTCCGACACCGAGAACGAGCTGAGCGGCATCCGGGTCGTCACCCACCTGGAGACGTGGCTGTCCCTCACGGCCTACGACCAGCCGTGGCACGAGTGGGTGCACGAGCGGCTGGCCGAGGTCGCGGCCGACGCCACCGGCCGGCACTCGCCGGACCTGGAGCTGGCCCGCGCGGCCTGGCGCTGGCTCCAGGAGACCGAACTGCTCGCCCCGGACCTGAACGCGGTGCCCGGCGGCGCCCCGGGCGCCGGGGAGGACGAGGGTCCGAAGGTGTGGACCCCGGCCTGGCAACTGGGGCTGCCGCTCGGCCACCTCGCCATCCACCTCTTCTAGGCGCCGCCCCGGCCGGGAATCCTCCCCGTACGGACCGTTCCCCGGGTCCCGGACCCCTCCGGGACCCGGGGTGGCGATCGTGCGCGCGGCTTGAGTGATTCGGCTGTCCGGTGCGTACCGGTGGGAGCAAGGAGCACCCCCGCCCCCACCCGACGGCACGAGGATTCGGCATGAGGTCCCTGGAGAGGCATCGCGACGTCGGCGCCTACGCGCTCGGCGTGCTGGACGAGGCGGACGCGTTCCGCTTCGAGGACCACCTCGTGGAATGCCCCCGGTGCGCGGCGCAGGTGACGGACCTCGGGCCCACCGCCCGCCAGTTGATGCTGTACCGACGGGCGACGCCACGCCTCGTCCACCCCCTGGCCCGTCCCGGCCCGAAGCTGCTGGACCGCCTGCTGTCGGAGGTGGCGGCACGGCACCGGGCCGGCCGCCGGCGGTTCCTGTACGCCGTGGCCGCCGCCGCGGTGTGCGCGGTGGCCGGGTCCGGCCTCGCGGTCCAGGCCCGGCAGGCCGCACCGGGTGTGCGGCTCACCGCGGCCGACGAACGGACGGGGGTGTGGGCGCGGGTCACGGCCGCGGAGGAGGCCTGGGGCAGTGACGTGGAAGTCGAGGTCAAGGACGGGGCGGGCCCGCGCGCCTGCCGGCTCGTCGCCGTCGGCCGCGACGGCACCGAGGAGACGGTCACCACCTGGAGCGCCCCCGGCCACGACGCCCGGCCGAACACCCTGCGCGGCGGCGCGGCGCTGCGTCCGGGCCAGACCGCCCGCTACGAGGTGCGGACCATGGACGGGGAGCGCCTGGTGACGCTCCCCGTCGGACGGGCCGGCTGAGCGGTCGCCTCGCGGCGAGGGTCTCGTGCCGGATGCGGGCGCGGGTCCGGGCGGGCAGCCGGGAGACGCGCGTCCGGGAGACACCCGTCCGCCGGGCGGTGCGGCTCTGCGACCGGTCCGCGAGGAAGCGCGGACGCAGGACGGCCCGCTCGCGCGGCGGCAGCCGGCGCACCGCCTCCTCGACGCTCTCGCGGTCGGCCACGAGCCGGCGGGTCCGGCCGGGCTCCCCCCAGGGCGTCCACGGGGCCCGGCCCGCAGGGCCAGGCGCCCTCGCCGGGACGCGGCACGCCATCGGGGAGGCCGGCCTTCCGGCGCAGCCTCCCCCGCGGGCCGGGTGGACCACCGGCGGCGCGGCATCGGCGGCGCGGTGTCAGTCGTGCGGCATGACGAACTCCGACCACACGCACTTGCCGCTGCCCCGCGCCTCCACGCCCCACACGTCCGCGAGCGTGTCGACCAGGCTCAGCCCCCGTCCGGAGACCCCGGAGTCCCCCGGGTCCCGGCGGCGCGGCAGGGCGCTGGAGGCGTCCTCGACCTCGACGCGCAGCCGCCGGTCGGTGCCGGACAGGAACCGCAGGGTGACGATCGCGGAGCCCTCGGTGTGCATGAGGGCGTTGGTCATCAGCTCGTCGGCGACCAGTTCGATCGCGTCGGCGTGTTCCTCGTCGCCCCAGGAGCGGACCGCGGCACGGATCATGTGCCGGGCCTCGGAGAGGGCCTCGGGGTCGCCCGGGGCGACGTGCTGGCGGACCCGGCCGCCGATCCGGGGCGTGTCCGGGGTGCGGCGGCGCAGCGCGAGCAGGGCCACGTCGTCGTCGCCGCGACGCTCGTCGGCCGCCTCGATCAGCCGGTCGGCGAGGTTCTGTACGTCCTGCGGGCCGGAGGCGACCAATTCCGCGAGGACGCGCATCCCGTCGTCGAGGTCGGCGCCGGGCTCCTCGACCAGGCCGTCGGTGCACAGCAGCAGGGTGTTTCCCGGGTCCAGCTCGATGGTGCCGACGGGGTAGGCGAGGCGCCCGAACTCGGCGGACAGGCCCAGTGGCAGCCCGCCCTCCACGGGGACGCGGCGGCAGCTGCCGTCACCGTGCCGCAGCAGCGGGTCGAGGTGCCCGGCGCGGACCACCTGGACGACTCCGGTGGTCAGGTCGGCCTCCGCGTACAGGCAGGTCGCGAAGCGGTCGGTGTCGAGCTCGCGCAGGAAGACCGAGGCCCGCGCCATCACGGTGGCCGGGGGGTGCCCCTCGGCGGCGTAGGCGCGCAGCACGGTGCGCAGCTGGCCCATGACGGCGGCGGCGTGCGTGTCGTGGCCCTGGACGTCGCCGATGACGGCGCCGACGCGTCCGCCGGGCAGGAGGATCAGGTCGTACCAGTCGCCGCCGATGTCACGGCCGAGGGCGCCGCCGATGGTGGCGGCGCGGTAGCGGACGGCGACGTCGCAGCCGGGGACGCGGGGGATGGTGCGCGGCAGCAGGGCCTGCTGCAGGCTCTCCGCGATGTCCATCTCCTGCTCGTAGAGCATGGCCCGCTGGAGGCTCTGCGCGATGCTGCTGCCGAGGGCGACGAGCACGTTGCGGTCCTCGGGCGAGAACCCCTGCCGGTCGCTGTAGAGCAGCCCCAGGGCACCGATGGGCTGGGCCTGGGCGATCAGCGGCAGATAGGCGGCCGCGGTGACGTGCAGACCGGCCAGGTGCGGCCACAGGATCGGATAGCGCTCCGCGAACTCCTGCGGCGACTCGATGAAGCGCGGGCTGAGCGTACGGACGGCCTCGCTCATCGGGTAGGCCTCGTCGACGCCGGTGACACGGGTGCCGTGGACGAAGCTGCCGTCCGGGCCCCCGGCGACGAGCAGGATGCGGCCGCCCTCCACCAGGCCCATGACGACGCTGGTGGCGCCCAGGTGGGCGAGGCCCTGGGTGTCCTTGAGGGCGTCGAGGACGTCGTCCACGGTGCGCGCGTGCGCGAGGGCCGCCGTGGTGAGCTGCACGACGTTGGTCTGCTGCCGGCGGGCCTCGTCCAGGGCGGCCTGCTCGCGGCGGGCCTCGATGTCGCCGAGCTCCTGGGTGGCGTCGCGGACGATGCCGATGATGCGGCGGGGCCGGCCGGTCTCGTCGCGGCGGATGTAGCCCTGGGTGCGGACCCACCGCAGGGTGCCGTCGCGGCGGCGCACGCGCAGGTAGGTCCCGTAGTTCTCGCTGCCGTCCTTCATGGCCTGGGAGACCAGGGTGTCGAGGCGGTGACCCTCCGCCGCCGGGACGCGGGCGGACAGGGCCTCGGGGCGGCCGTCGTACTCGTCCGGGCGCAGGTCGAACACCTCGTGCGCCTGGGCGTCCATGTGGAGCAGCCCGGAGTCCAGGTCCCAGTCGAAGCTCCCCATGCGGTTGAGCGCCAGGATCGGGTCCGGGTGGGCGGGCCAGTCGTCCGGGGGTGACAGGGCGCTCGCTCCCCGATCAACCATGCGCCCCACCTTGCCAGGATTTGCCCGATTATTCGACTCCGGACCCGCTGTCCGGAGACCGGGAGGGACGCCGGGCGGCCGGGGTACCCGGGGGCGTGGCACGAGAGGAGCGCGAGCCGTGGAGTGGTTCACCGCACCCGACTACTGGCTGACCCGTCTGGTCTTCCAGCGGGCCCTGGCCGTCGTGTACCTGGCCGCGTTCGTGACGGCGGCCCTGCAGTTCCGCGCGCTGATCGGCGAGCGCGGCATGCTGCCGGTGCCCCGGTTCGTCGAGCGGGTGCCGTTCAGACGGGCGCCGAGCCTGTTCCAGCTGCGCTACTCGGACCGCTTCTTCGCGGGCTGCGTCTGGTCGGGCTGCGCGGTGTCGGCGGCGCTGGTGGCGGGGCTGGACTCGCTGCTGCCGCTGTGGGGGGCCATGCTGCTGTGGCTGGTGCCGTGGGCGCTGTACCTGTCGGTCGTCAACGTCGGGCAGACCTGGTACTCGTTCGGCTGGGAGTCGCTGCTGCTGGAGACCGGGTTCCTCGCCGTCTTCCTCGGAAACGACGAGGTGGCGCCGCCGGTCGTGGTGCTGTTCCTGCTGCGCTGGCTGCTGTTCCGCGTCGAGTTCGGGGCGGGGCTGATCAAGATGCGCGGCGACGAGTGCTGGCGGAAGCTGACGTGCCTGGACCATCATCACGAGACCCAGCCGATGCCGGGACCGCTGAGCTGGTTCTTCCACCGTCTGCCCCGGCCGCTGCACCGCGTGGAGGTGGCGGCGAACCACGTCACGCAGCTGGTGGTCCCCTTCCTGCTGTTCACGCCGCAGCCCGTCGCGACGGCCGCCGCGGCGCTCATGATCGTCACCCAGCTGTGGCTGGTGCTGTCGGGCAACTTCGCCTGGCTGAACTGGATCACCGTCGTGCTGGCCCTGTCGGCGGTCCGGTTCCCGGCGCATCCGCCGTCCGTGGCGGACGCTCCGCCGTGGTACGTGGTCGTCGTCCTCGCGGTGGCGGCGCTGCTGGTCTTCCTCAGCCACCGGCCGGTCCTCAACATGCTCTCCCGCCGGCAGGTGATGAACCGGTCCTTCGACCCGCTGCACCTGGTCAACACCTACGGCGCCTTCGGCAGCGTCAGCCGGGTCCGCTACGAGGTGGTGGTCGAGGGCACCGCCGACGAGGTGGCGCGCGAGGACTCGGACTGGCGGGAGTACGAGTTCAAGGGCAAGCCCGGTGATCCGCGGCGCTGGCCGCGCCAGTTCGCGCCGTACCACCTGCGGCTGGACTGGCTGATGTGGTTCGCCGCGTTGTCGCCGTCGTACGCGGGGCCGTGGTTCGGCGTCTTCGTGGAACGGCTGCTGGAGAACGACCGGGCCACGCTGCGGCTGCTGCGCCGTTCGCCGTTCCCGCCGGGCGCGCCGCCGCGTTTCGTCCGGGCCCGCCTCTTCCGCTACCGGTACACGACCTGGCGCGAGCTGCGGGAGACGGGAGCGTGCTGGGAGCGTACGTACGTACAGGAGTACCTGCCGCCGACCCGGCTGGCGGGAACCTCCCGGAGGACATAGTTCCGGGAGACCGGGGTCCGCAGATCACGCAAGGGGACACGGCCCCCCCGGCGTCCGGTGGGCCCGGCACGCGCGGTGGACCGGACCCGCCGGCGCCGTCAGGCGCGCTTCAGCCGCAGGGTCATCAGCTGGAACGGCCGCAGCCGTACGTGGATCCGCCCATCGGCCGGCCGGGGTGCCTCCGTGTCCGCGAGCGGGCGTTCCAGCAGGTCGGTCACCTGGACGTCCGTGGCCGCGAACCCGGTGGTGAGCGTGGCGCGGGCCCGGCCGCCGTGGGCCTCGTGGAAGCGGACGACCACGTCGCCGCTGCCGTCGTCGGCCAGCTTGACGGCGGTGATCACGACGGCGTCCGTGTCGACCGAGACCAGCGGCGCGACCTCCCCGGCGCCGGTGGCGCGCCGCTCCGGCAGGTTGATCCGCCAGCCCTCGCGCACCGCGTCGCCGATGCCCGCGCCGGGTACCAGCGCGTGCCGGAAGCGGTGCACGCCCTGGTCGGTCTCGGGGTCGGGGAAGCGCGGGGCGCGCAGCAGGGACACGCGGACGGTGGTGGTCGTCCCGCGGTCGCCGTCGGTGCGGACGGTACGGGTCACGTCGTGGCCGTACGTCGAGTCGTTGACGACGGCCACGCCCCAGCCGGGCTCCTCCAGGTGGACGAAGCGGTGGTTGCAGGCCTCGAACTTGGCCGCCTCCCAGCTGGTGTTGGTGTGGGTGGGCCGGTGGAAGTGACCGAACTGGGTCTCCGAGGCGTACCGTTCGGCGTGCACGTCGAGGGGGAAGGCGAGTTTGAGGAACTTCTCCGTCTCGTGCCAGTCGACCTCGGTGTCCACCTCCAGCCGCCGCTCCCCCGGCGCGAGGGTGAGCAGCTGGGTGACGCGGGAGGAGCCGAAGGAGCGGACGATCCGCACCGAGGCGCCGTCGTCGCCGGGGGCGACCTCGTCGGCGTCGGTGAGGTCGGTGACCGTGTTGCGGTAGAACGCGTCGACGTCCCAGGCGTCCCACATGTTGGGGAGGTCGGGGTGGAGCTGGAGCAGGTTGCCGGCCCCGCCCGGTGCGACGGTCTCGCGGTCGGCGTCGATGTCGTACGCCGACACGACCAGGCCGCATGCGTCGATCTCGACGCGCAACAGGCCGTTGTCGAGGACGTGGCCGCCGCCCGGGCGGGGGGTCAGGCCGGTGCGGCCCCCGGTCGCGGGCACGGCGGCGGCGCCGGCCGGGACGCCGGAGCGGGTGTGCGGGGCGGAGTTGAAGACGAGCGGGGTGTCGCCCTCGCCGGCCAGGGCGTGCTGGGCGGCGTCGACGATCTCGTTCAGTTCGGCGGCGAGGCGGTCGTAGGTGGCGCGTGCCTCGCGGTGCACCCAGGCGATGGAGGAGCCGGGCAGGATGTCGTGGAACTGGTGCAGCAGCACCGTCTTCCAGATGCGGTCCAGGTCCTCGTACGGGTAGGGGAAGCCGGTGTGTACGGCGGCCGTGGCCGCCCACAGCTCGGCCTCCCGCAGCAGGTGTTCGCTGCGGCGGTTGCCCTGCTTGGTCCTGGCCTGGCTGGTGAGGGTGGCGCGGTGGAGTTCGAGGTAGAGCTCGCCCACCCAGACCGGCGGCCGCGGGTTCTCGGCCTCCGCCTTCTCGAAGAAGGCGCGCGGGGTCTCCCACTCGACCGTGGCCGAACCCTCGAGGTCGCGCAGCCGGGCGGCCTTGGCGACCATCTCGCGGGTGGTGCCGCCGCCTCCGTCGCCCCAGCCGGTGGGGGCGAGGGAGTGCCGTGCGACTCCCTTGTCCTTGAAGTTGCGGGCGGCGTGCGCGATCTCGCTGCCCTTCATGGAGCAGTTGTAGGTGTCGGCGGGCGGGAAGTGCGTGAAGATCCGGGTGCCGTCGATGCCCTCCCAGCGGAAGGTGTGGTGCGGGAACGTGTTCGTCTGCGACCAGGAGATCTTCTGCGTCAGCAGGTACTTGGCCCCGGCCGCCTCGATGATCTGCGGCAGTCCGGCGGCGAAGCCGAAGGTGTCCGGGAGCCACGCCTCGTCGTTCTCGACGCCGAACTCGTCGAGGAAGAAGCGCTTGCCGTGCACGAACTGCCGGGCCATCGCCTCGGAGCCGGGCATGTTGGTGTCCGACTCGACCCACATGCCGCCGGCCGGCACGAACCGTCCGCCGGCCACGGCCTTCTTGACCCGCGCCCACACCTCGGGCCGGTGGTCGCGCACCCACGCCCACTGCTGGGCCTGCGACATGGCGAAGACGAAGTCCGGCTCGTCCTCCAGCAGGGCGGTCATGCTGGAGGTGGTGCGGGCGACCTTGCGCACGGTCTCGCGCAGCGGCCACAGCCACGCCGAGTCGATGTGCGCGTGGCCGACGGCGCTGATGCGGTGCGCGGAGGGGGCGGCCGGCGCGGACAGCACCCCGGTGAGGTGTGAACGGGCCTCCTCCGCCGTGCCGTTCACGTCCTGGAGGTCGATGGCGTCCAGGGCCTTGTCGACGGCGCGCAGGATCTCCCAGCGGCGCGGCGACTCCACGGGCAGCTCGGCCATCAGCTCGCCGAGCACCTCCAGGTCGAGGACCAGGTTCCACACCGTCTCGTCGAGGACGGCGAGGTCCATGCGGGCGAGGGTGTACTGCGGCTCGCTGCCCGCGGTGTCCTTGTCGCCGAGCCGCGTGGGCGCGAAGGGGTGGTGAGGGTCGAGGACGACGGGGTTGGAGGCGGCCTCGACGTGCAGGCGGACCTCCTCGCCGCCCTCGACGGGTGCGCCGATCCGCACCCACTGGTTGCGCGGGTTGAGGCCCTTCACCGGGGTGCCGTCGGGGCGGTAGACCAGGCCCTCGCACTGGAAGCCGGGCGTGTTCTCGTCGAAGCCGAGGTCGAGGACCGCCTCGACGGTCCTCCCGGCCCACTCCTCGGGCACGGTTCCGGTGACGCGGAACCAGCTGGTGCCCCAGGGCACGCCCCAGCGGGAGCCGGCCTCGATGGGCCGCGGTTCGGCCGCGAGCCCCTCCGCCACCGGGACGGGCTCGCCCGGGGCGTGCCAGACCGCCACCTCCAGGGGCACGGACTCGGGGTACACGGCGGGGCGGACGCGCTCGTCGAGGACGCGCTCGAGGCGGGCCTCGACCAGGTTGCGGTCGTCATGCATGCGGACGCTCCGGGGTCGGGGGCGGGTGGTTCCGGCTGTGCCGCGGCTGCTTTCCGGCGCGGCGGAGGGTTCGGGACGGGGGCCGGCCTGGAGTACAGCTCCCCCGCCCCGCGCCCTCCGAACCGTGGGGGCGGGCCGGCGAGTACCTCGTCGGGAGAGGCGGCCCCGGTGCTGCCGCGCGCCGCGAGGTGCCGGGTTCCGGGGGCGCGCGTGTCGAGGACGGTGGTGGGACGGGCGCCGTCGGCGGCCGGCCGGAAGAAGGCGCCGAGGACGGCGCTCCCGGGTGCGCGGGCCGGGGCGGTGGGGCGCGAGGCGGGGGCCGGGCGCGCTCCCTCCCGTGCCGCGAGGACCGCGCGGGCCGGGTCCCGGGCCGTGTCCTTCGGGCGCCGGCCGTCGGTGAGCGGGCCGAGCGAGAGCCCAGGAGCGCACGGCCGTGACGGCGCCCCGCCGGGCGGCCCGGGGCGTCCTCCTCGCGGGCGGCGGCATCCGCTCCGGCCGGGCGTCGATCCGGTCGCCGGTGGCGCGGTCCGGGCCGGGGCGGGGTCCGGCGGAGAACCGGCCGGCCTCGTCGACGGGGGTCGTGCCGGGGAAGCCGGGCCGGTCGGCGAGCGCGGCGGCACCGGACCGGCCGGCCCGAACGGGGCGGCCGACGGGGCCCGGGCTCTCGACGCCGAGGCGTCCGGACGGGCAGAGTGCTCTCTGCGTACTCGCCAGTAATCCCGTTCCCGCATCGCACCGAGGAGCTCCCGTGACCGACTGGGCCGGCCGGACCGCCGCCGAGATCGCCGCCGCCGTACGTGAGGAGCGGGCCACGCCGCGCGAGGTGGTGGCAGCGCATCTCGCCCGGATCGAGCGGCTCGACGGCCGCGTCGGCGCCTTCCGGACCGTACGCGCCGAGGCGGCCCTCGCGGAGGCCGAGGAGGTGGGCGCCCGGGGCGGTCTGGCCGAACTGCCGCTGGCCGGCGTACCGGTGGCCGTGAAGGACAACCTCGCGGTGCGCGGCGAGTCCACCCGGATCGGGTCCGCCGCGACGCCGGACACGCCCGCCGCGGCCGACCACGTCACCGTGGCCCGGCTGCGGGCGGCGGGCGCGGTGGTCGTGGGCCTCACGAACGTGCCCGAGCTGTGCGTGTTCGGCACCACCGAGGGCGTGCACGGCACCGCCCGCAACCCGTGGGACCCGGCCCGGTCGGCGGGCGGTTCGTCGGGCGGCAGCGCGGCGGCGGTGGCCGCCGGGATGGTTCCGGTGGCGCTCGGCAACGACGGCATGGGCTCGCTGCGCATCCCGGCGGCCAACTGCGGTCTGGTCACCCTCAAGCCGGGCCGCGGCGTGGTGCCGGCCGGCATCGGCGAGGGCGACTGGTTCGGCATGTCGGAGAACGGCCCCCTGGCCACGACGGTCGAGGACGCCCGCCTGATGCTCGCGGTCCTCGCGGAGGACCCCGCCGACGGCCCCGCGCAGGAGCCGGCGGGCGGCGGACGGTTCCGCCGCCCGGACACGGGCAGCGTCCGGGTCGCCGCCTCCCTGCGCAGCCCGCTCGCCGGCATCCCCGTCTCCCGCCCGTACGCGGACGCCGTCCGTGGGGCGGCGGGGGTGCTGATGCGGGCGGGACACCAGGTGCGGCGGGCCGACCCGCCCTATCCGGCGTCGCTGGGCCTGACCGCCGTGGCCCACTGGACGGCGGGGACGTCGGTGGACGCACGGGGTCTCGACCCGCGCAGGCTGGCGCGGCGCACGCGGGTCCACGCGGGGATCGGGCAGCGCTTCGTGCGCACGGTGTCCTCCGGAGGGGGGCGGCGGCGGCTGCGGGAGCGGCTGGAGCCGTTCTTCGCCGAGTACGACGTGCTGCTCACGCCGGCGCTGGCCCGCCGCTCCCCCGGGGCCGGGCCGTGGCACGAGCGGGGCTGGCTGCGCAACGTGGCGGCGAACTCGGCGTACTCGCCGTTCACCCCGCCGTGGAACCTGACCGGCTGGCCCGCGATGTCGGTGCCCTTCGGCACGCTGCCGTCGGGCGCCCCCTGCGCCGTGCAGCTGGTGGGGCGCCCGGGGTCGGAGGCGGCGCTGCTGGAGCTGGCGGAGCGGATCGAGGCGCTGCGTCCGTGGCGGCGGACGGCGCCCCTGGACTGACGGGCCCTACAGGGCGCGGTACATGATGTGCAGGCCGACCGGCCCGTGCCGCGGGTGGTCGAAGGCCTCCGGCACCGTGCCGAGGATCGTGAAACCGAGGGACGTCCAGAGCTTGACGGCCGGATTGGTCTCGACGACGGCGTTGAAGACCATGCCCCGGTATCCGTCGGCCCTGGCGGCTTCCAGGACGTACTCGGCGAGGGCCCGGCCGGTGCCCCGGCCGGCCCGGTCCGGGTCGACCATGAAGCCCGCGTTGGCGATGCGGGCGGCCGGGCCGCCGTAGTTGGGGGTGACGTAGGCGGAGGCGACGACGGCGCCGTTGTCGTCCTCGACGACGTGGACGCGTTTGGCGGGGTTCATCCACAGGGCCCGGGCCACGTCCTCGGGGGTGTCCGGGTCCCAGGCGTAGGTCTCTCCGGCCGCGACGATGCGGTGCCAGAAGGGCCAGATGCGCGGCCAGTCGGCGGCCGTGGCTTCCCTGATCAGCATGGGCGTGAGTCTCGCACGCCCACGCGTCCGGCGGGTCCCGCGGCGGGTCAGTCCACGCTGGGCAGGATGTGCGGCTCGGCGAGGTCTTCCTCGTAGCCCGCGAGACGGATGGGGGCGGAACGCGCCCACACGTCGAGGCTGCCGATCTCTCCGGGCCGGCGGCCCGCGCGCTCGGCGCGTTCCTCGGGTCGTCGGTCGGGGTTCGTCATCGTCTCCGGTGTCACCGCGCACTCCTTATGTGTCGGGTCACCCTCGGGGCCTGTCGGCCGGTCTGCCGTCCGGCACCTGGCGCCCACTCGGGTCTGATCGCATGCAGTTCGGACGCGGTGGCGCCGGCAACTCGTGCGGGAGCAGGCCGTTGTGGACCGGCTCGTCCCATGACGGACCGTGGGTGTGGGTAGGCACCCGGTCCTGCTCGTCCGTCCGCACCAGATTAACCAAATGAGCGGGGGTGCGCTCTATGGGGCTCAAAACATGGGACAACCATTGCCCGCCGCCTCGCGCACAGTTGGGGCTTTACGCCCGTTCCACCGCCTTTCACCCGGTATGCGGCTCACCCGTTCGGCCCATATCGCCGATCACCCTTTCGACGGGGGCGGCGCGTGGCCGTGCCGTTCAGTCGCCGTTGGCCGCGCCGCAAGCTCGCCATGGTGCGCTGGCGGTCCGCAACGGCTGTCTCGTGGGAGGACCGGGGCATGGAACTGCGCAGCGTCGAGGAGCTGATGGACCTGTTGTCCGCCTGCCGGGGCGGGCGGCCGTCCGCCGGTCACGACGGCGGCCCCGCCGACCCGTACGGGCACGCCCTGCGGACCGCCGCGCTGCTGCGCCGGCGACGCCCGGCGGACAAGGAACTCCAGGTGGCCGGCCTGGTGTCCGTGGCGGGGAGGCTGCTGTGGCCCGGCGGTCCGGCCGGCCGCACGGCCGAGGCGGTACGGCCCCTGCTCGGCCCCCGCGTCGCCCGCCTGCTGCACGGGCACGCCCTCCCGGACGCCCGGCCCCACGACGACGACCTGCTGGGCCTGCGCCAGGCCGACGAGGAGGCCCGTACCGCCGCCTTCGACGCCGGGGTCCTGGAGGACTGGCGCACGGTGCTGGAACTGCTGGCGGCGCGCAACTCGCGGCTGGGAGCGGTCGACTGACCGGATCCGCCGCGGGGGCGCCATGCGTGCCGGGACCAGGGCGACCGCACGGCGCTCCCCGGCCCCGCGCAGACCCACGGGCGGGCCTGCGCGGGGCCGGACCGCGAGGTACGCGCGGCCGGCGCACCGGGCGCGCCGGCGCACGTCCCACGGCGGGGCGGCGCCCGGCGAACGGGCCTGCGGCTTAAGGCCGTTGATCCGGTGCCGCCGTCACCACTTGCCGGGCGCGTAGTCCTTGAGGAAGACGCCGTACAGGTCCTCGCCCGCCTCGCCGCGCACGACCGGGTCGTAGACGCGGGCGGCGCCGTCGACCAGGTCGAGCGGGGCGTGGAAGCCGGCCTCGGCCAGGCGCAGCTTGTCGTAGTGGGGGCGTTCGTCGGTGATCCAGCCGGTGTCGACCGAGGTCATCAGGATGCGGTCGGTGTCGAACATCTCCTGGGCGCTGGTTCGCGTCACCATGTTCATGGCGGCCTTGGCCGCGTTGGTGTTCGGGTGGCCCGCGCCCTTGTAGCCGCGGGCGAACACGCCCTCCATCGCCGAGACGTTGACGACGTAGGCGCGTCCGGAGGACGCCCTGCGCGCGGCCTCGGCCATCGCCGGCCGCAGCTTGCTGATGAGGATGAACGGCGACGTGTAGTTGCACAGCTGGGTCTCGAGCAGCTCCACCGGGGAGATCTGCTCGATGGTCTGGACCCAGGTGTTGGTGTCGACGACGTCGGGGAGCAGACCGCCGGCGTCGATGGCGGTGCCCTCGCGGTGCCGGACCACGCTGGCGTTGCCGGCGACCAGCGCGAGGTCGGCCACCTTCTGCGCGTCGAGCCCGGAGACGCCGACGGGCAGTGCGGCCAGCCCGTCCACCGCGCCGGAGCCGAAGGCGCCGATGACGTGGTGGGCGGGCAGCTCGCCGGCCGGCAGCGGGGCGCTCTCGCCCTCGACCAGCGCGGCGTAGGCGGAGGGCAGGCGGCGCACGGTCTGGGTGGCGTTGTTGATGAGGATGTCGAGCGGGCCCTGCCCGGCGACCTGCTCGGCCAGGGCCACGGACTGGGCCGGGTCGCGCAGGTCGATGCCGACGACCTCCAGGCGGTGGATCCAGTCGGCGGAGTCGTCCATGGCCTTGAAGCGGCGGATGGCGTCCTTGGGGAAGCGGGTCGTGATCGTGGTGTGCGCGCCGTCGCGCAGCAGCCTGAGCGCGATGTACATGCCGATCTTGGCCCGGCCGCCGGTGAGCAGGGCGCGCTTGCCCGTGAGGTCGGCGCGGGCGTCGCGCCGGGCGCGGTTCTCGGCGGCGCAGGTCTGGCAGAGCTGGTGGTAGAAGTAGTCGACCTCGACGTAGCGCTGCTTGCAGATGTAGCAGGAGCGCGGGCGCTGGAGTATCCCCGCGATCGTGCCCTCCTCGGTGCGGGAGGAGGGCAGGAGCCCCTCGGTCTCGTCGTCGATGCGCTCGGCGGACCCGGTCGCGGTGGCCTCGGTGACCGCCTTGTCGTGGGCGGTCTTGGCGGCCCGGCGCTCCTGGCGGCGGCGCTGCTTGACCATGCGGTAGATGTGCGAGGTGGCCCGGCGGACCGCGATCGCGTCGGGGTGGTCGACGTCGAGCCTGTCGAGTTCCTCGAGCACACCGAGGCAGACGGCGAGCCGCTCCGGGTCGATGCCAGGGCCGTACTGCGCCTCGTCACCGGACCCGTACACCACCTCGTCCGTGGTCGCCGAGCCGTCCTGTGTCACCGTCATCGCCGCTGCCGTTCCTGGTCACCGTCGCGGCGCTCCGGTCGCGCCCGCTTTCGAACGGGGAATTTTACGGAGCGCCGGGCCGGGGACCAAACCCGGCGGGTCAGGGACCGCAGGCGGTGATGAGCGTCTCCACCTCCTCGGACACGGCCAGGGCGAGCCGGTCGAGGTCCGGCACGGCCTTCGCGTCGGCGACCAGCCCGTAGTGGACCCGTCCCCGGTAGGTCGATACGGCGACCGCCAGGGAGTGGCCGCGGGCCAGGGGGGGCAGGGGGTAGACCTCGGTGAGCGGGTGGCCGCCGAGCCGCAGGCCGAGGCTGGGCAGGGGGACGCTGGTGACCAGGATGTCGAACCAGAGCCGGGCGGCCTGGCCGACCAGGGGGCCGCCGAGCCGGTGGCCCAGCGCCGGGATGTGGTCGGCGAGCAGGGCGACCGCGCCGGCGCCCCGGCCCGGCCCGGCGTCCTTGTTGCGGTCCATGGCGGTGCGCACCGCGGCGAGGCGGGACAGTGGGTCGGGGTCGCCGACGGGGAGCCGTGCCAGGTAGCCGGAGAGCCGGTTGCCCTGTGGGTGAGCGGTGCGCGGGCGGCGCTGGGAGACGGGGATGAGGGCGCGCGGGGCGACGCCCTCGCTGCCGTCGCCGCGCTCGTCCAGCCAGCGGCGCAGGGCGCCGGCGACGACCGCGATCAGGACGTCGTTGACGGTGCCGCCGACGGTTTTGCGGACGATGTGGACGTCGTCGAGGTCGACGACCGCTCCCGCGATGCGGCGGGTGCCGGAGGGCTCGGCGGCGAGGGCGGGCGAGGAGCGCACGTCGAGGGTGGACAGGGCCGCCGAGGCGCCGATGTCCAGGGCGCGCCCCGCGTCGGACAGGGCGTCGCGCACCAGGCCCGGCAGGGTGCGCACGTCCGGCAGCAGACCGCGCCGGGGCGGCTCGGGCCTCGGGCGGGGCGGGGGCATGTCCATCGGGTCGAGGACGCCCGCCGCGAGGGCCAGGGCCCGCAGTCCGTCGGCCAGGGCGTGGTGGAACTTGAACAGCACCGCGAAGGACTCGCCGTCCGCGCCCGGCAGCACATGGGCCTCCCAGGGCGGCCGGCCGCGCTCCAGCGGGCTTTCCATCAGGCGGCCCGCCCGGGCGTGGAAGTCCGTCGTCGGGGCGTGCAGCCGGACGTGGTCGAGCGGGTCGAAGCCCGGGTCGGGCTCGCGGACGGCACCGCCGAAGGAGAGGGGGCGGCGCAGGGCGAGCGGTGACTGCCACGTGTCCCGGATCCGCATCCGCAGCCCGGGGACCCCCGGCGCGCGGGCCGCGAGCAGGTCCGCCGCGTGGGCGCCCGCGGTGGGCGAGTGAGCCGGGAAGACGCCGAGCGCCGCGAGGTGCATGGGGTGCTCGGCGGACTCGATGTTCCAGAACGCCAGGTCGAGAGGGGCGAGCAGATCGGAAGTCAAGGGCTTGCCTCGCAATGACGACGGGTGGACAAGCAGTCAATCCCCCTCCGCCGATTACGGTCAAGTACGATCACGCTACTCACAGTTAACAGCAGATTAAAGTCCGGCCCCTCGGGAAGGGGCCGGGACTCCTGTGGCTCATGGGGCGCTTGCGGTCGGGGCGGCACCGGCGGCGCCGTCCCCGCCGCGCTTCCCCACCCGGACGGCTGCGGGCCGACCGGGGACGCGCGGGAGGCTCAGGCGGCCGGGCACCCCGCGGGGACGGGCCGGGACGCGTCGCGGATCAGGGCCTCGTGGGCGGCCCTCATCCGCTCGGCGTCCGGCTTGAGGACCTTGCGGTCGTAGGTCGTCAGTCCGTTCAGCTCTCCCTCGACGTCCGTGATCTGGGTGTAGACGGCGCCGTTGCTCCCCTTGCACACCAGGGCCCGGACCTTGCCGAGCTCGGCCAGGTAGTCGTCGGTGTACGTCGCCGGGTCCACGTCGACGTACGACTGCTGCACCGACCAGGCGTGTCCGGGCACCGCGAGGCCGAGGCCGCCGTACTCGCCGCTGACCAGGGCGCGCTCGCCGTCCGGGCGGGGCGGCAGGGCGGGACTCGGGTAGCCGTGCTCGTCCATGATGTCGCCGGCGCCCCCGTCGGCCCCCAGGTTCAGGCCCGACTGGTTGTTGACGAGCCGGGTCGGGTCCCAGGACTTGGCCTGGGCCGCGACGCGGCCGATGTCGTACTGGCCCCAGCCCTCGTTGAAGGTGACCCACATGACGACCGACGGGCTGCTGACGTGCTCGTCGATCATCTCCTTCATCTCCCGCTCGTACGCGGCGCGGGCGGCGGCGGACGGGTTCACCCCGGCGGTCATCGCGGGCATGTCCTGCCACACCATGAGGCCCAGCCGGTCGGCCCAGTAGAACCAGCGGTCGGGCTCGACCTTGATGTGCTTGCGCACCGCGTTGAAGCCGAGCTCCTTGTGCAGCCTCAGGTCGTGGGCGAGGGCCTCGTCGGTGGGCGCGGTGTGCAGGCCGTCGGGCCAGAAGCCCTGGTCGAGGGTGGCCATCATGAAGACGGGCTCGCCGTTGAGGACGGTGCGGGGCACGCCGTCCACCTTCTCGACGGCGACGGAGCGCATCCCGAAGTAGCTCCGCACGCGGTCGGTGCCGACGGTGACCCTCAGGTCGTACAGGAACGGGTCGTCGGGCGACCACAGACGCGGGTCGCGGATCCTCAGCGTCAGCGGCTCGCCGGTACGTCCGCTCACCGTGGCGACCCTGCGCTTCCCGGCGTACGCCGTCGCGCTGATCCGCACGCCGTCGCGCACGCCCCGGGGCTCGACCGTGAGCGTGCTCGCGGCCCCGTCGACGTGCGGGGTGAGCTTCAGGGAGTCGACGTGGTCCCGGGCGACCGGCTCCATCCAGACCGTCTGCCAGATGCCGGAGCTGGGCGTGTACCAGATGCCGCTCGGATCCAGGCGCTGCTTGCCGAGCGGCGGGTTCTCGCCGTTCGCCGCGTCGGTCGGGTCGTACACGCCGACGATCAGCTCCTGGGCGCGGCCGGGCTTCAGCGCGTCGGTGACGTCGGCGCCGAACTTGTCGTAGCCGCCCTCGTGCTCGGCGACCTTCGTGCCGTTGACGTACACCTCGGACCGCCAGTCGACGGCGCCGAAGTTGAGCTTCAGGCGCTTTCGGGAACCGATGTGCCAGTCGGCCGGGACGGTGAAGGTGCGGCGGTACCACATGCGGTCCTCGTGCCGCTGGACGCCGGAGAGCTGCGACTCCACCGGGTAGGGGACGACGATCCGCTCCTTCAGGTTCCTGCCCACCGGCGGCTGCTCGCCGGCCTCGGCCGCGGCGAACTGCCAGCGGCCGTTGAGGCTGCGCCAGGCGTCCCGTGCCAGCTGCGGGCGCGGGTACTCCGGGAGGGCGTGGTCCGGGTCCACGTCGTCGGCCCACTCGGTGCGCAGCTCGTACGTGGAGTGGTTCGCACCGCTGCTCCAGAATGCCTTGACAACGTTGCCGTCGGCGCCGGTGAGGCCGCCTTCGCCGTCGTAGCGGACGTCGGCGGTGCCGGGGGCGGTGCCGGCCTTGTCGCCGACGACGGGCTCGTCGAGGGCGACGAGGAGCGCGGTCGGGTCGGCCGGGTCGACCTCGGCCCCGCCCAGGGGCCACTCGGCACCGCCGATCACCGCTTCGAGGTGGTCGGTGAGGCCGGCCGGGGCCGCGGCGAGGGGCTGGGCGAAGTCCAGCTTGAGGGTGCGGCCGGTGGCGAGCACGGTGGTCGCCGTCGCGCCGTCGTAGTCGAAGCCGTCCGGCAGGCGGAACGCCGACTGCGGCACCGGTTCCTTGGCGCCGCCGGGCTCGGTCCAGCGCAGGTGCAGGTTGGAGCCGCCGTAGTGCTCGAAGTACTCCAGCTTCAGGTCGTAGGACCGTCCGGCCGTGAGCTCGATGGGCTCGGCGGTCTGTTCGCGGTCCCAGTCGTCGACCCAGTGGTCGATGGCGAGCCTGCCGCCGATCCAGAGGCGGAAGCCGTTGTCACCGGTGATCGAGAAGGTGTGGGCCCCGGTCTTCTCCGGCACCAGCTTGCCGGTCCAGCGGACGCTGACGTCGTCGGACCGCCCGGTGGCGAAGGCCAGACGCGGTTCCAGGGTGCCGAAGTCGAGCTGCGGGTCGAAGCCGGTGGCCTTGAGCTCGTGGAAGTCGAAGGCGCCGGGGGCGGACTGGGTGTAGTACTCGCCCTTCAGGCCGTGGATCTCGGCTGCGGCGCCGGCCGCGCTCGCGTCCGGTACGGCGGCGAGTCCCGCGACGCCCAGGGCGGCGGCGAGCAGTGACGCCAGTCTGTCTCTGAGTCGTTTGGTGCGCACTGACCCTCTCCTCGGGAAGGGGTGGTGGCCGATGGCCCGTGACATCGATGTCGGACAGCGATGTCACGGCAGTGGCATGACAGCACGGATCCCCCTTGGAGTCCAGTACATGACAACGATGCCGGGGGCCGCCCGAGCCCCCGGAGCCGCGGACGGCCCTGCCGTCACGGCACCCGCTGCCCCTTGCCCAGCGCGATCACGCCGCCCTTGGACACGGTGTACAGCTCGGCGTCCCGTTCCGGGTTGACGCCGATCGTCGCACCCGGCGGCACCTCGACGTTCTTGTCCAGCACCGCTCCGCGCACCACCGCGCCCCGGCCGATGTGCACGTTGTCGTGCAGCACCGAGCCCTGCACGACCGCCCCGGGGTCGACCACCACGCCGGGGGACAGCACGGACCGGGTGACCTGGCCGCGGATCAGGCAGCCCGCGCTGATGATCGACTCGCCGGCCATGCCGCCGGCGTTGAAACGGGCCGGGGAGAGCTGGTTGGAGTGGGTGTAGATCGGCCAGTCGCGGTTGTAGAGGTTGAACGCGGGGCGCTCGGCGATCAGGTCCATGTGGGCGTCGTAGTACGCGTCGAGGGTGCCCACGTCCCGCCAGTAGCCCTGGTCGCGGGAGGTCTCCCCCGGCACGTGGTTGGCGCTGAAGTCGTAGAGCGCGGCCTCGCCCCGGTCGGTGAGCTGGGGCAGGATCGAGCCGCCCATGTCGTGCACGGAGCGCGGGTCCTCGGCGTCCCGCTGCAGGGCCTCGACGAGGGCCTTGGTGGTGAAGATGTAGTTGCCCATCGAGGCGAAGACGCGCTCCGGGTCGTCGGCGAGCCCCGGCGGGTCGGCGGGCTTCTCCAGGAACCCGGTGACGGTCCGGCCGTCGGAGCCCGGGGTGATCACCCCGAAGGACGACGACTCGGTGCGCGGCACCCGGATGCCGGCCACGGTCACGCCCGCGCCGGACTCGATGTGCTGGGTGAGCATCTGGCGCGGGTTCATCCGGTACACGTGGTCGGCGCCGAACACCGCGACGTACTCGGGCTGCTCGTCGTAGACCAGGTTCAGCGACTGCAGGATCGCGTCGGCGCTGCCCAGGTACCAGCGCGGGCCGAGTCGCTGCTGGGCGGGGACCGGGGTGACGTAGTTGCCGAGCAGGCTCGACATCCGCCAGGTGGTGGTGATGTGCCGGTCCAGCGAGTGCGACTTGTACTGCGTCAGGACGCAGATCCGCAGGATGTCGCTGTTGACCAGGTTGGACAGCACGAAGTCGACCAGGCGGTACGTGCCGCCGAAGGTGACCGCGGGTTTGGCGCGGTCCGCGGTCAGGGGCATCAGGCGTTTGCCCTCCCCGCCCGCCAGCACGATCCCGAGCACCGAAGGACCACCACGACGCATGGCCGCTCCCCTCACCCTCGTTGGTGGCCCATGCCTGCCCGTGGGCGGGGCCGCCTATGCCTGTTCGAGCGTCTCCTCGTAGAGACGGACCGTGCGGCGGGCGACCGCGTCCCAGCCGAACTCGTCCACCGCGCGCTTGCGTCCCGCCTCTCCCATGCGCCGGGCGGCCTGCGGATCACCGAGGACGGAGTCCAGGGCCCGGGCGAGGCCCGCCTCGAAGTCGTCGTCCCCGTGGTCGCTCCCGCTGTCGCCCCGGGACACGAGTACCCCCGTTTCGCCGTCCGCCACGACCTCCGGGATACCGCCGACGCGGGTGGCCACGACCGGCGTGCCGCAGGCCATCGCCTCCAGGTTGACGATGCCGAGGGGCTCGTACACCGAGGGGCAGACGAAGACGGCGGCGTGGGTCAGCAACTGGATCACCTCCGGACGCGGCAGCATCCGCGGGATCCAGTGCACGCCCTCGCGGGCCCGGCTCAGCCCGGCGAAGAGGTCGCGGAACTCCTGGTCGATCTCCGGGGTGTCCGGGGCGCCCGCGCACAGCACGACCTGCGCGGCCGGGTCGATGCCCCGCACCGCCCGCAGCAGGTGGGGCACGCCCTTCTGGCGCGTGATGCGGCCGACGAACAGGACGTACGGCCGGGAGCGGTCCAGGCCGATCCGGTCCAGGGCGTCGGTGCCCGGATCGGGCCGGTACAGGGTGGTGTCGATGCCGTTGTGGACGACGTGGACCCGGGAGGCGTCCAGCGCCGGGTAGCAGGCGAGGATGTCCTCGCGCATGGCGCCGGAGACCGCGACGACGGCGTCGGCGGACTCGACGGCGTCGCGCTCGGCCCAGCCGGACAGGGCGTAGCCCCCGCCGAGCTGCTCGGCCTTCCAGGGGCGCAGCGGCTCCAGGGAGTGCGCGGTCACGACGTGCGGGATGCCATACAGCTGCTGGGCGAGCCGGCCGCCGAGGTTCGCGTACCAGGTGTGGGAGTGGACCAGCTCGCGGCCCTCCAGGGCGGCGGCCATGGCGAGGTCCACGGAGAAGGTGCGCAGCGCGTCGTTGGCGCCGTCGAGCGCGGACCAGGGGCGGTGGCGCAGGACGCCGTCGGTACGGCCCTCGCCCCAGCAGTGCACGTCCAGGTCGACGAGGCGGGCGAGTTCCCGGGCGAGGAACTCGACGTGGACGCCCGCGCCGCCGTACACGTCGGGCGGATACTCCCGGGTCAGCAGTCCCACACGCACCCGGAACCTCCCGTGCTCGGCGGCTGGTCCCCTCATGGTCACCCAGGCGGGGCGTCCGGGGAAGAGCGCGTGGGCCTCGAAGATCGCGGGGGCGGTGAGGGCCGGGGCGGCCGTGGGGAGCGCGGGGGCCGGGAGAAGCAGCAGTCGCCGCAGACGCCCCCGCCGGGCACGCGGTAGTACAGGCAGCAGCTGCGTCGCCGGAAGGCGGTGCCGGTCAGGGCGCCGGTCCCGGCGAGGAGGGGGTGCGCGAGCAGGCCGGTGGTGAGCGAGCGGGCGCGGGCGGCGGCGTCGGTACGGCCGTGGCGGCGGGCCCAGCGGTCCAGCTCGCGCGCGGAGGCGGCCAGGGCGGAGGCGGCGTTGCCCCACAGCAGCCCGGGCGCGAGGCGGTACCGGGCGCGCAGGGCCGCCGTCAGCGGTTCCAGGTGCGTGTCGAGCACGAGCTCCGCGAGGGTGGCGGCGTCCGCCGGCCGCGGACGCACCCCGGCGAGCCACAGGTCGTCGGGGGCGGAGGCGTCGGGGTCCCAGTGCAGCAGGTCCGGGTCCAGGCCGGGGACCCGGCCGTACAGGGCGGCGCAGCCGAGCGTCACCGACCACAGGCGGGCGGCGAGCCCCTGGTGCACCACGGACGCGGCGACCCGGGTCTCGGGGGCGCCGAGGGCGGCGGCGGTCTTCCGGACGCGGAAGGCGAGGGGGTCGCGCGAAAGGCCGTCCGCGGGACCGTCCCCGGTGTTCTCCCGGCAGGCGTGCGCGAGGGTGGGGAGCGGCCGGCGCGGGGGCGGTCCGAAGACGCGCAGCACGAAGAAGCCGCCGAGCGGGCGGAGGGCGGCGAGCCCGGGGTCGAGGTCCACGCGGAGCAGTAGTATCAGGGCCCCCACGGGGCGCGGCCGGGGGGCCTCGACGAAGGTCGCCCACCCTGGGGAGGACGGCGCCGTCCTGATACTCCATCGGCAGTAGGACCCAATGGGTGCTCAGGGACGACGACGGGAAGGCCCTGGGACGGCATCGTGTTGTCCATGGAAGACGACCGTTCGCCGCGCCGGGCCGAGAGCCCCCGCCTCCCGCAGAGGAGCAGCCGATGAGCGCCCTCGCGTTGTCCGTGCTGCTGTCGCTCGTCTCCGCCGTGGCGTACGCGGGCGGAGCGATCGTGCAGGAGCGGGTCGCGGCGTCCTCCACCGACGTCCGGTACGCCCCGCTGCGCCGGCCCTGCTGGTGGGCGGCGGTCGGCCTCAACGGCCTCGGCGCACTGCTGCACGTCGTGGCACTCGCCCTCGGTCCGCTGAGCCTGGTGCAGCCGCTGGGGGCACTCACCATCGTGTTCGCGCTGCCCATGGCGGCGCTGTTCGTGGGCCGCCGGGCCGGTGCGGCGGCATGGCGCGGCGCGATCATGGCGACGGTCGGCCTGGCCGGCCTGCTGTCCCTGGTCGGCGCGTCCGGTGCCCAGTCGCTGGACACGGCGCAGCGCGTGGCGGTGGCCGTGGTGACCGCCGGTGCGATCGTGGCGCTGATGATCGCCGGCCGGGCCGCGCACCGGCACCCCGTGGTGCGCAGCGTGCTGCTGGCGACCGCGTCCGGCATCGCGTTCGGCATGTCCTCGGTGTTCACCAAGACGGTGGCTGTCGACTGGACCGGCGGTGTGTCCGCCGCCGACCTGCCGTCCCTGGCCGTGATCGGCGTACTCGCCACGGCGGGCATGCTGCTGTCGCAGGCCTCCTACCGGGGCGCCGGCCTCGCGGCCCCGCTGGCCGTGCTGACGGTCGCGAACCCGGTGGTGGCGGCCGTGGTCGGCATCACGATGTTCGGCGAGACCTTCCGCCACGGCACGACCGGCACCGTGCTCGCCCTGGGCTGCGGTGTGGTGGCCGCGGGCGGACTGATCCTGCTGACGACGGAGCGGCTCTCGCGGGAGGCGGCGGAGGGCGCGGCGGACGGGGCGGTGCCCGGGGGCGGGGCCGAGGCGGTCCCCGGGAGTGACGGGCTTGCTGGGGCGCGGGGAGGCTTCGGCGAGCCGCTGGTCTCCGCCCCGTCCGCGGCACGGCCGGCGGCCGGCGCGATCGACGCGGTCGCGGTCCCTGTCGGAGGCCCGCCGGCCGGCGGGGGCGGGCAGCCGCCCGCCGCGCGGCCCGCCACGGTGCTCCTC
Organism: Streptomyces sp. NPDC029152; assembly: GCF_055564355.1. Taxonomy (NCBI): domain Bacteria; kingdom Bacillati; phylum Actinomycetota; class Actinomycetes; order Kitasatosporales; family Streptomycetaceae; genus Streptomyces; species Streptomyces sp. NPDC029152. The sequence continues at coordinate 2,072 of NZ_JBVHWR010000012.1, read as the reverse complement.
CCCGCCCCGGCCCCGGTACCGTCGCCGGTCCCGGTCACCGCGCCCGCCGCGGAGACGTGCGCGGCCCTGGAACCGGCGGAGCCCGCGGCCGAGGACCGGCTCATCTCCTACGGGCCCTTCTACGGCGGCCCGTACGTCCCGCTGCCCGTCCTCGACCGGCGCCGGGTGCGGATCAGATCCTGACGCCGCCGGCCCGCAGGTACGCCAGCGGGTCGACGTCCGAACCGAAACCGGGCCCCGTCCGCACCTCGAAGTGCAGATGCGGGCCCGTGACGTTCCCGGTGGAGCCCGACCGCCCGATGCGCTGGCCGGCACCCACGGACTGGCCGTCCTTCACGGAGATCGCCGACAGGTGCGCGTACTGGGAGTAGCGGCCGTCGGCGTGCCGGACCACGACCTGGTACCCGTAGGAACCGCCCCACCCCGCGCTGACGACCCGGCCCGCGGCGACCGACTTGACGGTCGTGCCGGTGGGGACGGGGAAGTCGACGCCGGTGTGGTAGCCCTTCGACCAGGACGAGCCCGCCTGGTGGTACGGCGTGCCGGTGGAGGCGTCGACGGGGGCCACGAGGGCGTGACCGGTCGCGGCCTTGCCCTCGGCGGTGTCCGAGGCCGTCTTCCTGGGCTGCTTCGGCTTGGCCTGTTTCCCGGACTGCTTCGGCTGCTTCGGCTTGGCCGACCGGGACGTCCCGTCCTCGGCGCGGGGCGCCGTGGCGGTGCCCTCGCCGCGCAGCGCCAGCCGCTGGCCGGGCACGATCAGGTCGGGGTCCGCTCCGATCGCGGCCCGGTTGGACTCGTACAGCCCGCGCCAGCCGCCCCGCACCTGCTGGCTGTCGGCGATGCCGGACAGCGTGTCGCCGGTGACCACCGTGTACATCCGGGCGGTGCCGGCCCGGGACTGGGGCGTCGTCTGGGGCCGCACGTCCGCGGCCCCGGCTGCCTCCGGGGATGCCTTCCCGGCGGCTGCCGCGGCCTTCCCGGTGGTCTTCTCCGCGCTCTTCCCGGTGGCCGCTCCCGCGGCGGGGCGGACGCCGGGGCCGTCGCCGCCACGGCTGAGACCGGCGCGCTCCGAGCACACCGGCCAGGCGCCGGGCCCCTGTCCGTCGAGCACCTTCTCGGCGACGGCGATCTGCTGGTCCCTGGTGGCCAGATCCGCGCGCGCGGCGTGGGCGGTGCCGCCGAAGGCCTCCCACGTGGACTGGGTGAACTGCAGCCCGCCGTAGAAGCCGTTGCCGGTGTTGATGCCCCAGTCGCCGCTGGACTCGCAGGCGGCGACCTTGTCCCAGGTGTCCATGTCGGCCGCGTGCGCCGCGCCGGTGCCGATGAGCGGGAGCGCGATGCCCGCGCCGCCCGCGGTGACGGTCAGTGAGGCCCGGTTGATCCTGTTCGGCTGGTACCGGCGGTGCCGGCCGCGTACGGCCATGGGAATCCCCCTCGACATTGCGTCAGGAGGGGCAAAAGTAAGCGCCGGTAACAGGCCATGACAAGACGGCAATCAGCCGGTTGGTCACACCAAGTGGCGGGGAAACGACGCCCGTTGACCGGCCGGCGCGGCCGGGGGCACGCCGGATCGCCGGCGCCGCGAAGGGCGCCGGCGATCCGGCGTGGGGTCCGTGCGACCGGGTCGGTCCCTCCCGTCAGCCGGCGACGGTCCAGGTGTCGCCGCCGGCGAGCAGGGCGGCGAGGTCGCCCTTGCCGTTCTGTTCGACGGCGGTGTCGAGCTGGTCGGCCATGAGGGTGTCGTAGACCGGCCGGTCGACGCAGCGCAGCACGCCGATGGGGGTGTGGTGCAGGGTGTCGGGGTCGGCGAGGCGGGAGAGGGCGAAGGCGGTGGTGGGGGAGGCGGCGTGGGCGTCGTGGACGAGGAGGTCGGCCTCGTTGTCCGGGGTGACGGTGACGGTCTTCAGGTCGCCGGTGGCCCGGTCGCGGACGACGCCCTTGGTGTGGTCGGCGCCGAAGCGGACGGGCTGTCCGTGTTCGAGGCGGATCACCGCGTCCTGGGCCTGCCGGCGGTCCTTGAGGGCGTCGAAGGCGCCGTCGTTGAAGATGTTGCAGTTCTGGTAGATCTCCAC
>NZ_JBVHWR010000011.1:113712-292103 GCF_055564355.1 Streptomyces sp. NPDC029152 | reverse complement strand
GGGGTTCGGTTTTGTTCTTTTCCGATGTATTCCTACGGGTGGTGGAAGGGGCCTCCCCGCACCGGGGGGGGGGGGGGGGGGGGGGGCGCTCCCCCCCCCCCCCCCCCCCCCCCCCCCCCCCCCCCCCCCCCGCCCCCGTGTCCGCCGCGCACCGGTCCGTCGTCAGACCAGTGCGGGCTCCTTCCCCTCCTGCGCGGCCTCCTCCTGCGCCGCCGCCCCCTCCACGTGCCGGGCCGGCCGTCCGGGCAGGGCGAACATCAGCAGGAAGATGGCGCCCAGCACCGCGGCCACCCAGCCCAGCGCGTTCTGGAAGGCGCCGGCGTAGGCCGCCCCGACGCCGGACGGGGCCACGTGGTCGTCCATCGCGCCGAAGAAGACCACCGACACCAGGCCGAGTCCGAGCGCGTTGCCCATCTGCTGCACGGTGTTGATCAGCCCGGACGCCGCGCCGGCGTGCTCGCGCGGCACCTGGGACAGCACCGCGTCCGTCAGCGGGGCGACGATCAGGCCCATGCCCAGACCCATGACCACCAGGGGCAGCGCCATCTGCCAGGACTCGATGCCGAGGCCGTACCGCTCGGCCTCCCAGATGTAGAGCAGCACTCCGGCCGCCATCACCAGCGCGCCCGCCTGGAGCACCTTGCGCCCGAAGCGCGGGACCAGCTTCTGCACCGACAGGCCCGCCGCCACGGACACCGCGATCGAGAACGGCACACCCGTCAGCCCGGCCCGCAGCGGGCTCCAGCCCAGGCCCTCCTGCATGTAGAGCGTCCACACCAGGAAGAAGATGCCGAGCCCGACCCCGAAGACGGTCTGCACGGCGATGCCCGCCGCGAAGCTCTTCACCTTGAACAGCGACAGCTCGACCAGCGGGGAACCGTCCCGCGCGCTCTTGCGCCGCTCGTACGCCACCAGCACCGCGAGGACGACGAACGCGCCGCCCATCGACGCGTACCCCCACAGCGGCCAGCCCAGCTCGCGGCCCCGGGTCAGCGGGTAGACCAGCATCAGCAGGCCGAGGGTGACCAGGGCGACGCCGACCAGGTCCAGCCTGAGGGCGCGCGGGGCCTTGGACTCGGTGATGAAGCGGCCGCCGAGGACCAGGCCGGCGATGCCGACCGGCAGGTTGATGAGGAAGATGGGCCGCCATTCCAGCCCGAAGAGGTTCCACTCGGTCAGCAGGGCGCCGAGCAGCGGACCGGAGACGGCGCCGAGTCCGACGATCGCGCCGAACAGTCCGAACACCTTGCCGCGCTCGTGCGCCGGGAAGGTGGCGTGCACGATCGACAGCACCTGCGGCACCATCAGCGCGGCCATGGCGCCCTGGAGGATCCGCGAGGCGACCAGCATCTCCGGGTTCACCGCGAAGCCGCACAGCGCGGACGCGAGCGTGAAGCCGCCGATGCCCACGAGGAACAGCCGCTTGCGGCCGTGGATGTCGCCCAGCCGCCCGCCGGTGATCAGACCGGCGGCGAAGGCGAGGGCGTAGCCGGCGGTGATCCACTGGATCTGGCTGAAGGAGGCGCCCTCGTCCCGCCGGATCGACGGGACCGCGATGTTGACGATCGTGACGTCGACGAGGTCCATGAACGCCGCCGTCATCACGATCGCGAGGGCGAACCAGCGCCGGCGGTCGGGCCGGGCCGTGGAGGTGTCCGGGGTGTGCGTGAAGGTCATGAGAACAAGCTAGGGCCGCAGTAGGTCAGATCGTGTCCTAGATCCGCGGCATCCTCGGACGCATGACGACGGACACCCCGGCTCGGCTCCTGACCCTGCTCTCCCTCCTCCAGACACCCCGTGAATGGCCCGGCGGCGAGCTCGCCGACCGGCTCGGGGTCTCCCGCCGCACGGTCCGGCGGGACATCGACCGGCTGCGCGAGCTGGGCTACCCCGTGCAGGCGACCCTGGGCGCCGACGGCGGGTACCGGCTGGTCGCGGGCAAGGCGATGCCCCCGCTCGTGCTGGACGACGAGGAGGCGGTGGCGATCGCGGTCGGGCTGCGTGCCGGGGCGGGGCACGCGGTGGAGGGCGTGGACGAGGCGTCGGTGCGGGCGCTGGCCAAACTGGAGCAGGTGCTGCCGTCGCGGCTGCGGCACCGCGTCGCCACGCTCCAGGCCGCGACGACGCCGCTGACCAGCGGGGACGGGCCGAGCATCGCGCCCGAGACGCTGACCGTCATGGCCTCCACGGTGGCCGGGCGGGAGCGGCTGCGGTTCGCCTACCGGGCCGGGGACGGCACCGAGTCGCGGCGCGTGACGGAGCCGTACCGGCTGGTCTCGACGGGCCGGCGCTGGTACCTGGTCGCCTACGACCTCGACCGCGACGACTGGCGGACCTTCCGGGTGGACCGGGTGAGCGAGCCGTTCGCGACGGGCGCGCGGTTCGCTCCCCGGGAGCTGCCGACGGGGGACGCGGCGGAGTACCTGCGCCGGTCCATGCAGCGGCGCGGCGACTCGTACGAGATCGTCGTCACCTTCGCCGCGCCGGCGCGGGAGGTCGCCGCACGGCTGCCGGGGTGGCTCGGGCCGCCGGATCCGGTGGACGACGGGACGTCGTGCGTCCTGCGGGCCACGGTCTCGGACGCGGTGGAGTGGATGGCGGTACGGCTGGCGATGCTCGGGGTGGACTTCCGGGTACAGGGACCTCCGGAACTGGTCACCTGTGTACGCGCCCTGGGCGCCCGCCTGACCCGGGCGGCCCCGGAGGACTGACGCCCATGCGCCCCCGGCCGCGCACGCGCCCCGCGTCACCGCGGACCGCCGCGCCGCCCCGGCCACGCGCCCGCCCCGCCCGCCGAGGCGGGGGCGGCCGCACCGCGCCTACGCCCCCAGCGCCTCCTCCCAGGCGAATCCCCTCAGCACCTCCAGGTTCCCCAGCGCCAGGTCCAGGGCCCTCCCCGGCTCCTCCGCGGAAGCGGCCCAGTACTCCACCGCCACCCGCACCGCCGCCCCCGCCGTGGCGGCGGCGAAGAGGAGCCGGGGGCCGGGCGCCGGCGCCTCGGCGGCGCCGTCCCCGCCCTCCGCGGACCGCCCGGCCCGAGCCCGCTCGGCCAATGCCCGCGCGAGCGCCCGCTCGGTCGTGTGGCAGACGTCGGCCCACACCTTCCGCAGCGCCGGACTGGTCCCGGCCAGGCGGATCAGCGTCCGGGCCCCCTCCCACGACGCGGCGGACACCCCGGCCCCCGGCGTCAGCGTGTGCCGCACCGCCCTGTCCAGGGCCCGCGGCGGGGACAGCGCGGCCGGGGCCTCCCGCACCGCCTCGATCCAGCGCTCGGCGCCCAGGGCGTAGAGGGGCGCGACGGCTTCCTCTTTGGTGGCGAAGTAGCGGTAGAAGGTGCGCGGGGCGATGCCGGCGGCGCGCGCGATGTCCTCGGCCCGGGTGGCCCGCAGGCCTTGGTGCACGAAGAGGCGGGCCGCCGCGCGGGCGATGTCCATGCGGGTCTCGGCCTTGCGCCGCTCGGTCAGCGAGACCGGCGGCCGGCCGGGAGCGGACGTACGGGTGGTGCTGGTCGTGCTGCTCACTTCGGCAGGCTATGCCGCTGTGGCAGAATCTGCCATCCGGCGGGACACCCCGGGGTTCAGGTCCGGGGTGCCCCGCCCCTTCCCGCCCCGCGCCCGCGCGCCCCGGCCTCGTCCGTCCACGTACGGGGAGAGCCGGGCTCGGCGCCCGGGGGGGGGGAGGGGCGCCGAGCCCGGCTCGGAGAGTCCCGGCGCCGGGGGGAGTGCGTCGGGACGTGGTCCATGTGTGGCGTCGGATCCGGTGGGATCCCGGACCCGATCGCCGGGCCCGGAGTTCTTGTTCCCGGGCCCCTGCCGGTTGAAGCAGCGTTGTACGGCCATGTTCGCGCGGGCTCCGGCCACCGGCGTACGCCCCAGGCGTCACGCCACGCCCCCGCCTCACGGGGCCGCCCCGCGGCGGCCCCCGACGGCCTTACGCGGCTGCCTCGAAGCCGGTGTCACGCGCCAGCTTCTTCAGCTCCAGCAGCGCGTGCTTCTCGATCTGCCGGATCCGCTCACGGGTGAGGCCGTGCTCCTTGCCGACCTCGGTCAGCGTGCGCTCGCGGCCGTCGTCGATGCCGTAGCGCATCTTGATGATGGAGGCCGTGCGCGGGTCCAGGCGGCCGATCAGGTCGTCCAGCTCCTCGCTGCGCAGCAGCGTCATCACGGACTGCTCGGGCGACACGGCGGAGGTGTCCTCCAGCAGGTCGCCGAACTGGGTCTCGCCCTCGTCGTCCACCGACATGTTCAGCGAGACCGGGTCGCGCGCCCAGTCGAGCACGTCGGTGACGCGCTCCGGCGTCGAACCGAGCTCGGCGGCGATCTCCGCGGGCTCCGGCTCACGGCCGTGCTCGCGGTTGAACTCGCGCTGCACGCGCCGGATCCGGCCGAGCTCCTCCACGAGGTGGACGGGCAGGCGGATGGTGCGCGACTGGTCGGCGATCGACCGGGTGATGGCCTGGCGGATCCACCAGGTCGCGTACGTCGAGAACTTGAAGCCCTTGCGGTAGTCGAACTTCTCGACCGCGCGGACCAGGCCGGCGTTGCCCTCCTGGATGAGGTCGAGGAGCGGCAGGCCGCTGCGCGGGTACCGGCGGGCGACCGCGACGACCAGGCGGAGGTTGGAACGGATGAAGACGTCCTTCGCCCGCTCACCCGCGTCGATCAAGGCCTGGAGCTCCTCCCGGGTGGCGTCCGCCCCGGTCTCCTCGTAGCCTTCGAGTACCTGCCGCGCGAACACACCCGCCTCGATGGTCTGGGACAGCTCGACCTCCTTGGCGGCGTCGAGCAGGGGCGTCCGGGCGATCTCGTCGAGGTACATGCCGACCAGATCGCGGTCGGCGAGCTCGCCGCCGTTGGCGCGGACGCTGGTTGCCCTGTCGGTCGTCTCGCCGGTGGCGGACTTACGACGGGCGACGGCACGGGTTGCCATGCGTGCTCCCTTGCGATGAGTGGTTCAGCGGGCGGTCCTGTGGACGGTTCGGCACCGTGTGGGACGTCTCCGGTATCTGTCTTGTTGTTGCGGAATCCGTCTCCGGACTCTCTCGGGACTCTCCTCGGGTGCCCTGCATCCGATGGAAACAACGACTGGAATCCGGACAGAATTCCCAACCCGCCCCCCGATTTTTCTGATCATGCAGTACCCTGTGCCGCCGCGCCGGGAGGACCGACGCGGCCGGAACGCACGGACGGCCAGGTCAGGCCGGGGACGACGACGACCCCAAGGCCCTCACGGGGCTCCGCGGCCCCTGTGCACATGAGACGTCCGTCACGTCCGGCACCGAACCGTCCACCCCGCAAGAGCACCGTTCCCGACCGCTCTCCCACTCCTGAAGACGGCCCGTACCGTTACGGGGTTGCCACGGACGCGGACGCGCGGGAGATTCCGGGCCGCGCCGCGTCCGGGCCTCGTCGCGCCGGGCCCGCGCACGCGCCCTCGGCCCGGCGGGCGGCCGGGCCCTCAGCCGAACTGCACCGACCGCTTCGCCAGCCCCATCCAGAACCCGTCGATCACCGACCGCCCCAGGTCCAGCTCACCGGCCGCGTCGGCCGCCCCCATCGTGACGAACAGCGGGGCGAAGTGCTCGGTGCGCGGGTGGGCGAGCAGGCCCGCCGGGGACGTGCGGGTGAAGTCGAGCAGCGCGTCCACGTCACCGGCCTCCAGCGCGCGCCGCCCCCAGTCGTCGAACTCGGCCGACCAGGCGGGGACGCCGGTCCGGCGCAGGGCGGCCAGGTTGTGGGTGAAGAAGCCGGAGCCGATGATCAGCACGCCCTCGTCCCTCAGGGGCGCCAGCCTGCGGCCGATCTCCATCAGCCGCGCCGGGTCGAGGGTCGGCATGGAGACCTGCAGGACCGGGATGTCGGCGTCCGGGTACATCTCCACGAGCGGGACGTACGCGCCGTGGTCGAGGCCGCGGTCGGGGACGTCCTGCACGGGCGTGCCGGGCGCGCGCAGCAGCTTGCGGACGGAGTCGGCGAGCCCGGGGGCGCCGGGGGCCTCGTAGCGCACCCGGTAGTAGTGCTCGGGGAAGCCCCAGAAGTCGTACACGAGCGGCACCGTGCGGGTGGCACCGAGGGCGAGCGGGGCCTCCTCCCAGTGGGCGGAGACGACGAGGATCGCCGTCGGACGCGGCAGGCCGGCGGCCCAGGCGGCGAGCTGCCCGGGCCAGACGGGGTCGTCGGCGAGGGGCGGGGCGCCGTGGCTGAGGTAGAGGGCGGGCATGCGCTCCCGGACGTCGGTCGACATGGCGGCGGCTCCCCTCATGTGACCGTTGCTTGCCACATGAATGTTGCTTGAAGTCTCAATCTCTTTCGCGGCCGAATCTACGCCCGTTTTGTTTAAAATTCAAGAAGTGGTCTCGTAGAGTGGGATGCATGAACACGGCACCCATCCCGGCCCCCGCCGACGAGCCCCGCTGGCTCACCGACGAGGAACAGCTCGTGTGGCGCTCCTACATCGAGGCCGCCACCCTCCTGGAGGACCACCTCGACCGCCAGCTCCAGCGCGACGCGGGCATGCCGCACGTCTACTACGGCCTGCTGGTCAAGCTCGCCGAGTCCCCGAAACGGCGCCTGCGGATGACCGAGCTGGCCAAGTACGCGAAGATCACCCGCTCCCGTCTCTCGCACGCGATCGCCCGCCTGGAGAAGAGCGGCTGGGTGCGCCGCGAGGACTGCCCGTCCGACAAGCGCGGCCAGTTCGCGGTGCTCACGGACGAGGGGCACGCCGTCCTGCGGCAGACCGCGCCGGGCCACGTGGAAGCCGTGCGCCAGGCCGTGTTCGACCGGCTCACCCCGGAACAGCAGAAGTCCCTCGGCGAGATCATGCGGATCGTCGCCGAGGGACTTCAGCCCGCCGAGGCGGGCGCGGACCTGCCCTGGCTGCGCTGAGCGGATCGCTCGGCGCGGCCGGGGCGGGTCCGCGGGGGAACCGTGCGCACGGGGCGTCCCCTCCCCCTGCGCACGGGTGGCACGGATGGTGCTCAGGGCCCGAGGGGTGTCACCGGACCGGTGTCAGTGGGCGACGACCGGCACCGGCAGCTCGTCCTCCACTCCGTCGCCGGAGCGGGTCCCCGTGACGGACGTGCCGCCCGGGCGGCCGGCGTTGACGAAGGTCAGGGCGATCACGCCGGCGGCGGCCAGGATGCCGACGGCGAACCAGATCGCGCTGGTGTAGCCGTGCACCATGCCCTCCAGCTGGACCAGCTGCTGCTGGGACCGGCCGGCCGCGCCGCCGATGTGGTCGGCGACGTAGGACGTGGTGGCCGAGGCGGCGATCGTGTTCAGCAGCGCCGTGCCGATGGCGCCGCCCACCTGCTGGGAGGTGTTGACCATCGCGGAGGCGACACCGGCGTCCCGCGGCTGCACGCCCGCGGTGGCCAGGGACATGGCCGGCATGAACGCCGTGCCCATGCCGAGACCGAGCAGCAGCATGCCGGGCAGCAGCACGGCGGCGTAGGAGGTGTCGACCTCCAGCCGGGTCAGCAGCAGCATGCCGACGGCGGCGACCAGGAAGCCGGGACCCATCAGGAGACGGGCCGGGACGCGGGTCATCAGACGGGCGCCGATCTGGGTCGAGCCCGTGATCATGCCCGCGACCATGGGCAGGAAGGCGAAGCCGGTCTTCACCGGCGAGTAGCCCTTCACGATCTGCAGGTAGTAGGTCAGGAAGAGGAACAGGCCGAACATGCCGATGATGGCCAGGCCCAGCGAGAGGTAGATACCGCCGCGGCTGCGGTCGGTGACCACGCGCAGCGGCAGCAGCGGGGCCTTGACCCGGCTCTCGACCAGCACGAAGGCGGCCAGCAGCACGGCGGAGCCGACGAACATGCCGATCGTCAGGCCGTCGCTCCAGCCGGCCGACTCGGCGCGGGTGAAGCCGTACACGAGCGCGACCAGTCCGAGGGTGGACAGGATCACGCCGGGGACGTCGAGCGGGGAGCGGTTGCGGCCGCCCTCGGGCTCACGGACGACCAGGTACGCACCGGCCGCGGCGACGACCGCGAACGGGACGTTGACGAAGAAGGTCCAGCGCCAGTCCAGGTACTCGGTGAGGAAACCGCCGAGGATCAGACCGACGGCGGCACCGCCACCGGCGATCGCCCCGTAGATGCCGAACGCCTTGGCGCGCTCCTTGGCGTCCGTGAACATCACGGCGAGCAGGGAGAGCGCGGCGGGCGCGAGCAGTGCGCCGAAGGCGCCCTGGAGGGCGCGGGAGCCGAACATCATCGCCTCGTTGGTGGCCGCGCCGCCGAGCGCGGAGGCGACGGCGAAACCGGCCAGACCGAGGACGAAGGTCCGCTTGCGGCCCCACAGGTCGGCGATCCGGCCGCCGAACAGCAGCAGGCCGCCGAAGGCGAGGGCGTAGGCCGTGACGACCCACTGCCGGTTGCCGTCGGAGATGCCGAGGTCCTGCTGGGCGGAGGGGAGCGCGATGTTCACGATGGTCGAGTCGAGGACGACCATCAGCTGGGCGAGCGCGATGAAGACGAGCGCCTTCCAGCGGCCGGCGTCGGGGACGCCGGGAGCCTTGACGGCTGCTTGGGACATGGAGATACCCACTTCGGGACTTCGTGACGGAAAAGGTCGGTAAAAAGGGACGACTTGACCCGGGGCGGCGGCCGAGGGGCCGCCGCCCTCCGGTCGGACGGTCATGAGTCGCGGAGCCACCGGTGACGCGAACACCGGTGGCGGAAGTACTGGTGGCGGAAGTACTGGTGGCGGACTACTGGTCGCAGGGCCGGCGCAGGTCCTCCATGGTCATGGCCTTCCCCGGCAGGGCGGAGCGGGCAGGGGCCCGCAGCCCGTCCAGGAACAGCTGGAGATGGCGGTGGACGAACCGGTCGGCGTGCAGGCACTCGGTGCCGGCCGGGGGCCGGCTGAGCTGGGCCACGGCGATCATCAGGTCGCTCACGCCCACGTCGGGGCGGAGCTGCCCGGCCGCCGTCGCCCGTTCCATGACCTCGGCGACGAGCCGTTCGACCCGGCCGCGCGCCGCTTCCAGGTCGGGGTGGTGCTGGTCGAACGTGCTGGACACCATCGGACACAGCGCGCTGATCCGCTCGTCGGCGGCGGCGTGCACGAAGCGCTCCAGCGCCTCGAACGCGTCACCGGTCTCCGCGAGGGCCAGCTCGGCCGCCCGTGCCGTACGGTCCATGACCGAGCAGACGACCTCGCGGACGAGGGCGTCGCGGTCGGGGAAGTTGCGGTACACCGTGGCGTTGCCGACGCCGGCCCGGCGGGCGACCTCGTCGAGCGGCACGTCGGGGCCGTGCTCGACGAACATCTCCCGGGCGGCGGTGACGATCCGCTCCCGGTTGCGCAGGGCGTCGGCACGCGGCCGGGTCGCCTTGCGCTGCACGGGGGTTGCGGTCTGCACGGCGTACTCCTCGGACTGGGACGACGGTGGATCCCGGGTCGCGATCCGGGGACCGTTTCCCCGTTTCGCTCGGACACAGGACTAAACGGGGAAGCAGTCCCCGGTTATTTCCCGCACGCGCACCTCTTTCCAGTGACGTGCGTCACACACCCCCGGCGTCCGGCGGCCGCCTCCCGGAAGGCGCCCCGGGACCCGCCGCAGAGCCGGGGGCGGGGCGCGGACGAGGACCGCGGACGAGGCCGCGAACAGGGCCGTGAGCAGGGCCGCGAGGACACGGACGCCCCGGCCCCGGGCGGCGCCGACGGGCTACCCGCGGGAAACCCACGATCGGTCCGCTCCAGCGAGCGCCGACACCCCTCCCGACACAGGGTGTTCACCAGGGTGCAGTCGGTGACCGGCGGCTGCCGTGGTCCGGGAGGTCTGCATGCAGCCGCAGCCGCAGGTGCGGCCGCCGAGCCGTCGGATACGCCCGCGCCGGCCGGCCGCGATAGCGGCCGTCGCCGCCCTGACGCTCGCCGTCAGCACCTCGGCGGGCACCGGCCGGCTCGCCCCGGGCACCTCGACGGCCGGCCCTGGCCCGGCCACCCTCTCCCGCTCCTCCGCGCACGGCCCCTGCCTGATCAGCGGCGGCTCCGAGATCCAGATGTCGGAAGGCGTCCCGACCTCGTCCGGGTACGCCCGTTCCACCGGTACCGTCCGCGCGCTCAACCTGATGATCGACTTCTCTGACGCGCCCGGCGAGGGCACGGCCCTCGACCGGTACGCCGAGTTCTTCCCGCAGACCCAGGAGTGGTTCCGCACCAGCTCCTACGGCCGCCTCGACTACCGCCCCGAGACCCCGGTCCGCGGCTGGCTGCGCATGCCCAAGTCGTTCGCCGAGTACGGCATACAGCGCGGCGCCCCCTTCGAACCCGGCTACCGGGAGCTGGTGCAGGACCTGGTGTCGGTGGCCGACCCGAAGGTGGACTTCCGCGCGTACGACATCCTCAACGTCCTGGTCACGCCGAACGCGGGCCCCTCCGCCCTGGACACGGTCCTGTCCGTCACCTTCGCCGGCAACGGCGAGGCCCCGGTAGCCGACGGCGTCCCGGTGGCGAACGCGTCCTTCGTCTACTCCCGGCAGGACGACGGCTCCGGCTCCTACGACAAGACCGGCTACCGCGTCCTGCCCCACGAGAACGGCCACGTCTTCGGCCTGCCCGACCTCTACACCCAGGAGGGCGGGGGCGCGGTGGGCCACTGGGACATCATGAGCGAGGACTGGGGCGCCGACAACGACCTGCTCGGCTGGCACAAGTGGAAGCTGGGCTGGCTGGAACCGTCCCAGGTGCACTGCGCGTCACGGCCGGGCACGACGGAGTACACGCTGACGCCGCTGGCCCGCAAGGGCGGCGACAAGCTGGTGGTCGTGCCGCTGGACGGGAAGTCCGGGTACGCGGTCGAGCTGCGCACCCGCGAGGGCAACGACGAGGCCGTCTGCCGCGAGGGCGTACTGATCTACAAGGTCGACGCGGACGTGGACACGGGGATGGGCCCGGTGACGGTGTACGACTCCCTCGAGCACAGCGGCGGCTGCACGCGCAGCCCCAACGTCCACGCGGAACTCTCGGACGCCGCCTTCGCCCCGGGCGAGACCTTCAAGGACCCGCGCCGGGGCATCACGATCACGGTGTCGGGGGCGGACCTGAAGGGCGACCACCAGGTGCGGGTCACGCGGAACTGACGTCCGGGGCGGCCGGGAAGGGGAGGGGCCGCCGGCCCCGCATTACGGTAGGCCTGCCGCGACCGCCGTACCGGAGAACCGATGCCTGCCGACACCACGAACGACACCGCCGACGCCATCACGCCGGCCGAGGCGATCGCGCCGGCCGAGGCGGTCGCGCCGCTGCTGCGCGGCATCGCCGTCCTGCGGCGGCTGACCGAGGCGGACGGCGGCACCCTCAGCCTCAGCGGGCTGGAGAGGGCCACCGGCCTCGCCCGCTCCACGGTCGACCGCGTCACCGCCACCCTGGCCCGCATGGGATACGTCCGCCTGGAGGGCCGCGACGTGACCCTCGCCCCCCGCCTGATGGAACTGGGCAACGCCTACCTCGCCGCCCTGCGCCTGCCCGCCCTGCTGTCCCACCGGGCCGACGCCCTCGCCGACGAGCTGGACGAGTCGGTGTCCCTGGCGGTCGGCGACCGGGACGGCGTCCGCTTCATCCACCAGGCCACGCGCCGCCGGGCGATGTCCCTGAGCTTCCGCATCGGCGACCTGCTGCCCGCCGAACGCACCGCGCCCGGCCCGCTGTTCGCCACGGAGTGGACGGAAACCGACTGGCGCCGCTGGCACGACCGCCGCGCGACCGACCCGGACGACCGCACCTTCCCCTCCGTACCGCCCCGCGCACACGCCACCCCCGACACGGACTTCGAGCACCGCACGGCGAGGGCGGCGGCCGACGGCTGGGCCCTGGACGACCAGCTGATCGAGCCGGGCCTGGTGGCGGTCTCGGTGCCGGTGCGGGACCCCGGCACCGGCCGGGTGACGTGCGTGGCGAGCGTGGTGAGCCACACCAGCCGCCACACGGCCCAGGAGCTGCGGACCGCCCTGCTCCCCCGCCTGCGCTCGGCGGTGGCGCGGATGGAGGACGACCTGCGCCACGCCCCGCCACCGGCCTCCGGCGCACCGCCCGCGACGGGCCTGGCCACCTGGACGGGCGCGTCGAAACAGGAACTGGGCCGGGAGTTCGTGGAGTCCCTGGCCCGCGGCCTGACCGTCCTCACGGCCTTCGACGAGGGCCGGCCGTCCCTGACCCTCACGGAGGTCGCGAAGGCGACGGGGCTGGCCCGGGCGACGGCCCGCCGCGCCCTGATCACCCACGAACACGCGGGCCTGGTGACGCAGTCCCCCGACCGCGCCTTCACCCTCACCCCCCGCGTCCTCTCCCTCGGCTTCCCACCCCTCTCCCGCCTCTCCCTCCCCCAGATCGCCCAGCCCCACCTGGCCGCACTGGCGGCCCGGGTCGACGAGCCGGCCTCCCTGGCCGTCCTGTCCGACCCGGGCACGGAGATCCAGTACACGGCACAGGCCTCCCCGAGCCGCGTGATGAGCGCCCGCATCCCCGTGGGCACCCGTCTCCCGGCCTCCGCGACCTCCCTGGGCCGCGTGCTCCTCGCGCACCCCGAGGAGGTCCGGGCAAGGGGCTACGCCCTGGTCGACGAGGAACTGGAAGCCGGCCTGCGCTCGATCGCGGTCCCGGTGCGCGACCGCACGGGCCGGGCGGTGGCGGCGGTGAACGTGGCGATGCACGCGGCCCGCCGGACGGCGGAGGCCTGCGTGACGGAGATCCTCCCGGAACTCCGCCGGACGGCCACCCGCATCGAGACGGACCTCCGCACGGCAGCCCGCTTCACCCCCGTCCCCCCGACCTGACCACCCGCTACACTGTCGGCGGTGGCACAGCCGTACCACCGCGCAACACCACCGGCCTTCGTGGGGCTTGATCGGAAATGTTCCGCCGCAGATCACAGCGGGTGCGCGCATCGCGGCCGGAACGCACCGAGGGTGATCCGGGAACGCCAAGGCCATCTGCACTGGTCAGGTGCGGTGACTCAGCCCGTCGACATCGACTCTGATGCACACGCCCCTTCGCTCACTGCCGAGCACCTGTACCTCTGTGATGCAGTGGGGTTCGGGCCAGGGTCTGAGTGCAGCCCACCAGGAAGCTGTTGCATCGCTCCGCTTCAACTCAGGAAACCAGTCCGCCTTATCGGTTTCATTCGCCTGGGAACCCAGTGGTGGCCGAGATACAAGCGCTGACCGATTCTCGGCACATGAGACAGGCCCTTCGGAGCAAGAACTCCACAGCGCTGGCCGTGATCGACGACGACGAGCGGGTTTTGCTGTGCCGTAGTCACGGTCAGACGACCTGGCGCCCGGTGAGGGCGCGGGTCATCCGTCTGCGACCCTCCGGATCGTCGATCATGCACGTTCACGACCCGCTCTTCACGCACTGCTTCCTCGCTCCCACTCCAGTGGTTGGGCACTTCGCACCCCCTGCCAACAAGGAGCCGAACGAAGCAGTCCGCATCTTCATTGTGCGCCGAAACAAGATCCACTCGCTCATTCTCCGACCCCAGGCCGCCCACGGTTGCGAATACGACTACATCTGGCACCCGCTCTCAACCGTCGAGGCCGCAGAGTTCGACGTGCTTCCGCGTGAGCTCGGCCCTCTTCTCCGGGGGTACGTCGAAGGCTGGATTCCTGATGGTCCGATCACGCTCGTCGAGTGATCAAGCGCGTGCACCTCTGGGCCGAGGAATTCCGCTCGCCCGGATGCGAGCAAGACCACGCAACTGGCCCTTCCATCCCCTATGGTGGTGTGTACTTGCACCAATCGGAGGTGTGTGCCGACTCCTGCGGCAGGAGGGACGGGATCCATGGGGACGTGGGATCATCTCGGCATGCCCCGGAGCAATAACGACCAACTGCCTGCGACATACGTCGCGTCAGGCGACTGGCCGTACGCCCAACTGTCCGGGGATGCTCCAGTCAGTGCGCATTACGGCCAGGCGTTCGCGCGCAACCTGACGCGCGCCATGGAAACGTCCGAGATCGGCCTGCGGGCCTTGGGAGACCGAGCGGGTGTCTCCCACGCGACGATCAGTCGGCTACTGCGCGGGATGGTCTTGCCGGATCTGGGAACCCTCGCCCGCCTTGAGGTCGCGTTGGGAGCTCGCTTGTGGCCTGGCCTGGAGGCGTGGACCGAGCGGGAGCGGCCCTAAGCATGGCCATCCGCGAAGACGTGCATATGTAATTGCCGCGGTTCCCGCGGACCCGGCCACGCGCCTGAGAGCGACTCTCCGGAGGGTGACGTACGAGCTCGGCCCGATCGACGAGAGCGGAACGGCGACTCGCATCTACCCGTGGTCGGCACGGCCCAGCTCGGTCACGTGCTATCTGACGGACGCGGAATGGGACCTCGAGGAGGTCAACCGCACCGGCACGGTGGACGCCCTCTCCCTACGGCACGCCCGGTTCCGCACGAACGCAGACGGCGATGTGCTCGACCACCTCGACTTGGAGTTCGACTTCATTCCGCTCGTACACGTGCCGAACACCGTGAGCAGCGCCGACCACTTCGGCCAGTCCAGCCTGCTGTCGCTCGCCCAGCTCCTTGACGACATCGCCTCCGCCGACACGGACAGCCAGCGCGCCTCCGCCACCACCAGCTCACCGATCATCGACTTTTCCGGCGCCCGGCTCCCCGTTGACCGCCGGACAGGCCAGACGCTGCCGGTCCAGGTGGAGCCAGGCATGGTGTGGCCCCTCGGCGACGATGGCCGGCTGAGCACCGTGGACACCTCTACCCACCAGCTCGCGGAGCTACGGGCTTACGTGAAAACCTGCGGGAGCGACTCTCCGTCGTCTCCCGCCTCCCCGCCAGCGTCCTCGGCACCGTCAGTCCGGCCGAAGTACCGTCCGGCTACGCCCTACAGCCCAGTTTCGGGCCGTTGGAGGCGATGGTCCGGTCCATGCGCCTGGCACGGGAGGCCAAATACCCGCTGCTGGAAGATGGTGCAGCGCCTCTACCAGCCCGGCGGCGCACCGCCCCCAGGCGAGAACCCCCGGGCCACCCTCTCCTTCGGCGCCTTCCTCCCCACCGACCGAGCGGTCACTCTCGATCTCGTCACTCGGGGCGTGCAGGCCGAGGTCCTGTCCCTCGAGACCGGAATCCGCCTCCTCCTCGAGGCAGGCTTCCCCGTCGAGGACGTTACGGCGGAAGCTGAGCGACTGCGTGGTCAGGTCGGCAGCGCCGCCGAACAGAATGACTCCAGGATTCCAGTCCCCAACCGGGAATGAACGGAAGCGATGTAACGCTCAGCCAGCACCAGGCGCTTATAAGAACGGAACCGCAGATGCGGTATGGTTCCTATAAGACCAGTTCCCCACCCCGGAGGTTGCATGGCCGTCCTTCCCCTCGCCGCGCCCGACAACAACGACTGTCACGCGCGGCTTGCCGCCCTCGGCACCAAGCTGGAGTACCTGTATGAGGCGCTGCGCGCCGGTGAGGAAGCTCGCCGCACCGCGACCCTCAACCACCCGGCCAACACGGCGGGCACTCGGGCCTACGAAGAGCACGTCCGGATCCTTCGCGAGATGCACATCCGGCACGAGGGCTGGAAGCGACTCCGCCACGACTACCTCGAGGTCGTCTGCTCGCCGGACGGAGCCGTCGCCATCGGCGTCATGCCGGGCGACGCGGCGACGGGCGACCCTCTCCTGTCACCCCGCAACGCCCGCCGCCGCGGTGGCTCGACGGCACGGGTGGCCGAGGAAAACGCCTTCCAGCAGATGGAGCTGTTCGCCGGACCCCGCCCTCGCAACGAGATCGTTCTCAGCAAGGAAGAGGCCCAGCGCCTCCAGGTGTGGTTCCTTGTCTGGCATCGCCATCAGGTGGGCGACAAGGTCTTCTTCCCGTGCGAGCTGTCCCTGCCCGGGGACGTAACGGACGGGTACGTCACGAGGTGGGAGCAGCGGATCCCGCTCCCGGCGTTTCAGATGGACGGAATCGAACGTCCGGACGATGATGGGGATGGCGAGATCGAGATCGCCATCGATTTCCGCTGATCAACCGTCCGGGTGCGGCACTCTTGGCGGGAGTGCCGCACCCCCGCACCACCCAACCCGCGAGGCAGTCGACGACCATGGTGACCCCATCCCGCATCACGCTGGCCCGGAAACGCCGGGGGCTGACCCTCGCCGAGCTCTCGCGAACAACGGGCCTGTCGCTGCAGAGCTTGTCCAATTACGAGACGGGCCGGACCTCGCCCCGTTCCACCACGGTGCGTCGACTGGCCGAAGCGCTCGGCTTCCCGGAGGGCTTCTTCAGCGGCCACGAGATCGACGAGCTGCCCGCCGAGGGAATCTCCTGGCGGGCGCGCACCAAGACGCCCCCTCGTACGCTCGACGCAGCCCGAGCGGCCGGCACTCTGGCGGCCCGCCTTTACGACTGGATCGACGAGCAGTTCCATCTCCCCGAACCAGATCTCCCCTCACTGCCGAAGCCCGACGCCGAGACCGCCGCCGAGATGGTCCGCCGCCGCTGGGGCCTGGGGAACGCCGCAGCTCCCAACATGGTCCACCTCCTCGAGGCCCACGGCGTCCGCGTCTTCTCCCTGCCCGCGGACTCCCTCGAGGTGGACGCCTTCGCCGTCTGGCGCGGCACCATCCCATTCGTCTTCCTCAACACCATGAAGTCCGTCGAGCGTGGCCGCTTCGACGCCGCCCATGAGCTCGGCCACCTGGTGATGCACGGCAGCGACGACAAGCACTGCAGCGGACCAGACGCCGAACGCCAGGCCAATAGCTTTGCCAGCGCCTTCCTGATGCCCGCTGCCAGCGTTCTCGGCCACATGCCGGCCGGCGCCCGGGTCGACCAGATCCTCGAGGCGAAGTCCATCTGGAGGGTCTCCGCCATGGCCCTCACCTACCGGCTGCACGATCTCAACCTCCTCACCGACTGGCAGTACCGATCCGTCTGCGCCGAACTCAGCTCCCGCGGCTACCGCACCGGAGAACCAAACGGCCTGGAGCAACGCGAGACGTCCCAAGTCCTCACCAAGGTCTTCCGGGCTCTACGGACCAAGGGCATCCGACCCGCCGACGTCGCCGCCGAACTCGACATCACAGTCGAGGAGATGAACTCCATGCTGTTCGGCCTCACGCTCACCACCGTCGAGACCAGCGGTCGCACGGCGAAGACCGATGAACGGCAGCGACCGGCACTGCGGCTGGTCTCCAGCTGACCACGGTTTCCCCGAGGGTGCCGATAGCACCATGACGCGTTAGGCTCCGCGCGACGCGGGGGCGTCTGGGCGAGGAGCTTGCCCATGGCCGCACATGCGCCCCTTCCCTCTACTGCACCCCTCGGCTACCGCAAAGATGGCCGGCCGATCTACCCGATCCTCGGCGCATCGGCCGACGACCCCAGTAACGGGGGTATCGGCGGCACCGGAGAAGGCGCAGGCGGGACACCGGTCAGTGTCCCGCAAAGCGAACGGTCCCGGTTGTTCGCTAGGGAGAAGGACCAGGGGCGCCGCGCCGGGGTGCGGGACCTGATGGCCCAGCTCGGCTTCGACTCGCAGAAGGCCCTCACCGACTTCGTGCAGGCACAGCGTGACGCGGAACAGGAGCGGAAGGCGGCAGAGCAGGCACGCCTCTCCGAGGTCGAGCGGCGCGAGCAGGCTGCCGCCGAACGTACGCCAGGCGGGGGAACGTGAAAGTGCGGCGGCTCTCCGGGAACGGGACGCCGCCCGTCGGGCTGTCCTCGTCGGCCTCGGTGCTGCCGGCGACGGCCTCGAGGACGCCGTCGCGCTGCTCACCCGGGACATCGAGCCGGACGCGGACGACACCACGCTCGCCCAGGCGGCCGACGATCTGAAGAGGCGTCGCCCCGAACTCTTCGCCCAGGGCCAAGGCCAGGGGCGGTCACCGGAGGGTCCGCTGTCCGGCGCCCCGTCCGGCGTACCGGGACGGGTCGGCGGACCTCCGCCGCATCTGGGTCAGCGCGGCCTGGACATCGCGCGCCGTCGTGGCCACCTGCCACCTTCCTGACGAGCAACTCGTCCACAGCGCAGCAACTGGGGACCGCGCCCCGCCCCACAACGTCGGGCTGACGCACCGCGGCCCCGCTCACCATCACCCTCGACACCAGCCTCTTCACCGACGGCACCCACAACGTGATGCACGCAGGGCTGCCCCTGGGCCACATCACGGCCACCGGCCTGTACGGCCCCTGGGACTCCTCCGCGACCGACGGCCGCGCCGCCTTCACCGGCCTGCTCCTCGCCGACGTGGCGTTCGCCCCCGGCTCCGGACACGCCGCTGCCGCGCTCCTCCGGCACGGCGTGGTGGAAGCCGCCCAGATCCCGGCGGTCTCGACCCCGCGGCCGCCACCGCCGCATCCACCGCCCAGATCCACTTCGTCTGACCGACCCGCCGAAGGAGCTCATCCCCCCTCATGCTCGACACCCTGCTCCGCGGCGTGGACGCCGCCGACCTCAACGTCTTCGCCCGCACCATGACCACGCCCGCCGACTACGAGCTGACCCGGACGGTCATGCCGAAGCGGCGCCTGAACTCCGTGAAGTTCCGGATCCGTTCCAGCAAGCGCGTCGTCAACGCGGCCAAGTTCCGCGCGTACGACGCCCAGACGGCCGTCGCCCGCCGACAGGCGGAGCGCATCATCACCGAGGGCATGCTGCCGCACCTCGGCCAGAAGCTGGTCGTCGGCGGCTGGAGCAGATCCTCCTCGACACCTCCTGCGGCGCCGACACCACGGAGTTCGTGGAGCTGCTCTACAACGACATAGAGCGCCATGTCGAGTCGATCCACAACCGCATGGAGCTTGCCGCCTGCGACCTCTTGGTCGACGGCAAGTTCAGCCTCAACTGCGAGAACGGCCTGCCGCTGGAGGCCGACTTCGGCGTCCCGGCCGCCAACATGCCGATGGCCGTGAAGCCCTGGTCCCGCCCGATCAGCGACCCGATCACCGATGAACTCCGCTGGATCGAGTACCTCCGGTCCATCGGCGCCCCTCTGCCGGCCTGAGTCCTCACCTCGTACCGATCTCGTGCCACCCTCGCAGCGAACAACCGCTACCGGGCGGCCTACTACAACATCACTAACGACTCGACCACGCCCACCGCAGTCCTCGCCCCGAACGAGGTCGAGGTCGTCCGCGCCCGCCACAACCTGCCGCCGATCACCGTCTACGACGTGCAGATCTCCGTCGACGACACCTACCAGCGGGTCATCCCCGAGAACCGCTGAATCCTCCTGCCGCCGAACCCGGAGAGCTGGGCCGAGACTCAGTACGGCGTGGCCGCCGAGTCCCTAGTCCTCTCCAGCGGCACGAACCCGGCCATCACCCGCGAGGACCCCGGGCATCGTCATCACCGCCGGCCACCAGGACGCCCCGGTCCAGGTCTGGACGAAGGGCGCCGCGGTCGCCATGCCGGTCCTCTACGTCCCCGACATCCACATCACCGCGAAGGTACTGTGATGCCCCGACCTCCTCCGCCCGCCCCCGCACCCTGGCCACCGCGGTCTTCGTCACCAACCCAAAGAGCCGGGAGTCTCTCTCTTGGCCCCTGGGACCACCGTCACCGACCCGGCCCTCGCCGACCAGATCACCCATCCAGACGCCTGGTTGCCGGACCCGCCCCGCCACCCGCGCCGGTCCAAGGCGGAGCCGGCATGACCGCCCTCACGGACGCGGAGTACGCCTACCTGCGCTCGGAACTCGGCGACGCCGATAGAGCTGACCTCGATCAGCGGTACGAACGGCTTGGGTCGGTACACGCCGTAGCCCTGGAGGCCCTTCGAGAACGGCGAACCGCCCTCGTCGCTGACCCCCTGGCGGTCTCTGTCCAGGGGTCGCAACGATCAATCAGGCTGAAAACGTATCCGCGCGATCGAACGGCAAATTGCCACCATCTCTCATCATCGGGAGATGAGTAGAGATGCGAGCGTGCCTGTTTCCCTAGCGCGCCGGAAAACACGCTGTCGAGATTAGCGCTATCAGAGTCCCAGCCAGGGAGCAAGCGAATCCCAAGCCAGTGAACAAAGACGCACAGAGCGTGCATCGATGTACTCAGGAGTCCACTCGTCCTTCTTCTGCGCCAACGCCGCAACCAACGGAAGGTAGTGTGCCTCGCGAGTGATCTCTTCAGCCCTCTTACCCAGGTCAACTCCCAGCGATCTGGCCTCGACGAGCGCCTTCTCGGCTTCCTCGACAGTGCTGACAGAAAAAGCTTCGTACATGACGCGCTTCGCCTGCCACTCCCTGTTGCTAACAGATGCGTTCTCAACTGTCGGCAGCAGGGTGAGGTTTCCTATCCGGTCAAGAATCTCCGACTCGCGATAGATTTCACTTGCCCAGCCAGAAGCCTGCCCCGCCTGAGGGGCGA
Source organism: Streptomyces sp. NPDC029152 (assembly GCF_055564355.1). Classification (NCBI taxonomy): domain Bacteria; kingdom Bacillati; phylum Actinomycetota; class Actinomycetes; order Kitasatosporales; family Streptomycetaceae; genus Streptomyces; species Streptomyces sp. NPDC029152. Next base: position 271,772 of record NZ_JBVHWR010000011.1, on the reverse strand, counting down.
TATGCTCCACAGTGGCATAGATGGGATTCTGCCAGCAGTCAAGATCCAGCGTCTGAAGAAGTCCCCGTCGACCTCGCGAAATTAGGCCAGGATTTCCCTCATCCGGGCCCGTGTCCTCAGAAGCCGCAAGCAACAGCAACCGAGTGAGCGGCTTTGATGCCGAGAACAAAGGGGTCTTGGAGGCACGAGCAACCCAATCTTCCCGCGTGGCCAGACCCGCCCTCTCAAGGCGACCGCGCAGATACTGCTGAAAAAGCTCAACTGGAGGCGTGTCCGTCAGCGCCGAGTTCTTCCGAGCGAATCCGGGAGAACCATCTGCTTCAGAAGCCATGAGCGTTCGATATATCGAGTCAATGCCATGCGTCCCGCCGTATGCCCCACGCCAGATGCCGTAGAAGGCGGCGCAAGCGCGGGCTGCATGAAGGAACTGCTCGACCCGCGCGGAACTGTCGCCATCTGTCAGCCGATAAGCGGCGAAGTATCGCACGAGTGGAGCGATCACGATGTCATGTCCGCCAGCCTTCAGGACAGCAAGAGAAATTCCAGCCTGCTTATGAAGGTCGCGATCAGAGAAGTCCGCGAACTGAGGCTTCTCCTGCCAGGCATTCTCATAGAAACGCACCACCTGCACAAGAGTGGCGAGAAATTCTCGCTGCGCCTCAATCCCAGTATGCCGGTTATACGAGTTCCGCAGGTAACCCCGCTGATCGTTGAGCCTCTTTCCGATCTTGTCCCCGTCCTGAAGCAGCGCAAAGGGGATGAGGAGATTACTCGTCACGCTCTGCCGGCGATCCGCAGAGGTGCTGCCTTCCCTCTCAAGATACGACTCGATGGCGTCGAAATGCCGCTTCGAAGGCGATCCCTGCCATCGATCTATGCCCTCTGCCTCGATCACTCTCGGCTTGAAGGTCTCAATGGCGGTCAGCGCCTGACCCGTCGTGTTGAGGGCCTCAAACATATCGAATCCGTCATCTTCCCGTTTGGCAGTCACCACAACAACTGTGACTCGCGAGAGCAGGAAGTTGGCAAACACGACCAGACGGGCAAGCGCAGATACCGGGGAATCTTCCCGCAGGCAATCCTTGATCTCCGAGGGAAGCTCATTGTTGAAGAGGGAAACCTGGAGAACGTCAGACCCAGCGATGTCCGACCCCACGGGAAGGGTCATATCGCCATCCTTGACGACGCCACCACCCACAGCTCGTCGAATCGCGACTCGCATTTCGTTGCGGATTTTTTCCAGGTGCTCGTACGCCTTCGCATCTATCTCGCTAGGGCGGCTTTCTCCGATGGGCAGCTGCTTGTACGCGGCCTTCTCGGTCTCAGGATCGCGCGCGTATGCGCCGTACGACTGAAGGAAGTTCCCGATGGGTGACCGATAATATGCTTCGTGCGCGTTTCGGGACCAAACGTCATTGTACGCGCGGATCAGCTTCGGATAGAAGGGCTGATCTCCGAAGCGCATGTCCTCTTCGTAGCAGTTCGCCAAACGAACAGTGACATCCTTCGCCTGATTCACGGCCCAGTGGTCTGCGGGACTCTCGGGAACCAGTTTGGCCGACCGAACGCGGATTTCCTCATGTAGAGCAGTGACGAGTAGCAGCAGGGTCGTAAGTCGCTGCTGCCCGTCAATGATTGTCATCACGCGGCCGGGTACATGGTCCCGATAAACGGGAGTTATCGTACTGTACTTCGTGTCTTTCAGGGCGATAACGGTCCCAAGGAAACAGATCGACTCCTTATCGCCGCTCAGTCTTTCGAGCCCATGGGCGACATCACTCAAGAGTCGCTTGACCTTGGATATCTCCCACGTGTATGCCCTCTGGTAGGGCGGGATATACAGGCCCTGACCAGGTGCGCTCAGGAACTGAAAGACCGACAGCGGTGCAGCATCAAAGATCTCGCGAGTTTCCATCCCCCAAGACCGCCCTTCTCCCCAAGGTCGTACAAACGTGTGGCGGCGTCTGTTGGTCCGTCATAACATGCCAGCCGTCCGTCACTGTAGTACGGGGGTGTGACAGCCGGGCCCCACAGTGCCCTCTGACTCACGGAGAACGCCCGGATCCTGACGAGCGGTCATCTGCCACAGTCGTCAGAGTCCGCGGTCGCCAGGGCCGTCATGCAAGTTGCCCCCAACCAAGGTTCGGTAGGGGGCAACCGCAGGCGACTCACAGGTGGCAGACCGCGCAGGCTGCCGAGTCGTCGTCCTCGTCGAGGGCGTCGGAGAGGATCTCCAGAAGCGGCCGGTTCGGCTTCGTGCGCTTGGCGGCGCGCTCCAGGGCGGCCTGGTGCTTGGCCTCGATCTCGTCGCGGCGTTCTATGAGCTCGTGGAGCGACTCTCCCTGAGACCAGGTGTACTGGCGCTCCTGCATGGCCGTGCGCCGGTAGTTGACCTTCTCCTCGTACGCTATGGCCTTCTCGAAGAGCTCTGGGTGCCGGTCCTTGAGGCCGACCCACTCGTGCTTGCGCTGGAAGAAGCAGAAGTAGCAGCCGGAGCGCGTGCGCCACTCGTAGTAGGCCGGGAGGCCGATGCCGGCCTCGTCGAGGATGCGGTCCACCCCGGCCCGGTCGATGCCGTCCTCCCGGAAGGGGAAGACGGCCTCGATGTTCGGCTTGGTGCTGACGTAGCCGAGACGGTTCTCGTCAGCACGGATCGCGACGTACGAGATGACCTCGTCGTCGCCCACCCACTCTTCGAGCGGCCTGATCTTCAGGTTCTTCGTGCACCAGCGCATTTGGGGGCTGGGCAGGGTGCCTTGGTAGACCTCCAGCCAGTGGTCGAAGTCCCGGCTCGCGTTGAGGCGGACGATCGGCTTGCCGACCGCAGCTTCGAGGCGGTTGAGGTATTCGTAGGTCTCCGGCAGCTCGGCGCCGGTGTCGCAGAAGAAGTACTCCATGTCCGGGACGCGGTCACGCATGTAGATCGCGAGAGCGGAGGAGTCCTTGCCCCCGGACAGGCCGAGGACGTGGCGCTTCTTCCCTTCCGGGGTGTTCATGCTGGTCACGGCGTCTCCTTAGTGTGGGGCTGCTCGGCGGAGTCCTTCGCGGCAAGGTGCTCGGCCAGTGCGGCGAGCAGGATGCGTGCTCCGTCGGGGCCCAGTGCATCTTCAGCTTGCTTGATGACACTGACAACAAGCTCGTCAGCAGTCTGGCGCGACTGTCGAGGCACGTGGATTAGCGTGCGCTCCTCGGTGCCACTGGGTGTGGTAAGCGTCAGCAGATGGGTGTCGATCTGGCGCGGCTTGGCGGCCTTGCCCTCGCCGGTGGTCGGAGCCTCCTGGACCTCGTAGAGGTGGCTCACGCGGTCAAGAGCTCGGGCGACTTCGCGGACCTGCCGCGGGAACGCTTCGACGTCCCTGTCGTTCCAGTCGCCCAGAGCCTTGTTCGTCAGGCGGATGATGAGAGGGTCCAGCCAGTCCTCGTCCGGCAGGCTCTTGTTGAGGACCCGGGAGACGAAACCCTGCAGGCTGAGCTCCAGAGGTGCGCTGGCGAACCCACTGAGGCGCTCGGTCAGGCCCGTACGCAACTCCGTCAGGTCGGCGGGGAGCCTGAACTCCCGGGCGAGGACACCGACGACTTCGCGCCGCAGGGTCGCTCTGGCCCCGGAGAGCTCATCGAGCGCCGTCGTGAGGCGATCGACGTAGGCCCGGGCGGCGCCCTCATCCCTGGGCATGCTCGGGCCGATCGGATCCATGCCAAGGGACTGGGGCAGCGAGATGAAGACCAGCTCGTCAGGATCCGTCGCCGCCGAGAGCACCGCGCGGATGGCGACCGCTTCGGGGCTGAGTCGGCGGGTCTGACGGCCGTACGGGTCCATGACCATGATCCGCTCGAGGATCGCCCGCGTCACCGAGAGAAGGGCTGGGTTACGTGCCGTTCGGGACTTGGGGGTGTCCGCGTTGAGGGACTTGGCGAGCTGGTCAACGACAAGCCGACGCTGGCCTCGACCGGACGGCGACGCCTTGACGGTGAACCGGTCCGGGTACGGGACGTTGAGTCGCTCGATGATCTCTGGCGTGAGTCGCTGGCAGTAGTTTCCGTCCTCGAAGAGGGCGACGTCCTGCGAGCGGAGGATCAGTGCCGTGACGAGCAGGATCGGCACGACGCCGGCCTTCACGCCGTAGGGCGGCGCCATCAGATGCCGGTAGATGTCCACGACTGGGGTGGGCTGCTTGGCGTGGGTGAGGGCTTCGTCCACTGCTTCCCAGACAGCGAGGACGCTCTCGTTCTTCTCAGCGTTCGGGCGGCTCAGGCCGTGGGTGAGGAGGCTTCCTCCCTCTGTGCCGGCCTTGACCTCCCCCGCCGCCTGGTGAAGCCCGAGGTACTCCAGGACACCGTGGTACATCGCCCGCTCGGGCGTGTACTTCGTCTTGTCGAAGCCGAGGAGAGGGAGACCCGACTGCTGAAGCGTCGCGGTCAGCAGCTCCCGACGGGCACGGGCTCCGTTGCTGGTGAGCTGGTGACGACCGAGCATCTCGTTTCGGATGTGCGGCGTGTGCTTGTAGACGCGGTCACACGCCTGGGAGGCCAGGTTCGCGTAGCTGCGCGCCTCGATCGGCTCACTGTCCTGGTCGGGGACATTCGTGCCCTTGTGCCACAGAGACCACGTCGACTGGGAGGCCAGCGGGTGGAAGGCCGTGTCCAGCAGGAAGCCCATGTTCTGGGCGAGTTCGGAGGCTCGCTCCTCGATCTCGCGCTTGGCGACGTGGTCGATGGTGTCATCGTCGAGAAGTTCTTCGAGCGCAACCAGGTCGATGCCGGCGCGCAGCACCGCGTCCGGGTCCTTCGTCGTACCGATCAGCACCGGCAAGGGTGAATCCACCATGGGCCGGTCCTCGATGGGTCCGAGGTGGAACAGGACCATGCCGTCCGCTGCGTCCTGAATGACGTCCGGACCACTGACCTTGCCGCCCTTGTGGCTTACCGCCGTGGTGAAGTAGCGGAGCATGCCAGTGCGCTGGCTGTGTCCGCCGGCGACGACTGCCGACGGCAGCACGCTCCCCAGGTGCTGGCTGAAGTACTGCACGACATCGGTCGGATCGATACGGGCAGCGACTTCCCGGACCCGGTTGTCGATGTCGACGTCGGTTCCCTGCCAGACGCGGTATTCGTTGCTATAGACACGGTGGACGACGAAGCCGTCCTCTACCAACCTCTCAAGCCGCTCCTGCAGCGCGGCAAACGACACAGGGTCGGTGACCTGCACCGGGTCGTTCAGCGCGAAGTGGATCATCGAGGGGGTTGCCCTCAGCAGCCCGTCAGTGTCGATGAGGTTCAGGATGCCGATCGCCTTGAGGACTTCCTGGTCCTCGGTCGGCAGCCCATGAGCCTCATTGATCCGGGAGTCCACCTCCAGCCAGCGACTGGCGTTCGAGGACGCCAGGATGGTGGTGCGTCCCGACGCGAAGAAGTAGTCGTAGAGCTGGGGCACCCGGATGGTCGTGGCCCGCTCGGGGGCCTCCGACGCTGCAGTCTCCAGCGTTCGGCGGACGGTGTTCGGCTCGTCGCTCGACAGGAAGCCCGTGAGGCTCCGGTCGTTCTGCCCGATCTGCGAGGCCAGAAGCGGAGCAGCCACTGCGGTCAACGGATGCAGCGGGTACAGGAGGGCGAACCTCCGCGCTGAGATGTCCACAACCGAGAGCAGCGCGTTGTCACGCCAGAAGGCGTCAGCGGCATCAGCTTGAGCCCTGATGAGCGCGTGTCCTTGGGCGCTGACTTTGGAGTGGTCCAGGCGCCGACACATCAGGTGAACCGAGTCGCCGAGATTCGGTGCAAAGGTGATGTCCTCGAAGCGCCCCTGGATCTTGGCCCATTCCTGGGTCTGGATCGCGCTCGAGCGGGCGGCGTAGTCCGTGAACGACAGGTGCTGCAGGGTGAACATGAAGAGCTGGAGGCCGGTACGGCCCGCGCCCTTCTCGGCCAGCATCTGGAGCAAGTAGACATCGTTCGCAGCACTGCCGGAGTCGCCCTGAGCGGCCAGGTACTCCAGCGTCTTGCCGAACTCGTCGATGATCAGCAGGACGGGGTCCTTGCTGCACAGAACGGTGGTCGCTTCGATCAGGTTCTGCGGAGTGGGCAGCTCCCCTTCGGCGCAGGCGGCCAGAGCCGCGGCGACGTCCTTCGGGCGCCGCTTCCCCCATCGCCGAGTGGCCGCGGTCTCCAGTGCTCGGTGAAGCGTGACGGCCAGAGGCTCTCGCTGCGCCGTGGCGACCGCTCCGAGGAAGCCCTTCTCGGCGAGTTCGTCACGCACTCGCGCAAGCCTGTTCGCCTGCCCCTCGCTGGTTGCGGTGACAGCCCTGTGGGCTGCATCTCGCCGTGCCTGGTCGTCACCGAGGAGCGCGTCGAAAAGGTTCGAGAGGGTCGACTTACCGGAGCCGTACGGACCAGTGAACGACCATGCACGGGGACGTCGAAGATCCTCGATGGCATTGGTTACGCGATCGAGGATGTCCAGGGCTCGCACCCCGACGTATGGCTCTCCGAGGTCCTGCAGCTGAACATCACGCTCCAAATTGGTGGAACGCATCTGGGAACCGACGAGCGAGATGCCGACAGGAACCTGAGGGGGAGCGGCCACCAGGCTAGCCGGCTGGGTGGACTGGGCTGCCATGATCACGCCATCCCCTCGATCAGGTCCTGCTCTTCCGTCCGCTGCCCCTGCTTGCGTGGACGCTTCACGCCGGCACGGCGGAGCCCGGGGTAGCGCTCCTCCCAGTCCTCCGGCGTTGGGAAGCGGTCCCGCCTCCGGACGTGGTCATAGTGCTCGTCCAAGATGTCCCAGGCCAGATCCTGCGGCGCATCTTCGAAGCGGAGGCTACGCTGCCCGAGAGCTTCGACCAGCTGGAGACGCGGGTGGTCGCTGACGATCGATTCGATCGCCTTGGTGATCTCCGGCTCGCGCATTCGGAAGGCTCGGCCCGGTGCCCCTTCCTCCTCGGCGAGGCGGGCGACGGAGATGGAGCCGGCGCTTGAGTGGAATCGTGCCGCGTAGTCCAGGCACGCGTACGCGAGGACGGCGGCGGGGAGGTTCGACCGTGCGCCGTTGGTGAAGCGCCATGTGCGCTCCCTGCCCTTCCCCTGGCCCTCCAGCAGACCGAGCTCGCGGAACGGAGACATCAGCAGGTCCTCGAAGCTGCCCGGCGATAGAGGGTTGAGCTCCTGATCAGAGGCATACATCTTGATCAAGCAGTCAACATCCCGGCTGATCGATTCAGCCGCCGGCCAGTCCTTCTCTGGGAATGCCTCGTGGACGTGACGAGTGATCACCCGGGTCAGCTCGGCCGCGGTCACCCGGGACCGCGGGGCCAGGTTGAATGTCACGTACCAACTCGGCGCCCAGCACTTGGCAGCCGGTGAGTCGGCGGAGAGCAGCCACCAATGGAGCAGCCACAGGCTTCCGGTGTCCTCGAGGTAGGGGTCCGCCCCGTCCTCGTCGAGGAGCCAGCGTGCCCGCCACGTGGGAGCGGCAAGCTGCGCCCGCTGCTTGGGGTCCTCGTGGTCGTGTTCCTTGGTGAGTTTGAACGCGCGCGACCAGTACCGCATGGCGTAGACCATGTTCTTGCCGACGCCGAGCACCACGGGGGCGTCATCACGAAGGAAGATGTCACTGTGGTCCTTTACCTGCATGTAAGCCTTATGGAGCCAGCCGAAGCGCGGGGCAAAGGTCTCATGGCGCCCAAAGGAAAGCTCGACGGCTTCAGCAAGCCGACTGTCTGGCATCGGGGTTGCGCCCTTCCCTAGATATGCGGTCAAAAGGTCTATAAAGGCAACGCCGCTCAGGGGGCGTCCGTGGCGGCCAGGACCGTGCGAACGTGCTGCACTCCGACCACCGCAGCCTCGGCGGCTCGTTCGATGTCCTGCTCTGTTGTGGCGTAGCCGAGTGAGAGCCGGATCGTCGAGTCGGCGTCCTCCCTGCTGCGGCCCATCGCGAGAAGCACGTGGCTCGGGCTAGGCGCTCCGGAGGAGCAAGCACTGCCATCAGATGCAGCCACGTGCGGCATCGCGGCCAGTACCGCATCTGCTGGCACTCCGGGGAACGTAACGCTCGTGACTCCGGGAAGCCGCGCCAGGCGGCGACCGTTGATGTGACAGTCATCGACCTTCGCCAGGAGCAGTCCCTCTAGCCGGTCACGCAGCTCGCCGATGCGAACAGCCTCATGTTCCAGCCGCTTGCCCGCTGCTTCAGCCGCCGCCCCGAGGCCGACGATGCCCGCGACGTTCAACGTGCCGGCGCGCCAGCCACGCTCGTGGCCTCCACCCACCAGGAGCGGCCTGTATGGCAGGGCGGCACCGCGGCGAACGAACAACGCTCCGACTCCCTGTGGGCCTCCGAATTTGTGCGCCGACAGAGAGAGCAGATCAACGTCGAGCTCGCTCAGGTCCAGCGGGAGCCTGCCCACATACTGCGTGGCGTCCGTGTGGACCAGGGCACCGGCCGCGTGGGCCGCCTCGACAACCGGGCGGAGGTCGACCAGGACGCCGGTCTCATTGTTGGCAAGCATGATCGAAACGAGGGCGACATCACGCTCCGCAAGCGTGAACGACAGCAGCTCCAGATCGAGTGCCCCATCGGAATCCACGGGGAGAACCACGAGGGCATCCGGCTGCTCCGCCGTGAGCGACCGGGCAGCTTCCAGGACGGCCGGGTGTTCGACGGCAGACGTCATCAAGTACCCTCCACGCGCGTAGGCAGCGTGCAGGGCAAGGTTGTTGGCTTCGGTGGCCCCTGACGTGAAGATCAGCTCACCCGGAGAGCAGTTTAGCAGATCAGCCACCTGACGCCGGGCATGATCTACGCGAGTTGCGGCATCTCGCCCGAGATGGTGCATGCTTGAGGCGTTCCCGACGGTTTGCATCGCCGAGACAGTGGCCTCGAGCGCCTCGGGCCGCATGGGCGCCGTGGCGTTGTAGTCGAGGTAGACGACCTCGCCCTCCGTACGCATGCGCGCCACTCCCCCCCTCGCTGTAATGATCTTGGACCGGTCCTGGTGGAGATTTTCGGCGGACTCTCTTCTTCCACCAGGAGTGTACCGGGATGCTATCCGCCACCTATGACAGTCCGCAGTAACGGAGGGTCGGGTGGGGGCACCGGAAGCCGTTCGCGCCTCGACTAAGCAGCCGCTAGCTGCAACGTGATCCCCGAACCGCGGCATTCCGTCGCAGGCACGCCTCTGCTGTCGGCGGTGGAGGTTACGCTGAACCACTCGCCGCGAGATCGACTGATCCCGACCCTGTGGCGATGAGTAGTTGTGTCATTACGCAAGTAGCCCGGGGGGGCGTACAGGTGTCGATGAAGACTCCACAGGTGATGTTGGGTGTGCGGCGACCGCGAGGCAGGGCGTGAGCGCGGCCTCATCACCCGGCTACCCGTTTCAAGAGGTGCTTGAGCAGGCGCCCCTCACATATGTGCGGCATCTGCTCGGCGACAGCGCCTGCTCGCTGCTCGACCTGCTCAGCGGTGGAGCGGCCGACGAGGCACTGTTGCGCAAGGTCGCGGCGAGTGCCGTGTCGGCCGAAGCGGTCATGGCGGATCCGGAGGACCGGAGCGCTTTCCTTGCTCTGGTGCCTGCCCCCAAGCGGCGGGAGCTCGCCCAGCGACTCGGCTGGGACGACTCTGCCAGCGAGGACGCCTTCCTCTCCAAGGTCGAGTGGTCGGCCGAACAGAAGCGGACGCTGTTCGGCTTTCTGGGGTTGGTAGTTGAGCGTGCATCAGAGACTCGCGTTTCTCCGCGATCCTCCGCCACACCGGCCTACGGCCTCTTCCCGCATCAGCGCCGCGCCGCGAGCCGAGTACACAAGTTGCTCTATTCCGGCGAACGCCGTGCGGTGCTGCACCTGCCCACCGGCGTCGGTAAGACCCGTACCGGGATGAACATCATCTGCGACCACCTCCGGGCACACGAACCGACTGTGGTGGTGTGGCTTGCCCGAGGGCGTGAGCTTCTTGAGCAGGCCGCCGGCGAGTTCGAGCGCGCCTGGGGCGCTCTGGGTAACCGCGACGTCAGCGTGGTGCGCATGTGGGGCGAGACTCCCGCTGACCTGGAGGGCGTCACGGACGGCCTCGTTGTTCTCAGCGTGGACAAGGCGGTCGCTGCTGCCAAGGCCGATCCGTCGTTCTACGACCGGCTCGCGCTGCACACCACGCTTACGGTCTTTGACGAGGCTCACCAAGCCATCGCTCCCACCTACAGCCGAGTGGTGGAGGCGCTCACTCTGCGGCGTGACGCGAGCCTACTCGGGCTGACGGCGACGCCCGGTCGCACCTGGGCCGACATCTCGGCGGACGAGAAGCTGTCGGAGTTCTTCGCGCGGCAGAAGGTGATGCTCGAGATCGACGGCTATGACAATCCGGTCACTGCCTTGATCGAACAGGGTTACCTGGCTCGCCCCGGCTTCCGGACGGTCGCGGCCTCCTCAGGCATGGAGCTGAGCGCTGCGGACCGGCGCGCAGTCGCCGCCACCTTCGATCTACCCGAGGGCCTGGTCGAAGCACTCGCGGCCAACGAGCAGTGGAACCTTCAGGTGGTGCGCACCATCCTCGACCTGGCGGAGGAACACCGGCGGATCATCCTGTTCGCAGCCTCCGTCGAGCACAGCCGCCTCCTGGTCGCGACCCTGTCTGCCCTCGGGATCGACGCCGAGCAGGTGACGGCCGAGTCGTCGCCCCGGCACCGGGACAAGGTCATCGCTCGGTTCAAGGGGCCGTCGAGCAAGCCGATGGTCCTGTCCAACTTCGGCGTGCTCACCACCGGCTTCGACGCGCCGGCCGCAAGCGCAGCCGTTATCGCTCGGCCCACCCGCTCGTTGGTCTTGTACAGCCAGATGGTGGGACGGGTCATCCGCGGCCCCAAGGCGGGGGGCACCTCAACGTGTGACGTGATCACGGTCATCGATCCTGATCTCCCAGGATTCGGGGACGTAGCGCAGGCATTCACGAACTGGGAGGACGTATGGAGCAACAGATGATCGACATCGAGGACTCCTACCCGATCGTCAGCTCCGACATGACGATCAAGGCGATGCGCGACAGCGGTTACAAGTCCACTGCCCACGCCATCGCCGAGCTGATCGACAACGGCATCGAGGCGGGCGCCGACATCGTCGAGCTTTTTGCGGTGGAGGCGTCCGAGCGCCGCACCGAGCGCGCTCGGTACCACGTCGAGAAGATCGCCGTGATGGACAACGGCAGGGGGATGGACCGCGAGACCTTGCGCCGGTCCCTCCGGTTCGGCGTCGGTACCCGACAGGACCGCAAGGGAATAGGGCGCTTCGGAGTCGGACTGCCCAACTCCAGCATGTCCCAGTGCAAGCGCGTCGAGGTGTGGTCCTGGCAGAACGGCCCGGACAACGCGCTCTACACCTACCTGGACATCGAGGAGATAGAAGGGACCCATGCCCAGGTTCCGGCTCCGTCGCACTACCCCCTGCCCGACGAGTGGCAGAAGCTCAGCCAGGGGCTCGGGCAGTCGGGCACGCTCGTCCTGTGGACCAACCTCGACCGTGTCCAGTGGCTCGGCGCCACGGCGACTCTGCGGAACACCGAGGAATTGATCGGTCGCGTCTACCGGCGGTTCATCTCTGACGGCATCTGCCGGATCAGGCTCGTCCCGGTCCACGGAGGGGAAGAGGTCGACGCCAAGGACGCGCGACCGAACGACCCCCTGTACCTGATGCCGCACACGTCGACCCCCTACCCGTTCGACACCGCGCCGATGTTCCGTCCGTGCGGCGCCGGCTCCGTCGGGCAGGTGGGTGTCGAAGAGTTCATGGTCAAGGGCATCGACGGCAACGAGTACCCGGTGATTGTCCGGGCCTCGATCGCCAAGGATGAAGCCCGCCGCTCCGACATCGACGGCAAGCCCTGGCCGGACGGCATCTCGCCCACCGCCAACCCGGGCTCCACGCCTTGGGGTAAGCACGCGGCGCGGAACCTGGGCGTCTCCTTGATCAGAGCCAACCGCGAGCTGGACCTCGACAAGGGCTGGACCAGCACCTACGACCCGGTCGAGCGCTGGTGGGGCATCGAGATCGAGTTTCCGCCCCAGCTCGACGAGGTGTTCGGCGTCACCAACAACAAGCAGGCGGCCACCGCCTTCTCCAACCTGGCTCACTTCGACTGGGAGGAGGAAGCTGCGGGGACCGGCATGAGCTGGGGCGAGTTCCGTGCACAGCTCCAGGAAGAAGGGGATCAGCGACTTCCGTTGATCGACATCGTCTACCACATCCGCCAGAAGCTGATCGGCCGGCTCCGGAAGGACCTCCAGGATCAGACCCGTGGCGGTCGGAGCAACAGGAAGCGGCATGAGACCGCCGAGGTCCAAGCGGACCAGGCGGTCAAGAAGCGCCGCACCGAGGTTCCTCCGAGCCGGACCGAGGCCCTGGAGAAAGAGGCCACCCCTGAGGAGATCGAGCAGGCCCAACTCGAGAGCCTCGTGGAGACTCATCGGTACCCGGAAGCCGATGCCAAGCGGATCATCGAGGAGACGACGGCGCAGCATCGCAAGGTGCGGCTTCTGACCAGCCGCAACCCGGACTCGCCGGCCTTCTTCAACATCGAGTTCATCCCGGGCCTGCTCCAGGTCGCGCTCAACATGGACCACCCGGTGTACAACCAGCTCGTGGCCGTCCTCGACAGCGACGTTGAGGATGCCAGCCGGGCCGAGCTCGCCCACCGCCTCGAGCAGGCGGCAAGCGCGTTCAAGCTCCTGCTCTTCTCGTGGGCGCGCTTCGAGGATGAGCTTCCGGACGAGTCCAAGGCCAAGGACCGAGTGAAGAAGATGCGCCAGGACTGGGGCCGCCTGGCCAGCGAATTCTTCACCGCCGACCTCCCTGACGACGATGACGACGACGAGGATGACGAGTGACGTCTGACCACGTCTGGCGGCAGATCGAGGGCTTGCTCGCGACCGCTCGCGGCCGCGTGGTCCTCGTGGCGCCGTTCATCAAGCGCGAGGTCTTCGCGGCCGCCGTGGGCGCTGTCACGGCGGCCGAGGCGGAGATCCTCTGCGTGACTCGCTGGTCCGTGATGGAGGTGGCGGCCGGCGTGTCCGACCCGGAGATCGCCGAACTTGCTGCGGCCGACAGCCGGGTCTCCATCCTGCTGTGCCACGATCTCCACGCGAAGCTGTACCTCGCTGACAACCGGTGCCTGGTGGGCTCCGCCAACCTCACCGCGAAGGCCACGGGGCGTCGGCAGCCGAGGAACCTGGAGGTCCTGGTCGAGGTACCCGAAGCGCACCCCGAGGTGCAGCAACTCCTGCGCGACATCCAGGCGACCGCTGTGCCGGCGACGCTCGAACTTGCGCGCCAGATTCGCGCTCAGGCCGACGTCCTGAAGAGCGACGAAGACTGCCCGAAGTTCGTCGTGGTCACGGAAGAGGCGGAAGAAGACGGTCCCTCCTGGCGTCCCGAGACGCGGGCGCCGCATCGCCTCTACCCAGTCTACAGGGGCAGCCGCCACGACTACGTCAGCGAGATCCTCGCTGGGGTGGTCCGGGACCTGGCCCACCTCAACCTGCCCCAGGGACTCAGTGAGACTGCCTTCTCCAAGGCCGTGCTGGCGGAGCTACACGCCATGCCCGAGGTCGAGCAGCTGGTGACGAGCGGACGGCTGAGCATGGCCGACCTTCAGCAGCAGTTGATGGAGGCGGACGGAACCACGGAGGCACAGGCGCAGCGGGCCGCGGAGAACATCTGCGAGTGGCTCAAGTACTTCGGCGAAGTACGTGTCGTCCCTACAGGGCCCTGGGAGATTCGACAGGGCCGTGAGTTCACGTAACACCGGAGGAGACGGCGGCTCTTCCCCTGCTTTGTCCGCTGGTGCGGTGCAGGGGAAACTCGTTCGCGATCTCATCCCGGAGATCATCCGTCGCGATGGCGGGGAGCCTCGGACCTACGTCGCTGACGACGAGGAGTACGTGCAGCGTCTGCAGGACAAGCTTCAGGAGGAACTCGCCGAGTTCCTGGTCGCCGAGCATGTCTCGGCGCAGGTGGAAGAGCTCGCCGATGTCCTGGAGGTGGTGCACGCCCTCGCCCGGCACCTGGGGTTCACGCCCGCCGAACTCGACGTGATCCGCGTCCAGAAGGCCCTGGATCGTGGCGCGTTCCAGCAGCGGATCGTATGGACAGGCAATGCCTAACGCCTTCCGTGCACCACAGCGCCGCCCGGATGGGAGATTCCGGCCTTTGCCCTGATGGGCGTTATAGCACCAAGCAGCCGAATCAGCACTCTTGAACGTCTTCACCTACCCTGACGCTCTTGCGGCAGATGCCGATTTCCGGGGGGTTCGTGATGCGCAAGGGACGCAAGCGTCCGGAGTGCTTCCGCAGTACGGCAGTGGGGAGCCGCGCAGCCCGTCAGCTGGTGTCCGAATGAGGCTCCGGCGTGGGGCGTCGGTCGCCATCGTGGCCGGCGGCGGCGCTGTCACCACACTGTTCGTCGGCCTGGTGACCAACGTCGTCTCGGAGGAGAGCCGCTGGCCGGGATGGCTGGGCTGGATCCAGGATCATGCCTGGGCCCCGTTTCTGCTGCTCGGGGGCCTGCTGGTCGTGATGTCGGCAGCGCTGGCCGCCCTGTCCGAGACGCGGGACGGCACCCCCACGGCGACGCCGACATCATGCCCCGAAGCCTCGCCGCTGCAGGAAGGCCCGTTGAGCGCCGCGCTGGTGCTGCGCTCCCTGCCCCGTGGCACCACGGTGTTCACCGACCGGACCGCCGAGCTTGAGGCGCTGGTGCGGTCGGTGCGGGAGGCGCAGGAGCGTGGCGAGGCGTTGCCGGTGCATGTGATCGACGGGATGCCTGGGGTCGGGAAGACGGCGTTCGCGGTGCACGCCGCCCATCTGATGACGGACCGGTTCCCGGACAGGCAGCTGTTCGTGAACCTGAACGGCCCCACCACCGGCCGGAGCCCGGTGCAGCCCGGCGACGCGCTCGCGTCGTTGCTGGCGGCGGCCGGGGTGCCGGCCGAACAGATCCCGGTCGGTGACAACGCCACCCCAGTGACCGAAGCGAGGGTGGTGATGGGGCGCACGCGGCTGTCCGAAAAAGGCGCTGCTGATCCTGGACAACGCGGCCAGCTACGGACAGCTCGAGCCGCTCCTCCCCGGTGACAGCGGTTGCCTGGTGCTGGTGACGAGCCGGAAGCGGCCGGCGGCGAGCGAGGAAGTGGTGCTGCGGGTCGCGGCCCCTCCGAAGGGCCACGCCGTTGAGCTGTTCGTGCGGCTGAGCGGCAGGCCCGCGAAGTCGCTCGAGCGGGCGGTCGTGCAGGAGCTGGTCGGGCTGTGCGGGTGCCTGCCGCTGGTGATCTCGCTGCTGGCGGCCCGGCTCGGCACCACCCGTCGTGGAGTGCGGACGATCTGCGCAGCCGTCTTCTCGTGCCACGCGACCGGCTGGCCGAGCTGCGCGGGCGAGAGGGCGGTGGCCGCTGCGTTCGAGCTGTCCTACCAGGACCTGGACGCGGAGCGGCAGCGCTTCTTCCGGCTCCTGGGTTTCTACGCTGGGACCGACCTCGATGCCTACACGGGCGCGGCCATCGCTTCCGTCTCTGTCGCCGAGGCGCGCAGCCGGCTGGAGGAGCTGGACGAGGCACATCTGATCGATGAGCAGCCCGGAGACCGGTACCGGCTGCATAACCTTCTGCGTGAATACGCACGGAGGGCCTGGCTAGTCAGGGAGGCAGGATAGAAACGGTTCAGGCGGTACGGCGGGTGAGCGACTTCTATCTGGCCGCTCTGTCCGCCGCCAACGGGCACGTCCTCCGCAGCGGTGCTGGCGCTCCGACGGCGCCGGTGGGAGGCGGGCAGTTCGACACGCCCCCGTGCTGTAGCCGCGCAGTGAGGGTGCAACCTCGCAGGACGCACCTGCAACTTTGGTGCGCACCCCAGTACTTCCCTCCTCCGCACCAAGAAACAGCATTCCTCTTCGTGCGGCCGTTTTCGCTGGTCACAGCAGACGCATCCGAAGTAGTACTTCATAGCGCACTCATGAGTTGATGCGCATCCAACAGACTGTGTGACACGGGGAGTTGTTGTTGTCTAAGCTGTCGCCGCAGATCTTGGATACCAAGGCTGACAGAGACGGGGAGGGGGTAGTACCGGTGGACGACATCGACACATCTACCCACCATTTCCTGGCGCAGCTGAGTGCGCAGACCGATGAGCTGCGGCAGGGTATCGAGGCTGCCCGGCGCGAGCGCGACGAGGCAGCGGCGCGGTTCGCGGCACTCGAGAGCCGCCTCGCGGACAGTACGGCAGCACTACGCGCCCTCAAGCTCTATACGGGCGAGGCCTCGAACACTGGCGACGGTGCCCGCGAATCCGACACCCCGAACGGGGAGCACGGCGCCTCTTTGTCGATCGAGGAGGGCATCCTCCACGTCCTGCGAGGGACCAACGGGCTGCTTCCCGTAGAGATCGCCCGCGGAGTGCAAGCCCTCGGCGTGCCCAGCTCTGCCGCCAGCATCCGAGCCAGACTCAGCAGGCTTCGCAAGGACGGAACCGTGGTGCGCGACAAGGAGTCCAGGTACTCGTTCGCGTACGCCGGATCGGAGGGCACCAGGAACCGATAAAAGCTTGAGAACAAACGCAGATCGGCCGCCGCAAGTTGCGAGCCCACGGCGGCCGTTGGCGCATTCCTCCAGAGACGGGCTCACGCACCGGCGGCCAGCCTAGGCCATTCGGTCGGTTTCGCGTGAGCCCTTTCCGAAACGCTGCTCCTCAGCGCAGCGACAACCGGAGCAAGGACTCACACATGAGCTCTTCAACGTCCGGACCAGCCGGGCGACCCCACCATGGGGGTACACCAAGAGGCCGCTCGACCACTCAGTCATCCAGCGGCAAGGCCGTCTCCTACCGCATGCCGCCCGTCGGCGTGCAGGCCGACCGGCAGATGGACCTTCTGGCGGCCGCAGTCAAGACATGCGCAACAGGACGCTCCGCCGTCAAGACCCGCGACTTCATCCGCGAAACGGAGCTGAACCGGAGCGACATCACCCTCGCCGTGCGCTTCCTGACCGACACCGGCCTGTTGTCATCGAGCCCGGCAGGATGGAGGCCGACTGTCTCGGGCGCCCGTGTCGGACGATCCTGGTCCACTGACCGGGAGACGGCAAGAACCCTGTTCGGTGAAGCGTGGCGCGGCTCCTGGGTGTACCAGTTGCTGATCGACTCCGTACCGTCGGCCACTGCGCTGAGCGCCGAGGACATCGCCAAGGCCATGCGCCCCTACCCGACCTCGCGGCTGTCGCCATGGGTGCACCTGGTCGATTGGCTCGAGCTCGCGCGCTACGTCGTGCGGGACGACGACGGATGTCTGCGCTTGTCCGAATCAGCTGGCGGTCACACCACCACCCCGCCAGAGCAGGAGCCGCCGCCTGCCGCCGCCAAGCCAGGCCCGCCCCAATCCGGACTGGTACTGCCGGTGAGCATGGAACAGTTGGCAAAGCTGACCCCCGAAGACTACGGCGCGGTCATGCGGTCCCTGGCCACGATCTACGACGTGCTTTCCCGCCAGCGGACCTGACCGGCCATCCGCCGAACGCTTATCAACGTTCGGCCCCTCCCACATCACCTTTTTGCGCGCGAGCGCTTGCGCCCCGCGGGCTCTCCTTCCAACGCTGGTGTGAACATGCACCAGCGAGAGGAGGCTCCCGTGAGGCGGTCCCAGCGCGCCCCGGAACCTGATCCCACCCTGCCTGACAGCCCCGGCACACCCGCGACCGCCTTCACGGACGTGACGCTGGCATGCGCCGTCGAGCGGGCCGTCTCTCTTTGGACCCACATGACTTCCCAGGGACAAATGTCCCCGCAGACCCGTCGTTCCTTCGGACAGCTCCTGCAGCGCTACGAGCGCTACGTGCACTCACGAGGTCTCGTGCTCGTCGCTGACGTCACCCGCGACCTCGCCGAAGACTTCATCTTCGCCCAGGGGCGCACGCGTCATGGACACATTGGCGACTCGGCCACGGCCACGCAGCATCAGCGCCGCGCCGTCCTGCGCTCCTTCTATCGGACCCTGCGCGAGCTGGGTCTCACCGATGCCGATCCCACCAGGGACATCAGGCTGCCCGACCGCAGTGGAAGCCGGATCCGTCCTCTGGACGAGGACGAAGCCATCGCGCTACGTCATGCCGCGGAGTACGTGACCAGACCCAGCCGTCACGCCGCTGCGGCCGCGCTTGCCCTCTCCGGCGGACACACCGGCGAAATTGGGCACATCAGGGTCCGCGACCTGGACCCGAAGTCCGGGACCGTGTGGCTGCACGGATCGACCCGCACGAATCCACGCTGGCGCCCTCTCGACCCGTGGGCACTGCGCATCCTGGAGGCCAGGGCCGCCTTCGTCGCCAGACAGCGACGCAACCCCGATGCCGCCCCCGACTCCCGTCTGGCCGTTTCGTCGGCCCCCGCGCCCGATGAGCACCTGCAAGCACGCGCCTGCGTCGCGCTTTCGGACCTCATCCGCCGCATCGGGCTCGGAGCCGACCCACGGGTCAAGCCGGCCTCTCTCACGGCCTATGCGGGGGTCCGCATCTTCGGCGACACCGGAAAGATCGAGGATGTCGCCCGTGGGCTCGGTCTGCGCTCCCTGGACCGGGCCGCAGACCTCGTCGGCTATGACTGGGCGCAGCTGGCACCGGAACAGCAGGCCGCCGATGCCTGAAGACCTTTTCGGAGACACGCTCCCACCGGCGCAGCGGACCCCGCGCAAGCGGCCCTTCTCCGAGACTGACCGCCGCACGCTCCACGAGCGCCTCACGGACTGCGCCCGCAACTCCGACCTCTACGAACTCGCAGAGACCCTCCCGCCTCCTGGCCGAGTCGGAAGGCCCCGGAGCTATCCCGACGTGGCATTCCTCTATTTCCTGGCAGCCCGCAGTGTCCTCGCCTCCGCCCGCCGCACGGCCGCTCACCTCAGCGACCCGGAAGTCTGGTCAGTCCTGAAAGAGGGAGTGCGTGCGGAACTCGGGGCCCTGGCCGCCTCCTCTCTCCCGGAGGCAGGGCCGACCAGGTCCCAGTGGCTGCATGCCCAGCGGCGCCTACGGGAGCACTCGGACGAGCTGTGGGGGCAGTACCGGGTACTGGCCCTCGAACAAGCACTGGCCCAAGGGATCTTCCCCGAGGGCGAAACCCGGTCCTGGAGCAACCCGCAGCGCCACCAGCTGATAGCCGCAGACGGAACGGTCCTGAAGTCACCGACCCTCGCACGAGCCAGGGAAAGCGTGGACATGACGACCGGCGAAATCCGCTATCACCGCGTCGACCCCGCCTCCGTGCCTCAGCGAGAAGGCGGCGGCGAGGTGTACGGACCGAAGTACGTCTTCTTCTCCGCCAGAAAAGACGAGACCTACCTCTCCCGAGTGTTCCTTGACTCCCGATACGTACCGCACCTCCAGGCCGGCGGGGAGGCAGCCGTGGCAGTCGAAGGGGTTCTCGACATCATGGGCTCGGCGCCCGGCTGCATGGGCGTCCTCTACGACGGCGCCCTCCGCGGCATGCACCGGGACACCATCGCCCGCTACGGCGGCCTTGTCATCAACAAGCAGCACAAAGGGAACGAATCACAATATTACGAATCCCTACGCCCTGGGCGCTGCACCCATGAGCTGTGGGTCGCGGACGGGCGCATAGCCGAAAAAGCCCACTACGCGGACGGAACCACGCAGCTCGTGCCCGTGCCGATCACACGCTTGGAGCGTCGAGGAACTCGCACGTTCCGCTGGTATCACGTCCTCGAGATAGCTTGCCGGCGAGGAAGCCATGAGTACCGAGTCTCCGTCGGGACGACAAGCCGGAAAGGCGAGCGCCCGACCGGTGAAAGCGACGAGGAACGCGGCTTCCACCGCGCCGAGCACCTCCAGCAGATCCCGGAATTCACCCGTACCCATCAGCTCGTCTACCCCTACAGGAGCGACGCCGAGTCCGGCCACTCCCAGCTCGACGCATCCCTGTGGAACCGGCGTCTGATCTCCTACGGCGTAGAGGCCCAGCAACTCCTCACCCTCGGCTTCGTCCTCGCCCAGAACTCCACCAGCCGTGCGCTGCACCAGCAGGGCACATCCCCGCTGATCCGCACCGCCTGACCGCCCACACCACGTCCGCCCCAAACCCCGGCGCCCGCCCGAGCCCCGATCCGGTACCCTGTGGATCGAGCGCCCCGGCGGGCGCTGCGGCGTGTCGCATGGGCTCCCACCGCCCGCTCGCCACAGCGGCCGACCCCAGGACGCTCAGGGCTTGACCTAGAGGCCAGGGCACGAACCGTTCGCTCGAGTTCCGTGCAAGGTTTCAATCAAGCCCCGCCTTCGTAGCTCAGGGGATAGAGCACCGCTCTCCTAAAGCGGGTGTCGCAGGTTCGAATCCTGCCGGGGGCACAGCAGAAGGGCACTCGCGGGCTCCCGTGGGTGCCCTTCGGGGTTCATGGCCGGCGGTCCGCCGGCTCAGCGGCCCTCGATGTCAGGGGTCGTCGGGAATCAGTCCGCCGCACGGGCGACGACTTCGAATCCGAGGTCCCTCAGCAGCTTGGCGGCGTGGTCCTTGCCGCCGGAGAACTCGTCGCGACCCAGGGGTTCCCGACCGGGCAGGCAGCCGTGCGCCGCCCCCACGATGGCCTTCGAGTCGTACTCCTTGCCGTCGATCTCGAGCAGGTAGGTACGCGACGGCCCGAAGCCGTACCTCTCCAGGAAGGCGTCCCGGCCGAGCCGGTCGTACTCCGCGACAGCCTGCAAGACCGCAGGTCGAGTGATGTCGTTCAGCGTCATGGTGGAAAGGTAGGTGAAGCCGCCGACATGCGGGGCCGCACAGGCCGGGAGGGGGTCTTCCAGGGTCGTCCGGCAGGGGGTGCGGGCAGCGTCGGTGGCGACGCCGAACCGTTTTCCGGCCGGGTTCCGACGGACGTTCCCGCGCCGTGGTGGGGGGCGGCGTCCCGCACCCCTGTCCCTCGAGCCGGCTTCCCCGAAGGGCCGGGTCACGCCGCGCGGAGCGTGGCATACTTCGAGTATGGCAACCCGGAAGATCACCATCACCGTGCCGGAAGAGCTGGTGGAGTCGATCAAGGAGCGCGTCGACGCACGGGGGGTGTCCGGCTACATCGCGGCTGCCGCCGCCCATCAGGACGCCATGGACCGGTTGCGCGAGTTGGCCGAGCGCCTCGAGGAAGAGCACGGCGCCGTGACGGACGACGAGCAGCAGGCGGCGCTGGACCGCATCGCCGCCATCGACGGCTGGCACGACGAGCGGCGATCGCACTCGGACGAGGCCGCGTGAGCCGCACCGCCCGAGCGAAGCTGCACCGGCCGCGACAGCGCGTCTTCGTGTTCGACTCCGAGGCCCTCTCCAAGGCGGTTCAGGGCGACCGAGAGTTGACGGCGCTGATCAAGACGGCCCCGCGGCTCGACATCCCTGTCGTCACTTCGGCGCTCACGACCTTGGAGGCATGGGATCCTCGTGAAGCGTCGAGGCAGGCGCTGTGGAACTGGGCACCGTCCCGGATCCGCATCGTGCACACGGACGACCAGGTGATCGCCATGGCACGCGACATGCTGAAGGCAGCCGGTCTGCACGGGCACAAATACGCCATCGACGCCGTCCTCGCCGCTATAGCCGGGCGGGAAGCCGCGCAGGGGGCCCAGGCGACCGTGTTCACCTCCGACACCGACGACATGAATCGGCTCCTCGCAGGCCACCGCGTACGGGTCGAGAAGGTCTGACGGGACGCCCGCACCTCACTCCGGCCGCTCGTCGGCCTCCTCGCCCGGGCGCCCCACAGCCCACGTCTCCGCGGATCACCACTCCGTCCGGGAAAACTCCTGAAGCGGGTCGCACAGGTCCGCATCCTGCCGGGGGAACGGCGGAAGGGCACTCGCGGGCTCTCGCGGGTGTCCTTCGGGGTTCATGGCCGGCGGCCGTGGGCCGGAGGGTCGGGCGGCGGCGGGGTGATGTCGGCAGCGGCGTGGTCCGTCGGTCCGGTGTCGGGGCCGGGCCGACGGACCACGCGCTCGTCGCGCCGCCGGGCGGCACGGTCGTGTTCCTGCCGGGCGGGGGTCGTCGCGGTCCCGATACTGGCCGCATGCCCGGCCAACTCCGCGCCAAGGTCCTGCCGGACCGCCAACGCCGCTCCCTGGACGACCTCCAGCAAGACCTCGATCTCTCGTCGGGGGACAGCCGGTCGAAGCAGTCGGCCTTCTGGACCATGCTCACGCTGTCCGCCGTGATCGCGGCGTGCGGCATCCTGACGGACTCCACCGCCACCGTCATCGGCGCGATGATCATCGCCCCGCTCTCCACCCCCATCATGGGCATCGCCCTGGGCGCCGTGCAGCGCCGCTCCACCACCGCCGCCGCCTTCGTGGCCCTCGGGGGCCTGCTGGTGGTCGTCGTCGGGGCGGTGGCCTCACTGGTCGTGCCCCAGTCCTACGACCTGCTGACCGACAGCCAGATCTCCGGCCGGACCTCCCCGGGGCTGCTGGACCTGATCTCCGCCCTGGCCACGGGCTTCGCCGGTGCCGTGGCGCTGGCCCGCAAGGACGTCGCCGCCGTCCTGCCCGGAGTGGCCATCGCCATCTCCCTCGTACCGCCCCTCGTGGTCACCGGGGTGTGCGCCGGTCAGGCGGCGTGGTGGCCGGCCCTGGGCGCCCTGGTGCTCTTCCTGTCCAACCTCTTCGCCCTCGTCTTCGCCGGCATGGTGGTCTTCACCGCCCTCGGCTACACCCACACCGCCGGACGGCGCACCCACCACGGACCGCGTCGCGCCCACGTCATGCTCGGGCTGCTCTTCACGGCCGTCCTGCTCCCCCTGGGCGCCAACACGGTCGTCACCGTCCTGCTCGACACCTGGACCGTCCGGGCCAGGAGCGCCGCGGAGCGGTGGCTGGCGCACAGCCCCGGCGCGATGGTCACCAGCGTCGACGCACAGTCCAGGACCCTGTACGTCCACGTGCGCGCTCCCGGTGATCTGCCGCCGGTCGACGGGCTGCTCAGCAGTCTGGAGGGGCACGTCCCCGACGGCACCCCCATCGTGGTCGACGCCACGCGTGGCCGGCAGATCATGGCCGGGAAGGTCGGTGGATGACGCCTCCGGGCGGGCGCGTTCAGTCGGTGGCCGGGGCGTCGGGCCCGCGGTGGACCACCGTGACGCGGTGGCCGGGGCGCGGGGTCTCCAGTTTCGTCGATCACCGCGACGGCCAGGTCCTCGGTGCTGATCCAGGAGCGGCCTGCGGCGTCCGTGAGCAAGGTGTCGGTGCCACGGCCGTAGCGGCCGGTCCGTTCGCCGGGCTGCAGGAGGGCCGGTGGGCTCAGGTAGGTCCAGTCCTCGTGGGGATGGGACCGGCAGGTTCGCAGCTGGGCGACTCCGGCGGCGGCCGCGGCCCTGAGTCCGGCGGGTACGTGGTCCGGATCGTCGGCGACCAGCAGACCGGGGTCGCCGGGGCTGCGCAGTGCCCCGGCGCCGCCGATCACGAAGACGCGGATTCCGAGCTGTGCGGCGATGTCCAGCACCGTGCGGGTGGCGCCGACCAGGAAGCCCTCGTCGACCGGCACGGTCCGCGACGTCGCGTACGAGACCGGCGTCGTGGAGATGATCACCCGGCTGATCGCCCGCGGGCTCGGCGTCGCGCTGCTGCCGTCGGCGTTCATCCGGCCGCGGGCCGCCGCCGACCCCCGGCTGGCGCTGGTCCCGGTGGCCGACGGACCGCGTCGCGTCGAGTACCTGGTGTGGAACCGCTTCAATCCCAGCCCGGCCACCCGTGCGATGCTCGACGTCCTCGGGATCGAACCGCCGTCTACGGCGCCCTGACCGGCCGGTACGGCTGCACCGGCCGTACCGGCCGTAGCGCGCGGTGCGCCCGCCGTGTGCCGGCGGGCCGGCCGGTGCCGCGGGCGGCGGACGGGGGCACCCGGCCGTCGCCACGTCCGCTCGCCGTCGCCGGTGGCCACGGACCGCGAGTGGTTCCGGGCGAAGACGACCAGGCGCAGCACGGCGAACCGCGCGACCCCGGCGAGTGCGGAGGCGGACAGGTAGACGGCCTGCTCCAGTGCCGCGCCGGGGGCCGCCACCAGCTGGTGCAGGGCCAGCATCGCCCCGCAGGTCACCGCGTACGCGGCCGCGGCCGACCCGGCCGACTGCGTGTGCTGGCGCCGGGTCGCGCGTCCGCCCGCGCCGAAGGTGAACCGGGCGTGCAGTTCGGTGGCGAGCAGCGTGGAGACCACGGTGATCAGGGCGTTGGCCAGGGCCCAGGGCAGCCAGGAGGCCAGGGCCGCCACGGCGAAGCCGGACGCCAGCCCGACCCCGCCGCCGCACAGCACGAAGCGGGCGAAGGACGCGAGAGCGCCCGGTGCCGCCTGCCGCCGGATGTGTCCTGTCATGGTCCGCCCCTCCCTCCGCACTGACCCGATCACGCCGTGGCGCCATGGTGGCACATACGTGGCACCATGCGCAGCCTTATTTGGCGCGGGCCGCCTGACCCGTGGCGCCGGTCCTGGTGAGAGGCGTCGCGAGGACCCGGTCGGCGGCTCCGGCGGCCGCGGACACGGACGCGAACGGGACGGCGCACGCCGACGTGGTGTCGGAGTGTGCCGCCCCGGACGGGACGGTCGGTCCCGGTCACCTCGGGTCGCGGTCGAAGGCCGACTTCGACCAGAAGTAGCCGAGCGTGGTGAGGGCCAGGCACCAGCCGAGGGCGAGCCAGCCGTTGTGGCCGATCTCCGTGCCGAGGAGCAGGCCGCGCAGGGTCTCGATGGCCGGGGTGAAGGGCTGGTACCCGGCGATCGGCTGGAACCAGCCCGGCATCGCGTCGACCGGCACGAAGGCGCTGGAGATGAGCGGGAGGAAGATCAGGGGCATCGCGTTGTTGCTGGCGGCCTCGGCGTTCGGGCTGACGAGGCCCATGCCGACCGCGATCCAGGTGAGCGCCAGGGTGAAGAGCACCAGCAGCCCGAGCGCCGCCAGCCACTCCGGTGCGGTGGCGTCCGTGGACCGGAAGCCGATGGCCACGCCGACGGCGCCGACGAGGACGACGCTCATGACCGACTGCACCACGCTGCCGACGACGTGCCCGATGAGCACGGAGCCCCGGTGGATGGCCATGGTGCGGAAGCGGGCGATGATGCCCTCGCTCATGTCCATGGAGACGGACACCGCGGTGCCGATCGTGGTGCTGCCGATGGTCATCAGCAGCAGGCCCGGCAGAAGGTAGGCGATGTACTCGGAGCGGTCGGCTCCGCCGTCCCCGATGCCGGCGCTCATCACGTCGCCGAAGACGTAGACGAAGAGCAGCAGGAGCATGACCGGCGTGAGCAGCAGGTTCAGGGTGAGGGACGGGTAGCGCCGGGCGTGCAGGAGGTTGCGGCGCAGCATGGTGGACGAGTCGCGCAGGGCGAGGGAGGTCCGGGACGGTCGGGCGGGGGTCAGGGGGGAACTCATCGGACGGCCTCCGTGGCCTGGTCGGGGTTGTCGGTGCCGCCGGTGAGGGCGAAGAACACGTCGTCGAGGTCGGGGGTGTGCACGGTCAGCTCGTCCGCCTCGATGCCGGCGGAGTCGAGCCGGTCGAGGACGGCCCGCAGGGCGCGCTGGCTGCCGTCGCTGGGGATCTGCAGGGCGAGGGCCTCGTCGTCCCGGGTGACCTCGTGCAGGGCGGTGGCGGCGGACCGGTAGGCGGCCGGGTCGGTGAAGCGGAGCCGGACGTGTCCGCCGGGAACGAGCCGCTTCAGCTCCTCGGCGCTCCCCTCGGCGGCGATCCTGCCGTCGTTCAGCACCGCGATGCGGTCGGCGAGTTCGTCGGCCTCCTCCAGGTACTGGGTGGTGAGGAAGACGGTCACCCCGCCCGTGACCAGCTCGCGGACGACGCCCCACATGGTGTGCCGGGAGCGCGGGTCGAGCCCGGTGGTCGGCTCGTCGAGGAAGATGATCCGCGGGTCGCCGACCAGGGTCATCGCGATGTCGAGGCGGCGCTTCATGCCGCCGGAGTAGGTGGAGGCGGGCTTCTTCGCCGCGTCGGCCAGGCCGAACCGGTCGAGCAGCTCGGCGGTCACCCGTCGGCCCTCCGCGCGGGAGAGGTGGTGCAGGTCGGCCATCAGGAGCATGTTCTCCTCGCCGGTGATCAGGCCGTCGACGGCGGAGAACTGCCCGGTGACGCCGATCGCGGCCCGCACCCCGTCCGGCGAGGCGGCGATGTCGTGGCCCGCGACCTGGGCCTGCCCGCCGTCGGCGGGGACGAGCGTGGAGAGGATCTTCACGGCGGTGGTCTTGCCGGCGCCGTTCGGACCGAGCAGCGCGAAGACGGTCCCGGCGGGGATGCGCAGGTCGATGCCGTCGAGGACGGTCTTGTCGCCGTACGACTTGCGCAGGCCGACGGCGGAGACGGCGGCCGGTGACGGCCGGGCGCCGGCCTGAATAGACGTGGGCATGACAGAAGAAGGCATGGAGCCCTCCCGTTCGAGGGGTGGGGTGACTGGGGCGGGTCGGCGCGTTCGCGGGATGCGGCCGGTCAGGCCGTGGCGCGGCGGACGTCGATGTTGCCGTACCGGGTGCGGGCGCGGATCTTGACGGTCTCCTCGGCCTCCCCGGGGGTGCCGGACGCGGTGAGCGCGTTGCGCACCCGTCCGGCGTCCGAGTGCGCGTCGAGCCAGGCGGCCGTGCCCTCGCGGATGCCGACCTCGATGGCGCCGTAGGAGGTCTCCAACCGCACCTCGCCGCGGGCCACCTCGCCCACCCGCAGCGCACCGTGGGCGGTGGTGGCGGCGAGGGAGCCCTCGACGCGGGCGACGTCGATGTCACCGTTGGCGTGGCTCACCCGCAGGTCGCCGATCGCGGTGCCGACGGTCGTGTGACCGTGCGAGTTCTTCAGGACGGCGGGGCCTTCGAGGAGGCCGACGCGCACGCCGCCGGAGCTGGTGGTGATCTCGGCCGCGCCCTCCACCCGGTCCACGGCGACCGAGCCGTGGGAGGCGGTCAGGTGGAGCGGACCGGTCGTGTCCAGGCGGACGTCTCCGCCCGAGGTCTTCACCCGGACCTCGCCGAGCCGGCCCTCGCCGAGCACCTGGGTCCAGGAGCCGGTCGCGTCGACGCTCGAGCCCGTGGGCAGCTCCACCGTCACGTCGACGGAGCCGGTGGGGCCGATGAAGCGGCGTTCCTTCGTGCTGACCGTCAGGACGCCGCCCGCGAAGGAGACCTCGGTCTGCTCGGCGGCCCGCACGTCCTTGTCCCGCTTCGGGTCGCCGGGCCGCACCGAGACGACCGTGTCGGTGCGGTCACCCGCGGTGAACTGGATGGATCCCGCGCCCACGTGGGCGGTCACCGCGATCGGTCCGGGGGTGTCGAAAGAAGGCATGCCTGTACCGTCCTCATGAGTCCGTGGGGCGTCCCCGCTGGTGGGACGTGGTGTGAGTGCTGTGCTTCCGCGTGGTGCGGGCGTGGGCGCGGCTAGCGCACCCAGCCGGTGAAGCTCTGTCCGACACTGCGGGCCCGTTCCGTCGGGCGCGGCGCGCCGCCGCCCTCGACCGCGGCCGAGACGGCCCGCACCAGCCAGGCGTTGACCGACAGGCCCTCACGGTTCGCGGCCTCCTCGGCGCGCGCCTTGAGGTGGGCCGGCAGACGCAGGTTGACACGGGCGGTGCCCCCCTCGTCGCCGTCGGCCGGGGCCGGGGTGGGGAGCGGCCCGGCGGGTACGGCCGCCGACTCCGGGGAGGTGGCGCCGCCGGTGGGCGGCGGTGTCACCACGAAGTCGGGGTCCAGCCCGCGCAGCCGCACGTCGACCGAGCCGGGGGCGAGTTCGCGGGTGATCTCGTCCATCGCGGCGGAGAGCACGTTGAGCATGGTCAGCCGGGTCACCGACTCCAGGGGAGCCGTGAGCCGCTCGGCCAGCTCGCGGGCTTCGCCACCGCCGGCCTCGGCGGCCACCACAAGTTCGCGGCGGAGGGTGTCGACATAGGGGGTGAGGTCCATGACGCCATAATGGCACCATGATGGCGTCACACGCAAGCACCCATGGTGTCTCCCCTGCGAGAGGACGGGGCTCGCCGCCCTGACCTGCGGAAAGACCGTCAGGCGGGATCCGGTCGGCCATGACGGCGGCACGTCGGGGCGCATTCGATGGCACACGATGGCCCCGCATGGCACTGGCTGGCACCATCGGCTCCGAAGGTCCGGGGCGGCCGCTCCCGGCGCCCCGCGTCCACGGCGGCCGAGGCGTTCGGAGGCGGGGAGCCGCGCGGACACCGTGGGCGGGACGGCGGGGCACAGCCGTCCGGCCGCCCGTCGGCCCCACCGGCTCCGGCCGCACAGCCGCTGAGGGGCACGTCCCGTCGGGCGCCCCGTCGCCGCCCTCTCCGCACCGCTAGCATCCGTCCATGACGACCTCAGAGAACGCGCGCAGCAACGACGGCCTCCCCCTCGACGTCGAGATCGGCGCCCTCCAGGGCGGCTCCGCCGGCCTCTCCCGGTACGCCGGCCGGGTGGTGCTGGTGGTCAACGTGGCCTCCCGGTGCGGGCTGACCCCGCAGTACTCCGGTCTGGAGCGGCTGCACGAGCGGTACGCGGAGCGGGGCTTCACCGTGCTCGGCGTGCCGTGCAACCAGTTCATGGGGCAGGAGCCCGGCAGCGCCGACGAGATCGCCGAGTTCTGCTCGGCGACCTACGGGGTCACCTTCCCGATGACCGAGAAGGTGGACGTCAACGGGGAGGACCGGCATCCGCTGTACGACCGTCTGACCGGCTTCGCCGACGCCGAGGGGCACAGCGGGGACATCCGCTGGAACTTCGAGAAGTTCCTGATCGGCCGGGACGGCAAGGTCGCGGCCCGCTTCTCGCCGCAGACCGAGCCGGAGTCGGCGGAGGTCGTCGCGGCCGTCGAGGAACTCCTCGCCGGCTGACCGGACGGACGGGCCGGTTGACCTTGCCCCCGGGGCAGGGCCGAGCCTCGTCGTCGCCGGGCGGAACAGGCCGTCCGGCGACGGAGGATGACGACGTGGACGATGCGCGCGACGACGAGTCGCTGACCATCGGGGCGTTCGCCGCGCGGGCCCGGTTGTCGGCCAAGGCACTGCGGTTGTACGACCTTCTGGGCCTGCTGGTGCCGGCCCGTGTGGACGAGGCCACCGGCTACCGGTACTACCCGCCCCGGCCAGGTCGAACGCGCCCGGCTCGTGGCCCTGCTGCGCCGGCTGGACATGCCGCTGGCCCTGGTCGCCGAGGTCGTCCGGGCGGACGGCCCCGGGGCGGCCGGGCTGCTCGGCGCGTACTGGGCGGACATGGAGGCACGGGTCGCCGGGCAGCGCACGCTCGCCGCTTACCTCCGTGCACGGCTTTCGGGGAGGAGTTCCGAGGTGTACGAGACGTTCGCGGTCGAGACGGTGGACGTGCCCGGACAGGTGCTGGTCACCGAGACGCGGCACACGCTGGCGGACGAGCTGCCGGCGTGGATCGGTGCCTCGCTGGGGCGGCTGGAGGAGGCGGCCCGCGACTGCGGGGGCGTGGTGGCGGCGCCGTTCGTCGCCTATCACTCCGAGGTGTCGATGGAGAGCGACGGCCCGGCCGAGTCGTGCGTGCCGGTCGCCGACGAGGCGGCGGCGCGGGCGTGGGTGGAACGGCACGGGCGCACGTGGGAGACGCGGGTGCGGGTGGAGCCGGCCCGGCGGCTGGCCTTCACCCGGATCACCAAGGCCCAGGTGGCCCATCCGCAGATCCTGGCGGCCTTCGAGGCGGTGGAGGCGTGGATCGCCGACAGGGGTCTGACGGTGGACGGGCCGTGCCGTGAGGTGTACTTCGCCGACTGGGACGCGGCCGGTCCGGACGATCCGGTGTGCGACGTGGCGTTCCCGGTGAGGTGACCGTGCCGCCGGAGTGAACAGGGCCCTCTCGGCAAGGTCGGCGAACTGGTCGAGAGGGCTCTGCCGGCGATGCCGGGGCCGTGCGCGGAGTCGTCAGCCCTTGACCGAGGTCACGAAGGCGTTCCACGCGTCGGCGGGGAACGCCAGGACCGGACCCTCGGGGACCTTGGAGTCACGGACGGCGAGAGCCGCCACGACGGGGGACTTGACCTCGACGCACGCGCCGTTTCCTCCGGAGTAGGAGGACTTGGTCCAAGATTCCGTGGCGCCCTGAAGAATTGCCATGTCTGCTCCGATGGCGAGTGTGTGCGGTTTACGCCAATGACGTTTGATCTTTGGCGTGATCGACGCTACTCGCTGACCTCGCCGATCGGAGCGGCCATTCACCCGACCGGATGGCATATTCCAGGCGACTCTTCCGGAACGACATGGCAGGGGTGTAGCATCCCGCCGCTCCTCAGCGCGCGTACTCCTTCGCCACGTCCTCGATGAGCTGGCGGGACTGCTCCACGTTCAGCGCCTGGGCCCGCAGGTGCTCGTACATCACCGTGTATTTCTGCACGTCCTGGGCCTTCTCCAGGTACAGGTCGCTGGTGACGCCCTCGATGTAGACGACGCTGGAGTCGGCCGCGTCGGCGAACTCCAGGATGGAGTACTGGCCGTTGATGCCGGGGTGCGCCCCGACGTCGTACGGCAGCACCTGCACGGTGATGTGCGGCAGTTGCGACATCTCGGCGACGTGCTCGAGCTGTTCGCGCATCACCGGCCTGCCGCCCACCACCCGGCGCAGCGACGCCTCGTCGAGGACCACCCACAGCCGCAGGGGGTTGCTCTCGGCGGAGATGCGCTCCTGCCGCCTTATGCGGACCTGGACCCGCTTCTCGATGTCGGCGACCGACGTCTCGGGCAACGCGCCCTGGATCAGGGCCTCGGCGTACGGACGGGTCTGCAACAGGCCGGTGATGATCTGGGGTTCGTACGTCCGCAGCGACTCGGCGTCGGTCTCCAGGCCGATGTAGACGCTGTACGGGATGTCCCCGAAGGCGTGCCACCACCCCTGCTGGCGCGAGTCCTTCGCCATCTGCATCAGCGAGTCGACGACCCGCTGGTCCTCGACCTCGTAGACCCCGCACAGGTCGCGGACGTCGCGCTGGCTGATGCTGCGCCGGCCGTTCTCCAGGCGGCTGATCTTCGACTGCGAGACCAGCAGCCGCTCCGCCACCTCCTCCGCCGTCATGCCCTTGAGCTCGCGGAGCCGGCGCAGCTCCTGGCCCAGCCGGCGCCGCCTGACGGTGGGATTGACATTGGACGCCACGGGACGTGCACCTCCGGCTGCGTGACTCATACCTGCCACTTTGCGTATCTGCTGTTGAGCAGACTGCCACCAAGGTGCTTTCTACCGCTGGCAAACGGTCGATATGCGCCGCGCGCACGCCGGTTCGGGACCGCGTCCGCGCATACGGCCGCGCGGGGCGGCGGGTCCGGCCGTGTCCGGGTGTGCCGGACGTACGGCCGGTCCCGCCGCCCCGCGCGGACCTGCGGCTCCCGTGACCGGGTCTCAGGGACTGTCGGTGCGGCGGTGCGTGGTCGTGCGTGGTGCGTGGCCGTGCTTGGTGGGGCGTGGTACGTGGTGCGGGCCGTGCGTGCGGTGCCGGTGACGCGGCTCAGTGGACCACGGCACGCGCCATGGATCCGTGGCGCGGCTGTGCCGGAACACCGCTGGCGGGTTCCGGGACGGGCCTCGCCCCCGGTCCCGCGGCCTGCCGGCCGGCCGGTGCCGGGCTGCGGCGCGGCTGGGCCGCAGCGCCGTTCTGGACGTCCATCACCGCGTGCGCCACCAGGCCGCCCATGGGGTCGTGCCTGATGAGGTCCCGCAGCCGGGACCGCGACGAGCGTCCTTCGTTGCCCGGGTAGAGGTGCTTGCCGAGACCGACCGCGTGGGCCAGCGCGGCGAGCGCCGCGGTCCGCGGGTCCGGCGGTACGCCGGTGCGGATCGCCGAGTCCAGCCGGGTCTTGATCTCCCGGCTGATCGCCGTGTCCGTCGCCTGGTAGCGAGTCGTCGGCAGCACCCCGCACATCTGGCCCTCCACGGCATGCACCATGCCGCAGCGTTCCAGATGCGAGAGGTAGGTCTGGCGCAGCCCCAGGCGGGGCCCGCCGATCCAGTTGACCGCCCGTACGGGAGCGCCACGCCTTCGCAGCAGCTCCAACGCGCAGTCGAGTGTCGGATCTCCAGTCGGCCGTGGGGCCACCACGGCGATACGATCCCCGTCTGGGGCTATCCGTCCGGCCAGCGCCAGCTCCACCAGCTGTGCTCCGGCCAGACCGAGGTCGAGCGACTGCGGCTGTGCGGTGGTACCCGTGGTCGGGTCCAGCGCCAGCAGCAGAAGCTCCTCCGGAAGTGTTCTGCGGCTCCTGCCCATCCATGCCTCCCCGCGTGGATGACAGACAGGGTGACCCCTCTCACATTGGTCTGTCGAGGGTGCGTGACCGGTTCGTAGTGGAACCAGTAGGTATGTCGTTCTCGTCTACCGCGTGGGTTCCAGCCGTACACAGGACACTGGTACATGGTTCGGTAGCGCACACAGAACGTGCGGCGCATGGAGGAGGCATCGGTGGCGGGCGAGTCCCCCGACAGGTCGAAGCAGCGCGAGTCGTCGGAAGAACCGACGTCGGGGAGCGCGGGTCCGGTTCCCGAAGCCAGGACCGGGGCGAGCGAGACGCGTGATCCGCGGCTGGCGGTGGCGCGGGAGACCGCGAAGGCGTCGGCGTCCGCCGGGTCCGCGGAATCCGCCGGGTCCACGACGTCCCGCGGGGGCGTGGACACGGCCACCCGGGTGCTGTCGGTCCGCGAGACGGAGTCCGAGGCGAAGACGCCGGAGACCGGAGCGAAAACGCCGGAGACCGGAGCGAAGACCGCGCCCGAGGCGGACGCCCGGCCCGAGGCCGAGACCGCGCCCGAGGCGGAGACGGAGGCAGAGGCGGACGACGACGCGGGCGCCGAGTCCGAGGCCGGCACCGCGCCCGAGGCCGACGCGGCCGACGCGGCCGGCGGGACGGTCCCCGAGCCCGACGACACGCCCGGTACCCAGGCCGAGGCGGACGGCGAGGACGGCGACGCCGGCGGGAAGAGCCCGGCGGGCACGTCCGGTGACGGCCGGCTGCGTGACGCCGTGGCGGCGTGGGTCGCGACCGCGGACGAGCGCGCCGCCGCGAACGCCCGCCACGAAGCCGGGGACGAGCCGGAGGACGCCGCCTCCCCCGAGGAGACGGCCGAGGACGCCGACGCGCCCGAGGACGCCTCCGAGGACCGCGCGGACGACCGTGCCGACGCCGGGCAGGAGTCCGGCGCCGACGAGAAGGCCGAGGCCGGCAAGAGCGCCGTCGACCAGCCCACCGCCGTCTTCAAGGCCGTACGGCCGCCCGCCGAGCGCTCCGTGGACCAGCCGACGACCATGCTGAAGCTGGGCGACGCGGCGAAGAAGGACGAGCGGACCGACAAGGCCGACAAGGCCGACAAGGCCGGTAAGGACGGAGAAACCGGCAAGCCCGCCAAGATCGACAAGGCCGACAAGGCCGAGTCCGACGCCGAGCGCACCAGCAAGTTCGTCGCCCTGCGGAACCCG
This sequence comes from Streptomyces sp. NPDC029152, assembly GCF_055564355.1. Taxonomy (NCBI): domain Bacteria; kingdom Bacillati; phylum Actinomycetota; class Actinomycetes; order Kitasatosporales; family Streptomycetaceae; genus Streptomyces; species Streptomyces sp. NPDC029152. The sequence continues at coordinate 238,332 of NZ_JBVHWR010000011.1, read as the reverse complement.
GACGACCCGGCCACCCGCAAGCCCCCGCGGCCCGCGCCGCCGGCTCCTGCCCCGGCCCCGGCCCCGGCCCCGAAGGCCGGTCCCGAGGCGCCCCGGGCGGCGTCCGCCGGGGCCACCGCGGCCGTGCCGCAGGTCGGTCCCGAGCGGACCACGCAGCAGCCGCTGCCGCCGAAGCCGCCGCTGGACCTGCTGGCGGAGCTGACGAACACGCCGCCGCCCCCGGAGACCCCACTGCGCACGACCGTGCGCCGGGTCAAGATCTGGACCCCGGTGGTCCTGCTGCTGGTGATCGTGTTCGGGGTCGTGCAGGCCGTGCGCCCGCTGCCCACGCCCACGCTGCACCTCACCGCGCAGGAGAGCGTCTCCTTCGAGGGCGGCAGGCCCTCCGTGCCCTGGCCGAATCAGGGACAGGCGGCCATGGACGTCAACGGCGTCGGCACCTTCGGCACGTCCGGCGACCAGAAGCCCGTGCCGATCGCCAGCATCGCCAAGGTCATGACGGTGTACCTGGTCCTGCGCGACCACCCGCTGAAGAGGGGCGAGAAGGGTCCGGAGATCACCGTCGACGCGGCCGCGCAGAAGCACTACGAGACCGGCAAGGCCGAGAACGAGTCGGTGGTGAGGGTCTCCGAGGGCCAGAAGATCACCGAGTACGAGGCGCTGCAGGCGGTCATGCTGCCGTCCGCCAACAACATCGCCAAGCTGCTGGCCCGCTGGGACACCGGCAGCGGCTCCGAGGAGGCGTTCGTCGCGAAGATGAACAAGACCGCCGAGGAGCTGGGGATGAAGAACACCACCTACACGGACCCCAGCGGTCTCGACAAGACGACCGTCTCCACCGCCGAGGACCTGGTGAAGCTGGGCCGCGCCGCGATGGAGAACCCGGTCTTCAGGGAGATCTCCCAGCAGCCCAGCTACGTCGACCTCAACGGCGACAAGCAGAACAACTTCTTCGGGCTCGTCCCGACCGTGGCCATCGGCATCAAGACCGGCACCACCACCGCGGCCGGCGGCAACATCCTCTTCGCCGCGGAGAAGGAGGTCGGCGGCGAGACCCGGACGATCATCGGTGCGGCCCTCGGCCAGTTCGGGCAGAACGGCGTCGCCAACATCGACGAGGTCACCGGCGTCGTGCGCAAGCTGATCGAGACGGGGCAGGACGCGCTCACCTCGAAGACCATCGTGAAGAAGGGCGACGTCGTCGGGCAGGTCGACGACGGTCTGGGCGGCACCACGCCGGTGGTCGCCACCGAAGACGTCTCCGCCGTCGGCTGGTCCGGTCTGACCGTGAGGCTGAAGCTGGACGGCCTAGGCGACAAGACGGTGCCGCACACGGCGAAGGCCGGCACCGAGGTCGGCACGCTCGTCGTCGGCGACGGCAGCAACGGTGACGCCGTCGAGGTCCCGGTCGCCCTCCAGGAGGACCTCGCGGAGCCCGGTCTCACGGCCAGACTGACCCGGCTCGGCTGACCCCGGGCAGCACGGCCCGCACAGCACGCACCCCGTCCGGCGGCCGCCGGACGGGGTGCGTGCTAGCGTCACGAAACGGGGCAGGTCGCCGGGTCGCGGGAACGCGGCCGTGAAGAGTCGTGAAGAGTACGGGACGTACGCGGCCGAAAGCAGAAGACGGGACACGGGGAGTGCCTTCAGGTGGCCACTGCGGAGCCGACACGCGCCGACGACGCCGATCCGGGCCCGGGAGCGGGCCCGCGACCACACGTACCCGCTCCCCGCAAGGACGGCGGGGAGGGCGGGAGGTCCGGCACCGGTCCGGCGGACGGCGGCCGTGAACCGGACCGCACCCGGCCGGAGCCTGCCGGGCCGGAAGCGCCGTCCGCGGTGAAGGCCGCCTTCCTGGCCGTGCGCGAGCGCATGCTGCGCCACCCCGTCCTGTCCGTCACGGCTCTCGCCGGGGCCCTCCACGTCGTCTGGTTCTTCACCTTCGCGAACAGCGGCGGTGACCTCGCCGCGCAGGACGCCTGGGCGGAGTTCGTCGGCCGGCACCCGGCCTCGGCGTACAACCTCGCCTGGTACGGCGGCATGCACCCGGTCTCGTACAGCGTGGTGTCGCCGTACCTGATGTCGGTGCTCGGCGTCCGGACCACGATGATGATCGCGGGGACGCTGTCGGCCGGGCTGCTGACGATGATCCTGATTCGCAGCCGTGTGGTCCGCAACCCGCTGTGGGCGTCGCTCGCGGGCCTGTTCGGGCTGCTGGCCAACGCGGTGTCGGGCCGGGTGACGTTCGGGCTGGGCACGATGTTCGCGCTGGGCGCGGTGGCCACGGTGTTCTGCTGGCCGTACCGCTGGCGCCACAAGCGCTGGGCGAAGGCGCTGTGCGCGGCGCCGCTGGCCGCGCTGTCGACGATGTCCTCACCGGTCTCGGGCCTGTTCGTGGGCCTGGTCGCGGTGGCCCTGTTCCTGCAGAAGCGCCGTCCGGGCGCCTGGGCGCTGGGCCTGGCGCCCAGTGCGGTGGTCGCACTGTCGGCCTGGCTGTTCCCCTTCTCCGGCACCCAGCCGATGTCCTTCGGCTCGGCGGCCCTGCCGCTGCTGTACGCGGGGCTCGTGTTCGCGTTGGTGCCGCGCTCGTGGAAGACGGTGCGGATCACGTCGGCGGTCTACGGGCTGTCCGTGCTCCTCGTCTGGGTGATCAGCTCCCAGATCGGCTCCAACATCACGCGCCTGTCGATGCTCTTCGCCGGGGTGGCGCTGGTGGCCGCGCTGCCGTTCGCGGTGCCGCGCTCGCGCAAGTGGTACGCGCTCGTGGTCGCGCTCGCCGGCTTCGCCGGATGGATCGGTTTCAAGTCGGGCGACGACATCGTCCACACCACGCCGGCCGCCTCCTGGGCGCGCGAGCTGGCGCCGCTCGTGAACGAGCTCCAGGAGGTCGGCGCGGAGAAGGGCCGGGTGGAGGTGGTCCCCGCCCGTTCCCACCGCGAGGCCTCGGCGCTCGCCCCGTACGTGAACCTGGCCCGGGGCTGGAACCGCCAGGCCGACATGGAGCGCAACCCCCTCTTCTACGACGACACGCTCAACTCGGCGAACTACCACGAGTGGCTGCAGCGCTGGGCGGTGCACTTCGTGGTGCTGCCCAAGGACGAGCCGGACGGTGACGGCGGCGAGCGGGAGCGTGCGCTGGTGCAGCGGGGGCTGCCGTACCTGAAGCAGGTCTGGGGCGACGCCAACTGGCAGTTGTTCCAGGTGACCGACCCCGCCCCGCTGGCCGAGCCGGACGCGGTCGTCCAGCGCGCCGAGCAGGGCGAGTGGACGATCGACGTGCGCAAGGCGGGCCCCGTCCTGGTCCGGATGCCGTACTCGCCGTGGCTGAGCCTCGTCGACGCCGACGGCAAGAGGCTCAAGCCGCCGCAGGAGACGGAGGCGTCCGAGGACCGTCCCGAGGGCTCGCCGAAGACGTTCGAGAACGTCAGCGGCTGCCTGACGGAGACGGAGGAGACCGTCGACGGCGACACGTGGACGGTGCTGATCGCCCCGGAGGCGGGCACGTACCGCCTGGCGGCCCCCTACGGCTTCTCGCGCGGCACCCCGTGCCCGGACGAGATGAAGGACGAGCTCAGGGACCGGCTCGCGGACCAGCTCGAGGACGAGCTGAAGTTCGCGCCGGAGTAGCCCGGGAGCGGTTCCGGAGCTGCCGGGAGCGGCTCCGGAGCCGGTGGGACGGCCGGGAACCCGATCCACGTGCCCCGGCCGGCACACCCCTCAGATGTTCATGTCCGTGAACAGAGGTCAGCAAGGAGAACTTTTTTACCTGCTCTTGACCTTCTGCTTTCTTGTCGTGCCCGCGCCGACGCAACACGATGAGCGGGCACTTCGCCGCGCGCCTCGCCCTCACCCCGCTCTTGCGAAGTGTCGGCCTGCTGAGCGGAGTTCACAAGGCGGACCCCGGAAGGGGGCACATGAACGGTCTCGACTGGTCCGTGCTCATCGGCTACTTCGCCGTGATGGTGGCCATCGGCGTCTGGTCGCACAAACGCGTGGACAACGTCAGCGACTTCTTCACGGCCGGCGGCAAGATGCCCTGGTGGCTGTCCGGCATCTCGCACCACATGTCGGGCTACAGCGCGGTGATGTTCACCGGGTACGCGGGCATCGCCTACACCTACGGCGTCACGTCCTTCGTCACCTGGTCGTTCCCCATCGCCCTGGGCATCGCCGTCGGGTCGAAGCTGTTCGCGCCGCGCATCAACCGGCTGCGCTCGCGGCTCCACGTGGCCTCTCCGCTGGAGTACCTGAAGAACCGCTACAACCTGCCGACCCAGCAGGCCCTGGCCTGGTCCGGCATGCTGCTGAAGATCGTGGACGTGGCCGCGAAGTGGGCGGCCATCGCCACGCTGCTGTCGGTCTTCACCGGCATCTCCCTCAACCAGGGCATCCTGATCACCGGCGTCGTCACGGGCGTCTACTGCACGATCGGCGGCCTGTGGGCCGACGCGCTGACCGAGCTGGGGCAGTTCGTCATCCAACTGCTGGCCGGTGTCGCGATGTTCGTGGCCGTCGTCATGGAACTGGGCGACCACGGCGGCTTCTTCGGGGTCTGGGACGAGCCCGCCCTCCAAGGCCACGGCAAGCCGCTGGTCGGCCCGTACGGAACGGTGTTCCTGCTCGCCTTCCTCTTCATCAAGCTCTTCGAGTACAACGGCGGCATGCTCAACCAGGCCCAGCGCTACATGGCCACGCGCAACGCCCGCGAGGCCGCGCGGTCGGCACGGCTGTCGGCGGTGCTGTGGCTGGTCTGGCCGGTGGTGCTGTTCTTCCCGATGTGGATGTCGCCGCTGCTGGTGGAGTCGCAGAAGCCGGACGGCTCCGACTCCTACGGCCTGATGACCGAGCAGCTCCTTCCGCACGGCCTCCTCGGCCTGGTCGTCGTCGGCTTCTTCTCGCACACCATGGCCATGTGCTCCTCGGACGCCAACGCCATCGCGGCCGTGTTCACCCGTGACGTGGCACCGGTCGTGTCGGCGCGGGCGAGGGCCTGGGGCGAGCGGTCCGGGCTGATCGCGGCGCGGGTGACGACGGTCGTCTTCCTCGCCCTGTCCATGGCGGTGGCCACGCAGGTCGACTCGCCGACGTTCAAGGACATCATCACCGTCGTCATCAAGTGGGTCGCCGGCCTGATGGGCCCGATCGCGATCCCGATGATGCTCGGCCTGCTGCGGCCCTTCCGCCGCTCGGGACCGACGGCCGCGCTCACCAGCTGGGCGGTCGGCCTGATCGCCTTCTGGCTGGTCAACTACCCGATCAGCTGGAACGTCGAGGGCGGGGTGCCGCTGGAGTACCAGGTGTCCGTCCCGCTGGCGGTCTCGCTGGTCCTCTACGTCGTCGTCGGCTTCCTGAAGCCGGAGGACACCCCGGAGCGGCTCGCGATCATCGAGCGCGTCAACACGGACGACGACGCCTCCGCAGCGGCGGCGGTCCCGGCGCCCGCGGGGAGCGGGGGCGACGCGGTGGGGCGGACGCGGGTGAAGGACTAGCCCTCGCCGTTCACGCCCTGGGGTACCTCGCCAGCCAGCCCGGGGACGAGCCCGCCGGGCCGTGCAGGGCGGGGCCCTGGGTCATCTCCATGGCGAAGTCGTCGGCCAGTTCCAGGATCGTCGGACGGCCCTCCAGCTCGGCCAGCCAGGCCGGCGGGAGGGCCGTCTCGCCGTGCAGGGCGCCGAGCAGCCCGCCCGTCAGCGCGCCGGTCGCGGCGGAGGGCCCGCCGTGGTTCACGGCGAGCCGCAGTCCGTGCCGTACGTCCTCGGCGACGAGGGCGCAGTACACGGCGGCGGCCACCAGCCCCTCCGCCGTGCCCCCGCCGGCCAGCTCGGTGACCCGGGCCGCCGTCGGCAGCCCCTGCCGCACCGCGCCCAGCGCGTGCTGCAGGCCCTCCGACACCGGCTCGTGCCCGGGCCGGACGGCGAGCAGCGCGAGCGCCCGCTGCACGGCCGCGTCCAGGCTCTCCCCGCGCGCCAGCCCGTGCACGACCACGGCGTACGCGCCCGCCGCCAGGTACCCGGTGGGGTGGCCGTGGGTCTGCGCGGCGCACTCCACGGCGAGCTGGGCGACCAGTTGCGGCTCCCAGCCGACCAGCAGCCCGAACGGCGCCGACCGGGCGGCCGCCTCGGCCCCGCGCTCACCGGGGTTCTTGGGCGCCTCGGGAGTGCCCATGGTCTCGTCACCGAGGCCGAGCAGCAGCGCGCGGGTGGGGCCGCGCCGGGCGTACAGCCACTCCTCGCGGGCCAGCCAGCCGTCTTCCTCGCGCCGCAGGTCGGGCCCCCAGTCGCGCTGGGTGGCGGCCCAGCGCCGGTACGCCCGGTGCAGATCGGTCGGCGGGTGCCAGGCCCCGGTGTCCCGCCGCACCTGGGCGCGGATCAGCCCGTCGACGGAGAAGAGGGTGAGCTGCGTGAGGTGGGTGACGGCACCGCGCCGCCCGTAGGCGGGGGCGAGGTCGGCCGGGCCCCCGGGTCCGTGCTCCTGCGCGATGGCGTCGAGGTCCGTCCCGTCGAAGGGCGCCCCGAAGGCGTCCCCGACGGCCACGCCGAGCAGCGTCCCGCGCACCCGGCTCCGGAAGTCCTGCTGCTCGGCACGACCCCACACGGCAGCACCGCCCGTCGCGCCCACCCGACCTCCCGCGGCATCGCCCCTACGTACGACGCGAGCACTGTAATCGAACGGGGACGGCCGGTTCAGGACGCGGAACGCCGAAGGCGGAGCCGCTCGTCGGATGAGCGCCGGGCCCGCGGGGAATGAGGTGGGCATGACCACCACTCCTGCCTCGCGGGCCCTGCCGTCGGCCGCGGCCCTCCTGACCGGCACCGTCGCCCTCTACATGGCGCTGGTCGCCTTCGGGAACATCACCGACTTCGGGACGAACCAGGCGTTCGTCCAGCACGTGCTCGCCATGGACACCACGTTCAAGGACGACGACCTGATGTGGCGGGCCGTCACCGGTGAGGGACTGCAGAACGCGGCGTACGTGGCGATCATCGTCTGGGAGACGGTGGCCGCGCTCGTGCTGATCGCCGGTACCTGGTTCTGGTTCCGGCAGGACCGTGCGCGGGCCCGCAGGGTCTCCACCCTCGGCCTGCTGATGGTGATGCTGCTCTTCGGCGTCGGTTTCATCGGCATCGGCGGGGAGTGGTTCGCGATGTGGCAGTCGGACACCTGGAACGGACTGGACGCGGCGACGCGGATGTTCCTGCTCAGCGGCGTCGTGCTGATCGTCACGCACCTGCCGCTGGACCGGGCGGGTGCTACGGGACGACCCTGACCGTCGTGCCGGCCGTCGCGAACGTCCAGACGGCCTGGCCGTCCGGCGTGTGCAGCCGTACGCCGCCGGCCTTCGTGCCGGGGACGGGCGGCGGGGGCGAGGAGCCGTCGGCCGCGTGGGAGAAGGCGACCGAGACACCGTCCGCCAGGGCGAAGTACACGATGTGCTCGATCGGGACCCCGTCGGAACCGATCGTGGAGTTCCGGCGCTCGCCGACCGTGTAGGTGCCCGGGTCGGGGCTGACCGTGCCGGGCCACACGGTGAACGTCCGGCGGGTGGCGTCGCTCGCGTCGACCAGCCAGACCCGCTTCTGCCCGAGGGAGTAGACCACGCGCCGCCCGGTGCCGGAGCCGTCCGGGACCCGGGCCGGTGCCGTCTCCCTCGGCGCGGGGGACGCCTCCGCCGAGGCCGACGGCTTCGGCTCGGCCACGGCGGCCGTGGGGTGCGGGCCCCGGTCGGCCTGCACCGTCAGGAAGCCGACCCCCGCTATCGCTCCCACGGTCAGACCGGAGACCCAGGCCCACGAGGGAAGTCGGGCAGGCACGGGCACGCATCTCCTCAGCTACGAGAACACCCCGACACACCGGGGGCCCGATCATCGTACTGTGAGCGGCCCGTGCCTCCGTCCGGCGGCGGTCAGTCCAGTACCGGCAGCAGCTCCGGCAGGTGCCCGTCGGAGGCCGCCGCCGCCCGCTGCCGCTCCTCGGGGACCTCGCCGTACAGCGTGGTGCGGGGCTTCGCCGGGCGGCCCGCCGCGTCGGCGACGGCGATCAGGTCCTTGACCGACTTGTAGGAGCCGTAGGAGGACCCCGCCATGCGGGAGATCGTCTCCTCCATGAGCGTGCCGCCGAGGTCGTTCGCGCCGGAGCGGAGCATCTGGGCCGCACCCTCGGTGCCCAGTTTCACCCAGCTCGTCTGGATGTTGGGGATGTGGGGGTGGAGCAGGAGGCGGGCCATCGCGGTGACCGCGCGGTTGTCCCGCAGGGTGGGGCCGGGCCGGGCGATGCCCGCCAGGTAGACGGGCGCGTTGGTGTGGATGAAGGGCAGCGTCACGAACTCCGTGAAGCCGCCGGTGCGCTGCTGGATGCCGGCGAGGGTGCGCAGGTGGCCCAGCCAGTGGCGGGGCTGGTCGACGTGGCCGTACATCATCGTGGAGCTCGACCGGATGCCCAGGTCGTGGGCCGTCTCGATGACCTCGATCCAGGTGGCCGTGGGCAGCTTGCCCTTGGTCAGGATCCAGCGGACCTCGTCGTCGAGGATCTCCGCCGCCGTGCCGGGGACGGAGTCGAGGCCCGCCTCCTTGGCCGCGGTCAGCCACTCGCGGATCGACATGCCGGTGCGGGCGGCGCCGTTGACGACCTCCATCGGCGAGAAGGCGTGCACGTGCATGCCGGGGACGCGGGCCTTGACCGCCTTGGCGATGTCGAAGTACGCCGTGCCCGGCAGGTCGGGGTGGATGCCGCCCTGCATGCACACCTCGACCGCGCCGACCTCCCACGCCTGCTGGGCGCGGTCGGCGACCTGGTCGAGGGAGAGCGTGTAGGCGTCGGCGTCCGTGCGGCGCTGGGCGAAGGCGCAGAAGCGGCAGCCGGTGTAGCAGACGTTCGTGAAGTTGATGTTCCGCGTGACGATGTACGTCACGTCGTCGCCGACCGCCGAGCGGCGCACGTCGTCGGCCACCCGGCACAGTGCGTCCAGCGCCGGGCCGTCGGCGTGGAGGAGGGCGAGGGCCTCGTCGTCCGTGAGCCGCGTCGGGTCGTCGGCCGCCGTGGCCAGCGCGGCGCGCACGTCGGTGTCGATGCGCTCCGGGACCATGCCGGGGGCGGCCGCCTCGCGCAGGGCGCCCCAGTCGCCGTACACCTCGTCGAAGTCGTCGCGGCGGTCCGACGTACGGCCGTCGGTGTCGATGGTGCGGTGCAGGTCGGTGCGGCCGGACGCCTCGAAGACCTCCTCCGGCTCCTGCCACGGACGGCCCTCCACCGTCGCGTCCTCGCGCGCGAGGCCGGTGTCCGGGTCGGCGAGCGCGGCCACGTGCGGGCGCAGCCGCGGGTCCAGCCAGGGCTCGCCGCGCTTGACGAACTCGGGGTAGACGCAGAGCCGTTCGCGCAGCTCGAAGCCGGCCGTGCGGGACCTCTCCGCCAGCTCCTCGATCTGCGGCCAGGGGCGTTCGGGGTTGACGTGGTCGATGGTGAGCGGGGAGACGCCTCCCCAGTCGTCGATGCCGGCGCCGATCAGGCGCTCGTACTCGGCGTCCACCAGGTTCGGCGGGGCCTGGAGGCAGGCGGAGGGGCCCATGATGTGCCGGGCGACGGCCACCGTGGCGACCAGCTCGTCCAGCTCCGCGTCCGGCATGCCGCGCATCGCGGTGTCCGGCTTGGCGCGGAAGTTCTGGATGATCAGTTCCTGGACGCCGTGGTAGGCGCGGGAGACCTTGCGCAGCGCGAAGAGGGACTGGGCGCGCTCCTCGTACGTCTCCCCGATGCCGATGAGGAGGCCGGAGGTGAAGGGGACCGAGGAGCGTCCGGCGTCCTCCAGGACGCGCAGGCGCACGGCCGGTTCCTTGTCCGGGGAGCCGTGATGGGGGCCGCCGGGCTCGGACCACAGGCGGGTGGCGGTGGTCTCCAGCATCATGCCCATGGAGGGCGCGACGGGCTTGAGGCGCTGGAAGTCCGTCCACGTCATGACGCCCGGGTTGAGGTGCGGGAGCAGGCCCGTCTCCTCCAGGATGCGGATGGAGATGGCCCGGACGTAGGCGATCGTGTCGTCGTAGCCGTGCGCGTCGAGCCACTCGCGGGCCTCGGGCCAGCGGTCCTCGGGCTTGTCGCCGAGGGTGATCAGCGCTTCCTTGCAGCCGAGGGCGGCGCCCTTGCGGGCGATGTCCAGCACCTCGTCCGGCGACATGAACATCCCGTGCCCGGCCCGGCGCAGCTTGCCGGGGACGGTGACGAAGGTGCAGTAGTGGCACTTGTCCCGGCACAGGCGGGTGAGGGGGACGAAGACGCTCTTCGAGTAGGTGATGACGCCGGGACGGCCCGCCGCCTCCAGGCCGGCGTCCCGCACCCGCGCGGCGGACGCGGTGAGGGCGTCGAGGTGCTCGCCGCGGGCCTGGAGCAGCACCGCGGCCTCGGAGACGTCGAGGGCGACACCGTCCCGGGCGCGTCTGAGGGCGCGACGCAGGGAGTTCTCGGTCGGGCCGGCGGCACCGGCGGAGTCGTCGGGTCCGGTTCCGGAGGTCGCGGAAGTCGTCATCCTCCGAGCATACGAGCGCCATGATCGGGACGCGGTGCGCGTCCCGCTCCCCCACCGGGCGGTTTCCGGCCCTCCATGCACCGAACCCCTTTCCTTGCACGGGGGTTCACGGCTCAATACGAGGGTTGCACGCATCACCACCGCACCACCCATGTCATGTCATCCACGACACCTGGGGAGCAGCAGCATGTGCGAGGACGACCACGCCGGGATCGGCAGGCGCGCGGTGTTCGTGGCGGGAGCCGCCGCCGCGCTCACGTCGGCCACCGTGAGCTTCGCTTCGGCGGCGGGCGGTACGGGACCGCGGACGAGGACCGTACGGGGCACCCTTCCCCCCGGCTCGCCCGACTTCGTGTACGTCCCGGTCGAGGTCCCGGCCGGGGTCCGCGAGTTCAGGGTGTCCTACACCTACGACCGGCCCGCCGTCCCCGCCGGGACCCAGGGCAACGCCCTCGACATCGGCGTCTTCGACGAACGCGGCACCGGCCTGGGCGGCCGAGGCTTCCGGGGCTGGTCGGGCGGCGCGCGCACGGAGTTCTTCGTCCGCGCCGACGACGCCACCCCGGGCTACCTCCCGGGGCCGGTGCGGCCGGGCACCTGGCACATCGCGCTCGGCCCGTACACGGTCGCGCCCCAGGGGCTGTCGTACGAGCTGACGATCACGCTCACGTACGGGGAGCCGGGCGGGACCGTGAAGCCGGCGTACCCGCCGCAGCGGGCCAGGGGGCGGGGCCGCGCCTGGTACCGGGGCGACTGCCACCTGCACTCCGTGCACTCCGACGGCCGCTACACCCCGGCCGAGATCGCGGCGCTCGCGCGGGCGGCGGGGCTGGACTTCATCAACTCCTCCGAGCACAACACGCACTCCGCGCACGCGCACTGGGCGGACCTGGCCGGCGACGACCTGCTGATCATGCTGGGCGAGGAGGTGACGACCCGCAACGGGCACGTGGTCGCCCTCGGCACCGACCCCGGCACCTTCGTGGACTGGCGCTACCGGGCCCGCGACAACCGCTTCGGCCGCTTCGCCCGGCAGATCCGCCGCGCCGGCGGCCTGGTGGTGCCGGCCCACCCGCACGCCACCTGCATCGGCTGCAACTGGAAGTTCGGCTTCGGGGAGGCCGACGCGGTCGAGGTGTGGAACGGGGCCTACACGCCCGACGACGAGGTGGCGCTGGCCGACTGGGACGGCATGCTGGCCGCCTCCGTGCGCGACGGCCGGGGCTGGCTCCCCGCGATGGGCGGCAGCGACTCCCACCGCGCCCCGGACGTCATCGGCCGCCCGCAGACCGTCGTCCTCGCCGACGACCTGACCCGGGAGGCGATCCAGGAGGGCATCCGGGCGGGCCGCTCGTACGTCGCCGAGTCGGCGGAGGTGTCGCTGGCCTTCACCGCGTCCGGCGGCCGGGGCGAGCACGCCGGCATCGGCGAGCGGCTGCGCGTGGACGACGACACCCCGGTGACCGTCCGCCTGGAGGCGACGGGCGCCCCGCGCTGCACGGTCCGGTTCGTCACCGACCAGGGCGTGCTGTTCACCAGCGCCCCGCTGCCGGCGTCCGGCGAGGGCGCCGTGGAGTGGCGGACGACCGCCTCGTACGCGGCCTACGTACGGGCGGAGCTGCGGCACGAGGCGGCGGCCGGGCCGCTGCCGGGGGCGCCGGCGGCGTTCACCAACCCGGTCTTCCTGGGTCGTTAGCCGCCCGCCCGTCGTCCAGGTCGGCGACGACCGCCGCGTGGTCGGAGGGCCAGACCCCGTCCACGGGGCCGTCGCCGGCCCGACGCACCGCCCGGACCCGGCCGAGGCCGCCGGGGCCGGGCGGGCCGACGTGGACGTAGTCGATGCGGATGTCCGGCTCCCCGTCGGCACGCGTCACGTACGGGTTGGCCGTGTCCCAGGTGCCGGAGGGGGCGGCGGGGTCGGCGTGGTCCCAGGCGTCGCGCAGGGGCACGGTGCGCAGGAGCCGGATCTCCTCGGTGTCCGGGCGGGCGTTGAAGTCGCCGGTGACGACGGGCGGGTGGGCGGTGCCGTGCCGGTGCCCGGCGACGAAGCGGGCGAGGGCGGCGGCCTGGTCGCGGCGCACCCCGGGGGCGTGCGACGCGGAGGTCAGGTGGGTGGTGAAGAAGGGGACCCGGTGGGCGGGCGCGTCGAGGCGGGCGTAGAGCGCGAGCCGCCCGTCGTCGAGTTCCGCCGGCACGGGCAGCCGCAGCACGGCCCGCTCCACGACGGGCCAGCGGCTGAGCACCGCGGTGCCGATGCCGACGGTGTCGTCGCCGATCCGCCGCTGCCAGCGCCCGGGGGCGGGCGAGGGGGCCCAGGCCCAGTGGAGACCGAGTTCGCCGGCCAGCCATCCGGCGAGGTTCTCGTCCCCGGTGGCCCACACCTCCTGGAGTCCGACGACGTCCGGGCGCAGGTCCCGCAGCACGGCGAGGATCGCCTTCCGCCGCTGTGCCCACGGCCCGAACCGCCACCACAGGTTCCAGGTCACGACCCGCACGACCGCACCACCCCGCCTCTTCGCCCGTCCACGCCTTCTCCATGAGGCTGTCCGGAGAACATGGAGGCACACGAGACAGGAAGGTGAACGAACGATGTCGTCCCACGCCGAGACCAAGTACCGGGCCGTGACGGCCGTCCAGCGCCGGCTCAACGCGGTCATGCGCCGGCTCCCCGCCCAGACCCTGCTGGAGACCACCGGCCGCGTCTCCGGCCTGCCCCGCCGCACGCCCGTCGGGGGGCGCCGGGTCGGCGACTCCTTCTGGATGGTGTCCGAGTTCGGCGAGCGGGCGCAGTACGTCCGCAACATCCGGGCGGACCCGCGGGTACGGGTGCGGATCCGGGGCCGCTGGCACCCGGGCACCGCCCACCTCCTCCCGGACGACGACCCGGTCGCGCGCCTGCGCCGCCTGCCCCGGTTCAACAGCCTGGCCGTACGGGCGATGGGGGTCGGGCCGGGGCTGCTGACGGTACGGGTGGACCTGGAGAGGTGAGGGCCCTGTGATCGGCGTCTCCCACGGCTGACGTGGTCGGCATGCACAAGGCAAACTGACGTAGTTGCTCAGGATGTCTAGGGGGACGGCATGGACGGTGGACCGCGCGCTCCGGAGCAGCGGATGTCCGGGACACCGGCGGAACCGGAGCCGTCGGCCGCGCTGCGGTTCGGCGTGCTCGGACCGGTGCGCGCCTGGCGCGGCGACGAACCGCTGCCCACCGGGTCCCCGCAGCAACGCGCCCTGCTGGCCGCCCTGTTGCTGCGCGAGGGCCGCACGGCCACCGCGGCCGAGCTGATCGACGCCCTGTGGGGCGGGGAACCGCCGTCGCAGGCGCTGGCGGCGGTGCGCACCTACGCGTCGCGGCTGCGGAAGGTGCTGGATCCCGGGGTGCTGGTCAGCGAGTCGGGCGGCTACGCCGTGCGCGCGCCGGGGAACGGGGCCCTGGACCTGTCGCTCGCCCAGGACCTGGCCGCCGAGGCGGAGAAGGCGCGGGCCGCCGGGGACCTGTGCCGGGCGCGCGAGGTGCTGCGGCGCGCGCTGGCGCTGTGGGACGGCGAGACGCTGGCGGGCGTCCCGGGCCCCTACGCGCAGGCCCAGCGGGTCCGGCTGGAGGAGTGGCGGCTCCAGCTCCTGGAGACGCGGCTCGACATGGACCTGGAGCAGGGCTGCCACGCGGAGGCCGTCTCGGAGCTGACCGCGCTGACCGCCGCGCATCCGCTGCGCGAGCGGCTGCGGGAGCTGCTGATGCTCGCCCTGTACCGCAGCGGACGCCAGGCCGAGGCGCTGGCCGTGTACGCGGACACGCGGCGACTGCTCGCCGACGAGCTGGGCGTCGACCCGCGTCCCGGCCTGCGGGAGCTGCAGCAGCGCGTCCTCCGGGCGGACCCGGCCCTGGCGGAACCGTCCGCGCCGGCCGCGGAGCCGGCCGCGGTCCCGGTCCGCCCGGCGCAGCTTCCCGCCACGGTGGCGGACTTCACGGGACGCGCGTCCTTCGTGCGGGAGCTGAGCGAGATGCTGGGCTCGGCGTCGGGCGCCGAGGGCCGGGTGATGGCCGTCTCCGCCCTCGCGGGCATCGGCGGCGTCGGCAAGACGACCCTCGCGGTGCACGTCGCCCACCAGGCACGGGCCGCCTTCCCGGACGGGCAGCTCTACGTCGACCTCCAGGGCGCGGGGGCGCGGGCGGCGGAGCCGGAGACGGTGCTGGGCACCTTCCTGCGCGCCCTGGGCACGGCCGACTCGGCCGTCCCCGACTCCCTGGAGGAACGGGCCGCCCTCTACCGCTCCGTCCTGGACGGCCGCCGCGTCCTGGTGCTGCTGGACAACGCCCGCGACGCCGCGCAGGTGCGCCCGCTGCTGCCCGGCACGGAGGGGTGCGCGGCGCTGGTGACGTCGCGGGCGCGGATGGTGGACCTCGCCGGGGCGCACCTGGTCGACCTGGACGTGATGTCCCCCGAGGAGGCGCTGGCGCTCTTCACGAAGATCGTGGGCGAGGAGCGGGTCGCCGCGGAGCGGGAGGCGTCCCTGGACGTGGTGGGGGCGTGCGGTTTCCTGCCCCTGGCCATCCGCATCGCCGCCTCGCGCCTCGCCGCCCGGCGCACGTGGACGGTGTCCGTCCTCGCGGCGAAACTGGCGGACGAGCGGCGCCGGCTGGACGAGCTGCAGGCCGGCGACCTGGCGGTCAAGGCCACGTTCGAGCTGGGCTACGGGCAGCTCGAACCGGCCCAGGCCCGTGCCTTCCGGCTCCTCGGACTGGCCGACGGGCCGGACATCTCCCTGGCGGCGGCAGCGGCGGTGCTGGACCTCCCGGCGGAGGACACGGAGGACCTGCTGGAGTCCCTGGTGGACACGTCGCTGCTGGAATCGGCGGCTCCGGGACGCTACCGCTTCCACGACCTCGTCCGGCTCTACGCGCGTGCGTGCGCGGAGAGGGACGAACACCCGCCGGGCGAGCGGGGGGCGGCGCTGTCGCGGCTGCTGGACTTCTACCTGGCCACGGCGGCGGGGATCTACGCGATGGAACGTCCCGGGGACCGCCTGGTGGACCACCTGGAACCGACACAGCACCAGGGCCTGCGCTTCGCCGAGGGCACGGAAGCGCTGGACTGGCTCTACACCGAAGGCGCGTCCCTGCTGGCCTGCGTGCGGCAGTCCGTGGACACGGACCGGTTGCGGCGCGGCGTGGATCTCCTCTGGGCCGCGAAGGACCTGGCCGAGTCGGGCGCCAACTCGCGTCAGTACGAGGAGACGGCCAGGGCGGTGTGCGAGGCGGCCCAGGTGATCGGCGACGACCGCACGGAGGGACGCGCCCGGGCGACCCTCACCAACGTCCTCCTGGTGTCCGGCCGCATCCTCCAGGCGGAGGAGGAGGCGACGCTGGCCATGGAGCGGGCCGCCTCCGCAGGGGACCTCGCCGCGGGCAGCTGGGCCGCCAATGACCGCGGGCTCATCTCGCTGCACCAACGCCGGTACGCGGACGGCAAGGTCTTCTTCGACCGGGCCATCCGGGGCTTCAGCGAAGCGGGCAACCGAGCCGGCGAGGCGACGACGTCGTTCAACCTGTCGCGTGCCCACCTGGCCATGGGCAACGTCGGCAAGGCCGTCGAGATCGCTCGGGACGGGCTCGCGATGCTCGCCGAGCTCGGCAGGACCATGCGATCGGCCAACGGCCACTACGCGCTCGGCATGGCGCTCACCCAGGCCGGACGGCACACCGAGGCGCTCGGCCAGTTCAACGACGCCCTGACCATGTTCGTCGATCACCGCCAACGTCTCTGGGAAGGGACCACCCACTTCCGGATCGCCGAGGTGCACGTGGCCGCGCACCGTCCGGCCCGAGCGGCTCAGCACGCCGAGCAGGCCCTCGCCGTCGGATGCATCGGGGGCGATCGGATGCGGGGCAACGTCCTCACGCTCCTCGGACGGGCGCTGGCCGCGCTGGGGCAGGTGGACCGGGCCAGGGCCTGCTGGCTCGAAGCCCTCCGGCTCTACGAGGAGAACTGCGCCCCCGAGGCCGACGACGTACGCACTCTGCTGCTCCCCGTCGACGCCGCATGAGCGGTCCGGCGTCACCGCGCACGGCGGCGTTCAGCGTTCGTTTATCTCCCGCGGCCATGCTGGTTGCCGTCGGACCGTCGCGTCGGGGGGCAGACGGTCTCGCGGGGAGCCGACGGGGTTAGTGTTCGGCTCCGCACGCCCGTCCGGTGGCCCTCGGGGGAGCCTCCGGACGGGCAGCACCCATCCAGACCCTGTCGTTGCAGAGGAGCACCAGTCGATGAGCGAGCAGAAGGCCGCCGCCAAGCCGTTGGACAACCAGATGCCCACCCCTCCGGCCGAGGACACGGCGATCACCACGATGGACAACCAGATGCCCACTCCTCCGGCGAAGGACCAGGCCATCGTGACGATGGACAACCAGATGCCGGCCCCGCCCGCCCTGGGCCTGGACGGCAAGTAGACCTTCTTCCCGCACGGGGGTACGGGGGCACGGGGGTCGGCCGCGGCGGCACGGAGGGGGAGCCGCCGCGGCCGTCGTGCGTCCGTGATCACTGCCGGACATTGTTCGGCGCCAAACGTTCGAAGCACACGAAAACGCGAGCGCGACGCTTCCCCCGCTCGTCGAACGCCCGCCCACACCGCAGGAGCCCCAGTGACCTTCGCCAAGAAGCTGCTCGCCACCGTCGCCCTCGTTCTCGGCGCCACCGCCGCCGCGACGAGCCCGGCGCTGGCCGACAACCACATGCCGGTGCCGCCGCAGGACACGGTCGTCGTTCCGCTCGACAACCACATGCCCTGACGCGGGACGCTCGTGGACGAGGCCGAGGGGACCTCGGCCTCACTCGCGTACGGCGTCGGCGCGCCGGCGATCCGGTGGCACTGCCCGGGGCAGGGCCGGGAGGACGGACCGGAGGCGGGGCGGGCCCCCGGACCGGTCCGCTTCGGCGGCGTCTTTTACCACTTCGCACACACCAACACCCCGACCACTTCCGGCCAAGCCGTGGCCTGAGTCGTTCGGAAGGGTCGAACGGATCTCCGTCTGTCACTAAGGTCTCTCCAGCATGTCGGTGTACGTCGGTGATGTCCCGGGGAGGGAGAAACCCGGCCCGTGAGTCCACGAGCGATGAAGGCGCTGCTCCGTGCCCTCGGCAGGGAGGCGGCCAAGGGCCTGGACAGGCCGGCGGAGCCGGAGGCCGTCATGCGGGCCTTCTGCCGGGCCATGAGCGTGCGCGCGAGGCGGCCGGTGGAGCTGCTGTTCCGGGCGTTCCCGGCGGACATCCCGGTGTCCGGGCTGCGGCTCGACCTGGGGAGCAGGTCCCTCGTCGTGGTGGAGGAACACACCGTCCGCGAGGCGCAGTTGGTGATCCTCGGGCACGAGCTGTGGCACGAGGAGCAGGGCGACCGCGGGCACCACGTCGCCGGGCTCGCCGACGCCTCCGCGCGGGCCGTCGCCCCGCCGCAGCAGGCGTCCGACGCGGTGCGGCGGGCGGCGGAGCGGATCCTCGCCGAGGCCGAGGTGCCGCGCGACGCGCTGCTGGCCGTCGCGGCGCGGGCCGAGTCGCCCGACGAGCACGAAGTCGCCGCCGAGACCTTCGGGTTGCTGTTCGGCCGCGAGGTGCGCACCTGGATGCACGGCCGGTACGCCGAGGGCCCGGTGACCCCGGCGACCCTGGAGGGCCGCATGAACCTGTCGCTGACCAACCGCGGCGGACGCCTGCTCTGATGGGCCCGCACCCCCACATCCCCTACGCCCTGCCCACCGCCCTGCTCGCCCTCGCCGTCCTGCTCAAGCTGCCGACGTTCGTGCGGGCCTGGCGCAACCCCGAGGTGCGGGCGACGGTCGTGCTGCTGGTGTGCGCGACCTGCGTGCTGGTCGTCGTCACGCCCGTCAACATCGAGCGGCTCAACGAGTGGACGGGCATCCCCAACTTCGCCTCGCCCTGCGCGTACTCGTTCCTGACCGCGTCCGGCGCGACCGGGCTGGCCATGATCACCCGGTGGCGTCAGCCGCCGTCCGAGCGGCGCAGGCGCGGCATCCGCCGCATCCACTGCGCGTACGGCGGGGTCGTGGCCGTGCTCTGGGTGACCTTCCTGCTCGCCGACGTGCCCGAGCCGCGGATCTACGACCTCGACACCTACTACGCCGGCACCCCGTGGATGCGCGAGCACATCCTGCTCTACCTGGGCGCGCACGCGGTGACCTGCGTCGTCACCACGCGGATGCTGCGGCAGTGGTCGCCGACCGTGACCGACCGCTGGGTGAGGTCGGGGGTCGTCCTCCTGCTGCTCGGCTTCGCCTCCGGCCTGGTCTTCGACGCGGCGAAGCTGGCCGCCGTGGGGGCCCGGTGGTGCGGGGTGGACTGGGACGTCCTCAGCACCCGGGTCGCGCCGCCGTTCGCGCTGCTCCAGGCGTCGCTGGTCGCCGTCGGGTTCATCGTCCCGCAGGCCGGTCCCGCACTGCGCAACGCGGTCCGCGATCAGCGGGAGTACCTGCGGCTGCGCCCGTTGTGGCGGGCGCTGCGGGTGCTCGCCCCGGCGGCGGCGCAGGCCCGCTTCGGGCTGTGGGCGCCGCTGGACCTGCGGGTCATGCAGCGCCAGCAGCGCATCCACGACGCGCTGCGGCTGCTGGCCCCTTACTTCCGCCACGACGTCCACGAACGGGCCCTCGCCGCCGCGCGGGCCGTCCACGGCGAGGCGCGGGCCCGTGACCTCGCCGGTGCGGTCGCGCTGCGCGACGCCATCGACGCCTACGCGGCCGGCGTCCCGGCGCCCGCGAGCGAGCGGCCGCCGGGCATCGGCACCGACATCAGCGACCACATCGGCACCATCTCCCTCGCCCTGTACCGACGGCGTGCCCTCGCCGACCTCGGCCGCCGGGTGACCAGCACAGAAAGCGGCCTCAACGCCCATGCCTGACAAGCCCGTCACCCACCGGCCGCGCGCCGTCGTCCTCGGCGCCAGTGCCGCGGGCCTCTTCGCCGCCGCCGCGCTCACCGAGTTCGCCGACGTCACGGTCGTCGAGCGCGACGTCCTGCCCGAGGGGCCCGAGCCGCGCCGGGGCGTTCCGCAGGCCCGGCACGCGCACCTGGTGTGGAGCGGTGGCGTGCGGGCCCTGGGCGAGCTGCTGCCCGGACTCGTCGACGACGTCGTGTGCCGGGGCGGGCGCCTGGTCCACATCATGGGCGACATGGTGTCCCGGGCCCCCAACGAGGTGTGGTTCCGCAGGTTCCTCGCGACCCACCACCGGAACCTGGTCTGCTCGCGCGACCTGCTCGACTCCGTCGTCCGCGACCACGTCCTGAAGAACGGGCGGATCACGCTGCGCCAGGGCACCTCCGCCCTGGCCCTGGAGGGCGACGCCCGCCGGGTGACGGGCGTACGGGTCCGGGCCGGCGACGGCGAGCACGTGCTGGGCGCCGACCTCGTCGTGGACGCGACCGGACGCGGCTCCCGCGCCCCGCAGTGGCTCGTCGGCCTGGGCCTGCCCCGGGTCACCGAGCGGGAGGTCGACGCCGGCCTCACCTACGCCACCCGCGTGTACCGCGCCCCCGGCACCACCGCCGACGGCGCCTTCCCGCTGGTCAACGTGCAGGCCAATCCGGCCGCGGCGCCGGGGCGGGGCGGCATCATCCTGCCGGTGGAGGGCGACCGGTGGATCGTCACCCTGGGCGGCACCCGCGGCGGCGAGCCCACCGCCGACCCGGACGCCTTCGTGCCGTTCGCGCTCGGCCTGGCCGACCCGGTCATCGGCGAGCTGCTGCGGGACGCCGAACCGCTCGGCGACGTCACCGTCACCCGCAGCACCGCCAACCGGCGCCGCTACTACGAGAAGCTCGGGCGCCGGCCCGACGGCTTCGTCGTCCTGGGCGACGCCGTCGCCGGCTACAACCCGGTCTACGGGCACGGCCTGACCGTCGCCGCGCAGGGCGCCCTCGCCGTCCGCGACGTGCTGCGCCGCACCGCGCTCACGGCGCCCGGGACGGCCGGTGCCCTCCAGCGCGCCGCGGCCCGCCCGGTCGCCGGCGCCTGGGACCTGGCGGTCGGCCAGGACGCCTTCTACCCGGGCGCCGCCGACACACCGCCGACCGTGGTGGAGAGGCTGCTGGCCCGCTACGTCGACCGGGCCGTCGCCACCGGCGCCCGCAGTCCGCGCGCCATGGGCGCCCTGCTCGACGTGATGAGCATGGAGCGGCCCCCGACCCGGCTGTTCTCGCCGGACATGCTGGTCCCCATGCTGTTCGGCCCGAGGAAGCCGCACCTCCAGGAGCCGCCGATCACCGAGGCGGAACGCCGGGCGGCCCGCCCCTGACCGTCCGGTGCCGGGTCACGTGAGCGGCAGGATCTCCTCGTCGTCCAGCTCGCAGTGGTCGGCGACCATGCCGGGGGCGTCGAACGCGATGCGTACGCGGGCCGCGCTGCCGGCGGGGACGGTGGTCTCCTGACGGGCGTCGTCGATCGTGACGTCGCTCCCGTCCTTGAAGAACACGGTGACGGCGAAGGTGTACTCGCGGTCGTTCGGGTTGGTGACCTCGACCGTGGCGTACGGGTCGTCCACGGTCGCGCAGCTCACGAGTTCCACCGTGGCGGCCCGGAGGGCGCCGCCGCTGTCGTCGCCGGTGCCGTCGTCGGTGCCGTCGGTGTCGTCGTGGTCGGAACCGTAGTGGCCGGAGCCGTAGCCGCCGCTCGTGCCGCCGCCGTACGAGTCGTCGTCCTTGTGGACGTCGCCGTCCGACGAGGACGACGAACTGTCGTGGTCCTGGCTGCTGCTGCTGCAACCGCCTCCGCCGTCACCGCCGCCGTGGCCGTGGCCGCGCCCCGTCGAGAAACCGGTCAGGCTGAGCACCACCAGTGCCGCGATCGCCGTGTACCTGCATGCCCGTCCCCGTGTCGTCATGGCTCCCACGCTAAACAGCGGCTGTCACGGGCATGTCACCGACCTGCCACGGCCGGGCACGCGGCGCGACCGCGCGGGGCCGGGCCGCGTCACGTCGTACGGGCCGTCCCCGTGCCCTTCTCCGCGTCCAGCGCGTACACGCAGCGGTCCTTGCTGCAGGCGTACACGATGCCGTCCCGCACGACCGGGGAGCCGGTGATCTCCCCGCCCGTCGCCAGCTTCCAGCGCAGGCGGCCGTCGTCGGCCTTGAGTGTGTAGAGGAGGTGGTCGGTGGAGCCGAAGTGGATGCGGCCCTCGGCCACCGCGGGGGCGCCGACGATCTCGCCGCCCGCCTGGAAGCGCCACTTGGGCGTGCCGGTGACGGCGTCCAGGGTGTAGAGGCCCTTGCCGCTGCCCACGTGCACGTGACCGGCGGCCACCAGGACCGGGTCGGTGGAGGAGCGGCCCTCCGTCGCGATGCGCCAGCGGTCGCGGCCGTCGGTGGCGTCGAGGGCGTACACCGTGCCGAGGTAGTCGGCCAGGTACACCCCGCCGCCGGTCACCGCGGGGCCCGGCACGAAGACCGGCGGCGAGAGGAAGACCGCGGGGGCCTCGAAGTGCCAGCGGACGCGCCCGGAGGCGACCTCCAGCGCGAGCACGCGGGTGCCGGCCGCGACGTAGACGTAGCCGTCGGACGCCTGGGCGAGGCGGACCGGCACGCCGCCGCAGGAGGCCGCGTCGCCGATCGGGTACGACCAGCGCTCGTCGCCGGTACGGGCGTCCAGGGCGCGCAGCCGGGCGTCCTGCCAGACGTACACCGTGCCGTCGTGGACCGTCGCGCCCGCCTCCGGGGACTCGAAGTCGCTCTGGGCGCCGGTGATCTCCCACAGCTTCTGGCCGCCCGACGCCTCCCAGGCCTGGACGCCGCCGCCGCGCGTGGCGGTGACGACCGTGCCCCGGTCGGCCTGGAGGGAGTAGACCCAGGCGTCCGTCTGCAGGCGCCACAGGTCGGTGCCCTCCCGCGCGTCCAGGGCGAAGAGTGTCGGGCCGTCGGAGGCGTGGATGCGGCCGTCCGCGACCGCCATCGACCAGGCCACGTCCCGGGTCTTGAAGCGGCGGCGTCCGGTGGCCACGTCCAGGGCGTGCACCTCGAAGGAGGTGACGTAGACCAGGTCCCCGTCGACGGACGGCGTGCCCCAGACGTCGTTGGACATGCGGAAGCGCCAGGGACGCCAGCCGCTCGCCGTCTCGGGGGGCGTCGCGGGGGCGGCCGGTGCCGGGACGACCGGGTCGGCGCCGTTCACGCCGGGGCGCGGCCGGGCCCAGGAGGCGGCGAGGGCGGCCTCCGGCGGCGGCGCGGCCACCGCGGCGGCCCGCATGTCGGCGACGCGCGGACCGGGGCCGATGGGCACCTGCGCCCCGGCCAGCCGGACGGGCCCGGTGTCCGGGGCGCCGACGGGCGCGGGCAGCGGGGGCCCGTGCACGGACGGCGCCGGGACGACGGGGTCGTGCGAGGGCGGGGGCGGCAGCGGGGGCGCCGGCACGGCCGGCCGGGCAGCGCCCGAGCCGCCGCCGCGCCCGCCGGCCGTCGTCGCGGGCCGCACCGGGGGGCGCCCGTTGCGGCGCCCCTCGATCAGCTCCACCGCCCGTTCGGGCAGCCACGCCGACGCCGTACCGCTGTCGTCGGAGCCGGAGCCGTACAGGTGCGGGGCGAGCTGGGACTGGAGGTCGGCGGGGTTGGGGCGGGCCGTCGCCTCCATCTGCATGCACGACTCGATGAGCGGACGCAGCTCGTCCGGGAGTCCCTCCAGGTCGGGGCCCTCGCGCAGCAGCATGAAGACCGTCTCGACGGGGTTGGCCCCGTGGAAGGGCGGATGCCCGGTGGCGGCGAAGACCAGCATGGAGCCGAGGGAGAACACGTCGCTGGCGCCGGTGACGCTGCGCGAGTCCTTCGCCTGCTCCGGGGACATGTAGGCGGGGGTGCCGACGGCGACGTTCGTCATGGTCAAACGGGTGTTCGAGACGCCGGAGGCGATACCGAAGTCGATCACCCGGGGGCCGTCCTCGACGACGAGGACGTTGGACGGCTTGAGGTCGCGGTGGACGAGCCCGGCGCCGTGGATCGACTGGAGCGCCTCCGCGACGCCCGCCGCCAGCCAGCGCACGGCCCGGGCCGGCAGCGGCCCGCACTCGTTCACTATCTCCTCGAGGGAGGGCGCGGGGACGTACGCGGTGGCCAGCCACGGCACGGCGGCCCGGGGATCGGCGTCGACCACGGCCGCCGTGTAGAAGCCGGAGACCGCGCGGGCGGCCTCCACCTCGCGCGTGAAGCGGACGCGGAACAGCTGGTCCTCGGCGAGCTCCGTCCGCACCGTCTTGATCGCCACGCGCCGGCCGGACGCCGAACGCGCCAGATAGACCAGCCCCATGCCGCCGGCGCCGAGCCGCCCCAGCACCTCGAACGGCCCGATCCGCCGCGGATCGTGCTGCGTCAGCTGATCCACCACTTGCCTGCCACCTCCCCGTACGCGCCGCGCCACCCACATATGTACGCGACCGACGTGCAGCGTCTCACCACCGCACCGCCGCGGCGGCACACACCCCGATTCTTCCTGTCCGAGGCGCTGGTGGCGAACCCTGGGACAATCGGGGTGTCACATCCCAATCCCGGGCGAACGCCCACCCGGGTGCGGTGCCGCGCCGACCTCAGCGCTGGAGCAGCGCGAAGGACGCCCCCTGGCCGTCCGAGACCACGGCCACCCGCCCGTACGACGTCTCGAACGGCGGCACCCGCACCCGTCCGCCGAGCCGGGCCACCGTGCCGAGCGCCGCCTCGCAGTCCTCGACCCGGAAGTGCACGAGGAAGTGCGGCGGCATCTCGGCGGGGAAGACGTCGGTCACCGTGGCGCGGCCCACGTCGGGCACGGCGCCGGGGCCGAAGAGGGCGTCGTGGAACAGGCCGCCGTAGAAGGCGTCGGCGGCCCCGGTGTCGCGGGTGTAGAGCTCGGCCCAGGCGAAGGTGCCCGGCTCGTGCCGCCTGCCGAAGCCGTCGAAGGAGGTCCCGCCGGCGGCGTCGGGGGCCCGTTGCCACAGGGCGAAGACCGCGCCCTGCGGGTCGGTGACGAGGGCGGTCGTGCCCAGGCCGCCGACCCGGCGCGGCGGCGTGACGACCTGACCGCCGGCCTCCCGGACCCGCCCGGCCAGCGCCCCGGCGTCCCGGGCGGCGAAGTACACCGTCCACACGGTGGGCATCCGGCCGTCCGTCTTGGGCACCAGCGCGGCGACGGGCTCGCCGCCCAGCCGTGCCCACGCGAAGGCGCCGGGCCCCTCCTCCTCGAAGGTCCATCCGAAGAGCTCGCCGTAGAAGCGCTCGCCCGCCCGGACGTCGGAGAGCTGCGCCTCCACCCAGCAGGGGACGCCTTCCGCGTACACGGAAGGCGTCCGCGCAGATGCACCGTTTTCGGCCATACCGCCAACGTAACCGCCGCGCGCGCACCCCGCAGACCAGGCACAGCAGCCACTTTGCACTCGCGCACCCCATTTGCAGTCGGCCGAATCGCGCGCCGATCGGCCGTCGGTAAGCTGACGGCATGACAGGACAAGTGCGCACCGTGGACGGCCGCGTGGCCGGTCGACGCGGGCAGGCGACCCGGCAGAAACTGCTCGACTGCCTGGGCGACATGCTGAACTCCTCCCCCTACCGGGACGTCAAGGTCATCGATGTCGCCCGGAAGGCAGGCACGTCGCCCGCGACCTTCTACCAGTACTTCCCGGACGTCGAGGGAGCGGTCCTGGAGATCGCCGAGCAAACGGCCGCCGAGGGTTCCGGGTTGGCCGAGCTGGCGGCGGGCCGCTCGTGGGTCGGCAAGTCCGGCTGGCAGACGGCGCAGGAACTGGTCGACGGGTTCCTGGATTTCTGGCGGAAGAACGACGCGATCCTCCGGGTCGTCGACCTGGGCGCCGCGGAGGGCGACAAGCGGTTCTACAAGCTCCGGATGAAGATCCTGAACTCGGTGAACACGGCCCTCGCCGACTCCGTCGCCGAACTGCAGGCCAAGGGCAGGGTCGACAAGGACGTGAACCCGGCGGCGATCGCCGGTTCGCTGGTCACGATGCTCTCGGCCGTCGCCTCGCACCAGAAGGGCTTCACCTCCTGGGGCGTGAAGCAGGCCGAACTCAAGCCCAGTCTGGCCCTGTTGATGTACCTGGGCATCACCGGCAAGAAGCCCGTGAAGTAGCGCGCCCGACCGGTCGCACGGCAGCCTGTCATCCCTGCCCGATCCGCCGCGCCCCGCCTCCCGGACGCCCCTCCTCCCCCTCGGTGCTCCCCACCCCGCCGCACCGCCCCCCCCTTTGATCCCCCCCGGTTCCGCGCCGGCCTCCTCCCCGGCCCGGGCGCCCGCCGCCGCACCCCGCCCGTGGTGCCGAGCCGCCCCCGCCCCGACCGGCCCGCGAGGGAACAACCGCCCGCCCGACCGGTGTTGCGACCGGTGCAGGCCCCCGTACAGCCGGACACCCAGCCGGACACCCGGACGCCGTCGGAGGAGAGCGCAATGGCCCTGACCCGTGAAGAGCGCGAACAGTTCCTGGCCGAACCCCGCATCGCCGCGCTGGCGGTGGACGCGGGTCCCGGTCGCGCCCCGCTGACCGTGCCCATCTGGTACCAGTACGCGCCGGGCGGCGACGTCTGGATCCTGACCGGGCTCGACAGCCGCAAGAACGAGCTGATCAAGGCCGCGGGCCGGTTCTCCCTCATGGTCGACCGGCTGGAGCCCACCATCCGGTACGTGTCGGTGGAGGGCCCGGTCGTCGAGACGGCCCCCGCCACCATTGAGCTGCTGCGGGAGATGTCCGCCCGGTACCTGCCGGCCGAGAAGGTCGACGGCTACGTCGACTTCGCCTGGAAGAACCACGGGGAACAGGTCGTCGTGCGGATGCGGCCCGAGCGCTGGGTCTCCTCCGACCTCGGCCAGGTGTGAACCGTACGGCGAACGCCCCCGCCCGGCCCGTCGCCACGTGACAATCGGGGCATGGAACCCGATCTTCACGAGCTGCTGAGGTCACTGCGGGTGTGGGACCCGGCGGTCACCGAGCTGCCCCCGTTCGACCCGGCCGCCGCGCCCGCCGACCCGCTGCCCCTGTTCACCCGGTGGTTCGCCGATGCGGTGGCGGCCGGGCAGAGCGAGCCGCACACCGTGTCGCTGGCGACGGCCGACGCGGAGGGGTGGCCGGACGTGCGGATCGTGATGCTGCACGGCGCGGACGCGGACGGCTGGGCCTTCGCCACGCACGCCGACAGCCGCAAGGGCCGCCACCTCGCCGCCCGGCCGTACGCCGCGCTCGTCTTCTACTGGCCGGTGCTGGGCCGCCAGGTGCGGGTCCGCGGCCCGGTCGCCGTCGCCCCGGCCGAGGAGGCGCGGGCCGACCTGCGCGCCCGGTCGACCGGTGCGCTGGCCGCCGCCCTCACCGGCCGGCAGAGCGCGCCGCTGAGCTCCCCGGACGAGCTGGCCCGCGCCTCCGAGGCCGCCTGGGAACAGGCGGGGCGGGAGCCGGACGCGCCCGTCCCGTCCTGGACGCTGTACCGGCTGCGGCCGGAGGAGGTCGAGTTCTTCCAGGGCGACGCCCGCCGCCGTCACCTGCGCCTCGCCTACCGGCGGACGGAGGAGGGCTGGCGCACGCAGCTGCTGTGGCCGTGATCGGCGCTCACCGCACGCCGGGGGCGGCCGGCTCGGCGTCGGTCGCCAGCCGGGCGTGCAGGTGCGCGTCCCGGAAGGCGTCGCGCCGGCCGGCCTCGAACATGGCCCCGCGCATCGTCCCCTCGTAGACGTACCCGCACCGCTCGGCGACCCGGCAGGAGGCGCCGTGGCCCAGGGCGTGGCCCAGTTCCAGGCGGTGGAGGCCGAGCTCGGTGAAGGCCCAGCGCGACGCGAGGAGCAGGGCGCGGGTGGCGACGCCCCGGCCGCGGGCCTCGGGCAGCACCCAGTAGCCGACGTGGGCCAGCTTCAGGGACGGGTTGATCTCGCCGATGCCGATGTGCCCGAGCGTCGTGCCGTCCGCCCCGTCGGTGACCCGGAACGACGCGGACCTGCCCTCGCCGGCGTCCCGCGCCCTGGCGCGCAGCGACTCGCGGGCCGTCCCGAGGTCGGTCATCGGCCTGACCGGCGTGTTCCAGCGCTGGAAGTCGGGGTCCAGGTGACCGCGCAGCCACGTCCGCGCGTCGGCGTCGCTGCCGGCGTCCCAGGCACGGAGGTGCAGGCCGTGCCCACGCGGTTCGGTGACAAAGGGGGCGAGGGTGCGCATGCGTGTGTGGGCCATCGTTCCATTCAATCCGACCGGTGGCCGGTGGTGCCCGCGGGTTTCCCGTGACCGATCCGCAACCGTTTCCGTTCTTGACCGAGACCCATCAAGCGGAGCCGCGGTTACGCTCGCCGCATGGCCGACTCCACAGCGTCCGCTGAACAGCGGTCCGCCCACCCCGCGGACCTTCCCGTGTACGTCGTCGGCGGCGGCCCGGGCGGCCTGGCCGTCGCCCACGCGCTGCGCGCGCGGGGGCTGCGGGCCGTCGTCCTGGAGCGGGCCGACCGGGTCGGCGCCTCCTGGCGCCGCCACTACGACCGGCTCCGCCTGCACACCACCCGCCGCCTGTCGGCGCTGCCCGGCCTGCCGATGCCGCGCCGCTTCGGCCGGTGGGTGTCCCGCGACGACGTGGTCCGGTACCTGGAGAAGTACGCCGACCACCACCGGCTGGAGATCGTCACCGGTGTCGAGGTCTCCCGCGTCGAGCGCGCGCCCGGCGGCTCCGGCTGGGTGCTGCACGCGTCCGGGGGCCGCGAACTGACCGGCGCCGCGGTCGTGATCGCCACCGGGTACAACCACACCCTGCGCCTGCCGGACTGGCCCGGCCGGGACGCGTACACCGGCGAGCTCCGGCACGCCGCCGAGTACCGGAACGCGGCCCCCTACGCCGGCCGGGACGTCCTGGTCGTCGGCGTCGGCAACACCGGTGCCGAGATCGCCGTGGACCTGGTGGAGGGCGGCGCCTCACGGGTGCGCCTGTCCGTGCGCACCCCGCCGCACATCGTCCGCCGCTCCACCGCCGGCTGGCCCGCCCAGTACACCGGCGTCCTGTGCCGGCGGCTCCCGGCCGGCCTGGTCGACCGGCTGGCCCGGCCGCTGGCCCGGATCAGCGTGCCCGACCTGTCGGCCCGGGGCCTGCCGCGCCCCGAGGCCGGGCTCTACACCCGGGCACGGCAGGGCGCCGTCCCGGTGCAGGACGTCGGCCTGATCGACGCGGTGCGCTCGGGCCGGGTGGAGGTCGTGGCCGCGGTGGCGGGCTTCGATGACGGCGAGGTGCTCCTCACGGACGGCACCCGCCTCGCCCCCGACGCGGTGGTCGCGGCCACGGGTTACCTGCGGGGCCTGGAGCCCCTGGTCGGTCACCTCGGCGTCCTCGACGGCACCGGCAGACCGGTCGTACGAGGCGCCCGCACCCCGGCCGGGGCCCCCGGCCTGTACTTCACGGGCTTCACCAACCCGATCAGCGGCATGCTCCGCGAACTGGCCCGGGACGCGACACGCATCGCCAGGGCGATCGCGAAGACCGGGGGCGACCGCATCTCACGCCTGCCGGGCTGAGGCACGGGCCCGCTGTTCAGCCCCGGGACAGGATCCGCAGCTCTCCGGCGTCCGGGTCGCCGAAGATCACGAACAGCTCGGGCTGCCGCTCACTGCCGCCGATCGTCCAGTACGTCTCCTCCCCGCAGCCGCCGTCCAGGCGTACGAGGACGCCTTCGCGCCCAGCGTGGTGGTCGCCCTCCCGGTCGAGCGTCCAGGTGCCGGTGCCGTCGCACACGGTGAAGTCACCGGGGTCCTCGAAGACGGCCTCGGCGGGTACCCGGGTCAGCTCGGCCCGGCCGCCCGGCCACAGCCGCAGCCGTGCCCCGCGGTCCCCGTGCCAGGTGCCGGCCACCTGGGAGGCGGAGAGCACCGGAGGCTCGTAGTCGTCGACCAGGACGGCACCGCCCACGCCGGTGACGACGAGCAGGACCAGACATCCGCCCGCGGAGCGCAGCCAGATGCCCCGGTCGCCCCACCGCCGCCGTCGCAGGTACGCGAGGCCGAGTACCGGCAGCACGCCGGCGCCGACGAGCCACGGGACGGTGTCGGCGAGGGACAGCCCCCACAGCGCGCGCAGCGGCACGGCCCAGCACACGCCGACCAGCACGGACGTCGTCAGGTGCCAGGCCCACTCGGGGCCGCCGCAGTGGCGCCGTTGCAGGCGGGCCAGAGCGGCGGCCGGCATGATCTGCACGAGGGCGTGCAGCAGGCCGAGAGGCGGCACGAGGAGCCACCCGAGGACGAAGAAGCAGGCCAGCCCGAAGGCCCCGCCGTATCCCGCCCCGTAGTCGTCCCGGCCGGATCCGACGATCACCAGCAGCAGTACGGCCGACGGCAGTTGTGCCGCGCACAGCGCCGCCGCCCGGTCCCACTCGTCGTCCGGCCACGCCGCACGTCGCGGCCCGGCCGCTCCCGGCCGTGTTCTCCCCCACCACACGCGCCGCAGCCTACGGCCCGCTCACGACACCCCGAGCACCGGCGCCGGCCGGCGGCGGATCACCAGGGCCATCAGGGCCGCCACCGCGCACAGGGCGCCCGAGGCGTACCAGACGACGTCGTACGTGCCGAAGGCGTCGCGGGCGACGCCGCCGAGGAAGGCGACGAGGGCGGCGCCGACCTGGTGGGAGGCGAGGACCCAGCCGAAGACGATCGCGCTGTCCTCGCCGTACTGCTCGCGGCACAGGGCGAGGGTGGGCGGGACGGTGGCGACCCAGTCGAGGCCGTAGAAGACGATGAAGAAGACCATCGGCGGGTGGACGCCCGGCGCCAGCAGGAGGGGGAGGAAGAGGAGGGAGACGCCGCGCAGGGCGTAGTAGACGGCGAGCAGGCGGCGCGGTTCGAAGCGGTCGGTGAACCAGCCGGAGGCGATCGTGCCGATCACGTCGAACACGCCGATGACGGCGAGCAGCGAGGCGGCGGCGGTCAGGGGCATGCCGTGGTCGTGGGCCGCGGGCACGAAGTGGGTCTGGATCAGGCCGTTGGTGGAGGCGCCGCAGATCGCGAAGGTGCCGGCCAGCAGCCAGAACGGGCCGGTGCGCACGGCGGAGGACAGGACCGCCAGGGCGCGGCGGGCGGCGCCCGGGACGGGTGCGGGCTTGGGCACGAACTCCTTTGCGCCGTAGGGCTTCTGGCCCACGTCGGCCGGGTGGTCGTGCAGGAGGAGCCAGACGAAGGGGACCACGGCGAGGGCGGCGAGGGCGACCGTGACGGCCGCGGGGCGCCACGCGTACGTCTCCACGATCCAGGACAGCAGCGGCAGGAAGATCAGCTGCCCGGAGGCCGAGGCGGCGGTGAGGACGCCGGTGACCAGTCCGCGCCGCTCGGTGAACCAGCGGTGGGTGACGGTGGCGGCGAAGGCCAGTGCCATCGAGCCGGAGCCGAGGCCGACGAGCAGGCCCCAGCACAGGATCAGCTGCCAGGCGGAGTCCATCCACACGGTCAGGCCCGAGCCGAGCGCGATGACGGTCAGGGCGACGGCGACCACGCGGCGGATGCCGAAGCGGTCCATCAGCGCGGCGGCGAAGGGCGCGGTCAGGCCGTAGAGCGCGAGGTTGACGGAGACGGCGGCACCGATCGTGCCCCGCGACCAGCCGAAGTCGTCCTGGAGCGGGTCGATGAGGATGCCGGGCAGGGAACGGAAGGCGGCGGCGCCGATGATCGTCACGAAGGCGACGGCGGCCACCCACCAGGCACGGTGCACCCGGAAGCCGCGGCGCGGGCGGGCGGGCTCGGGCCGCCGTGCGGTTGCGGTGGCATCGGTTGTCTGGGTCACGTCATCGAGCTTCCGCCCCGGGCGCCGCCCGATCGAGTGGCCCGGAAGACAGGGTTCGCTAGGATCGGGCCATGGCGTCCGACCGTACGCACCGTCCGCACCGTGTCGTCGTCCTCGCCCTCGACGGCCTGCTCCCCTTCGAACTGGGCATCCCCCAGAGGATCTTCGGCCGTGCCCGCGACGGGCACGGGCGCAGGCTGTACGAGGTCGTCACCTGCTCGGTCCGGCCGCCGGGTCCGGTGCTGACGGACGCCGACTTCGCGATCCTGGTCGAGAACGGCCCCGAGGCGCTGGCCGGCGCCGACACGGTCGTCGTCCCGGCGTCGTACGAACTGGGCCCGGTGTACGAGGAGGGCACGCTGACCGAGGAGCTGGCCGCCGCGCTCGCCCGGATCCGGCCCGGCACCCGGCTGGTCGCCATCTGCACCGGGGGGTACGTGCTCGCCGCCGCCGGCCACCTCGACGGCCGCCCGGCGACCACGCACTGGGCCTCCGCCGAGCACTTCCAGCGCCTGTTCCCGAAGGTCCGGGTCGACGCCGACGTGCTGTTCGTCGATGACGGCGACGTGCTCACCTCGGCCGGGGTCGCGGCCGGGATCGACCTGTGCGTGCACATCGTGCGTCGGGACCACGGCACCGCCGTCGCCAACGAGGTGGCCCGCCGGACCGTCGTACCGCCCCACCGCGACGGCGGGCAGGCCCAGTACATCGAGCGGCCGGTGCCCGATCCGCAGCGGTCGTCCACGACCGACGCCCGCGCGTGGGCGCTCGCCCGGCTCCAGGAGCCGATCCGGTTGCGGGACATGGCCGAGCAGGAGGCCATGTCGGTGCGCACCTTCACCCGCCGGTTCCGCGAGGAGGTCGGCATCAGTCCCGGCCAGTGGCTGACCCGGCAGCGGGTCGAACGGGCCCGGCACCTGCTGGAGTCCACCAACCTCTCCGTCGACCAGGTGGCCCGTGCGGCGGGTTTCGGGACCGCGCAGTCGATGCGGCAGCACCTGCAGGCGGTGCTCGGGACCACGCCGACCGCGTACCGGCGGGCGTTCCGGGCCGAGTTGTCCACCGCCTGTGGAGGATGAGGGCGCCACCGGAAGGCGTCGGCCGGCGGCGCGGCGCCGATCGCCCCGAGCATGGCACCGCACGCCGCCACCCGACTCCGGCGCTCCCGTCCGGTTCCCGTCACCCCCCAGGGGGAACCGCCGCCGAATCACGACCCACACTCGTCGAGGACCCCGTCACCGGGCCCTCGCCGTCCCCTCGCGGCGAATCGTTGCCTACAAGGCTGAGGAAGCGGTCACGATCCGTCAACCGGCGGGGAGTGTTTCCCCACCTGCCCCCCGTTCGCGCGGGACGCGCACGGAAGCACGCCCCGGCGCACTGCCGCATCGGCGCCGGCGGAAGCGGGGGCCGGTGCGCCCGGCGGCACACCCGCGCCGCCGCTACACCACTTCGTACGTCAGCCCCTCACGGGGCGTCGTCCCGCCCGCGCACGCCGGCGGGACGTCCACGGATCCGGCGCAGCGGTCCAGTTCGCACCAGATGCGCTTGCCGGTGCCCTCGCGGCTCCAGCCCCAGCGGTCGGCGAGGCCGTCGACGAGGGCGAGGCCCCGGCCGCCCGTCGCGTCGCCGTCCGCGCACCGGGGCGCCGGGGCGCGGCCGCTGGTGTCGTCCACCTCCAGGCGGACCGTGGTCTCCTCGGTCACCGTGCCCGGCAGGACGAGCCGCAGCACGGCGGGACGACCGGTGTGCACCACGGCGTTGGTGACGAGCTCGGAGACGATCAGGACCAGTGTCTCGGCGAGTTGCCCGTCCGCCTCTATCCCCGCCCCGGCCAGCCGCGAGCGCGTCCACCGACGGGCTCGCCCCACCTCTGCGGGGTCGGGCCGGATCTCCAGCTGCACTTGAAGCACCTGCACCGCTCACACCATCCGAACCGGCGGACACAAAGGCTCGCGCCTCATGAGGGCCACGATCGTAGCCACTTCCTGCATGGCCAGAACAACGGCCGGGCCAGGGTTCACGGAACGTGAATCCCGTGGAGGACAGCATGGTTGACGTACAGTCACCTCAACAAGCGCTTCGGGCATATTCCAGCGCGAAGGAGTACTCGTGCGGCATACTGTGCGACGCCCTGTCCGGGCAGTCGAACAGGCGGCGGCCGACGGCCTCTCCGCCGTGCGGGGCAAGGCGCACACGTCCGGTCCCGGAGCCGCCCGGAGGACGGCGCCGGCGCGGTCGGCGCTCGGGAGCACTCGCATCCCACACAAGGTACCGGAGCACGGTGCCGACTCCGGTCCGTGACGGGGCACGCGCCGGACACGCGCCGATGGTGACGCTCAGTGATCCGGCGCCGCCACGATCCGTGACATCGCGCGCGGGGACGCCGCGGCCCCGCGCGTCACTCGGGCACGGTGAACCAGCGGGCGAACGCCGGGACGGCCTCCGCCTCCCCCACCCTGCCGTCGCCGTCCGTGTCGAGTTCGGCGGCGACCGCACGGGCGGTGGCCTCGGGAACGCCGAGCGCGGTGAGCACCCGCGCGGTGTCGGCGACGGTGACGGCTCCGTCGCCGTCCGCGTCGGCGACGGCGAGGGCCGCGTGCAGGAACGGGCGGGCGATCTCGGCGAACCGGTCCGGGTTGTCCCGCAGCCGCTTGACCGCCGCGGTGACGAACTCCTCACGGGTGATGCGCTGGTCGCCGTCGCGGTCGGCGATCCCGGCCATGCCCTGCCAGAGCGCCTCCGCCCCGCCGTACAGGGCCTGGCCCCTGTCGGACCGGGCGGCGACGGAGAACTCGGCGAGCAGCGCCTTGGCCGCCGTGTTGAAGTCCTGCCGGTCGATGTAGCCGTTGCCGTCCTGGTCGAAGGTGGCGAACCGCGCCGCGATCCTGCGCTCGTACTCGCTGCTGACCATGTCTTCTCCGACCGCCTTCTCGTCACGTCGGTGGGTGCGTCTGGCACGGAGGGTACGACGCCCGGGGCCCGCCCGCAGGGAGAACCCGGGCCCCGTCCCTCCCCCGGGCACGCCGCGGGCCCGTCCCTACGCGGAGAGCGGGCGCGGTGCGTCGCCGGTCGCCGAGGCGAGGTCGGGGTGGACGTCGAAGAGCCGGCGCACGCCCAGCGCGCCGAGGACCCGGTTGACGTGGGAGCCGTCGACGGCACCCTGGGCGGGCAGTATCAGACGCAGCCTGCCCTGGCAGGAGCGGATGAGACGCCGGGAGGCGATGAGCACGCCGACCCCGCTGGAGTCGCAGAACAGGACCTCGGAGAGGTCCAGGACGAGACTGTGCCGCCCCTCGGCCACCTCGTCGTGCACCCGCTGCCGCAGCACCGGGGACGACACCAGGTCCAGTTCGCCCGACACCTTGAGCACGGCCCAGTCGCCCCGCTCGCCGCCGGTCACATTGAACGTCACCACCATGCCCTTCATCCGTCGGTACGTCCGGACCCGTCAAAAACGGAAGCCATGCCTACGCTTCTTGGCCGCGCGCCTGCCCACCGGCCGTTCCCGCAAACACCCGGCCGGAAACGGGCTCCGATCAAAAGAGGCTTGTTTCAGACGGTTTCGATCCTGTTCGATCGAATTCGGTCGCACCATGGAGGGTAGGCGGTCGATCTGAGAGCCCGATGAGCGCCCTACCACCCGCGGCCCGCCGGGGGGCGCGCTTTGACACAAAGGGGCGTGCGTTGTCGGACATGCCGACTACATTCGAGGAGACGGTGGCCACAGGCTGGAAACCGGCACGGGACCGGCACGGCCGTCGGGCCCGGGCAGGGGGGTGGAGGAACCGCATGGCGAAGAAGGACCCGCCGCTGCGCTGGGACCGCAAGATGCAACAACGACTCGCCCGGGGCGAGGCCGCCGCCCTCGGCGAGCTCTACGACCGGTTCGCCTCGCTCGTGCACGGTCTCGCCCACCGCGTGCTGGACGACGAGCGGGCCGCCGACCACATCACCCGCGACGTGTTCGCGCACGTCTGGGAGCACCCGGACGCCTACGACCCCAGGCAGGGTCCGCTGCGCGGCTGGGTCGCCGCCCTGACCCACCGCCTGGCCGTGCAGCGGCTGCGGGCCACGGAAGCGGCCGCCCTCGCGCGCGACGGTTCCGGCACCACCGAGGAGCTGGAGCGCAAGGTGCGCCACGCCTCGGTCACCGCCCGCGCCGACTACATCGTCCAGGCCATGCCGGCATCGCTGCGGGCCGCCCTGGAGCTGGCCTACTTCCAGCGCCGCGACTACCGCCAGACCGCCGCCGACCTCGGCGTCACGGAGGACGAGGCCCGCCGCCGCCTGCGCCTGGGCCTGCAACTGCTGGCCACCGCCCGCGACGCGGCGGCACCGGGCGCGCCGCCCGGATACGGGGGTGCGGCATGAGCGGGGCGTACGACGAGAACGGCGAACACGCCGAGTGCCACGCGCACGGCGAGAACCACGAGCACGGCGAACGCCGCGAACGCGATGAAAAGGACGAGAAGGGCGAGAAGGGTGAGAAGGGCGGGATCGAGGCGCGCGACGCCGCCGGCGGGCAGGGCCCCGCGCCCCGCGTCCCGCTGCCGCGTGCCTCCGTCGAGGACGGCGGACGTCCGCTGCCCGCCGTGGAACCGGCCGCACCCCTCGTACTGGAGCATCACGTGCTGACCTCCCTCCTCGGTGCCTGGGCGCTGGCCGCCTGTTCCCCGGAGGAGGCCGCGGCCGTCGAGGACCACCTGGGCGAGTGCGGCACCTGCGCCGAGGAGGCGCTGCGGCTGCGCGACGCCGTCGGGCTGCTCCAGCGTCCGGAGAGCCTCGACCTGGACCCCGCCCTGCGCACCCGTGTCCTGGAGGGCTGCCTGGAGCGCCGTCCGCCGCGCATTCCGGTGCCCGGGTGGGCCATGCCCTACGACGCCGAGACCGCGCGCCTGGACGCGCTGCTGCAGGACTTCGGGGACTCCGAGTGGCACGCGCCGGTACGGCTGCGCTGGTTCGCGGACGACGGCACGGCGAGCCGGCGCACCACCGTCGCCGGGGTCATCGCGCACCTGCTGACGGTCGACGGACTGGTCGGGAGCGCGCTGGGCCTGCCCGACCCGCTCGGCGAGATCACCGCCGAGACCCCGGCCCCGGGGAGCCGCACCGAGGCCTACTGGCGTGCCTCGCACTACCCGCCGACGCGCGCGGTGCGGGCGCCGTGGCGCGAGCAGGGCCACGCCATCGTCCGGACCGTGGCGTTCACCGGAGGCACGGGGGACACGGGCGGCGGTGCGGGCCGGATGCCGGTCTCCTACGGCGACTTCGAGCTGCCGCTGCGCGACGCCATGCTGGACCGGGCCTTCGAGTGCTGGGTGCACGCGGAGGACATCGCCGAGGCGGTGGACTACCCGTACGAGCCGCCCTCGCCGCGCCACCTCAACCGCATGATCGACCTCGCCGCCCGGTTGCTGCCGGGCGTCCTGGCCACGCGCCGCAGGGCCGGGCTCGCCGCTCCCGCCGAGGGCCGGCACCTGGTCCCGGCGGGCGGACCGGGGCGCAGCCTGCGGCTGGAGATCGAGGGCTCGGGCGGCGGCGAGTGGCTGATCCCGCTGGACTCACCGGCGGCGGTGGGCTCCGCCGACCACGAGGTGGCCCATGTCGCCCTGGACGGCGTCGAGTTCTGCCGCCTGGCCGCGGGCCACGTGCCTCCGGCGGAGGCGGCGGCGGGACAGGTGGGGGACCGGGAGGCGATCCGGGACGTGCTGTTCGCCGCGGCGAGCCTGAGCCGGATGTAGGGGGGCACGGCCTCGTCGGCGGCCGCGGATGCGTCGTGGTCGCCCGCGCCCACCCGGCGGAGCCGCGTGCGCGATACGGCCCCGCGCCCTTCGGGGCACGCCCGGTGGGCGTGCCCCGAAGGGCGCGGGGAACTGCGCGACCGGCCGGCGACGGCCCGCGGCCGCCGCGGTGCGGAAGGCTCCGAGCCGCTAGGCGAAAACGACCGTCCGCCGCCCGTTCAGCAGGATCCTCCGCTCGGCGTGCCACTTCACGGCCCGCGCCAGCGCCTGGCACTCCACGTCCCGCCCGATGGCGACCAGCTGGTCCGGCGTGACGTCGTGGCCGACCCGTTCGACCTCCTGCTCGATGATCGGTCCCTCGTCGAGGTCGGCCGTCACGTAGTGCGCGGTCGCGCCGATCAGCTTCACGCCCCGGGCGTGCGCCTGGTGGTACGGCTTCGCGCCCTTGAAGCTCGGCAGGAAGGAGTGGTGGATGTTGATGATCCGGCCGCTGAGCTGCTTGCACAGGTCGTCGGAGAGGACCTGCATGTAGCGGGCCAGCACGACGAGTTCGACCTTCTCCTCGCGCACGATCTCCAGCAGCCGCGCCTCGGCGTCCGCCTTGGTCTCCTTCGTCACGGGGATGTGGTGGAAGGGGATGTCGTAGGACCCCACCAGCTCCGCGAAGTCGGTGTGATTGGACACGACGGCGGCGATCTCCACGGGCAGCGCGCCGATCCGGGCCCGGAACAGCAGGTCGTTCAGGCAGTGCCCGAACCTGCTGACCATGAGCACGATGCGCATCTTCTCGTCGGCCCGGTTGATCTGCCAGTCCATGTGGAAGGAGTCGCCGATCGCCGCGAAACTGGCGCGCAGCTTGTCCACGGTCACCGGCGCGTCGGCCGAGAAGTGGACGCGCATGAAGAACAGACCCGTGTCGTGGTCGCCGAACTGCTGGCTGTCCTCGATGTTGCAGCCGGTCATGAACAGGTAGCTCGACACGGCGTGCACGATGCCCTGCTTGTCGGGGCAGGACAGGGTGAGGACGTACTGGTCGGCCGGTGCGGCGGCGGGGCTGGACTGCTCGTTCATGGGGGACAGGGTCCCATATCCGGACCCCCGGCCGGCGGCCGTCCCGTCAGGCGGACCGGGTCAGGATCCGCAGCACCTCGAGACTGCGGGGCTCCGCCTCCGGGTCGTCACCGTCGCTGGTGGCCAGCCGCAGGTGCGCGTCCCGCGCCGCCCGCACCGCCTCCGGCCAGTCCGGGTGGTCGAGGTAGGCGGCCACCGGCGCGTCCGGCCCCACCTGGTGCATGATCCGCAGGACCCGCAGCACGGCCGTGTCGACGAGGGCCGCCTCCTGGGAGTCGCGGAAGACGGTGCCGACGTACTTCTCGGCGGACCAGTGGTCCAGCCAGGTGTCCTCCACCAGCCGGTACACCGCGTCGGTGACGTCGCCGTAGCCGGGCGTGCCGGCCAGCCAGACGTCCCGCTGGAACGCGGGCGCGGAGAGCATGTGCAGCGCGGAGCGCACCTGGCTGCGCCAGCGCCACCACGGCATGTCGTTGAGTGGCATGCCGCCCATGGTGGAGGAGCGACGGCCACGACGGGAAGAGTTCTCCGAACCTTGCACGGTCATCGATCGTACGTTCCCCTCCACCCGTGTCGTACCGGCCCCCGCAATTCACCTCGTCGTCACCATGCGTTGACCGGAGGTCACGTCCAGGTTATCCGTGTGGCGGAATCGTGCGTGCCCATGACCGGCAGTCGACGCAACCGCGGCACGTTCCCCAGCGGCCTCCCCGGCCGTTCCCGGCCCACCCGAACCGGCGTGCTGACCGCAGGTGTGCTGGCGGCGTGTGCGTCGCTCGTCGCCGGCTGCGGGGTCCTCCCCGGTGTCACGGGGGGCTCCGGGGACGACCCGATCACCGTCATGACCTGGGCGCCCTCGGACACGGGCGCGACCAACAAGCCCGGCATGCCCGCCTTCGCCCGTGCCTACGCCCGCTGGGTCAACGCCCACGGCGGTCTGGGCGGCCGCAGGCTGAACGTCCTGACCTGCAACGACCACGACGACAGCGTGACCGCCGCGAAGTGCGCCCGCCGTGCCGTCAAGGAGGGCGCGGTCGCCGTGGTCGGCTCCTACAGCCAGCACGCCGACTCGTTCCTCCCCGTCCTGGAGGGCGCCGGCATCCCGTACATCGGCGGCTACGGCATCACCAACGCCGAGTTCACCAGCCCCCTGTCCTACCCCGTCAACGGCGGCCAGCCCGCGCTGCTCGCCGGTCTGGGCAGCGCGCTCGCCGAGTCCTGCGGACCCGTCACGCTCGTCCGCCCCGACACCATCGCGGGCGACCAGCTGGCCCCGCTGCTCGACTCGGGGCTGACCGGGGGCGGGCACGCCGCGACCCACGACCAGCGGGCGGAGGAGGACGCCACCGAGTACGACGACGAGTCCGACCGGGCGCTGCGGCGGGCGACCGCCGACCCGGCGCGCGGGGGGTGCGTGGTGCCGGTCCTCGGCGACCGCACCGGCACCTTCATGGACTCCTTCCGGCGGGCCCGCGAGGAGTATCCGCGGGTGCGGACGGCGACCGTGCTCGGCAGCGTCGACCAGTCGACCGTCAACGCGTCCGGCGGCGCCTCGGGCCCCTACGAGGGCGCGTACGTCACCGGCTGGTACCCGGAGGTGGACGATCCGGGCTGGGACGGGATGAAGAAGGTCATCCAGGAGGAGGCGTTCGGCGACAACAGCGTCGACGCCGCGGACGCCGGGGTGCAGACCACCTGGATCGCGTACACCGTGTTCAAGGAGGTCGTCGAGTCGCTCGGGGACGGCGAGGTGAGCGCCGACCGCGTCACCCGGGCCCTGGACGGCGGGCTGGAGGTCGACACGGGCGGCCTCACGCCGGCGCTCCGGTGGGAGTTCCAGGACAAGCTGGCCTCGGTCGGCTTCCCGCGGCTGGTCAACACCGAGGTCACCCTGCAGGTCGTCCGGCAGGGCCGGCTGGTGTCGGCCCGCGAGGGCGCCGTCGACACCGCGCGGACCCTGCGCCACGCCGACCTCGCCTGAGCCGGCCGGGGCACCGGCGGGCGGACGGGCCCCCGTGCGGGCCCGCCCGCGGGCGGTCACAGCTGGGTCGGCTCGCGCTCGGTCAGGCCGTACTGCCTGGCGATGGTGTTCCAGAGGTCGGCGGCGTTCGCCTTCTCCTTGCTCGCCGTGCCGCTCGCCCGGTTGCCGGCCTGCGCCTCGGCGGTGGTGCGGGCCTTGCCCTTCTTGCAGCCGTTCTTCCTGGCCGTCTGGTCGGCCCAGGCCGCGTAGTGGTTGTCGGCCGACGCCGAGGCCTGCCACGCCTTGGTGAGCGCGGTGGTCAGCTCGGCGTGGCCGGGCAGCTTGTCCACGGACAGCTGGGAGAGGCTGGTGACCAGTCCGGTGCGCTGCTTGGCGGCCTCGCGCAGGTCCTTGGCGGCCTGGGGCAGCTTGTCGCAGGACTTCACGTCGGCCACTGCGTTGATCACGGTGGTCCGGCTGCTGCCGCTCTCGGCCAGCAGTTTGTCCAGCTCGACGGCCTGCTGCCGGACCGGGTCGACGGACGGCGACGCCGGGGCGGAGCCCGCCGCGGACTCCGCGGGGGCCGTGGCGGACACGGTCTGGCCGGCGCCCTTGTCGTCGCCGTCGTCCCCGCCGGCCATCATCGCGCCGGCGCCGACCCCGACGACGGCGATGCCGACACCGACGGCGGCGAGGAGCGGCAGCCTGGTCCCGGACCGGCCGCCCCGGCCCGCGCCGTCGTGACCGCCGCGCCGCCTGCCGCCGCCGCCCGGGCCCTGCGGGACGTACGCGGGCCGGCCCGCGGGGTCCGGCTCGTCGAAGCGGGGCAGCTGCTGGGTGGAGGAGGCCGGTCCGTCGGCCGGGGCGCTGCGGAAGAGGTTGTCGAACTCG
Source organism: Streptomyces sp. NPDC029152 (assembly GCF_055564355.1). NCBI lineage: Bacteria > Bacillati > Actinomycetota > Actinomycetes > Kitasatosporales > Streptomycetaceae > Streptomyces > Streptomyces sp. NPDC029152. The sequence goes on along the minus strand of NZ_JBVHWR010000011.1, from coordinate 197,406 downwards.
GCGGGGGGCTGCCGGCCGTCGTCGGCGCCGGGGACGCCGCCGTGGGGCGCCGCGGAAGGCCCGGCGGGCACGGGCGCGATGTACTGCGTGGCCTCGGCGTCGGGGTCGGGCGCCGCCGGGGTGTGCCGCGGGGCGTGGCCGAGGTACTGCGTCTCGTCGGAGGGCGTTCCGGCGGGTCTCTCGGGCGGCAGCGCCCCCGGGCTCACGGGGGGTATGTACTGCGTCGCCCCCTCGTCCGCGGGCATGCCGACCGGCGGCAGGTACTGGGTGGCGCCCTCGTCGGCCGGCGCGGCCGGCCGGCCGTGCCGCCCGTACGCCGGCTGCTCGTATCCGGGCTGTCCGTACTCGGATTGTCCGTACGACGGCTGCCCGTACCCCGACTGTCCGTACCCCGACTGTCCGTACGACGGCGGCTGCGTGTTCTCCGGGGGCAGCGGGCCGGGGCCCGTCTCGGGCGGCAGGCCGCCGGGGCCCTGCGCCGGCCCCTGCGCGGACCAGGCGTGCTGCGCGGCGGACGGGCCGCCGGCCTCCGGGGCCCCCCAGGGCTGGGCGCCGGGCGGAGTGGGCCAGTTCCCTCCCTGGGACGGGCCGTGCTGCTGCCCCGGACCCCAGGGCTGGTCCCATGCCTGGGCGCCGGGCGGCGCCGCGGCGGGCGCGGGCCCGGCGGTCCCCGGTCCGGCGGGTCCGCCCGCCGAGCCCGGCAGCACGGGCGTGCCGCCGTCCGAGGGCAGCACGATGCCTTCGCGCGCTTGCCGCGGCGAGGGCTCCTCGCCCTGTCCACTCTGCGTCACCGGGACTCCTGTGAATGGGGGACCTTCGGAATCGTCGGCTCACGCTACCGGGTCCCCCGAGCCCGCTGCCACGCCGCATGGGGCGTGACCTCCTTCCCTGTGACCGCAGTAACAAAACCGGGCCCCGGCACGCTGCTTACGTTCCTTTCCGCTCCCCGCACGGAGTTTCACCGCACGTCCACGTGCCGGCGGCCCGTCGGTTCACGCGGCGGCGGGCAGGTCGAGCCGTGCCCCGAACTCCCTCACCACCGCCTCCTCCCGGTAGGGCTCCAGGCGCTGCTGGAAGTCCTCCAGGTACTCGGCGCCCCGGTTGGAGCGCAGCGTCTCCAGCAGGTCCACGGCCTTCAGCGCCGTGTGGCAGGCCTGTTCGATCTCCCGCTGCTGCACCTGCGCGGTGGCCAGCAGCACATGGCCGATGGCCCGCCTGCGGGCCCGCGACTCGGGGTGCCCGGCCAGGGACTCCTCGGCGCACCGCGCCGCCGCGTCGGCCTGCCCGAGGTCCCGGTGGCAGTGCGCCAACTCGTCCGCCAGATAAGCCTGGTCGAAGTGCGCGATCCACGCCGGATCGTCGCCGGAGGCCGGGTCGGCCGCCTCCATCGCCTCGACCGCGCGCCCCGCGGCCGCCTGGGCCGACCGCGCGTCGCCGAGCAGGGCGTGGCCGCGCGCCTCGGCCGCGTGGAACATCGACTCCGCGCGCGGGGTGACCCGCCCGCGCGTACCCTCCTGCGCCGCGCGCGCCAACTGCGCGATCTCGCGCGGGTTCCCGAGCTGCGCGGCGAGGTGGCTCATCGACGCGGCGAGGACGTAGCCGCCGTAGCCGCGGTCTCCGGCCGCCTGCGCGAGCCGCAGCGACTGGATGTAGTACCGCTGGGCCAGGCCCGGTTGCCCGGTGTCGACGGCCATGTACCCGGCGAGCTCGGTCAGCCGGGCTACCGCGGCGAACAGCTCCCGGCCGACCGTCTCCCGGTAGGAGCCCGCGAGCAGCCCGGAGACGACGCTGTTGAGGTAGTGCACGACGACGGGGCGCACGTGCCCGCTGCCGTACTGGTGGTCCAGGTCCACCAGCGCCTGCGTCATCGCCCGCACGGCCGCCACGTCGGACTGGCCCACCCGCGGTCCGGCCGAGCGCGACACCTGTGGGTCGGGCGCGGAGATCAGCCAGTCGCGGCTCGGTTCGACCAGCGCGGAGGCGGCGACGGAGGAGCCGGACAGGAAGTCCCGCCGCCCCACGTCGCTGCGCCACAGTTCGCAGACCTGCTCGATGGCTCCCAGTACCGTCGGCGAGAACTGGAGGCCGACGCCCGACGCGAGGTTCTTGCCGTTGGCCATGCCGATCTCGTCGATCGTGACCGTACGGCCGAGCTTGCGCCCCAGCGCCTCCGCGATGATCGCCGGCGCCCGGCCGCGCGGCTGCTGTCCGCGCAGCCAGCGGGCCACCGACGTCTTGTCGTACCTCAGGTCGAGGCCGTGCTCGACGCCGCACATGTTCACCCGGCGGGCCAGGCCCGCGTTCGAGCAGCCCGCTTCCTGAATGAGCGCCTGCAGTCGTTCGTTCGGCTGTCGCGCGACGAGAGGCCTTGCGGCCATGGCGTACCCCCATGCGGTCTCGATGCTGTCTCGGCGGAACGGGAGATGTCCGGCCGTGAAGATCAATGCCCCGTCGAAGTGCCGACAATGCGAAGCTTGTGAGGTTTGCCGGGGTAACGGTCGGTGTCGGCCCCAGACGTGGCTACCCAGCTCCGGCCGCCGATCCTCCCGCGCGCCCCCGAACGTGCACCCATGCGCCCCGAGAGCGGGATCGGTGCTCCTCCCCCGCGCGCACGGGAGCCGTAACCCGGGGTGGGCCGGGGAGTTGAGCCCCACGTGGAAGAGACCATCCCGGGCACCGAGACCGCTCAGATCCCGCTGCAGCGCGGAACGTCGCTGCTGGAGACCGCCGTCCGCTACGCCGAGGAACGCCACTGGGCCGTCTTCCCCGGGACCTGGCTGGAGGCCGCCGGCGGAGCGCAGCGCTGCTCCTGCGGGGAGGCGGCGTGCGCCGCCCCGGGCGCACACCCGGCGCGCGGGGACTGGGCGACGCAGGCGACGGGCAGCGCGACCGCCGTCCGCCGGATGTGGCAGAAACAGCCGACGGCGTCGGTGCTGCTGCCCACGGGGCGGACGTTCGACGCGATCGACGTGCCCGAGACCGCGGGGTTCCTCGCGCTCGCCCGGATGGAGCGGATGGAGCTGACGCTCGGGCCGGTGACGCTGGCGCCGGACCGGCGGATGCGGTTCTTCGTCCTTCCGGGGGCCACGGTGAAGGTGCCCGCACTGGTGCGGACTCTGGGCTGGCCGCCCCGCTCGCTCGATCTGACGGCGCTCGGGGAGGGCGGGTACGTCGCCGCGCCGCCCACGCGGTACGGGACGCGGGGGGCCGTGCAGTGGGTGTGCCGGCCGACGCCGGCGAACCGGTGGCTGCCGGATGCGGAGGAGTTGATCTCGCCGTTGGCGTATGCGTGCGGACGGGACCGCTAGGACGCGCCTCCTCGTCCGCCGGGTCGCTGTGCTCCGGCGGCTGCGGGTGCGTCGTGGTCGATCGCGCAGCTCCCCGCGCCCCTTGCGGGGCGCTTCTCCCCCGTAGGGTTCTTGTCGTCGGAGGGAGTCGTGGTGAGTGCGAGTGCCGTGCGTGTGCGGGGACTTTGGAAGCGGTTCGGGCAGCAGGTCGCCGTGGGCGGGATCGACCTGGAGCTGCCCGCGGGCAAGTTCATCGGGCTCGTCGGTCCGAACGGGGCCGGGAAGACCACCACGCTCTCCATGGTCACCGGGCTGCTCCGGCCGGACCAGGGGTCGGTCGAGGTGGTCGGGCACGACGTGTGGCGCGATCCGGTCGAGGTGAAGGCCAGGATCGGGGTGCTGCCGGAGGGGCTGCGGCTGTTCGAGCGGCTGTCGGGACGGGAGTTGCTCGCCTACTCGGGCCGGCTGCGCGGACTGCCCGGGGCCGAGGTGGACAAGCGGGCCACACAGCTGCTGGACGTGCTCGACCTGGCCGGGGCCCAGCACAAACTGGTCGTCGACTACTCGACCGGCATGCGCAAGAAGATCGGCCTGGCGACCGCGCTGCTGCACAACCCGGAAGTGCTGTTCCTGGACGAGCCGTTCGAGGGGGTCGACCCGGTGTCGGCGCAGACGATCCGGGGCGTCCTGGAGCGCTACACCGCGTCCGGCGCCACCGTCGTCTTCTCCTCCCACGTGATGGAGCTGGTGGAGTCGCTGTGCGACTGGGTGGCCGTCATGGCCGCGGGACGCATCCGCGCCACCGGCACGCTCACCGAAGTGCGCGGCGGATCGGCCTCGTTGCAGGAGGCGTTCCTCGAACTCGTCGGCGCGGGCGTCCGGGACGCCGGGAGCGACCTCGACTGGCTGGGGGGCGGGACGCGATGAGCGCACGGACCGCCCCCACCCCGCCGGCCGGCCCCGCCGCCCCGGCCACGCCGCTCACGGCCGTGTTCGTACGGCTGAAACTGTCCCTGCTGCGCAACGGACTGCGCCGGTCCGGCGGGCGACGGGCCGCCTACGTCGCCTCGGCCGTCGTCGTCCTGCTCTTCGCCGCGCTCCAGCTGATCGGCCTGATCGCCCTGCGCGGACACGCGCACGTGGACGCGCTGGCCGTCCTGCTCGCCGCGGTGCTCGCACTGGGCTGGGCGGTGATGCCGCTGTTCTTCCCGAGCGGCGACGAGACCCTCGACCCGACCCGGCTGGTGATGCTGCCGCTGCGGCCCCGCCCGCTGGTGCGGGCCCTGCTCGCGGCCTCGCTGGTGGGCATCGGGCCGCTGTTCACGCTGTGCGTGTTCGCCGGCTCCGTGGTCGCCGTCGCGCGCGGCGGGGCCGCGTTCGCCGTGGGCGCCGTCGGGGCCGTCCTCGCACTGCTGGTGTGCGTGACCCTCGCGCGGGCCGTCGCCGCCGCCAACGTCCGGCTGCTGACCAGCCGCAAGGGCCGCGACCTGGCGGTGCTGAGCGGCCTGGTCGTCGCGGTCGGGGCCCAGCTGGTCAACTTCGGCGCGCAGCGGCTGGGCACGTCCGGTCTGGAGCAGCTCGCCCCGGTGGCCGACGTGCTGCGCTGGGTGCCGCCCGCGTCGGCGATCGGCGCGATGGACGCGGCGGGCGACGGGTCGTACGGCACCGCCCTCGCCCAGCTCGCGCTGACCGCGGCGGCCCTGGGGCTGCTGCTGTGGGTGTGGGCGCGGCACCTGACCCGGCTGATGACCTCGCCCGACGGCTCCACCCTCCAGGCGGCCGGGGGCGGGCCCGTCCGCGAGCGGGGCTCGGCGGGGCTCGCCCGGCTGCTCCCGGCGGGCCGCACCGGCACCACGATGGAACGCTCCCTCAGGTACGTGTGGCGCGATCCCAAGACCAAGGCGGCCTGGGTGACCTCGCTCGCCATCGGCCTGATCGTGCCGGTGTTCAACGCCTGGCAGGGCACCGGCTCGGTCTACTTCGCCTGCTTCGCCGCCGGGATGCTCGGCATCCAGATGTACAACCAGTTCGGTCAGGACACGTCCGCCTTCTGGATCGTCGCGATGACGATCTCCTCGACGCGGGACGCGTACGCCGAGCTGCGCGCCCGTGCGCTGGCCCTGCTGCTGATCACCCTGCCGTACGCCACGGTCGTCACCGTCCTGACGACGGCGATGCTCGACGCCTGGCGGAAGCTGCCCGAGGCGCTCGGCCTGTCCTTCGCGCTGCTCGGCGCGATGCTGGCGACCGGCGCCTGGACCTCGGCCCGCTTCCCGTACTCCGTTCCGCAGGAGGGCCACAAGAACGTGGTCCCCGGTCAGGTCGGGCTGGCCTGGATCTCCGTCGTCGGCGGGATGGTGGGCGCCGCCCTGCTGTGCGCGCCGGTCATCGCGCTGACCGTCTGGCTGAACGTGCGCGAGGGCGGCGACGCGTGGAGCGCGGTCCTGCTGCCGGTGGGCGCGGTGTACGGCGCGGTGCTCACCCTGCTCGGCCTGCGCCTGGCCGCACCGCACACGGCCCGGCGGCTGCCGGAGATCCTGTCGGCGGTGAGCAGGGGATGACGCGGGCGGGGCGGCCCCCCGTCTCATCCTTCCCCGAGTGCGTCCAGGAACGGTTCGATGGCCGCCCGCCACGCCTCCGGCTGGTCGTAGTGGACGAGGTGGCCGGCGTCGGCGACCTCCGCGTACTGGCCGTGCGGCAGGACCCGGACCATCTCCTGCGCCTCCGCACGGCCGAGCTCGCCGTCCAGGCCGCGCACGACCAGGGTGGGGCAGCGGACCTGGGCCAGTTCCTCCCAGTGGGCGTCGTGCACCCAGGTCTCGCGGGAGCGCAGCATCTGCTCCGGTTCGAAGACGGGGCGCCAGCCGTCCGGGGACTCGGCCATCACCTCGGCGTAGAACTCGCCGCGGGCCGGGTTCGGCCGCTCCACCCACGGGTCGTCCTCGCCGAACCACTTGCGGACGTCGGCGAGCGTCGCGAAGGGGACCGGCCAGGCCCGGAACCACTCGGCCCACACCTGCTGCGAGGCACCGCCGAGCGCGGAGGCCCGCATGTCGCAGATGACCAGGCCGCGGACCAGATCGGGCCGTTTGGCGGCGAGCTGCCAGGCGGTGAGCGCCCCCATGGCGTGACCGACGAGGACGGCCGGGGCGAGACCGAGCTGCTCCAGGGCGGCCTCGACGTCCTCGACGTAGGCCTCGCGGGTGCAGGCGCCCCGCGGTGGTCTGTCGCTGCGGCCGTGACCGCGCTGGTCGAGGGCGACGGCCCGGTGGCGCGCGGAGAGCCAGCGGGCCGTGGGCGCCCAGTGCGACGCGCGGCCCATCAGGCCGTGCAGTAACAGCACGCCCGGGAGGCCACCGGTCCCGTCCGCCGGGTCCGTCCCGTCGGACTTGGGAGGGTCGCCGAACTCCCAGGCGGCGAGGCGTACGCCGCCCGCCCCGGTCACGTCGATGCGCCGCGCCATAGGTCCTGGCACCCCCAAGTGTCACGCCCTGTCGTGCCTGCGCCCTGCCGTCCCCGCGCTTCTTCCGTCTCCGCGCTGGTCGTACCTGACGCCTGTCGTACGGGCCGTTCGTGTCCGATCACCGCAGAGTATCGAATGGATATTCGAAAATGCCGTCCCGCCGGACAACACCCCTCGTTCGAGTGACACCCCTCGGGGATTGATCGCCACCGCCGGGGGGAGATCTTCAGCAGGGGGGCGGACCGCTCGGGGAAAACGGTCCGAGGGGACTGACCCTGAGAGCTCGGGGCTCCGGGTCAGCACAGGGGAGAACAGGCCCCGGCGCCGCAAGGCGCCGGGGCCCTCTCCGTCTCTCCGGCATGGTCCCTCCCCTCTCCGGCCGGGACCGACATCGCTGTCACCCCACGCCCGCAGCCCTCACGCCCGCCGCCTCACGCGACAGCCTCGCACGCGAAACCCGCGACCGCTGCGGTTCGGCGCACCCCGCCCGGAAACGACGGGATCGGCCCGGTGGCGCGAACCCCCTGCGCCACCGTCCGCCCGACGCCCCGCGACCGGCCCGCACGGGCCTCAGCGCTTGGCGACGAACACGTGCGACGCGACGCCCGCCTCCAGCTCGGCCGCCTCGCCGCCGCTGCCGACCAGCACACCGCCCGCCGACTCCGTCACGCTCACCACCGAACCCGGCTGCACACCCGCCCGGCGCAGCGTGTACATCAGCTGCGCGTCCGTCTGGATCGGCTCGCCGATGCGGCGCACGACGACCGTCTTGCCCTCGGGCCCCGGGCCGAGGTCGGCGAGCGAGACCATGCCCTCGTCCAGGAACGGGTCGGCGCCGTCCGTCTCGCCCAGCTCCTCCAGGCCCGGGATCGGGTTGCCGTACGGCGACTCGGTCGGGTGCCGCAGCAGCTCCAGCACGCGGCGCTCGACGGCCTCGCTCATCACGTGCTCCCAGCGACAGGCCTCGGCGTGCACCTGCTCCCACTCCAGGCCGATCACGTCGACCAGCAGGCACTCCGCGAGCCGGTGCTTGCGCATCACGCGCGTGGCCAGCCGGCGCCCCTCGTCGGTCAGCTCCAGGTGCCGGTCGGCCGCCACGGACACCAGACCGTCGCGCTCCATCCGCGCCACCGTCTGGCTGACCGTCGGGCCGCTCTGGTCGAGCCGCTCGGCGATCCGGGCGCGCATGGGGACCACACCTTCCTCCTCCAGCTCGAGGATGGTGCGGAGATACATCTCCGTGGTGTCGATCAGTCCGGACATACGTGCCCCTTGGTGAGATCTGCCGGAGGCTGAGGCCCACCGGCGCGTGCGCTGGCCCTGTGACCAATTCTGACGCATACCACCGACAAGCGTCCCGCGCCCGGGGAAGCCGGAGCACCCGGCACCACCGGACGCCGCCCGACACGGCCCGCCCGGCCGTATTGACACCGCACAGGTCCAGACCGCACGGTGATCCGCGACGCAGCCACACCGAAGGGGCCCCGCATGAGCGACCGCAAGCCGGCCGGCCAGTTCCTCGACGCGGCGATCGAGCTGCTGCGCCGCGTCCGCGACGAGGAGGCCGACGCCATCGAGGCGGCCGGCACCCTGCTCGCCGACACCGTCCGCGACGGGGGCCGCCTCTTCGCCTTCGGCGCCGGTCACTCCTCCCTCGCCGCCCAGGACGTCGTCTACCGCGCCGGCGGACTCGCCCTGATGAACCTGCTCGTCGTGCCCGGCGTCGTCGGCGTCGACGTCATGCCGGCCACGCTCGGCTCCGCCCTGGAGCGCGTCGACGGCCTCGCGAGCGCCGTACTGGACTCCTCGCCGCTGCGCGAGGGCGACGCGCTGGTGATCATCTCCCTGTCCGGGCGCAACGCGCTCCCCGTGGAGATGGCCATGAACGCCCGCGCCCTCGGCGTGAAGGTCATCGGCGTCACCTCGGTGGCGTACGCCTCCGAGACCAGGTCCCGGCACGCCTCCGGCACCTTCCTGAAGGACCACTGCGACCTCGTCCTCGACTCCAAGATCGCCGTCGGGGACGCGGAACTCACCCTCGACACCGTCCCGGCGCCCTTCGCCCCCGCGTCCACGGTCGTCACCACGGCGCTGATGCAGGCCGTGATGGCCACGGCGGCCGGCGTCCTCGCCGAGCACGGCGTCGAGCCGCCCCTGCTGCGCTCCGGCAACGTGGACGGCGGCCACGAGTGGAACGGCCGCGTCATGGCGGAGTACGGCGACCGGATCTTCTACCGGCACTGACCGGCGGGCGGTCCCCCGGCACCGGGACACCGCCCACCGCCCGGTCCGGAGGGCACGCCTACTCCCCGGCCACCGCCGCGGCCAGGTCCAGCATCGTCGCGATGCGCACCGCCACGTCCTCCGCGTACATCGCGTCGGGCCGTTCGAAGGCGCTGCGGCCGGCGCCCCGCAGGAACGTCACGACACCCAGCGTCCGCCCCCGGCTGCGCAGCACGGTGCACAGGGCGTGCACCGTGTCCGCCGGCCACTGCCGGGCCTCGGCCCACCGGCGCGCCTGCTCGTGCGGCACCGCGCCGGCGCCCGCGCTGGCCCGCACCGAGCCCGCGCGCTCCACGCACTGCAGCGCCGGGTGCCCCTCGCCGTACCGCACCGGCAGCCCGGCGGCCCCGGACGGCAGGCCCGTCCCCGGCGCACCGGAGGGCGTCGTCACCACCCGCACCAGCCGCACCGGATCCGCCGACGCGGAGTCGGCGAGCGCCCCGCCCGCCACCCGGTCGATCAGCGCGTGGTCCGCGAACCCGGCCAGCGCGAAGTCGAGGTGCACCGTCGCCGCCTCCGCCGGGTCCTCGCACTCCGCCGCCGCCCGCGCCGCGCGGTGCAGCTGGTTGGCGCGGAACCGCAGCAGCGCCGCCTCCTGCTCGCCCTGCTTGGCCTCCGTGACGTCCTGGAACAGCCAGCCCACGCCCAGCGGCACCGGCTCCTCCGCCAGCGGCGAGGCCAGCCGCACGAACCCGCTGCGCCAGCACCGCCGCCGCTCCCCCTCCGGGGTGCGCACGCTCACCCAGACCTCGGCGGGCGCCGGCGGCGCGCCCTCCGCCAGGACGTGCGTGAGCGCGCTCTCCAGTTCCTCCACGCCCTGCGAGAGCAGATCACCCAGCGGCCGGCCCAGCACCGACGTACGGCCGGTGCCCAGCGCGCGCGCCGCGTGCGCGTTGACCACGGCGGGCCGCAGATCCACGTCCACGAGCACGACACCCCAGCTCGCGTCCTCCAGCAGCGCCTCGCTGAGCGCGATGGACCGCTCCAGGTCGATCTGCGCGTGCACCTCGCTGAACGCGCAGTACACCCCCGCGGGCCTGCCGTCCGGGCCGCGCACGGCCGCCGACTGGGTGCGCACCAGCACCCGTCCGCCGTCCTTCGTCAGCAGCGCGAACTCGTTCACCTGGCGTCCCGGGGCCCGCATCGCGGACAGCAGCCGCTCCTCGACCTCCCCGGCGTCCGCACTGCGCACCGCCCAGCCGGCGAACCCCCGCCGCCCCACGGCCTCGGCCGCGGTCCAGCCGAGGATCCGCTCCGCCTCGCGGTTCCAGTGGGTGACGACGCCCTCGGCGTCGAACGCGCACAGCGCCGCGTCCATCCCGTCGAGGAGCGCGGCCAACAGGTCCGCGCCGTCCCGCTCGGGCTGCTCCGGCTCGTCCGGCCCCAGCTCGTCCGTGGTCCCACTACGCCGGGAAGCACTCACCTGAACCCCCTGCAGGCCGCATCCGCCGTACCGTACGCCGGTTCGTCCACCGCCCTTCATTCAACTCGAACGTGACGCAGCACACACCGGGTTCCCGCAAGATTGCGGAAATCGTTGCGCGGCGGAAACCCGGCATACGCCCCTGTCACCAAGGGTCCCGCCGTCACCGCCCGGCCGCCAGCCGCAGATCCACCCACTCGTCGCTCCCGCCGTCCAGGACGTACCGCTCCCGCTCGGTGAACCCGCGCGCCCCGGCGAACCGCAGCCCCTCCTCGTTGGCCGCCAGGACCACCGTCTCCACCGCCCCGGCGCCGAGCCCGCGCGCGTGCGCCAGCCCCCGTTCGTAGAGCGCCGCGCCGATCCCGCGCCCCCGGAACGCCGGCAGCACCCGGGCGATCACGGTCGCCACCCGCTCCGCCCCCTCGGGCGGCCGCACGGTGGAGCACCCGACGAGGACGTCCCCCAGGCAGGCGTTCTCCAGCCGGTACCGGACAGCGCGCTCGCGCACGTCGTCCAGGGACATCGCGGCGGGCGGGACGATCACGTTGTGCACGTGCCGCCACTGCTCGGCCATGGCGTCGCCGTCCACGGCCTCGATCCGCAGCCCCGAGCCGGGCCCGACGGGCCCCCGGCGCGCGTCCACCTCGATCCCGATCCGCATCCGCTCGTCCGGGAGCCCGCACACCTCCGTCGTGGCCGTCGGCCGCGCCTCTCCGAACGCCCGCCGCAGCACGGGCCGGCACGGCTCGAAGTCCTCCCGCACGGGCAGCAGGTACCGCACCCGCACCACGTCCGCGAAGGTGCAGCCCGCCTCGGCCAGCGCGGCCCTTATGGCGCGCAGGCACTGCTCGGCCTGCTCCACCACGTCGTCGGCGATGGTCATCGCCGCGTGGTCGAACCCGGTCGCCCCCGGCACGTGCACCCGGTCCCCGTCCACGACGGCCCGGGCGTACCCGATCCGCTCCTCGAACGTGGACCCGCTCAGAACCGTCCGTCGCTGCGTCATGCGCGGAACGGTAGGTGACCGGGCAGAACGCGTCCACGCGTATTGATCGCCGGAACGGCTCGGAAAAAGGCGTTGCCCCGATGGCCGTCCGGTTTTTAGTGTGGGGGCACACGAGAAGGGAGGTGGTTCGGCAGATGTATGAGATCCGGACGCGTGAGGTGGCTGCGGGCTAGCGGCCCGGCACCACACGGAGTGCGGTGCCGGACCAGCGCGTGAAAGACGCGTGCAGCCGGCCCAATCCCCAGCAGTCACCCGACCCGCGAGTCGCCGGTACGTCCGGCCGGCTCCTCCACGGAGGAACCTGACTCGCGGGTCGTCTGCGTTCTGCGGGACCTCCCGGGGATCAGCCCGCGATGTCCTCGTAGCCCTCGATCGCGCGCGGGTCGCGGGGGCCCGGGCCGGTGTAGCGGGCGGAGGGACGGACCAGGCGCCCCGTGCGCTTCTGCTCCAGGATGTGCGCCGACCAGCCGGCCGTGCGGGCGCAGGTGAACATGGACGTGAACATGTGGGCCGGGACCTCGGCGAAGTCCAGCACGATGGCCGCCCAGAACTCGACGTTGGTGGCCAGGACGCGGTCCGGGCGGCGGTTGTGGAGCTCGGTGAGGGCCGCCTTCTCCAGGGCCTCCGCGACCTCGTAGCGCGGGGCGCCCAGTTCGCGGGCGGTGCGGCGCAGGACGCGGGCGCGGGGGTCCTCGGCGCGGTAGACGCGGTGGCCGAAGCCCATGAGGCGCTCGCCGGCGTCGAGGGTCTTCTTGACGTACCCCTCGGCGTCCCCGGTGCGTTCGATCTCCTCGATCATGTGCAGGACGCGGGAGGGCGCGCCGCCGTGCAGCGGGCCGGACATGGCGCCCACCGCGCCGGAGAGGGCCGCGGCCACGTCGGCGCCGGTGGAGGCGATGACGCGGGCGGTGAAGGTGGAGGCGTTCATGCCGTGCTCGGCGGCGGAGGTCCAGTAGGCGTCGACCGCGGCCACGTGCTTGGGGTCGGGCTCGCCGCGCCAGCGGATCATGAAGCGTTCGACCACCGACCGGGCCTTGTCGATCTCGCGCTGCGGGACCATGGGCAGGCCCTGGCCGCGGGCGGACTGGGCGACGTAGGACAGGGCCATGACGGCGGCGCGGGCGAGGTCGGCGCGGGCCTGCTCGGCGTCGATGTCCAGGAGGGGCTTGAGGCCCCAGACCGGCGCCAGCATGGCGAGCGCCGACTGGACGTCGACGCGGATGTCGCCGGAGTGGACGGGGATGGGGAAGGGCTCGGCGGGCGGCAGGCCGGGGTTGAACGCGCCGTCGACGAGCAGGCCCCACACGTTGCCGAAGGAGACGTGGCCGACCAGGTCCTCGATGTCGACCCCGCGGTAGCGGAGGGCGCCGCCCTCCTTGTCGGGTTCGGCGATCTCCGTCTCGAACGCGACGACTCCCTCTAGCCCGGGTACGAAGTCGGACATCAGGCGGCTCCTCGTGGTCGTGATGTGTGGCGACCCGCGCGGGGACGAGTGCGGTCGTCCCCATGGATCCACGGTCGTGTCGCGGCTCGCGGTCCCTGCGGTCACCCGTGTGATGCCCCGCCCGGCCGGCGCTCATCCGACCGGGACGGAACCAGCACGATATCCCTGGGTGTCACCTTTGGGGAGGGGTCGCGGCACCCAGTGCCACTCAGTGACGAAGGACACCACGGAGGGGAGCCCCGGGGATGCGGCAGGATGGCCGGTGTGACCGACCGCGATGCCGTCCCCTTCGATCTTCCCTCGATGCGCAAGCAGTACCGGGCCGACGGGTTCCTGGAGAGCGAGCTCGCCGCCACGCCCGTCGAGCAGTTCGCGCGCTGGTTCAGGCAGGCCGCGACGGATGCCGGCCTGTTCGAGCCGAACGCCATGGTCGTCTCCACGGCGGACGCCGAGGGCCGGCCCAGCTCCCGCACGGTGCTCCTGAAGCACTTCGACGAGCGGGGCTTCGTCTTCTACACCAACTACGACTCCCGCAAGGGCCGTGAGCTGGGCGAGAACCCGCACGTGTCGCTGCTGTTCCCGTGGCATCCGATGGCCCGCCAGGTCATCGTGACGGGCGTGGCGCGGCGGACCGGGCGGGACGAGACCGCCGCGTACTTCCGGACCCGGCCGCACGGCTCCCAGCTGGGTGCGTGGGCCGGCGTCCAGTCGTCGGTGGTGCCCGGCCGCGAGGCCCTGGACTCCGCGTACGCCGAGCTGGCGGCGCGCTACCCGGAGGGCGAGCGGGTGCCGGTGCCGCCGCACTGGGGCGGGTTCCGGGTGGTGCCGCACGCGGTGGAGTTCTGGCAGGGCCGGGAGAACCGGCTGCACGACCGGCTGCGGTACGTGGCGCGGGCCGACGGCAGCTGGCGGGTGGAGCGGCTCGCTCCGTGACGCGCCGGGCGGGCCGGGTGCGCCGGGGGGCGCGTCAGCGTCGGCCCAGCGCCCCGTCCAGCAGCTCCGCCCACTGGGCCACGACCCGTTCCCGCCGGGCGGTGTCGTCGGTGAGGAGGTTGGCGAGGCCGAGGCCGCGGGCCATGTCCAGGAGGCCCTGGACGGTCTCGCGGACGCCGGGGCGGCTCTCGTCGGCGCCGAGGAGGTCGACGGCGATGCGGTGGGTCTCGCGGCCGACGCGGGCCTCCAGCTCGGTCACCCGGCCGCGCAGCTGCTCCTCGTCGGAGGCGGCGACCCACAGGTGGAGCGCGGCGCGGAACAGGGGCCCCGTGTAGAGGTCGACCAGGGCGGCGACCACGGCGCGGCGGTCGTCGGTCGCCGCGCCCTCGGGGAACAGGGCGCGCAGGGCGCCCGAGCGTTCCTCGGCGACGTACTCGACCGCCGCCGTGAACAGGTCCTCGCGGGTCGGGAAGTGGTGCTGGGCGGCGCCGCGGGAGACGCCGGCGCGTTCGGCGACGGCGGCGACCGTGGAGCCGGCCCAGCCGTGTTCGGCGAGGCAGGCCACGGCGGCCGCCAGGAGCCGCTGCCGGGTGGCCCGGCTGCGGTCCTGCTTGGGTACTCGTTCGGCACGGTCGGCCGTGCTCACACCGCCCATTCCGGATCCCGTCGTTCGAGGAAGGCCGTCATCCCCTCGCGGGCCTGCGGGGAGGAGAACAGCCGGGCCGAGAGCGCGGTCAGTCCGGCCGCGTCCCGGTCGAAGGCCTCCAGCACCCTAGCCGTGAGCAGCCGTTTCGTCTCGGCCAGGCCCTGGGGTGAGGCACGGCGCACACCGTCGAGGACGGGGGCGAGGACGGCGTCGACGTCGTCGCCGGCGGCCGTGAGCAGGCCGGTGCGGGCGGCCTCGGCGGCGTCGAAGCGCTCTCCGGTGAGGTAGTGGCGGGCGAGGGCGCGGGGGTCGGCGCGGGGCAGCACGGTGAGGCTGATGACGGCGGGTGCCACGCCGATGCGGACCTCGGTGAAGGCGAACGTGGACTCGTTCGACGCCGCCGCGATGTCGCAGGCGGCGAGCAGGCCGAGGCCACCGGCGCGGACGTGTCCGGTGACCCGGGCGATCACCGGTTTCGGCAGCTCCACGATCTGCCGGAGCAGGGCGACGAGCGCGTCCGGGTGGGGCGGGTCCCGCAGGTCGGCGCCGGCGCTGAAGGCGGTGCCGGTGTGAGTGAGGACGACGGCGCGGACGCCGGTGTCCTCGCCGGCCTCCGCGAGCGCGCCGGCCAGGCCGGCGACGAGGGGGGCGGAGAGGGCGTTGCGGTTGTGCGGGGAGTCGAGGGCGAGGGTCTCGACGCCCCGCGCGCGGGTGCGGACGACCGGGGTCACGGGCGGCCTCGCAGTTCACGGCGGAGGATCTTGCCGCTGGCCGCCCGGGGCACGGCGTCGACGAAGGTGACCCGGCGGACGCGTTTGTAGGGGGCGACGCGTTCGGCGACGTACCCCATGACCTCTCCTTCGGTCGGGCCGTCGGCGGGCGACCGGCGCACCACGTGGGCGTGCGGCACCTCGTTGCCGTCGTCGTCGTGGGCGCCGACGACGGCCGCGTCGGCGATGCCGGGGTGGGTGAGGAGGAGGGCCTCCAGTTCGGCGGGGGCCACCTGGAAGCCCTTGTACTTGATCAGTTCCTTGACGCGGTCGACGACGAACAGCCAGCCGTCGGCGTCGACGTGACCGACGTCCCCGGTGTGCAGCCAGCCGTCCTGGTCGATCATGGCGGCGGTGGCGTCGGGGCGGCCCAGGTAGCCCTTCATGACCTGGGGGCCGCGGACGAGGATCTCGCCGGACTCGCCGGGGCCGAGGTCCCTGCCGGGATCGGTGAGGGAGACGATGCGCATCTCGGTGCCGGCGATGAGCTTGCCGACGGTGCCGGGCGGCGCGTCGGCCATGGCGTCGAGGGGGACGACGTGGGTGCCCGGGGACAGTTCGGTCATGCCGTAGGCCTGGCCGACGGGCGGCAGGCCGAGCCGACGGGAGCAGGCGGCGGCGAGGCCCGCGTCCAGGGGTGCGGCGGCGCTGATGACGTATTTCAGCGAGGACAGGTCGTAGTCGGCGACCAGGGGGTGTTTGGCGAGGGCCAGGACGATCGGCGGGGCGACGTACAGGCCGGTGATGCGGTGGTTCTGGATGGCGGCGAGGAACTGCTCCAGGTCGAAGCGGGGCAGGACGACGACGGTGGCGCCGAGCCGCAGCGGGGCGTTCATGAGGGCCGTGAGCCCGTAGATGTGGAACAGCGGCAGCACCGCGAGGACGCGGTCGCCCGGTCCGGCCCCGACGGCGGGCTGGAGCTGGGCGAGGTTGGTGGCGATCTGCCGGTGGGTGAGCATGACGCCCTTGGGGGTGCCGGTGGTGCCCGAGGAGTACGGCAGGGCGGCGACGTCCTCGGCCGGGTCGATGGCGACCTCGGGTTCGGGCGCGGTCGAGGCCAGCATGTCGACGAGGGAGCGGTGGCCGGGCGCGCCGTCGCACACGAAGATCTCCTGGACCCCGCCCGCGAGCTCGGCGGCCCGGCGGGCGGTGTCCAGCAGGGGCGAGACGGTGACGATCCAGCGGGTCCGTGAGTCGCCGAGCTGCTGGGCGAACTCCTCCGCGGTGGCGAGCGGGTGCACGGTGGTCACGGAGGCGCCCGCGCGGGTGGCGGCGTAGAAGGCGAGCGGGAAGGCGACCGTGTTCGGGCTGTGCAGGGCGAGGACGTCGCCCTTGCGCAGGCCGGCCTCGGCGAGGGCGGCGGCGACGCGCCGGTGGAACCGGTCCACCTGCTCGTAGGTGAGGGTGGCGCCGTCGGTGCCGTCGATCAGTGCCGGGGTGTTCCCGAACACGGCGGCCCGGCCGAGCACGGCGTCGTGGATGGGCAGTTCGACGGGCGGGACGTCTGCGTACTCGCTGCGGAACACGGTTCCTCCACGGTGGGCTAGTACGACTTGGGCAGGCCCAGGGTCTGGTGGGAGACGTAGTTGAGGATCATCTCCCGGCTCACCGGGGCGATACGGGCCACGCGCGAGGCCGTCACCAGCCGGGCGAGCCCGTACTCGCGGGTGAGGCCGTTGCCGCCGAGGGTGTGCACGGCCTGGTCGACGGCCCTCGCACAGGCCTCCCCCGCCGCGTACTTGGCCATGTTGGCGGCCTCGCCGGCGCCCGTGTCGTCGCCGGCGTCGTAGAGGCGGGCCGCCTTCTGCATCATCAGGCGGGCCAGTTCGAGGTCGATGTGGGCCTGGGCGAGGGGGTGGGCGATGGCCTGGTGGGCGCCGATGGGGGTCTTCCAGACGGTGCGTTCGCGGGCGTACTCGACGGCGCGGGCGAGGGCGAAGCGGCCCATGCCGATCGCGAAGGCGGCGGTCATGACGCGCTCGGGGTTGAGGCCGGCGAAGAGCTGGAGGAGGCCGGCGTCCTCGTCGCCGACGAGCGCGCCGGCGGGCAGCCGGACGTCGTCGAGGGTCAGCTCGAACTGCTTCTCCGCGGCGTCGAGTTCCATGTCGATGGGGCGCCGCCCGAAGCCCTCCGCGTCGCGCGGGACGATGAACAGGCAGGGCTTGAGCCTGCCGGTGCGGGCGTCCTCGGTGCGGCCGACGACGAGGGTCGCGTCGGCGATGTCGACGCCGGAGACGAAGACCTTGCGGCCGGTGAGCAGCCAGTCCCCGGTCGCCGGGTCGCGGCGGGCGGTGGTGGTGATGCGGTGGCTGTTGGAGCCGGCGTCGGGTTCGGTGATGCCGAAGGCCATCAGGCGGCTGCCGTCGGCGAGGGCGGGGAGCCACTCCCGCTTCTGGGCCTCGGTGCCGAAGCGGGCGATGACGGTGCCGCAGATCGCCGGGGAGACGATCATCATGAGCAGGGGGTTGCCGGCGGCGCCCATCTCTTCGAGCACGAGGGAGAGTTCGGTGATGCCGCCGCCGCCTCCGCCGTATGCCTCCGGCAGGTTGACGCCGATGTAGCCGAGCTCGGCGGCCTGCCGCCAGAACCGGCGGGTGTCGGTGCCGGGGGTCCGGGGGTGGCTTCCGGCGAAGGCCGATACCGCTTCGCGGAGGGACTTGTGCTCTTCGGATTCGAGTACGGGGGTCATGCGGCTCCTTCGTCTGCGGGTCTCGTCGTGGCTGGTCGCGCAGTTCCCCGCGCCCCTAACCGGCGTCCCCGTCGACCACGGCCAGGAGGGCGCCGACCTCCACCTGTCTGCCGGGCTCGGCGTCGAGAGCGCTCAGCGTGCCGGCGACCGGGGCGGTGATCTCGTGTTCCATCTTCATCGCCTCCAGCCACAGCAGGGGCTGGCCCGCCCGGACGGCCGCGCCCTCGGTCAGGCCCTCCGCGACGCGGACGACCGTGCCCGGCATGGGGGCGAGGAGGGAGCCGGGGGCGTGCCGGGCGGCGGGGGCGGGGAAGCGGGGCAGGGCGGTGAGGACGGTGGTGTTCACGTGGACCCGGTCGCCGTAGCGGGCGGTCTCGTAGCGGCGCCGGACTCCGTCGGCCTCCAGGACGACCAGGCGGGCGTCGGCGTGGACGACGCGGACGCCGTCGGCGGCCAGGCCGTCGCGGGTGTGGTGGTAGCGGACCTCGTGTTCCTCGCCCGCCATGGCGTACCGCTTGACCTGCGGCTGGGACGGGACGTTCCGCCAGCCGCCGAACCGGGAGCGGCCGTGGGCGTCGGCGAGGGCGGCGGCCAGCGGGGCGAGGGGGTCGGGGGCCGGTTCGACGAGGCCGGCGAGGTGGCGGTCGTAGAAGCCGGTGTCCATGCGGGCGGAGGTGAACTCCTCGTGGCGCAGGGAGCGCACGAGCAGGTCCCGGTTGGTGACCGGGCCGTGGATCGCCGCCCGTTCCAGGGCGCCGGCGAGCCTGCGGACGGCCTCCGCGCGGGTGGGGGCGTGGGCGACGGCCTTGGCGAGCATCGGGTCGTAGTGGACGCCGATGTCGTCGCCGTCGGTGTAGCCGGTGTCCAGGCGGATGCCGTCGGGTACGGCGAGGCGGTGCAGGCGGCCGGTCTGCGGGGCCCAGCCCTGCGCCGGGTCCTCGGCGTACAGGCGGGCCTCGACGGCGTGGCCGCGCGGGCTCGGCGGCTCGGGGCCGAGGGCGTGGCCCTCGGCGATCCGGAGCTGGAGGGCGACCAGGTCGACGCCGAAGACGGCCTCCGTGACGGGGTGTTCGACCTGGAGGCGGGTGTTCATCTCCAGGAAGTGGGCCCTGCCGTCCGCGACGAGGAACTCGACGGTGCCGGCGCCGACGTAGTCGACGGCGCGGGCGGCCCGGACGGCCAGCGTGTGGAGTTCCTCCGTCAGCTCCTCGGCGAGGCCGGGCGCCGGGGCCTCCTCGACGACCTTCTGGTGGCGGCGCTGGAGGGAGCAGTCGCGGGTGCCGAGCGCCCACACCGTGCCGTGCGCGTCGGCGAGGACCTGCACCTCGACGTGGCGGCCGTTCTCCACGTAGGGCTCGACGAACACCTCGCCGTCCCCGAAGGCGCTCGCCGCCTCCGCGCGCGCGGCGGTCAGCTCGGCGTCGAGGTCCGCCAGGCGCCGTACGACGCGCATGCCGCGTCCGCCGCCGCCCGCCGCGGCCTTGACCAGTACCGGCAGGTCGGCCTCGGTGACCTCGGCGAGCGGCGCGACGCCCATGAGGTGCTTGGCGCGGGTCTTGGACGCCATCGCCTCGATGGCCTCGGGCGGCGGCCCGATCCAGGTCAGGCCCGCGTCGGTGACGGCGCGTGCGAAGCCGGCGTTCTCGGAGAGGAATCCGTAGCCGGGGTGCACGGCGTCGGCGCCGGCCGCGAGGGCGGCCTTCACGATCAGGTCGCCGCGCAGGTAGGTGTCGGAGGACGCCGTTCCCGGCAGCCGTACGGCGGCGTCGGCCACGCGCGCGTGGAGGGCGTTCTCGTCGGCGTCCGAGTGCACGGCGACCGTCCGGATGCCGGACTCGCGGCAGGTGCGGAAGATCCGGCAGGCGATCTCGCCGCGATTGGCGACGAGGACAGTGCTGATCACGGGGAACCTCACATCCGGAAGACGCCGAATCCACCGCGCGCGCCCTCGTAGGGCGCGGTGTGGACGGCCGACAGGCACAGGCCGAGGACGGTGCGGGTGTCGCGCGGGTCGATGACGCCGTCGTCGTAGAGCCGCCCGGACAGGAACACGGGCAGCGACTCGGACTCGATCTGCTGCTCCACCAGGGCGCGCAGTCCGGCGTCCGCCTCCTCGTCGTACGGCTGCCCCTTGGCGGCCGCGGACTGGCGGGCGACGATCGACAGCACGCCGGCGAGCTGCTGGGGGCCCATGACGGCGGACTTGGCGCTGGGCCAGGCGAACAGGAAGCGCGGGTCGTAGGCGCGCCCGCACATGCCGTAGTGCCCGGCGCCGTAGGACGCCCCCATCAGGACGGACAGGTGCGGGACCCGCGAGTTGGAGACGGCGTTGATCATCATCGCGCCGTGCTTGATGATGCCGCCCTGTTCGTACTCCTTGCCGACCATGTAGCCGGTGGTGTTGTGCAGGAACAGGAGCGGGATGTCGCGCTGGTTGGCGAGCTGGATGAACTGGGCGGCCTTCTGCGACTCCTCGCTGAACAGGACGCCCCGCGCGTTGGCGAGGATGCCGACCGGGTAGCCGTGCAGGCTCGCCCAGCCGGTGGTCAGGCTGGTCCCGTACAGCGGCTTGAACTCGTCGAAGTCGGAGGCGTCGACGATCCGGGCGATGACCTCACGCGGGTCGAAGGGGGCCTTGAGGTCGCCGGGGACGATGCCGAGCAGTTCCTCGGGGTCGTACGCGGGCGGTTCGGCGGCCGGCGGATCGGCGTGCGCCTTGCGGTGGTTGAGGCGGGCGACGACCCGGCGGGCCTGGCGCAGGGCGTCCGGTTCGTCCACGGCGAAGTGGTCGGCGAGGCCCGAGGTGCGGGCGTGCATCTCGGCGCCGCCGAGCGATTCGTCGTCGCTCTCCTCGCCGGTGGCCATCTTGACGAGCGGTGGCCCGCCGAGGAACACCTTGGCGCGCTCCCTGACCATGATCACGTGGTCGGACATGCCGGGGATGTAGGCGCCCCCGGCCGTGGAGTTGCCGAAGACGACGGCGACGGTGGGGATGCCGGCCGCGGACAGCCGGGTGAGGTCGCGGAAGATCGCGCCGCCGGGGATGAAGATCTCCTTCTGCGACGGCAGATCGGCGCCGCCGGACTCGACCAGGCTGATGCAGGGCAGCCGGTTGGCGAGGGCGATGTCGTTGGCGCGCAGGGCCTTCTTCAGCGACCAGGGGTTGCTGGCGCCGCCGCGCACGGTCGGGTCGTTGGCGGTGATCAGGCACTCGACGCCCTCGACGACGCCGATGCCGGTGACGAGGGAGGCGCCGACGGCGTACTCGCTGCCCCAGGCCGCCAGCGGGGACAGCTCCAGGAAGGGCGTGTCGGGGTCGAGGAGCAGCTCGACGCGCTCGCGGGCGAGCAGCTTGCCGCGTTTGCGGTGCCGGGCGACGTACTTCTCGCCGCCGCCCGCGAGGGCCTTGGCGTGCTCGGCGTCCAGCTCGGCGAGCTTGGCGAGCATGGCCTCGCGGTTGGCCCGGTGGCCGGGGGCGGCCGGGTCGACGGCGGTGGGCAGGACCGTCACAGGAGTACCTCCGGGATGTCCAGGTGGCGGGCGCGCAGCCACTCGCCGAGCGCCTTGGCCTGCGGGTCGAAGCGGTGCCGGGCGGCGACGCCCTCGCCGAGGAACGACCCGACCACGAAGTTCAGGGCGCGCAGGTTCGGCAGCACGTGCCGGGTGACGGGCAGGTCGCGGGCCTCCGGGATCAGCTCCCGGAACCGCTCGGGGGTCAGCTCGTGCGCGAGCCAGCGCCAGGCCTCGTCGGTGCGGGCCCACACGCCGACGTTGGCGTCCCCGCCCTTGTCGCCGCTGCGGGCCCCGGCGACGAGCCCGAGGGGGGCGCGCTCGCGGGGTCCCGGCGGCAGCGGCTCGGGCAGGGGCGGCTCCGGCACGGGGGCGAGCGGGGCGGTGTCCTGGGCCGGCGCCACGGGCACCCGGCGCCCGTCGTGGAGGACGGCCGTGTGGCCGACGGCGCCGTGGGGGACGTACACGTCCTCGAAGACCCCGTAGGGCGCGCCCTTCCCCGGTGGCGCCGACACGTGGAAGCCGGGGTAGCTGGCGAGGGCCAGCTCGACGGCGGCCCCGCTCAGCGCCCGCCCGACGACCTGCTGGTCGGCGTCGCGGACGACGAGCCGCAGCAGGGCGCTGGCCGTCTCCTCGGTCGGCGCGTCCGGCCGGTCGGTGCGGACCAGGTCCCAGCGGACGTCGGTGACCTCGGCGAGGGCGGGCTCCATCTGCGCCCGCACGAGGGCGGCCTTGGCCTCGACGTCGAGGCCGGTGAGCACGAAGGCGACCTCGTTGCGGAAGCCGCCGAGGCGGTTCAGGCCGACCTTGAGGGAGGGTGGCGGCGCCTCGCCGCGCACGCCCTCGATCCGTACGCGGTCGGGCCCGTCCTGGGCGAGCCGTACGGTGTCCAGCCGGGCGGTGACGTCCGGTCCCGCGTACCGGGCGCCGCCCGTCTCGTACAGCAGCTGGGCCGTCACCGTGCCTACGTCGACGAAGCCGCCGGTGCCGTCGTGCTTGGTGATGACCGAGGTGCCGTCGGCGTGCAGCTCGGCGAGCGGGAAGCCGGGGCGCCGGACGTCGCCGTCCCGGAAGAAGGCGTAGTTGCCGCCGGTCGCCTGCGCCCCGCACTCCAGCACGTGCCCGGCGACGACCGCGCCCGCGAGCCGGTCGTGCTCCGTCGGCGCCCAGCCGAAGCGCGCGGCGGCGGGCCCGGTGACCAGGGCCGCGTCGGTGACCCGTCCGGTGACGACGACGTCGGCGCCCGCGCGCAGGCACTCGGCGATGCCGAAGCCGCCGAGGTAGGCGTGCGCGGCCAGCGCTCCCGGGTGGGCGGCGGTGAGGTCGTCGCCCTCGACGTGCGCGACCCGTGCGGGGATGCCGAGCCGGCCGGCGAGGGCGCGTACGGCGCCGGCGAGTCCGGCGGGGTTGAGTCCGCCGGCGTTGGTGACGATCCTGACGCCCCGTTCGTGGGCGAGGCCGAGGCACTCCTCCAGCTGGTCCAGGAAGGTGCGCGCGTATCCCGCGTCGGGGTTCTTGAGCCGGTCGCGGCCGAGGATGAGCATGGTCAGCTCGGCGAGGTAGTCGCCGGTGAGGACGTCCAGCGGACCGCCGGTGAGCATCTCGCGCATGGCGTCGAAGCGGTCGCCGTAGAAGCCGGAGGCGTTGCCGATGCGGAGCGTGGTCACCGCGCGTCCCCCTTCGGCTTCCGTCCGGCTCCCGGTGGTCCGGCGAAGGCCTGGGCGATGTCCAGCCAGCGGTCGGCGTCCCGGCCCTCGGCGGTGAGGGCGAGGTCGGCGCGGTGGGCGCGCTGGGTGACGAGGAGGCAGAAGTCGAGGGCGGGGCCGGTGACGCGCTGGTCCGCGTCCTCGGGGCCGTACGTCCACGGGGTGCCGTCCGGTCCGGTGAGTTCGACGCGGAACGGCTCGGCGGGCGGGGTGAGGCCGTGGGCCGCGTGGGCGAAGTCCCGGGTCCGCACGCCGATGCGGGCGATGTGCCGCAGGCGGTCGGTGGGCGGGCGCGTCGCACCGAGCGCCTCGGCGACGTCGAGGCCGTGGGCCCAGGTCTCCATGAGCCGGGCGGTGGCCATGGAGGCGGCCGCCATGGGCGGCCCGTACCAGGGGAAGCGTGCACCGGGGGCCGCCTCGCGCAGGGCGGCGTCGAGCCGCCGCCGGCCCTCGCGCCAGTGCTCCAGCAGTTCGGCGGGGTCCCGGCGGGCGCCTTCCTCCGCTCCCTCGTCGACGAAGGTGCCGGGCGCGGCGAGGGCCTCGTCCACCAGCGCCCTGAAGCCGTCTTCGTCGGTGACGGCGAGCAGGGCGGACCGGTCGGTCCAGGCCAGGTGGGCGATCTGGTGGGCGATCGTCCAGCCGGGGGCGGGCGTGGCGAGCGCCCACTGCGCGGGGCTCAGCGGGGCGACCAGCGCGTCGAGCTCCTCGCTCTCCTCGCGCAGATCGTCGATCACGGGCGTCGGGTCGGACACGGGACGCTCCCCTCGGGCGCGGCGGCGGCGTGCGGCGCGGTGTGGTGAGGAGCATGGCAGCGGAGGCATAAACAATCAAGCATGCTTGCATGAATTGCGGGCGGGACCGGGCCGCGGCCGGCCGGCGCGGGGCCCGGGAACGCCCCGGCCCCCGCGCCGGGTGCGAGCCGGGAGCGGGGGCCGGGGACGGGAGCAGGGGCGCCAGGAG
The DNA here is from genome assembly GCF_055564355.1 of Streptomyces sp. NPDC029152. NCBI lineage: Bacteria > Bacillati > Actinomycetota > Actinomycetes > Kitasatosporales > Streptomycetaceae > Streptomyces > Streptomyces sp. NPDC029152. Next base: position 173,286 of record NZ_JBVHWR010000011.1, on the reverse strand, counting down.
GCGGAGGTACCGGGGGCAGGGGTGGCGGGGGGCGGGCGTCTACTGCCCGTCGGCCCCCGGGCCCGGCAGCTGCCGCTTCGCCCGGCTCCGCCGCCCCACCTGCGTCCGCACCGCGCCCATGCTGGCCGCGACGACCAGGGCGATGGCGGCGGCCTGGGCGGCGGAGAGGGCCTGGTCGAGGATGAGGAAACCGGCCGCCGCGGCGATGGCGGGCTCCAGGCTCATGAGGATGGCGAAGGTCGGCGCGGGCAGGCGCCGCAGCGCGAGCAGTTCGAGGGTGTACGGCAGGACGGAGGAGAGCAGGGCCACCCCGGCGCCCAGTCCGAGCGTCACGGGGTCGATCAGTTCGGCCCCCGACTCGGCGATGCCCAGCGGCAGGAAGAGCACCGCGCCGACCGCCATGGCGAGGGCCAGCCCGTCGGCCTGCGGGAACCGGCGCCCGGTGCGCGCGCTGAAGACGATGTACGCCGCCCACATCGCGCCCGCCCCCAGCGCGAAGGCGGCGCCGGCCGGGTCGAGGTCGCCGAAGCCGCCGCCGCCGAGCAGGAAGACGCCGGCCAGGGCGAGCGCGGCCCAGACCAGGTTGACCGCGCGCCGGGAGGCGAAGACGGACAGGGCGAGCGGGCCGAGCACCTCCAGGGTGACGGCGGGACCGAGGGGGATGCGGTCGACGGCCTGGTAGAAGAGGCCGTTCATGCCGGCCATGGCGATGCCGAAGACGACGACCGTGCCCCAGTCGGCCCGGGAGTGGCCGCGCAGCCGGGGCCGGCAGACCAGGAGCAGGACGACGGCGGCCACGACCAGCCGCAGGGTCACCACGCCGAGGGCACCGGCCCGGGGCATCAGGCTCACCGCCAGCGCGGCGCCGAACTGCACGGAGATCCCTCCGGCGAGGACCAGTCCGACCGGGCCGAGGGAACCCCACCGGCTGGCCGGGGCACCACCCGGCGTGGACGCGTGGCCGACGGTCTGCGCTGCCTCGGGGCCCGCCGGGGAGGCGGCCGGGGAGGGGGTGCCGGGGGTGGCGCTGGAGGTGCTCACGAGGGCTCCGGAACGGTGTGCGGGTCGATATCGTTCATCGTGCTGTACGGCACGGTCCAGGGTAGTGGACCGAGTCAGGCGCGTAGCCCTGCCATGCAACTGTCGTCGGCGGGGTGCGCGGCTGTCAACGGACATCCGCCAGGCGAGCGGGGACGCCCCTGACGGGATCGTCCGCCGAGGAGGTAGCGTCCACGACGTGAGACGACTCCTCGCCCGCCTCTGGCGCCTCCTGCGCCCGCTGCAGAGCCGCATCATGTGGTTCCTGAACGCCAAGTTCGTCGTCGGCGTGACCGGCGTCGTGCGCGACGACGAGGGGCGGGTCCTGATGCTGAGGCACCGGATGTGGCCGCCGGGCCGCCAGTGGGGCCTGCCGAGCGGCTTCGCGCGCAAGGGCGAGGACTTCCGGGCGACCGTGGTGCGCGAGGTCAGGGAGGAGACCGGCCTGGACGTGGAGGTGGGCCGCCTGGTCATGCTGAACAGCGGCCTGCGCACCCGCCTGGAGGTGGCGTACGAGGCCCGTCTGCTGGGCGGCGAGCTGCGCCTCGACCCGTTCGAGGTCCTGGAGGCCCGCTGGTGCGAGCCGGACGACCTGCCCGAGGGCTCCCAGCCGGTGTGCGGTCCGCTGGTGCGGGGCGAGACGGTTCCCTGAACCCCGGCCCCCGGGGTGCCGGAAGCGCCGGCGCCGGGCCGGTCTCCGGCCGGGTCCTCCCCCGGCGGGCCGGCGCGGCCCCGAGCGGGCCGGGTCCGTCGGGCCCCCTGGCCGCACCCCTCGGGCACCGCTTCGTAAAGTGACCCGGCCGCCCCCACGGCACCCGTGTCCCAGCCGAGTTCGGAGTCCCGGCAGTGCTTTTCGACGTCACCCGCGGCGAACTCGCCGACACCTTCGGCGAGCACCGGCTCGCGACCCTGCCCGCCACCGCCTTCCCGCCCCTCGCCGCGGACACCGGGGGCGCCCGCCTCCTGCAGACCGTCGGCGTACCCACCGGGACGCTCACGCTGCGGGAGCCCGACGAGGAGACCGGCCGGCTGCCCCTCGTCCGGGAGGTCGTCGACCCCGAGGACTTCGGGACCGTCCCACGCGGCGCGGGCGGATGGCCCGTCATCGGCTGGCTCCTCAACGCCCACCTCGCCCTGGACCCCGGCAGCGGCACGGTGTACGCCTTCGACCCCGACGAGGAGACCGCGCGGGAACTCCACACGGACGTCTCCTCCCTGGTCCGGGTCACCGCCCGGTTCCAGCGGCTGCTGGAGGAGTTCGCCTTCGGCGACGACGACGACGAGGAGGCCGGCTTCGAGCGCCTGGAACACGAGGTCGAGCGCGTCCGCCGGGAGACCGACGGCGTCGACCCGCTCCCCTTCCAGGACGACGAGACGGTCTGGTCGGTGGTCGGCGAGGAGATCGCCATGGGGCAGCGGTTCAGGGGCGACAGCCCGGGGGCGCGCTCGCTCCACGGCTGACCGCCGGCCGCCCGGCCGGACGCCGCCGGTCAGCCCATGCTCTTCGCGCCGTCCAGGGACTCGCGGATGATGTCGGCGTGGCCGGCGTGCTGGGCGGTCTCGGCGATGACGTGCAGCAGCACCCGGCGGGCCGACCAGTGCGTGTCCTCGAACCAGGGGGCCTTGGGCAAAGGCCGCGTGACCCCCAGGTCGGGCAGGGTGGCGACCAGCTCGTCGGTCCGGCGGGCCGCCTCGGCGTAGTCGGCCAGCACACCGGCCAGCGTCTCACCGGGCAGCATCCGGAACTCGTCGGCCCGCCGGGCCCAGTCGGCCTCGGTCATGGCCGTGAAGTCCCCCATCGCCGACGGGCCGTTCAGGATGAAGTCCCCCCAGCTCCGTTCGACCGAGGCCACGTGCTTGATCAGGCCGCCCAGGCAGAGCTCGCTGGCGGTGGTCCGCAGTCCGGCCTGCTCGTCGGTGAGGTCGCGGGTGGTGAAGCGCAGGAAGTGCCGGTGCTTGGCCAGCATCGCCAGCAGGTCGGCGCGCTCGTCGGCGACGGCCGGGGCCTCGGCCGCGTCGCGGGTGGTCAGGTCACGGGTGGTCGACTCGTCGAAGGTCATGGTCGGTCTCCGCCTTCCGGGGTTCCTGTTCCGTCGGTCGAGGACCACGCTATGGGCCATGCAGGTCAGATCCTGTCCTAGATCGGGCGCCGGGCGGCAGGCGCGCGTCGCCGTCGGCCGCGTCGCCGCCCGGCGCCCGGGTGCTCCTCCCGGGCACCCCGTGCGGCGGGCTCCGCTTGCCGGCCGGGCGTCCGGCCGGGGCCCTCCCCGGTGTTCTGCGGGTGGCCGGGAGCCGAGGACGGGAACCGCGGGGGCCGGACCGGCTCAGCGGTGGCGGCCGCGTCCGTCCCTCGGACCGAACGCCTCCAGCGCCTCCGTGTCCGTCACCCTCGCCCACAGGTACGCGTCGGCCCACGCGGCGATGTCCGGACAGGCGCATCCGGCGACGAGCCGGGCCACCGCCGCCGGCACGTCGTACGGCGTGACCCGCAGGTCGGTGCCGGGGCCGAGCAGGCACCAGTGGGCGCCGGCGCGGCCGTACGGCATGCCGACGCTGCCCGGGTTGACCACCAGGCGGCCGTGGGCCGGCCGGACGTAGGGCATGTGCGTGTGGCCGCAGACCACGGTGCGGACGTCGTCGGGCAGCCCGCCGGACACCTCCGTCCACCGGTCGGGGCGCGAGTCGACCAGCACCACCTCCTCGTCGTCCCCGGGCGTGGCGTGGCAGAACAGCACCCTGCCGTGGCCGCGCACGCCGAGGGTCGGGGAGGCGGGCAGGCCCGCGAGGAACTCCACCTGCCCGTCGGTGAGGCGCCCCGCCGCGAAGGGCCCGATGGGGCCGGGGATCTTGTCGCGCTCGCCCCTGCGGTACTCGACGAGCTCGCGGTCGGCGTTGCCGCCGATCCACAGCACCCTCTCGCCCGGGCCGCGCAGCAGCTCGACCACCTCGCGCGGCTGCGGACCCGCCGCGATGTCACCGGTCAGCACGATCCGCTCGGCGGCGGCCACCTCCGGTTCGGCGAGCACGGCCTCCAGCGCGGGCAGCACCCCGTGGATGTCGGAGAGCACGGTCACCCGCTCCCGTTCGTACGCCGCTCACCCGTCCCCTTCCGCGCGGCCCGGTCCGGTACCACGGTCGTACGCCGTGCCCCGGGGTCGTGCCCCGGGCCTACGACGGAGTACCGCCGCGGCCCGACGCGCCGGGCACCGTCCGGGCCCTAACTTCGCCTGCATGAACCGCAGATCACGCACCACCGTCCTGGCCGCGTCGCTCGCGTGCGCCCTGTCCCTCCCGCTGCTGGGCGCCGCGCCCGCCTCGGCGGCCCGGGACGTGCCCCCGGCGGCCCGGGCGGCCCGGGACCCGCAGGCCGCCGCGGAGCCGGAGCTGCCCGCGCCCACCGGTCCCCACCCGGTGGGCCGCCGTACCCTGCACCTCGTCGACCGGAGCCGTACGGACCCCTGGGTACCGGCGGTGGGACACCGGGAGCTGATGGTGTCCGTGTCCTACCCGGCGCGCTCGGCCGGCGGGACGCCCGCGGCGTACATGACCACCGAGGAGGCACGGCTCCTGCTGGAGGCCAGAGGGCTCGGCGGGGTCGTGCCGGCCGGGACGGTCGCCGGGACGCGTACCCACGCCCGGGTCTCCGCTCCCCCCGCGCCGGGCCGCTTCCCCCTGGTGCTGCTGTCCCCCGGCTTCGGGATGCCGCGCACCACGCTCACCTCGCTCGCCGACGACCTGGCCGGCCGCGGTTACGTCGTCGCCGCCGTGGACCACGCGCACGAGTCCGTGGGCACGGAGTTCCCCGGTGGCCGGATCCCGCCCTGCGTGGCGTGCGAGGAGGTCGATCCGGGACCGGAGTACGCGGCGGTCGTGCCCGGCCGCGTCGCCGACCTGTCCTTCGTCATCGACGCGTTGACGGCCCGTCGGGGCCCCGGGGCGGCACTGTCCCGCATGATCGATCCGCGGCGGATCGGGGCCGCCGGGCACTCGATCGGGGGAGCGGCCGCCGCCGCGACCATGGCGGCCGACCGGCGGGTGCGGGCGGGCGCCGATCTCGACGGCGACTTCTTCGTCGAGGCTCCCGGGGCCGGTCTCGGCGGACGGCCGTTCCTGATGATCGGCGCGGCGGCCACCCACCGCCCCGACAGCACCGGCACCGACTGGTCCGCGGCCTGGAACCGTCTGCACGGCTGGAAGCGCTGGCTGACCTTCGACGGCGCCGGGCACTTCTCCTTCACCGACTTCCCCTGGCTGGGGGACCAGCTCGGACTACCGGACCCGGCGGTGCCGCTGTCGGGCGAGCGGAGCTGGGCCCTCACCCGCGACTACGTCGCCGCCTTCTTCGACCTCCACCTGCGCGGCATGCCCCGGCCCCTGCTCGACGGTCCCACGCCCTCCCGCCCCGAGGTCGAGTTCCACCGTCCGTAGGCCCTCCCCGGTGCGCGACCGGCCGTCACTGCTCCGCCAGCCCGTCCGCCAGCACCTCCGCCAGATGCCGCCCCCGCACCCCCGCCAGCTGCTCCAGCTGGGTCCGGCACGAGAAGCCGTCCGCCAGGACCACCGCGTCGTCCGGCGCCTCCCGCACCGCCGGCAGCAGCCGGTCCTCGGCGCAGGCGACCGAGACCTCGTAGTGGCCGTCCCCGAAGCCGAAGTCGCCCGCGAGGCCGCAGCAGCCGCCGCTCAGCTCACCGGTCAGGCCCGCCGCCTCGCGCAGCCGGCGGTCGGCCGCGTCGCCCAGGACCGCGTGCTGGTGGCAGTGGGTCTGGCCGGTGACCGGCCGGTCCAGGACGGGCGGGGACCAGTGGGGGGCGTGGCGTTCCAGGGCCTCCGCGAAGGTCAGGACCCGGGCGGCGAGCCGGGCGGCCCGCGGGTCGTCGTGCAGCAGCTCCGGCAGGTCCGTGCGCAGGGCCGCCGCACAGCTCGGCTCCAGGACGAGAACCGGTGCCGAGGTCTCCAGCACCGGCGCCATCAGGTCCAGCGTGCGGCGCATCACCGCGCGGGCGCGGTCCAGCTGGCCCGTGGAGACGTACGTCAGGCCGCAGCAGACCCGGCCCCGGCGGGCGGTCAGCAGGGCGGCCGCCGACGTCGAGGCACCGTCCCCGACGGCCCGTCCCCGCAGCGTCGGCGGCAGCGCCACCCGCAGCCCCGCCGCCTCCAGCACCCGTACGGCCGCCCGGCCCACGGACGGCGCCAGGTGCTCGGTGAAGGTGTCGGGCCAGAGAACCACCAGGTCGCCGCCGCCGGCCGGCCCTCCACGCCGCCGCCACCACCTGCTGAACGTCTCCCCCGCCAGCCGCGGCACCTCCCGCTCCCCCGCGATCCCGCCCAGCCGCTTCGCCACCGCGGCCAACGGCCGCACGGAGGCAAGCGCGTTGACGACCGGCGCCGTGCGCGTGAGCGCCACCCAGCGCAGCCACACCGGCAGCCACCCCATCGCGTAGTGGGCGGCCGGGCGGCGCCGGCCCGCGTAGTGGTGGTGCAGGAACTCCGCCTTGTAGGTGGCCATGTCCACCTCGACCGGGCAGTCGGAGCGGCAGCCCTTGCAGGACAGGCACAGGTCCAGGGCGTCCCGGACCTCCGTGGACCGCCAGCCGTCGGTCACCAGCTCACCGGCGAGCATCTCGTGCAGCAGCCGCGCCCTGCCCCGCGTGGAGTGCTCCTCCCGGCCCGTCGCCCGGAACGACGGGCACATCACCCCGGAGCCGGAGACCGGCGTCGTACGGCACTTGGCGACCCCGACGCAGCGCCGCACCGCCGCCGAGAAGTCGCCGCCGTCGGCCGGGTAGCCGAACTCCACGTCCACCGGGTCACGCGGCAGGACGGCGAAGCGCAGGTTCGCGTCCAGCGGCGCCGGGCGGACCAGCATCCCCGGGTTGAGGAGGTCGTCCGGGTCCCAGACGCCCTTGGCCCGCTCGAAGAGGGCCACCGTCCGCGCGCCGTACATCCGCGGCAGCAGCTCCGCCCGCGCCTGCCCGTCCCCGTGCTCCCCGGAGAGGGAGCCCCCGTGCGCCACGACCACCTCCGCCAGCTCCTCCGAGAAGCGGCGGAAGCGGGCCACCCCGGCGTCCGTCAACAGGTCGAAGTCGATGCGCACGTGGATGCAGCCGTCCCCGAAGTGCCCGTACGGCGTGCCGCGCAGGCCGTGGGCGGACAGCAACTCCCGGAAGTCCCGCAGGTAGTCGCCCAGCCGCGCCGGCGGCACCGCGCAGTCCTCCCAGCCCGGCCACGCCTCCGCGCCGTCCGGCATCCGCGTCGCCGTGCCGCTCGCGTCCTCCCGGATCCGCCACAGCGCCCGCTGCCCGGCCGGGTCGGTGACCACGAGGGCGTCCACGACGTCGGCCGCCCGGACGACCGCCTCCGCACGCGCGCGTGCCTCCGCCCGCGTGTCGCCGCCGGTCTCCACGAACAGCCACGCCCCGCCCCGGGGCAGCCCCTCCGTGGACGGCACCAGGTCCACCGCCATGCCCTCCACGGTCAGGGGCCCCAGGGGCAGGAGCCCGGCCGCCGCCTGGGCCGCCCCGGCCTCGTCGGCGTAGCCCAGCACCGCCAGCGCACGCGCGCGCGGGGCCTCGACCAGGCGGACCGTCGCCTCGGTCAGCACGCCCAGCGTGCCCTCCGAGCCGCAGAAGGAGCGGGCCACGTCCGCGCCCCGCTCCGGCAGCAGCGCATCCAGCGCGTAGCCGGAGATGCGGCGGGGCAGGGCGGGGAAGCCGGTGCGCAGGCGGGCCAGGTCGCCGTCCACCAGCTCCCGCAGGCCCTGCGGCGCCCCCGCCCAGTCCCGCCCGAGCCGCAGGCGCCGTCCCCGCGCGGTGAGCACCGTCAGTCCGCGGACGTTGTCCGCCGTCGTGCCCCAGGCCACCGAGTGGGAGCCGCACGAGTTGTTGCCGATCATCCCGCCGAGCGTGCAGCGGCTGTGGGTGGAGGGGTCGGGGCCGAAGCGCAGGCCGTGCGGGGCGGCGGCCTCCTGGAGACGGTCCAGGACCAGACCCGGCTGGACGACCGCCGTGCGCGCCCCGGGGTCGAGGGAGACCAGCCGGTTCATGTGCCGGGTGAAGTCCAGGACCACGCCCGTGCCGGTCGCCTGCCCCGCGATGGACGTCCCGCCGCCCCGCGCCACGACCGGCACGCCCCGCTCCCGGCACACCTCCAGCACGGCCGCCACGTCGTCGGCGTCCCTCGGCGCCACCACGCCGAGCGGGACGCGGCGGTAGTTGGACGCGTCCATCGTGGTCAGCGCCCGGGAGGTGACGTCGCATCCGACCTCGCCCCGGACGGCCCCGCGCAGTGCTGCCTCCAGATCGGTCATGCGTCCAGGATGGTCCCTTGTAGCTCGCTACAGGTCCGCACGGTGGAGATCTCGTCTCATCGGACGGACACCTCCCCGTCCGGTTTCGCCCAGCGGGTAGCCTCCGGCTCGTGGCTGAGATCCAGATTCCTGCTGACATCAAGCCCGCGGACGGTCGATTCGGCGCGGGTCCCTCCAAGGTGCGGGTGGAGGCGCTGGACGCCCTGGCCGCCACCGGTACGTCCCTCATGGGCACCTCCCACCGCCAGGCCCCGGTCAAGAACCTGGTCGGCAAGGTCCGCGAGGGCATCTCCGAGCTGTTCCGGCTCCCCGACGGCTACGAGGTGGTCCTCGGCAACGGTGGCTCCACCGCGTTCTGGGACGTCGCGACCCACGGCCTGATCGAGAACAAGTCGCAGCACCTCACCTTCGGCGAGTTCTCCTCCAAGTTCGCCAAGGCGGCCAAGCTCGCCCCCTGGCTGGCCGAGCCGACGGTCGTCTCCGCCGACCCGGGCACCCACCCCGAGGCGCACGCCGAGGCCGGTGTGGACGTGTACGCGTTCACCCACAACGAGACCTCCACCGGCGTCGCCATGCCGATCAAGCGTGTCGCCGGTGCCGACGAGGGCTCCCTCGTGCTGGTCGACGCCACCTCCGGCGCGGGCGGCCTGCCCGTGGACATCGCCGAGACCGACGTCTACTACTTCGCCCCGCAGAAGTCCTTCGCCTCCGACGGCGGCCTGTGGATCGGCGTCTTCTCCCCGGCCGCCGTCGAGCGCGCCGAGCGCGTCCACGCGAGCGGCCGGCACGTCCCGGAGTTCTTCTCGCTGCCGACGGCGATCGACAACTCCCGCAAGAACCAGACGTACAACACCCCGGCGCTGGCCACCCTGTTCCTCCTCAACGAGCAGCTGGAGTGGATGAACGGCCAGGGCGGCCTGGACTTCACCACCGGCCGCACCAAGGACTCCTCGTCCCGCCTGTACGCCTGGGCGGAGGAGGCCAAGTACGCCGCCCCGTTCGTCTCCGACCCGGCCAAGCGCTCGCAGGTCATCGGCACCATCGACTTCTCCGACGACATCGACGCCGCCGCCGTCGCCAAGGTGCTGCGCGCCAACGGCATCGTCGACACCGAGCCGTACCGCAAGCTCGGCCGCAACCAGCTGCGCGTCGCGATGTTCCCGGCGATCGACCCGGCGGACGTCGAGGCGCTCACCCGGTGCATCGACTACGTGATCGAGAAGCTCTGATCACCACTCCCGCCCGACGGCGAGGGGCGCCCGGCATCCCACCGGGCGCCCCTCGCCGTTCCCCCCGTTCCTACCGGCTGAGTTCGTCGGAGGACGCCTTCGGCACCGGCTTCGACCACTTCGAGTTCGGGCTCCAGCGCATCCTGGACGGGCTGGAGGTGCTGGTGGCCGCGCGGCGCGCGGCGAGCGGCTCAGCGGCGCCGGAACAGCCGTCGTAGCCCGAACAGGGCCGCGCACACCACGACCAGGCCGACCGCCCCGACCTTGAGCGTGTCCCCTCCCCCGTCCTCGCCGGAGGCCCCGGCCCCGCCGTCGGACGCGGCCCCGTCCCCGCCGGACGGACCGCCCCCGGGCGCGTCCTGGGCCCGCACCGCGCTGTTCGCGCCCTCCATCCCGAGCAGCAGCTTCTTCCCGTCGGCCGTGTAGGTGGCGGACTCCCCCTGCCCCAGGGGGACGCTGATCCGCCCCTTGCGCTGGATCCTCCCGCCGTTCCAGGCGTACCAGATGCCCCCGAGGTAGCCGCGCACGGCGAGCCGCTCGCCGTCCGGGGAGAACGCGGCGTCCGTGGCCCACAGGTCGACGGGGACGGTGGGCCGGAAGACGTTGGTGCCGGAGGAGGACAGCTTCGCCGGGCCCTCGTACAGGTGCCCGCCGTCCTCGTTCTTGTCGATGATGTAGACCCGCCCGGTCTTCGGGTGGACGACCATCGACTCGGCGTCACGGGCGCCGTCCGCGTACTTCACCACGTACTGCGTGGCCTCGACCGTCTGGTCCTTCAGTTCCTTCGGCTCGGGCAGCTCGTAGATCCACACGTACGGCCAGGTGCCGCCGAGGTTGTCCCCGATGTCACCGACGAAGATCCTGTCGCCCGGCCCGATGGAGATCGCCTCGACGTCCCGGGGCGTGCCCACGCCGGAGAGCGCGACGCGCGCGACGGTCTCGCCGGTGGCACCGTCCACGGCGTAGAGGTAGGGCCCGTCGTCCTGGTCGTTGTGCGTCCAGTAGACACCGGGGTGGAGGCGGGAGGCGGCGAGACCGCTGGACTCGGTGATGCGCGGGTCCTTGATCGTGAACCCGTCGCTCCCGTCGCCCCCCTCGGCGGCGGAGGCGGGCACGGCGAACGCGCCCACGAGGAGGGCCGAGGCGAGGAGGGCGAAAGACCGGCGCATGTGCCAAGCCTGCCATCCCGTGCGGGCGTTCACGCCGCCGGTCACCCTGCGTGGCCGGGCTCACATCGCGCCGGCCAGGCCGATCGTCCATGATGAGCGGATGCTCAGGTTCATGTTCGTCGGTGACTCCATGACGATCGGGAGCGCCGGGGAACACACGTGGCGCTACCGCATGTGGCAGCACCTGCGCGACTCCCACGGCCGCCCCTTCACGTTCGTCGGCCCGCGCGAGACGCTGCACGACCCGTCGACGGACGCGCCCACCTCGCACGCCTACGCCGACCCCGCGTTCCCCCGCGCCCACCTGGCCGGCTGGGGCGAGGGCTGGCACCACATGACACCGCTGATCGGCGAGGCGGTCCGCGCCCACCGCGCGGACGTGCTCCTGGTCTCCCTCGGCCTGATCGACCTCGGCTTCTACACCAACCCGCAGCAGACCGCGGACAACGTCCGCTCCTTCGTGGCCGGGGCCCGCTCGGCGAACCCGCGCGTCCGCGTGGCCGTCATGCCGGTGATCACGAACATCCGGGTGGAGGCCGACGCGCCCTTCGCCGACCAGGTCCACCGCTTCAACGAACTCCTGGCCAAGACGATCACCGACCTCGACGAACCGGGCTCCGCCCTCCTCCTCGTCCCGCCGCCGGCGTCGTACGACTTCCACACCGACACGTACGACGGCACGCACCCCAACGCCGACGGCGAGCACAAGATCGCGGGGGCGTTCGCGGAGGCGCTGTACGAGGAGTGGGGGCTGGGCGGACCGTACGCGGCGCCGTAGCCCCGCGCCCGGACCGGCCGGCCCGGCGGACCCGCTTGCCTGGAGCGCACTCCAGGTCGTTGGCTTGGGGACCATGGAGTACACGCAGCTCGGACGCACAGGACTCAAGGTCAGCCGGCTCGTCCTCGGCACCATGAACTTCGGTCCGCAGACCGACGAGGCAGACAGCCACGCGATCATGGACGCGGCACTGGACGCGGGCATCAACTTCTTCGACACCGCCAACGTGTACGGCTGGGGCGAGAACAAGGGCCGTACCGAGGAGATCATCGGCAACTGGTTCGCCAAGGGCGGCGACCGGCGCGACAAGACCGTCATCGCCACCAAGGTCTACGGCAACATGGGCGCCGACGGCGAGGCGTGGCCCAACCACGACAAGCTGTCCGCCGTGAACATCCGCCGGGCCGTCGACGCCAGCCTGAAGCGGCTGCGGACCGACCGCATCGACCTGTACCAGTTCCACCACATCGACCGCGCCACCGGCTTCGACGAGATCTGGCAGGCCGTCGACACGCTGGTCCAGCAGGGCAAGGTGCTGTACGCCGGGTCGTCGAACTTCCCCGGATACAAGATCGCGCAGGCCAACGAGACCGCCGCCCGGCGCGGCGGGACGATCGGCCTGGTCAGCGAGCAGTGCCTCTACAACCTCGCCGAGCGCCGCGCCGAGATGGAGGTGATCCCGGCCGCGCGGGACTACGGCCTCGGCGTCATCCCCTGGTCGCCGCTGCACGGCGGGCTGCTGGGCGGGGTCATCAAGAAGGAGGTCCAGGGCGGGCGCCGTGCCTCCGGACGGGCGGCCGACACCCTGGCCGACCCGGCGAAGCGGGCGCAGATCCAGGCGTACGAGGACCTGCTCGACAAGCACGGCGTCGAGCCCGGCGAGGCCGCGCTGGCCTGGCTGCTGTCCCGGCCCGGCGTGACCGGCCCGATCGTCGGTCCGCGCACCGCCGAGCAGCTGGCGTCGGCGCTGCGGGCCGTGGAGCTGGAGCTGTCGGACGAGCTGCTGGCCGGGCTGGACGAGATCTTCCCGGGTCCGGGGCCGTCGCCGGAGGCGTTCGCCTGGTAGGGGGGCGAGCGGGGCGGCGGCCGCCCCGCCGGGCGCCTATCCGACCGCCGCCGCCACCGCCACCACGACGAGCATCAGCACGAGCACACCGGCCATGATCCGGTTACGGGTCTTCGGGTCCACGTCCCCGAGCCTAACCGGACGCGCCGAGCGGGCTGCGGGCGACCGTCTCGTAACGGGGCTGCTCGCCCGGCACGCCGGACCTCGGCAGGTTGCTGCGCACCAGCGCCAGGTCCGTCACGGTCCAGGTGCGGCTGGTGAAGGCGTCCAGCGCGTCGACGTACGGTGCCACGTCGAGCGCCTCCCGGCTGCGGGCCAGCGTCAGGTGGGCCTTGTAGTGCCGGTGCTCCCCCGTCGGGAGGCCCGCCCTGCGCGCCGCCGACTCGGCGCGTCCGGCGAGCAGGCGCAGGGCGGGCAGGCCGCCTTCGGCCCCCACCCACAGCGCCCGCCCGTGTCCGAAGTGGCCGCCGCCGCGCAGCGCCAGCTCGAAGGGCGCGGTGCGGTGCGCGGCCCGCTCCAGGCGGGCCGACAGGTCGGGTACGACGTCGTCGTCGACCTCGCCGTAGAAGGCGAGTGTGAGGTGCCATCCCGGGCGGCCGGTCCAGCGCAGCCGGTCCGCGCCGGGCAGCTTCCGCAGCGCGGCCACCTCGGCGGCGAGGGCGGTGACGACGTCCTCGGGGGGCAGTACGGCGGCGAAGAGTCTCATGCCGTCACCTTCCCAGACCCCTACGCCGCCGGCGCCAGCTCCTCCCGGTGCTCGCGCGGCACGAAGCGGACCTGCGGATGCCCCCGGTGCCAGCCGACCGACAGGCGCAGGTTGCCGACGCGGGCCAGGACCAGGCCGATCGCGGCCGCGGCGGTGGCCGCGACGGCGCCGCCCGCGGCGAAGCCGGCCCGGGCGCCGTAGGTGTCGGTGACCCAGCCGACGACGGGGGCGCCGACGGGGGAGCCGCCGAGGAAGACCATCATGTACAGGGCCATGACGCGGCCCCGCATGGCCGGGTCGGTGGACATCTGGATGCTGGTGTTGGCGGTGACGTTGACCGTCATGCTGAAGACGCCGATCGGGATCATCAGCAGGGCGAACAGCCACAGCTGCGGTGCCGTCGCCGCGACGATCTCCAGGACGCCGAAGCCGAGCGCCGCCGCGATCAGGACGCGCAGCCGGGCCGTGCCGCGCCGGGCGGCGAGCAGGGCGCCGGCCAGGGAGCCGACGGCCATGAGGGTGTTGAAGAGGCTGTACGCGCCGGCGCCCGCGTGGAAGACGTCGTCGGCGAAGGCGGACAGGAACACCGGGAAGTTGAAGCCGAAGGTGCCGATGAAGCCGATCAGGACGATGGTCCAGGTCAGCTCGGGGCGGCCGGCGACGTAGCGCAGGCCCTCGCGGAGCTGTCCCTTGCCGCGCGGGGCCCGCTCGACGACGTGCAGCTCGCGGGCGCGCATCAGCAGCAGGCAGCTCAGCGGCGCGACGAAGGACAGGCCGTTGGCGAGGAACGCCCAGCCGGTGCCCACCCCGGTGATCATCAGGCCGGCGACGGCGGGGCCGACGAGGCGGGCGGACTGGAAGTTGGCCGAGTTCAGGCTGACCGCGTTCTGCAGCTGGTCGCGGCCGACCAGCTCGGAGACGAAGGACTGCCGGGCCGGGTTGTCCATGACGGTGGCCAGGCCCATGGCGAAGGCGGCGACGTAGACGTGCCAGACCTGGACGTGGCCGGTCAGGGTGAGGGCGGCGAGGGCGAGCGCGGTCAGGGCCATCGCGGACTGGGTGACCAGCAGCGTGGGCCGTTTGCGCAGCCGGTCGACGAGGACGCCGCCGTAGAGGCCGAAGAGCAGCATCGGCAGGAACTGCAGGGCCGTGGTGATGCCGACGGCCGCCGAGGAGCCGGTGAGGCTGAGCACCAGCCAGTCCTGGGCGATGCGCTGCATCCAGGTGCCGATGTTGGAGACGACCTGGCCCAGGAAGAACAGGCGGTAGTTCCTGATCCTCAGGGAGGCGAACATGGAGGTCTTGCGCGGGGTCCGGGGGGTCTTGGCCCTCTTGGACGGGGAGTCGTCGTGGTCAGGTGCGGGGGCGGAAGCTGCTCCGGGTCCCGTACTCAAAAGGTTCGCCTCCTCGCGAATGCTGTCTACAGGTGTGCGAGCTTCTCCAGTACGGGGGCCGCCGCTCGCAGCTTCGCCCACTCGTCCTCGTCGAGCTCCTCGACCAGCGCGGCCAGGAACGCGTTCCGCTTGCGGCGGCTCTCCTCGAGCATCACCACGGCCTGCTCGGTCTGCGACACGACCTTCTGGCGCCGGTCCTCGGGGTGCGGCTCCAGCCGGACCAGTCCCTTGGCCTCCAGGAGCGCCACGATGCGGGTCATCGAGGGCGGCTGGACGTGTTCCTTGCGGGCGAGCTCGCCCGGGGTGGCGCTGCCGCAGGTGGACAGGGTGCCGAGCACCGACATCTCGGTGGGGCTGAGCGACTCGTCGACCCGCTGGTGCTTGAGCCGACGGGACAGCCGCATCACGGCGGAGCGCAGGGAGTTCACGGCGGCAGCATCGTCGCCATGGTTGAGGTCCGGCATGTTCCTTAGCGTAACTCATTAGTCTGGCGAAATACCAACGCTCATCCCGCCGCTTGCCCGTGACTCCCGCCACGGAAACCCACGATTCACCCGAACGAGTGAGCTGTTTCCGGAAACCGGAGCAACATCCCGTCGGCGGGGGCGACCCTCGTGCGCATGGGGACCAGCGTGCTCAGCCTGCGGATGGACGGGGAGCTGCTCGAACGGCTCCGGCGCCATGCGGCCAAAAGAGGAATGAGCGTCCAGGACTATGTCGTCCGGACGCTCATTCGCGATGACTTCGACGAGCGGTTCCAGTCCGCCGTCGAGGAGACGGAACGGTTCTACGGGGTCCCCTGACCCCGTGGAACCGGGTGGGATCAGGTCAGGCCCAGGGCCGGCATCAGGTAGTAGAAGGCGAAGACCGCCGAGACCGCGTACATCGCCACCGGCACGTCACGGCCCCGGCCGACCGCCAGGCGCAGCACCGTGAAGGTGACGAAGCCCATGCCGATGCCGTTGGTGATCGAGTACGTGAACGGCATCATCAGCATCGTCACGAAGGCCGGGACGGCGACCGTGAAGTCGGACCAGTCGATCTCCTTGATCGAACCGGCCAGGATCAGGAAGCCGACCGCGACCAGCGCCGGGGTGGCCGCCTGCGACGGGACCATCGTGGCGACCGGCGTGAGGAAGAGGGCCACGGCGAACAGGGCGCCGCTGACGATGTTGGCGAAGCCGGTCCGGGCGCCCTCGCCGACGCCGGCCGTGGACTCCACGAAGCAGGTCGTGGCCGAGGCGGAGCTGGCACCGCCCGCGGCGACCGCGACGCCGTCCACGAACAGGACCTTGTTGATGCCCGGCATCTGGCCCTTCGCGTCGGTCAGCTTGGCCTCGTCGCTGACGGCCATGATCGTGCCCATGGCGTCGAAGAAGCAGGACAGCAGGACGGTGAAGACGAAGAGGACGCCGGTCAGGATGCCGACCTTCTCGAACCCGCCGAACAGGCTGACCTGGCCGACCAGGCCGAAGTCGGGCGTGGAGACCGGGTTGCCGGGCCACTCCGGGGTGGTCAGGCCCCAGGACGGGACGTCGGCGACGGCGTTGATGACCATCGCGATGCCGGTCATCACGACGATGGAGATCAGGATGGCGCCGGGGGTCTTGCGGACGATCAGCGCCAGCGTGAGCAGCACACCGAGGACGAAGACCAGGACGGGCCAGCCGAGCAGGTGACCGCCCGTGCCCAGCTGGAGCGGGACGGTGGTCTGGGCGGCGTCCGGCATCCGGGTGACGAACCCGGAGTCGACCAGGCCGATGAGCATGATGAACAGGCCGATGCCGATGGCGATGGCCTTGCGCAGCCCGAAGGGCACGGCGTTCATCACGCGCTCGCGCAGACCGGTGGCGACCAGCAGCATGACCACGAAGCCGGCCAGCACCACCATGCCCATGGCGTCCGGCCAGGACATCCGCGGGGCGAGCTGGAGGGCGACGACGGAGTTCACGCCGAGACCGGCCGCGAGCGCGATCGGGACGTTGCCGATCACGCCCATGAGGAGCGTGGTGAACGCCGCCGTCAGCGCGGTCGCGGTGACCAGCTGACCGTTGTCGAGCTGGTGGCCGTACATGTCCTTCGCGCTGCCCAGGATGATCGGGTTCAGCACGATGATGTAGGCCATCGCGAAGAAGGTGGCGAGGCCGCCCCGGATCTCACGGGGCAGCGTGCTGCCGCGCTCGGAGATCCGGAAGTAGCGGTCGAGCGCGCTCTGCGGGGGCCGCCGGTCCTCGGGCGACTCGGGGGACGGGGGGACCTTGGCGGCAGCCGAGGTGGACATGCGAGACCTCATCACCAACAGGTTCCCCCACGGCCTTGTTGGTGTTTTCTACGAATGAAAGCGGTCAGAGACAAACGGGTTCAGTATGAACGTATGAGCCGCAGATCGCTATCTCCGCGCGTAGACCCTTGTGGCGGGGTCCGGGAGGGGCGGGGCGGCGCGCCGGGAGGGAGGCCGGGCCGCCCTCGTAAGCTGTACGCATGGCGAAGTGGACACCTACGCACGAGGCGCCGGAGCCCCTGGAGGGCCCCGTGGTCGCGACCATCACCGGCGGCACCATCCTCTGGTTCGTCCTCTTCCTGGCCCAGCTGCCCTTCTACGGCTGGTTCGACGACCACGGGCACGCCTGGTGGGTGTGGACCTGCCTGGCCGGCGGCGGGCTCGGCCTGATCGGCATCTGGTACGTCCGCAGGCGCGACGCCGCGATCAAGCGCGACGCCGCGGCCCGGCAGGGCACCGCGGGCCGGGAGGCCCGCCCCACCGCGTAGTACCGGGGCAGCACACGGCTCCGGACCTCCTCGTCCCCAGGTCGGATCTTCCGCCCATCCGGTGGGTGAAGCCGTAAAACCGCACGTACCGTCGAATGCATGACGCATATCGACGCGGAATCCGCACTCGATCCCGCGCGCCCCGCTCCCCCGTCCTCGCCGGAGACGGGGCTGACCGCCTCGGAGGTCGCCGAACGGGTAGCGCTCGGGCAGGTCAACGACGTGCCGGTGCGCAGCAGCCGCTCGCTCGGCGAGATCGTCCGCGCCAACGTCTTCACCCGCTTCAACGCGATCATCGGCGTGCTGTGGGTGATCATGCTGATCGTGGCGCCGATCCAGGACAGCCTGTTCGGCTTCGTCATCCTCGCCAACACCGGCATCGGCATCCTCCAGGAGTGGCGGGCGAAGAGGACCCTCGACTCGCTGGCCGTGATCGGCGAGGTCAGACCCGTCGTGCGCCGGGACGGGGAGACCGCCGGGATCAGCACCTCGCAGATCGTCCTGGACGACGTCATCGAGATCGGCCCCGGCGACAAGGCCGTGGTCGACGGCGTCTGCGTCGAGGCCGACGGGCTGGAGATCGACGAGTCGCTGCTCACCGGCGAGGCCGACCCCGTCGTCAAGCGGCCCGGGGACCACGTCATGTCCGGCAGCTTCGTCGTCGCGGGCGGCGGCGCGTTCCGGGCGACCAGGGTGGGGCGCGAGGCCTACGCCGCCCAGCTCGCCGAGGAGGCGTCCCGCTTCACCCTCGTCCGGTCCGAGCTGCGCTCCGGCATCTCCACGATCCTGAAGTACGTCACGTGGATGATGGTCCCGACCGCGATCGGCCTGATCATCAGCCAGCTGCTCACCGAGGACGACGCCTTCGGGGAATCCGTCGCGCGCACGGTCGGCGGCATCGTGCCCATGGTCCCGGAGGGCCTGGTCCTGCTCACCTCCGTCGCCTTCGCGATCGGCGTCGTCCGGCTCGGACGCAAGCAGTGCCTCGTCCAGGAGCTGCCCGCCATCGAGGGCCTCGCCCGCGTCGACACCGTCTGCCTGGACAAGACCGGCACCCTCACCGAGGGCGGCATGGACGTCACCGGACTGCGCCCGCTCGGCGGCGCCGACGAGGGCTACGTCCGCGCGGTGCTCGGCGCCCTCGGCGAGTCCGACCCGCGCCCGAACGCCTCCCTCCAGGCGATCATCGACGCCTACCCGGTCACCGAGGTCGCCGAGGACTGGCGCTGCACCGAGTCCCTGCCGTTCTCCTCCGCCCGCAAGTACGCCGGCGCCACGTTCGACGAGGAGGACGGCGCCTCCAGCACGTGGCTGCTGGGGGCGCCCGACGTCCTGCTGTCCGAGGACGACCCCGCCCTCGCCGAGACCGGACGGCTCGACGAGCAGGGGATGCGGGTGCTGCTGCTCGCCCGCGCCACCCGGGACCTCGACGACGCCGAACCGGCCGAGGGCGCCGTGCCGACCGCGCTGGTCGTGCTGGAGCAGCGGCTGCGGCCGGACGCCGCCGACACCCTGCGCTACTTCGCCGACCAGGACGTACGGGCCAAGGTCATCTCCGGGGACAACGCGGTCTCCGTCGGCGCGGTGGCCGCCAAGCTCGGGCTGCCCGGCACCGCCGTCGACGCGCGGCGGCTGCCCGCCGAGCCGGAGGGCATGGCCGACGAGCTCGACGCGGGCACGGTGTTCGGCCGGGTCACCCCGCAGCAGAAGCGGGAGATGGTGGGCGCCCTCCGGTCGCGCGGGCACACGGTCGCGATGACCGGCGACGGGGTGAACGACGTCCTGGCGCTGAAGGACGCCGACATCGGCGTGGCGATGGGCTCGGGCTCGGAGGCCACCCGGGCGGTCGCGCAGATCGTGCTGCTGGACAACAGCTTCGCCACCCTGCCGTCGGTGGTGGCCGAGGGCCGCCGGGTCATCGGCAACATCACCCGCGTCGCGACGCTGTTCCTGGTGAAGACGGTGTACTCGGTGCTGCTGGCGGTGCTGGTGGTGTGCTCACGCGTCGAGTACCCCTTCCTGCCCCGCCACCTGACCCTGCTGTCCACCCTCACCATCGGCGTCCCGGCCTTCTTCCTGGCCCTCGCCCCCAACAGGGAACGGGCCAGACCGCACTTCGTGCGGCGGGTGATGCGGTACGCCGTCCCCGGCGGGGTGGTGGCCGGGGCGGCCACCTTCGTGACGTACCTCCTGGCCCGCCACCACTACAGCGGGCCGGGGGCGCTGGACGCGGAGACCAGCGCGGCGACCCTGACGCTGTTCCTGGTCTCGATGTGGGTGCTGGCGATCGTCGCGCGGCCCTACACCTGGTGGCGGGTGCTGCTGGTCGCGGCGATGGGACTGGCCTTCGTGGTGGTGCTGGCGGTGCCGTGGCTGCAGGACTTCTTCGCGCTGAAGCTGGTGGGGGTCACGATGCCGTGGACCGCCGTCGGGGTGGCGGTGGCGGCGGCGGCCTCGCTGGAACTCCTGTGGAGGTGGGTGGACCACCGCTTCCCGGCGTGACGCGCGCGCCGGGAAGCGGCGGTCCACGGACCCGAGGGCCCCTCAGTCGAACCAGCGGTCCCGGGCCAGCTCCTCCGTGCGGGTCGGGTCCTCCAGGAGGGCCGCCACCTCGAACCGCCGCGGCCACTGCCCCGCCGCCCAGGCGAGGCCCGCGGCGACGCCCTCCAGGGTCGCGGCGTGCAGCACGCCGTCGGGCGTGAGCCGCCAGTCGATCTCCACGCCGTCGACCACGAGCTCCTCGTGCTCCACGTACGACGCCGGGGTCCGCGCGCCGAGCAGCACCCGCACCGGCTCCGGCACGTCGTGCCCGGTGCCCTCGGAGTGCACCTCGCCGGTGACGGACTCGCTCAGCCGCCGCACCTGGAACAACTCCGCCAGCTCGGCGGCCAGCGCCGGCCGCACCGGCAGCAGCGGGACACCCGACGTGAAGGGCAGCAGGTCGGGCGAGTCGACCACGACGGCGTCGGAGGCGTCCACCACCTCGACGCGGCCGTCGCGCACGGCACGCAGGTCGTCCGGCAGGGTGACCTGATCCGGGTCCAGCTCGGCCAGCGCCCCGTACAGGGCGTGCAGCTGGGCGGCCGTGACCGGGCGGTCGGGGTCGGCGAGGCGGTCCAGCAGCTCGGCCGCGCCGCCGGGCTCGGCGAGGAGCGCGGCGAGCGACGTGCGCACGCCGAGCGCCCGCAGCACCTGCTCGTCCTCGAAGCCGGTCGCGTCCGCCTCGTCGTACAGGCCCCGCAGCAGCGGGTCGCTCCCGGCCGCGCGCAGACCGGCCGGGCGCCGCCCGCCGAGCACCGGGTGCCCGCGCAGCCACCACGCGGTGTACGGCCGTACGACCTCGTGGGTGCCGTCGTGCAGCAGGACGCGCACCGGCTCGACCAGGGCGTCCCGCAGGGGCGGCCGCGACAGCAGGGCGAGGGCGCGCGGCCACTGGTCGTCGTCCACCAGGTCCAGGTCGCGCACGGCGACGATCTCGGTGGCGACCGGGGGGACGGGGCTGTCCGGGAAGCGGTCGAGGACGTCCTCGCTCCACACGTCCACGGCGTCCAGCAGGCCCGCGTCGTCGGGCTCGGCGTAGTCGCCCTCGCGGGGCTCCAGTTCGTCCGGGTCCAGGACGACGTCGGTGGCGCGGACGAGGCCGAAGGTGACGAGGACGCCGCAGGCGGCGAGCGGCTCCGGCCCCCACTTCCCGGCCAGCTCCGCGTCCACGGCGGCGAGTTCGCCCTCGCGCATGACCTGGGCGAAGGGGCCGCCGGGGAAGACGAGTTCACCGGCCGGGGAGAGTTCGCCGTCCTCGTCGGGCAGCGCGAGCGCGCCGAGCCACGGCTCGTCGCCGGGGTCGAGCCCGGCGTCGCGGACCAGGCCGAGCACCGTGTCGGCCAGCTCCTCGGCGTCGAGGGTGTCCTCCTCCCAGTTCACCCCGCCCTCGTCGTCCAGGGAGGCGGCGACGGCGGCCCGCACCTGCGGGGTGGTGAGCACGGCGCGCGGGGTGGCCGGGAGGGCGCCGAGCTTCTCCAGGAGCGGGTGGGCGGCGTCCTGGTGGGCGACCTTGAGACCGAGGCGGGTGAGGACCTCGGGGTCGAGGGAGGCGGCGTCCGGGGAGGGCAGCAGCACCTGCCGGGGGCCGATGGTGGTCCGCCCGTCGGCCAGGGGCACCGGCAGCCCCGACAGCCGCTCCGGGTCGACCCCGGCGAGGCTGTCGTAGAGCCGCCACCACCACGCGGGGTCCTTCTCCAGCCCGGCCAGCCGGTCGATCGCGTCGGCCAGCGGCACCCGGGCCACATCCAGCGTGCGCAGCTCCGGCCGGCGCTCCAGACCGCCGGGCAGCAGGGTGGGCAGCACCTCGGCGAGCACGCGCACCGTCTCCGCGCCCGCCCCCTCGACCACCTCGGCGTCGCGGGGGCGCAGGGTCTCGGGCAGGTCGTCGGCGTCGTCGCCGCGCGGCTCGGCGGCGGGCGGCAGGAAGGCGGTGCGCGGCAGCCGGTCGAGGATCGCCCGGCGCAGCGCGCCGTCCAGGCCGCCCTTGCCCAGCGGACCGGGCACGAGGCCGATGATCCCGGCGGAGACCGGGCGCCAGTCGGCGAGGAGGGCGGCGTAGGCGTCCGCCGCGCGCTGCGTCAGGAAGTCGGTCAGCGGTCCCGGCGCGGCGTGCCGGCGGGTCGAGTCCAGCGGGAAGGACGCGATGAGCAGGGCGGGGACGCCGAGCGGCTCGTCGCTGGGGGTGGGTGCGTGCACGACGGGGCTGGTGCGGGGTCGGCCGGGTCCGCCGTCGGCGTCCACGGGGACGGCCCACGTCACGGACCAGTGCGGACGCAGGCGTTCCTCCACCGGCCGGTCGGCGAGCAGGTCGGGCGTGAGCGGGCCGTGCGCGGCGGCGGTGCGCCAGCGGGTGGTGCCCTCCCGCGAGTCCTCCACGACCGTGAGGGCCCCGTCGGTGCGGCGGCGCAGCGTGCGTACGTCGTCCCCGGTCTCGACCACGACCTCCTCGAGGCCGGGCAGGGCGAGCAGCAGCGCGTCGTCGACGGCGTGCAGGAGCCGTTCGGCGAGGTCGGCGGCGGCGGCGTCCCGCAGCGGCAGGATGACGGCCGTGTCGTACGGGTCGGGGGCGCTGCCCTCGGCGGGGAACGGCAGCCGCAGCAGCGGCACGTGTCCGTCGCGCCGCCGGATCTCGTCCCCGAGGCCGGGGCTGTGCCGCGCGGTGTCGGCGGCCAGTCCCCGCGCCTCGGCCAGGGACCAGCGCACGCCGCCGTGCCGGCCGACGACGGCGGGTTCGTCGGTGACGGCGAGGACGGCGGCGAAGCCGACCCCGAACCGGCCGACCGCGCCCTCGCCGCCCTCGCGCTTGGCGGAGGCGCGCAGCGTGGACAGCGACTCGGCGCCGGCCGCGTCCAGCGGGGCGCCGGTGTTGGCGGCGACGAGGACGCCGTCGCGCAGGGTCAGCCGGAGCCGTCCGGGCACGCCCGCGCGGGCGGCGGCGTCGGCGGCGTTCTGGGCGAGTTCGACGACCAGCCGGTCGCGGTAGCCGCCGAGGACGAGGTCCTCCTCGGCGTTGGCGTCCTCACGGAACCGGGCGGGGCTCGTCGCCCAGGCGTCCAGCACCCCGCGCCGCAGACGTGCCGTGGCGAAAGGGTCCGCCCCCTCGTCGGCGGGCCGCTCGAACATGCTCACGGTCATCTCTCCTCATCGGCCCTGATCTGCGTGGAGTCGAAGGTACCGCTCCCCCCGGCACGGAAACGCACGGCACCGGGTTCCACACGGCACACGTCCCACTCGCGTCCGGATACGCCCCGGTACCGGGGGAGCCAGAGGACCTCGCCGGGCCGGGTCGCGCGATCAGGCCCCGGGCACGTGCGGGACGAAGGCCGCCCACGCGTCCGGGGCGAAGGCGAGGCGGGGGCCGTCGGCCGGGGGGTTCTTGGAGTCACGGACGTGGACGGTGCCGGGGGTGAGGGCGAGTTCGACGCAGGAGTTGCCGTCGTTGCCACCGCTGTAGCTGCTCTTGAACCACTTCAGCTCGGAAACGTCCCCGGCAGTGGTCTTGCGGATCATGTTTCTCCCAGCAGTTGTTCGATGAAGGCCAGCGACTCGCGTGGAGAGAGAGCCTGCGCTCGGATCGTGCCATACCGCAGTTCGAGGATGCGCAGATGCCTGGGATCCGAGGTCGGCCTTCCGTTGAACGCCCCGTCGGAGCGGCCCACCGCCGTACCGTCGGCGAACTTCAGCAGCTCGATCCTTCCGTCCAGCCCTGAATGGGTGTCACAGCTCGTCGGCATCACCTGAAGCACGACGTTGTGCAATCGCCCCACCTCCGACAAACGCTCGAGTTGCCGGTGCCAGGCCGCCTTCCCTCCGATGGGGCGACGCAGGACTCCCTCTTCCAGGACGAAGCTGAGCGCCGGTCCCGGATCGCGGTCGAAGACGGACTGCCGAGCCAGCCTCGCGGCGACCATGCGTTCCACGTCGTCCGGCGAGTACGGCGGCTGTGCCGCCCCGATCACCGCCCGCGCGTGCTCCGGCGTCTGCAGGAGCCCGGCGATGATGTTGCACTCGTACAGGCCGATCTCGACCGCCTTGGCCTCCAGCTTGCCCAGTTCCCGCACCTTCTTCGGGTACCGGACCTTCTTCACGTCCTCCCACGTCGCCGCGATGAGCCCGCCCGCGTCCAGGACCTCGTCGGCCCTGTCCAGGTACTCCTGCCGGGGGATCCGCTTGCCGCCCTCGACCTTGTAGACGAGGTCCTCCCCGTACCCCACCGCCGCCGCGAACTCGGCGGCCCGCATCCCCGCCGCCTCCCGGCGGAGCCTCAACTGCCGTCCCACGGTGGCGATGACGGCGACGCCCCACTCGTCGTCCGGGTCCACCTCCCACCCCGGCCCGCCGGCCTCGTCCCCGAGCCGCCCCGTCCCCGCCTCGACCACCGTCATCCCGCGCCCTTCCGTCGTACCGGTTGCGTTGCTCCCGGCGCCCTACCCGCACGCCCGTCTCCGACAGCCCCGACAGCACCGGACAAGCTCCGGACAGTCACCGTACGTACCCGCTGAGTCACTTCTCACGGTACGCACACACCACCACGCTGAGTGACGTGAATCAGGAAACCGCCGAACTCACCGCGTCCTTCCGCAACTTCAGTGTGCAGCTCTCCCCCACGCCACGCGGCGCCCGCCTGGCCCGCCTGCTGGCGACCGAGCAACTGCGTTCCTGGGGACTGCCGCTGGACCCGGCCCGCCTGGTGGTCGCCGAACTGGCCAACAACGCGAGCGCCCACGGACGCGTTCCCGGCCGCGACTTCCGGCTCACGCTCTACGTCGTCGGCGACACCCTGCGCATCGAGGTCACGGACACCCGGGGCGAACGGCTTCCCGAGTCTCGGACACCCGCGCCCGACGCGGAATCGGGCCGCGGCCTGCTGCTCGTGGAAGCGCTGGCCCACCGCTGGGGAGTGACCGAGGGCCGCTTCCCGCGCAAGACCGTGTGGGCCGAACTGCGCCGTACGCCACCGGAACCCAGGTTTTGAAGCTCCGGTGATGTCGGTGCCCTACCAAGACAAGAACTCGGGGAAAAGCACCCCACCGAGCCCCACCTTTCCGCCCGAGGCCGGCGATCACCCGGGCGGGTGAACATCACCGGCTCAGCTGGATTTCCGGGTCCCCAACTCCCCTACTCTCAGCGCAAGCACGCCCGAAAAGACTTCGGCCCCCGCCGGGACTGGCATCCCGGTGCGAGGGCCTACCACCAAGGAAGAGGAACACCTTCCCGATGGGTACCCAAAACCCTAGCGCGCCCCCGCGCGCCCAGTCAGCCCCCGCCGCCGATCCGACCCGTACGCGTCACCACGGCGGCGGCGTCGTCCACGACAACACCCGCCACACCACCCGCTTCGTGGTGATCGGCAACCACCTGGTCCAGCACAAGGAGCTGTCACTGCTGGCGATCGGCCTCGGCTGTCACCTCCAGTCACTGCCCACCGGGGCCGGCGCCGACATCAAGTCGCTCGCCGCCCGCTTCCCCGAAGGCCCCACCCGCATCGCCGCCGCCCTGCGCGAGCTGGAGACCCATGGCTACCTGCGCCGCGAACGCGTCCGCACCCCCACCGGCCGCATCGTCACCCGCACCGTCTCCTGCAACCAGCCCCGGCACCGGCGCGAGGCCGACGGCACCGGGTGCCCGCGGCAACCGGCCCGACCGGCGACGGAGCACACGACCCGGCGCGTCCCGCGCCCCCGCAAGTCCCTCCCCGCCGTCCCGCAGCCGAGCCGCGAGTCCCCGGCCCTCCTCCACGCGGCCGTGGACCTCCTCGCCGGCCTGCGCCGCCACGACCCCCGCCTGCTGCTCTCCACGACCGACACCGCCCACCTGGCCCCCGGCGTCGCCGCCTGGCTGGAACGCGACGTCGCCCCCACCGCCGTACGCCACACCCTGACCACCGGACTGCCCGACGAACCCCTGCACCGCCCGGCCGCCCTCCTGGCCCACCGCCTCACGGCCCAGCTGCCACCCCCGCCCCCGTTCCGCGCACCGGCCACCCCGTCACCGCCCCGCCACAAGATGCGCACCTGCGACGGCTGCGACCGGGCCTTCCGCGCCCCCGAGACCGAAACCCGCTGCCGCGACTGCCGGACCACAGCCGTCGCCCCCTCCTGAACCAGCAAGGACGCCCATGGTCAGTTCGTCCCACGAGGCGATGCACCGCATCTTCCAGGACTATCCGGGACTCTTCTCCCGCGTGTCCGAAGCACTCAGCATCCCGTTTCCCCGAGCCACCGCAGTCAGCGTGCTGCCCAACGACGTCACCGAGACAAAGCCTGTCGACCGCCGGATCGACACCCTGCTGCGGATCGACACAGAGAAACACGGGCCCTTTCTCCTTGCGGTCGAAGCGCAGAAGAAGAAGGACCCGGAGAAACCGGCCAGCTGGAGTTACTACCTCGCGTACCTGCGCAACAAGTACCGACTGCCACCGCTGCTGCTCGTGGTCTGCCAGGACCACGCCACGGCCGAGTGGGCGACCCGGCCGGAGCCCATCGGTTTCTGTTCATGGCCCTCTCTGACCGTACGGCCGATCGTCGCCGGACCCCACAACATGCCGGTGATCACCGACCCCGAAGAGGCGCGTACCGACCTGGCCCTGGCCGCCTTGTCGGTTATCACGCACGCGGCGAATCCGGATATCGGTGCCATACTGAAAGCCCTCTCCACCGCGCTGCGGGACGTTCCCGAAGCCGTAGCAACCCCCCTCGTCGAATTCACCGCTCAAGGCCTGGGAAACCGCCCGGCCCGATATCTTTGGAGGAACCTGGTGGCCGTGGACCTGTCGTTCTACAAGTCCTACCTCTCCGAAGAGATCCGCGACGAAGGCCGCGCACAGGGCCGGGCCCAGGGCCGGGCCGAGGGCCGGGCCGAGGATGTCCTGCTCGTCCTGGAACAGCGCGGCCTCGGCGTCCCCGACGACGTCCGCACGCGCGTCAGGGAATGCGGCGACCCCGAGCTCCTTCGCCACTGGCTCATCCGCGCCGTCACCGCGCCGACAGCCGAAGCGATCTTCGAAGAGGGCTGACCGCGTCGCGGGGGCCCGGCCCCGGAGCCGGACCCCCGCTCACCGACCGCTACGAATGCCCGAGGTCCGCCGACGCCTCGTCCTCGGACACCGGCACCGAGCCGGAGTCCGGCGCCGGCCGCAGCGGGAACGGGTCGATCCGCGTCTCGTCGATCACCGGCGGCGCCGGCTGCGGGGTCTTCGGCATGACCGCGGCCTCGGAGTGGCCGCCGCAGCCGTAGGCCAGGGACACGACCCGGCCGTCCGCCGGGGAGAACTCGTTGGCGCACACCCCGAAGGCCTGGCCGAGCGAGCCGCCGATGCGGGCGAGGAAGCCACAGGAGGCGCAGGAGGCGGGCGCGGCCTGGGCCATCGCCGTCTTGGGCCCGAAGGCCTCCTCCCACCGGTCGGCGGCGGTGCGCAGGCCGTAGCGGGAGAGCACCCGCGCACGGCGCAGGCCCAGCTCCTCGGCGACCGCGGCGATCGTGCCGCGGGCCGGGGTGGTCGACAGCTCGGCGGGGGGCCCGGCCGTGACCTCGGCGTCCTCGGCCTCGACCAGGTCGGCCATCTCGTGGGAGACGGCGGAGTTCGGCGGCGGCTCGTCCTCGCCGGTCCAGCCCGGCTCCAGCCGCAGGTCCTCCGCGTCGGTGGGCAGCAGGTCGCCGGGCCCCATGTCGCCGGGGCGCAGCCGCTCGCTCCACGGCACCCACTCGGGGGCGAGGAGGGCGTCCGGGCCGGGCAGCAGCACCGCCTCGTCCACGGTCACGATCTTGGCGCGGGAGGCGCGGGC
Organism: Streptomyces sp. NPDC029152; assembly: GCF_055564355.1. Lineage (NCBI taxonomy): Bacteria > Bacillati > Actinomycetota > Actinomycetes > Kitasatosporales > Streptomycetaceae > Streptomyces > Streptomyces sp. NPDC029152. The sequence goes on along the minus strand of NZ_JBVHWR010000011.1, from coordinate 145,506 downwards.
CACGGTGACGGCCCAGCGCCAGCCGCGGTAGCCGAGCTCCTTGGCGGCGAAGTAGTGCGTGACGACCCGGTCGCCCTCCGACACCAGCCCCTCGTGCTCGCCGACGACGCCGGGGGCGGCGGCCTCCTCGGCTGCGGCGCGGGCGAGGTCGACGGCCTCGGCGCACAGACGGTCAGGGGTGCGGCTTCGCGTTGTCGCTGCGCTCACAGGTATCGCTTCTCTCCATACGCCGTCTCACGAGTGCGCCGCTGCCTGCGAGGGGCGGACGGAGCGGACCTGTGGACCGCGTCGACGTCCGCGCCCGATCGCGCTCGGGCACACCTACGTCATCCATTCTGCGGTATGGCCGTAAGGCGCGCGGCCGAGAACGTTCGCCACGGCGCGCTAGGCACGCTACCTGCTCATGTGCGCTGGGCCTACACCGACGGGAGTTTCGGCGGGGGCGGGATCCCGCTCCGGCGTGGCCCCGCCCCCGTCCGCGCCCGGACGAAACCGGTGCCGGACACCGTGCCGGACCCGGCGCGGACACCCGGCGCGGCCACCCGCGCCGGCCCTCCGCCCCGGCGCGCCGCACCCGACCCGATCGGTGTCATCCGCGCCGCAACGGCGCTACAGCCCGGACTCTCGGGGCACTATGACGGGGTGGCAGCCGCACGGACGGAGTTCAAGACCGGGAGCCGGGGACGTGGTCCCGGCTGGTTCCGCGCGGTCGGCCGTGCCCTGCGCCTGCCGGTGACGGGGGCCGCGCGCGGCATCCGCCGGGCGACCCACGCGCACGGCGCCGGCGAGTCCGGCCTCGGCAAGCTGATCGAACTGCACGGGGTGAACGGCGCCGGTGACGTCATGATCACCGTCGCCCTCGCCTCCACCGTCTTCTTCTCCGTGCCGACGGACGAGGCGCGGGGCCGGGTCGCGCTCTACCTCGCCATCACCATGGCCCCGTTCACGCTCCTCGCCCCGGTCATCGGCCCGATCCTGGACCGCGTCCCGCACGGCCGGCGCGCGGCCATGGCGACGGCGATGGGGGCCCGCGCGCTGCTCGCGCTGGTGCTGTCCGGGGCGGTGGTCACCGGCAGCATCGAGATGTACCCGGCGGCGCTCGGCGTGCTGGTCGCCTCCAAGGCGTACGGCGTGGTCAGAAGCGCGGTGGTGCCCCGGCTGCTGCCGCCCCGGTTCTCCCTGGTGAAGGCCAACTCCCGGGTGACCCTGTGCGGGCTGCTCGCCACCGGCGTGGCCGCGCCGATCGCGGCGGGGCTCCAGCACCTGGGGCCGCGCTGGCCGCTGTACGGCGCGTTCGTGATCTTCGTCGCGGGGACCGTGCTGTCGTTCACGCTGCCGCGGACGGTGGACTCGGCGCGGGGCGAGGACCGGGCGCTGCTCGCCGCGGACGAGCGGCACCTGCACGGAGTGCGCCGCAGGCCCGGCAAGCGGCCCGGGCTGCGCACGGTGGGCCCGGCGGTCACCCACGCGCTGGCCGCCAACGCCGCCATCCGCTGCCTGACCGGCTTCCTGATCTTCTTCCTGGCGTTCCTGCTGCGCGTCCATCCGATGACGGGCCAGAGCGCGGCCGTGTCGCTCGGGATCGTGGGCGTCGCGGCCGGCGCCGGCAACGCGCTGGGCACGGCGGTCGGCGCGTGGCTGCGGTCGCGGGCCCCGGAGATCATCATCGTGACGGTCGTGGCGATCGTGCTGGGCGCGGCGCTCACGGCGGCGGTGTTCTTCGGGGCGGTGCTCGTGGCGTGTCTGGCCGCGGTGGCCGGTTTCGCGCAGGCGCTGGCCAAGCTGTCCCTGGACGCGCTGATCCAGCGGGACGTGCCGGAGGCGGTCCGCACCTCGGCGTTCGCCCGCTCGGAGACGCTGCTCCAGGTGGCCTGGGTGTTCGGCGGGGCGGTGGGGATCGCGCTGCCGCTGAACGGCACGCTGGGCCTGTCGGTGGCCGCCGCGATCGTCGCCGCCGGATGGCTGACCACCGTACGGGGGCTGGTCGATTCGGCCCGGCACGGAGGCACCGCGCGGGCGAGGGTGGCGTGACCACGCCACGCCGTACCCAGGTGGGGGGACCGCCGGAGGCGCAATATAGCCTTCGGTCCATGACCACGTTGCCCCGCGGCGCAGCCGCCATCGGACACCGCGTTGTGCGACGCCGCCGTGCCGTCGCCGCCGCCGGTGCCGTATCCGCCGGACTGCTCCTGCTGTCCGCCTGTGACGAGCCGACCGCCATGTCCACGATCACGGTCGGCAGTGACTCGGTCAGTTCCGAGGCCACCTGCGGAGGGGAGGGCAAGGCCCTCTCCGACGACGCGATCACCAAGTGCCTGAAGGACCCGGACGTCAAGTCCATCAGCGTCGGCCAGGACGAGACCGTCCGCTTCGGCGTCGACCCGGAGATCGCCGACGACCACTGGACGATCCTGATGAACGGGCAGCAGCTGGTCGAGGACAGCAAGAAGACCTACCGCACCATCCCGGGCAGCGTCTTCTTCAACGCCCAGTACGGCGCCCAGGGCGACTCGACGAACGTCGCCATCGCGGCCCGGGACGGCAAGGACGGCAGCCAGAAGGTCACCGGCGTGTGGGTCTTCAAGCTGAAGAAGGACGACTGACCACGTCCTCCGTACGCGTCCTCGTGGCCACCGCGGTCCCCGTCGAACGGGACGCGGTGGCCCGGGCGTTGCCGGGTCCGGTGACACAGACGCCCCGGCCCGGGGTGGTCCTCCACCGGTTCCCGGACGGGCCGGACCTGCTGGCGGCCGGTGTCGGCCCCGCCCTCGCCGCCGCCTCCACCGCCGCCGCCCTGACCGCCGCCGCCCTCGACGGCGCCCCGTACGGCCTGGTCGTCTCGGCCGGCATCGCCGGCGGTTTCGCGCCCGGCGCGCCGGTCGGCTCCCTCGTCGTCGCCGACGAGATCACCGCCGCCGACCTGGGCGCCGAGACCGCCGACGGCTTCCTGCCGGTGACCGACCTCGGCTTCGGCACCGTCACCCACCGCCCGCCCGCCGGGCTGGTGCGCGCCGTCGCCGCCGCGACCGGGGCCCGCCCCGGCACCGTCCTGACCGGATCCACCGTCACCGGGACCGCCGAACGCGCCGCGCTGCTGCGCGCCCGCCACCCCCGCGCCCTCGCCGAGGCCATGGAGGGCTTCGGCGTCGCCGAGGCCGCCGCCGCGCACGGGGTGCCCGTGCTGGAACTGCGCGCGGTCTCCAACCCGGTCGGCCCGCGGGACCGCGCCGCGTGGCGCATCGGCGACGCCCTCACGGCCCTGGGCGACGCCTTCGGGAAGCTCACCCCCCTCCTCACGAGTTGGAACCCCCATGAGCGCTGAGACCCTGCAGATCGCGTACTCGCCCTGCCCGAACGACACCTTCGTCTTCGACGCCCTGGCCCACGGCCGTGTTCCCGGCGCCCCCGTCCTCGACGTGACGTTCGCCGACATCGACATCACCAACGGCATGGCCGAACGCGGCGAGTTCGACGTGCTGAAGGTGTCCTACGCCGTACTGCCGTACGTCCTCGGCGAGTACGCCCTGCTGCCCTGCGGCGGCGCGCTGGGCCGGGGCTGCGGGCCGCTGGTGCTGGCCCGGGAGGCGGGGGCCGACCTCGCCGGGCGCACGGTGGCGGTGCCGAGCGAGACGTCGACGGCGTACCTGCTGTTCCGGCTGTGGGCGGCGGACACGGTCCCCGGCGGCGTCGGCGAGATCGTCGTCATGCCGTTCCACGAGATTATGCCGGCCGTGCGGGACGGGAAGGTCGACGCGGGACTCGTGATCCACGAGGCGCGCTTCACGTACCAGGACTACGGGCTGCACAAGCTCGCCGACATGGGCGAGCACTGGGAGGCGACCACCGGGCTGCCCATCCCGCTCGGCGCGATCATCGCCAAGCGGTCGCTGGGCGCCGAGACGCTGACGCGGCTCGCCGACTCCGTCCGCGCGTCGGTGCGCGCGGCGTGGGAGGACCCCGGGGCGTCCCGCCCGTACGTGATGGAGCACGCCCAGGAGATGGACCCGGCCGTCGCCGACCAGCACATCGGGCTGTACGTCAACGAGTTCACGGCCGATCTCGGCGAGGACGGCTACGCGGCGATCCGGGGACTGCTGACCCGCGCGGCGGCCGAGGGACTGGTGCCGGCCCTCGGCCCGGACGCGCTGGCGTTCCCCTAGGGTCCCGGGGTCAGACGTCCAGCTGGTCGGCGACCGCGCGGAGCAGGCCGGCGATCTTCTTGCCGGAGGCCTTCTCGGGGTAACGGCCCTTCTCCAGCATCGGCGTGATGTTCTCGAGGAGGGTCGTCAGGTCCTGCACGATGGACGCCAGTTCGTCCGGCTTCCTGCGCTGCGCGGCGGCGACCGACGGGGCCGGCTCCAGAAGGGTCAGGGACAGGGCCTGGTCGCCGCGCTGGCCGGCGACGACGCCGAACTCCACGCGCTGCCCCGGCTTCAGTGCCTCGACTCCGGCGGGGAGGACCGAGGAATGGACGAAGACGTCACCGCCGTCGTCACGGGAGAGAAAGCCGAAGCCCTTCTCACTGTTGAACCACTTGACCTTGCCGGTAGGCACGTCTGTCCTCGTCCTCGTACTCGTCGGAAAACTGCTCTTGATAGCACTCGGGCGGGTCGTCTGACCCGCCGGTACCCAGGCTAATGGTCTTCGGGCCGGTGACAAGACGTCTCCCGGTCGTTCCTTCGGGCAGGGAACTACCCTGGTCGGGTGCGTGACGAAACCCGAACGAATTCCGCCGAGCCCGGCGACCGGCTGATCCGCGCCGGTGCGATCGTCTTCTTCATCGGCGCCGTGGCCACACTGGTCACGGTGGCCCCGCTGTTCCTGGGGACGACGCCCTTTCCCACCTACATGTTCGGTCTGAGCATGCTCATGGGAGTGGGTTTCCTGGTCTCCGGGGCGGGGGTGCTCCGGTCGATCGCCGCGGGACGGCGTCAGGCGCGCGCCGTGTCGAGCCCGTCGGCGTCGCGGTAGCCCTCGCGGTAGTCCGCGAGCCATCCCGGGAACTCCGTGAGGTCGGCGAGGACGACGTCGGCGCCCGCCGCGCGCAGTTCCCCGGCGTCGCACGGCCCGCTGGCCACGGCGACGGACAGGGCGCCCGCGGCGCGCGCGCCGCGGACGTCGCCGAGGTGGTCGCCGACGTACACGTCCGCGCCGTGCTCGCGCAGCGCCACGGCCTTCTGCTCCGCCCACAGGTCGCCGATCACCGCGTCCGGCTCGATGCCGAGGTGCTCCAGGTGCAGCTTGGCGTTGGGCTCGTACTTGGCGGTGACGACGACCGCCCGTCCGCCGGCCGCCCGCACCGCCTCGACCGCCTCCCGGGCGCCGGGCAGCGCGTACGTGGCGGCGACGGCGTACGCCGGGTACATCTCGCGGTACAGGTCGGCGACGGCCGGGATCTCCTCGGCCGGGAACCAGTGCGCCAGCTCCTCCGTCAACGGCGGCCCGAGCCGCGTCACGGCCAGGTCGGCGTCCACGTACGTCCCGGTCCGCTCGGTGAGCGCCAGGTAGCAGGCGCGGATGCCGGGGCGGGAGTCGATCAGCGTCATGTCGAGATCGAAGCCGACGGTGGGGGCGGGGCGGGTGGTGGAGGCCATGGCCTCCATTGTGCCCGGCGCCGGGAGGGCCAAAGGAGCCGGTCCGTGCGCCGCCGGGCCCGACGCCGGTCAGACACGGGGCCCGACGCCGGTCAGGCGCGAGGCCCGACGCCGGTCAGGCGCGAGGCCCGACGCCGGTCAGGCCCGGGGCCCGACGCCGGTCAGGCCCGAGGCCCGGCTCCGGTCAGGCGCGAGGCCCGCGGGAACGCCGGAGGAGCCGGTCCGTGCGCCGCCGGGCCCGACGCCGGTCAGACACGGGGCCCGACGCCGGTCAGGCACGAGGCCCGACGCCGGTCAGGCACGAGGCCCGACGCCGGTCAGGCACGAGGCCCGACGCCGGTCAGGCACGGGGTCCGCGGGAACGCCGGAGGAGGTACAGGGCCGTGGCGACGGCCGCGCAGCGCAGGACCCAGGGCCAGGTCTCGGCGACGGCGTCGTTCATGTGCCCCTCGGCGACCGGGTCGCCCCAGCGGCCCTCCGTGCGGCCCCAGAGCCAGACGACACCGGCCGCCGCGACGGTGCCCGGCAGGCCCAGTACCGCCCACTTCGTCTGGGCCGGGGTCAGACGGCGGGAGAGGTAGACGATCAGCCAGCCCAGGCCCAGCGGGACGAGGCTGCCGAGTACCGCGCCGACGAGCAGCAGGGCGGCGGCGAGCACCAGGAGGGGGTTGTTCCAGCCGCCCTCGGGCCACAGGCGCGGGCGGCGGCGCGGGGGTCTCGCGGCGGCCGGGTCCGCCGTCCGCGCCGCCTCGGCCTCCACCGGCGCCCTGCGGCCGGTGGGGGCCTCGCCGTCCTTCTCGTCCGGCTTCCTCGGCGGGGGCTTGAGCAGGTCCGGGATCTCCACGCCGCCGACGAACCCCGGCACGCTGTCGCCGCCGCCGAAGGGCCCGTCGTCCACCCGCCACCAGTCCGGCTGTGCGGCGCCGGTCCCCAGCTCCCGCGCGCTCGCCAGGTGCGGCGGGGAGGCGGCCGGCTCGGTCGGGGGCGCGGCCGGGCGCGGGCGCGGTACGGCGCGCCGCAGGCCCTTGCGTCTCTCCCGGCTCTCCGGCTCCCCGTCCCGCTGCACGGGCACGGCGGCGGACGGCTCCCGGACCGACCCGCCCGCCCCTCCCGGGCCGCCCGGACCGCCGGTGCCGCCCGCCGCGTCGACGACGTCGTCGGGGCTGCCGATCCGGTCCAGGATGCGGCGGACGGCGGCCGGACTGTCGACGGTCGTCCTCGCGCGGTGCCGGTCGATCTCGTTGCGCAGCTCGGAGACCAGCCGCATGCGCGTGGCCGACGGCAGTTGCCGTTGCTGGGCCACGTCGCCGACGCGGCTCAGGTACTCGTAGACGACCTGGTCGCTCTCGATCCCCACGGACAACCCCTCCGGGGCGGATGAGTGGTGACACCCCGTCGGACGACGGTACCGAATGTTCCCGCGTCCGGCGGACGCCCCGCGCACCGGACCGCACCGCGCACGCGTCGCTCCGCCGTCGTACCCACCCGCTAACGTTGGCCGGATGAGCACCGAGGAGAAGTCCGCGGCCCCCCGGTCCCTCGCGGAAGCGCTCCGCGCGAGGGACGACGTCTCCCTGGCCGCCCTCCTGCGCAGCCGTCCCGACCTCATCACTCCGGTGCCCACGGACCTCACCCAGCTCGCCACCCGGGCCGGCACCCGCGCCTCGGTGGTGCGGGCCCTGGAGCGGCTGGACCGGTTCACGCTGCAGACGGCGGAGGCGCTGGCCGTGGCGGCGGACCCGGCGGCCTACGGCGAGCTGCTCGGCCTCATGGTCGGCGACGACGGTGATCCGGCCGTCGCCGGTGCCCTCCCGCGGGCCGTCGCCCTCCTGCGCGAACAGGCCCTGGTGTGGGGCGGCGACGACCGGCTGCGCCTGGTGCGCACGGCCCGCGAGCTGCTGGCGCCCTCCCCGCAGCACCCGTCCCCGACGGGGCTGGGGCCCACCGTGCGGGAGGCCGCGGCGGGGATGTCGCCGGGCCGCGTCCAGGAGATCCTGACCACCCTCGGCCTGCCCTCGACCCACGACTCGGTCACCGCCCTGGCCGAGCTCGCCGACCTGTTCACCGACCGGGAACGGATGTCGGCCCTGCTGGCCGAGCTGCCGGCGGACTCCCTCGAGGTGCTGGACCGCCTGGTCTGGGGCCCGCCCTACGGCCAGGTCACCCACGACCCGGCGCCCCATCTGCGCCGGCTGCTGGACCGCGGCCTGCTGCTGCCGACCGCGCCCGGCACGGTCGTCCTGCCCCGCGAGGCCGCCCTGCACCTGCGGGCCGGCCGGGCGCACCGGGCGCCCGAGCCGGTGCCGCCGCCGGTGGAGGCCGCCGCCGCGCACGCTCCGCGGGTCGTGGACGCCACCGCGGCCGGTCAGGCCCTCACGGCGCTGGCGACCGTCGAGGAGCTGCTGAAGGACTGGCACGAGGGCGGCCCGGCGGTGCTGCGGGCCGGCGGGCTGAGCGTGCGCGACCTGAAGCGGACGGCCGTCGCGCTGGACGTGCCCGAGCCGGTCGCCGCGTTCTGGGCCGAGCTGGCCTACGCGGCCGGGCTGCTGGCCTCCGACGGGGAGGCCGACGAGCGGTACGCGGCGACCCCGGCGTACGACGAGTGGCGCGAGCTGCCCGCCGCCGAGCGCTGGGCGCGGCTCGCCGAGGCGTGGCTGACGGCCACCCGGACGCCGGGGCTGGTCGGCGGGCGGGACGCCAAGGACCGCACGCTCTCGGCGCTCGGCCCGAACCTGGACCGGTCGGCCGCGCCCGAGGTGCGGCACCGGGTGCTGGCCCTGCTGGCCGGACTGCCGGAGGGGACCGCGCCGACCGAGGAGTCGGTGCTGGCCAGGCTGCGCTGGGAGCGTCCGCTGCGCGGACCGCGGCGGGACGGACGGGACGGCGGGGACGGTCAGGAGGGGGACCTGCGCACCCGGCTCGCCCGCTGGACGCTGTCCGAGGCGGAGCTGCTGGGCGTCACCGGGCGCGGTGCGCTGGCGGCGCCGGGGCGGGCGCTGATCGGGGCGCCCGAGCCACTCCGTCCGGCACAGACGCCCGAGGAGTCCGGGGGGCCGGGCGCCAGGCTCCCCGTCCACCACCGCGCGCCCGCCGCGCTCCCGTCGCCGAGCGCCGCCGAACGGGCCGCCGCCACCGCGGCCGCCGCCCGGCTGCTCGCGCCCCTGCTGCCCGACCCGCTGGACCACGTGCTGCTGCAGGCCGACCTGACGGCGGTGGCGCCGGGGCCGCTGGAGCGTCCGCTCGCGGACCTGCTGGGGGTGCTCGCGGACGTGGAGTCGAGGGGCGGGGCGACCGTCTACCGGTTCACGCCGGGCTCGGTGCGCCGCGCGCTGGACGCCGGCCGGACCGCCGCCGACCTGCACGCCTTCCTGGCCCGGCACTCCCGTACGCCGGTGCCGCAGCCGCTCACGTACCTGATCGACGACGTGGCCCGCCGGCACGGGCGGCTGCGGGTCGGGGCCGCCTCGGCGTACGTGCGGTGCGACGACGACGCGACGCTGGACGAGATCCTCGCCGACAAGCGGGCCGCCGGCCTGGGCCTGCGCCGTCTCGCGCCGACCGTGCTGGCCGCCCAGGCCGATCCGGCGGCGCTGCTGGAGGGGCTGCGCGCGATGGGGTTCGCGCCGGCCGCCGAGTCCGCCGGGGGCGACGTGCTGGTCGCCCGCGCCGACGCCCACCGCACGCCGCCGCGGGCGGCGCCGGAACCGGTCCCGGACGGGCCTCCGGTGCCCGACGACACGCTGCTGGCGGCCGCGATCCGCGCCGTGCGGGCCGGTGACCTGGCCTCCACGGCCCCGCGCAAGCCGGGCCCGGGCGCCGACGGGGGCGCACCGGCCGCGGGCGGCGAGCTGCCCCGCACGAGCGCGGCCGAGACCCTGGCCACCGTGCAGGCGGCCGTGCTGACCGGCGAGGCCCTGTGGATCGGTTACGTGAACGCCGAGGGCGCGGCCAGCCAGCGCGTCATCGCCCCGGTCCGGGTCGAGGGCGGTTTCGTCACGGCGTACGACCACACGGCGGACGAGGTGCGCACGTATCCGCTGCACCGGATCACGGGCGTGGCGGAGCTCGCCGACGACGCGACCTGAGGTTTCCGTCCCCGGCCCCGCGCACCGGGCCCCCTCCCCGTGCGCTCTTTCGAGCGTACGGGCCGGTTCATGCACGCCACGCCGGGCTTTTCCCACCTGCGAGGGAGCTTTCGCCGCGTTCCGCATCGGCCCGTCGGGGGGTGGGCAGCCACCGGGTGTCCCAGCGCCGCACCGAAAGGACGCCGTCGCCGCCGGGCCGGTCCCGGTCCTCTCCCCGGGGCCCGCCCCGCCGCTCCCGGTCCCCTCTCCCCCGCACGTGCCGAAAGGCCGGACAGCCCATGTGTTCCCAGTACTCCGGACTTCCCGAGTCCGCCCGCTCCGTCGTCGCCGTCTCCATCGCCGCCCTGATCACCGCGGCCGCCCTGTTCGGCTCGCTCGTCCCCGGGGCCGGCACGCTGCCGATCCCGCCACCGGTGGCGGGCGTCGAGCCGCCGGCCGCCGAGGGGATCACCGTGGAGGGACCGCCGGCCGGCGGCCTCGCCCCGCGGTAGCCGGTCGCTTCGCGCCGCGATCGGGCACACTGGACGATCGGCCGCGCCGTCGTCCGGCCGTAAGCACGCGAAGGGGTGCCGCCCGTGAATGGTCCGCTCATCGTCCAGTCCGACAAGACCCTGCTGCTGGAGGTCGACCACGAGCAGGCCGACGAATGCCGCCGTGCCATCGCGCCCTTCGCCGAACTGGAGCGGGCCCCGGAGCACATCCACACCTACCGGCTGACCCCGCTCGGCCTGTGGAACGCGCGGGCGGCGGGACACGACGCCGAGCAGGTCGTGGACGCGCTCGTGCAGTACAGCCGCTACCCGGTGCCGCACGCGCTGCTCGTCGACATCGCCGAGACGATGGACCGCTACGGCCGTCTCACCCTCTCCAAGCACCCGGCGCACGGACTGGTCCTGACGACCACCGACCGGCCGGTGCTGGAGGAGGTCCTGAAGTCGAAGCGGATCACCCCGCTGGTCGGTGCCCGCATCGACGCCGACACGGTGGCCGTGCACCCCTCCGAGCGGGGGCAGATCAAGCAGACGCTGCTGAAGCTGGGCTGGCCCGCCGAGGACCTCGCCGGGTACGTCGACGGCGAGGCGCACCCGATCGAGCTGGCCGAGGACGGGTGGGCGCTGCGCCCGTACCAGAAGCAGGCCGTGGAGAACTTCTGGCACGGCGGCAGCGGTGTCGTCGTCCTGCCGTGCGGCGCGGGCAAGACGCTGGTCGGCGCCGGGGCGATGGCGCAGGCCAGGTCCACGACGCTGATCCTCGTCACCAACACCGTCTCGGCCCGGCAGTGGAAGCACGAGCTGGTGAAGCGGACGTCGCTGACCGAGGAGGAGATCGGCGAGTACAGCGGGACGAGGAAGGAGATCCGGCCCGTCACCATCGCCACGTACCAGGTGCTGACGACGCGCCGCAAGGGCGTCTACCCGCACCTGGAGCTGTTCGACTCCCGGGACTGGGGCCTGATCGTCTACGACGAGGTGCACCTGCTGCCGGCACCGGTCTTCAAGTTCACCGCCGACCTCCAGGCGCGCCGCCGCCTCGGTCTCACCGCGACCCTCGTCCGCGAGGACGGCCGCGAGTCCGACGTGTTCTCCCTCATCGGCCCCAAGCGCTTCGACGCGCCGTGGAAGGAGATCGAGGCGCAGGGCTACATCGCGCCCGCCGACTGCGTCGAGGTCCGGGTCAACCTCACCGACTCCGAACGGCTCGCGTACGCCACCGCCGAGACGGAGGAGAAGTACCGTTTCTGCGCGACGACCGCGACCAAGCGGAAGGTGACGGAGGCGATCGTGCGCCGCTTCGCCGGGCAGCAGATCCTCGTCATCGGCCAGTACATCGACCAGCTCGACGAGCTGGGCGAGCACCTGGGGGCGCCGGTCATCAAGGGCGAGACGACCAACGCCCAGCGGGAGAAGCTCTTCGAGTCCTTCCGGCAGGGCGAGATCAGCGTCCTCGTGGTGTCGAAGGTCGCGAACTTCTCCATCGACCTGCCGGAGGCGACGGTCGCGATCCAGGTGTCCGGCACCTTCGGTTCGCGGCAGGAGGAGGCCCAGCGCCTGGGCCGGGTGCTGCGCCCCAAGGCCGACGGCCACCAGGCGCACTTCTACTCGGTCGTCGCCCGGGACACGCTCGACCAGGACTTCGCCGCCCACCGCCAGCGCTTCCTGGCGGAACAGGGCTACGCCTACCGGATCATGGACGCGGACGAGCTGCTGACGGAGAGCTGAGCGCCCCGGCCGGGGGGGCCGGCCCGGTCTACGGCTCGGGCAGGGTGAGGACCAGCAGCAGGACGAAGAGCGGCGGCAGCAGCGAGACGAGCGCCAGGCACAGGCGCGGGGCGGCCCAGCGGCGGGTCCACGGGACCGCCCAGGCGGCGACCCAGGCGCCGAAGGTGAGGAAGCCGCCGAAGGACAGGGTCCCGTAGATCAGCGACAGGGAGGTCGTCAGGGCCTGCGAGCAGTCGTCCGGGCCGCAGCTGTCGGTCGCCATGGCCGACAGCCCGCCCAGGAACAGCGCCGCCGGGACCAGGAGGACCAGGAGTCCGGTCGCGACGGCGGGGGCGATCCAGGCGTGGCGGTCCCGGTCGGCCCGCCGTGCCGGGCCCGCCGGCTGCCGCGCCGCGAAGTGCTGTGTGGTCATGCGGCCAGTGAAGCCGCGCGTCCGGCGCCCGCGCACCGGCGGACGTACTCAGCCGCCGCGGGCCGGTGTACTCAGACCGCCCGCGCGCCTACGGACGTCACCGGCGGCGGACGCCGGCCTCCTCGCCGTACTCGCCGAGGACGACCACGTCGAAGGCGGCGCCCGCGAACACCCTGACGGCGCGCAGGGCGTCACCGAGCCGGTGCCGGTGGCTGCCGGCCACGGGCGTGGCACCGGGCGGGCGGCGCGGTGCCGGGACGGGGGAGATGGTTGCTGCGCTCATGCCTCCATGGTGCGATTCCGGACACACGACCGTCATCGGTCTCCGGACCGACCCCGCGCGCCGCCCGCTACGACCGTGGAGGGAGCGCGTCCCCCGGTGCGGAGGACGTGATCCCCTAGGGGGCGGAGAAAACCGTTGGCCCGCGCCGTACCCCTTCCCCTAGAATCTCCGCTCTTGCCCGCCTCCCCCCATGGAGTGCCGCCGTCCGGACGGAAACCGGTCGGCCCACCGCGCAGCCCGCGCCCACCGAACCGCAGGTCATCCGGAGGCACCCCCTTGTCCACGCCCGTCCACGACGACCCCCTGTCCCGCGAGCGCGCCCACCTCGCCGCGTCCCGTGCCGCGCTGCGGGCCATGCGGGAGGACGTCGAGTCCCTCGACATCACCGACGTCACCGCGAACTGGGTCAACGCCGCCGTCCTGGAGAACCAGATCGAGGAGCGCATCAAGGCGCTGGCCGACCTCAGCGACACCCCGCTGTTCTTCGGCCGCCTCGACTACCTGCACGCTCCGGGGGCGGAGCAGGCCGAGGGGGCGGACGGGGAACGCTTCTACATCGGGCGCCGGCACGTGCACGACGCGGACGGCGACCCGATGGTGATCGACTGGCGTGCGCCGGTGTCGCAGCCGTTCTACCGGGCGTCGAAGAAGGACCCGCTGGACGTCGGGCTGCGCCGCCGTTTCGGGTACACCGGCGGGGACCTCACGGCCTACGAGGACGAGCACCTGTCCGACCCGGCCGAGGCGGCGGCCACCAGCAAGCTGCTCCAGCAGGAGATCGAGCGGCCCCGCGTCGGTCCGATGCGCGACATCGTGGCGACGATCCAGCCCGAGCAGGACGAGATCGTGCGCGCGGGGCTCGCCGGGTCGGTCTGCGTGCAGGGCGGCCCCGGCACCGGCAAGACCGCCGTCGGCCTGCACCGGGTCGCCTACCTCCTGTACGCCCACCGCGAGCGGCTCGCCCGCACCGGCACCCTCGTCATCGGACCGAACAAGTCCTTCCTGCACTACATCGAGCAGGTGCTGCCCGCGCTCGGCGAACTGACGGTCCGGCAGGCCACCGTCGACGACCTGGTCGCGCACGTCGAGGTGCGCGGCGCGGACGACGCCGCGGCGGCGGTGATCAAGGGCGACGCGCGGATGGCGGAGGTGCTGCGCAGGGCCCTGTACTCGCACGTCACGACGCCCACCGAGGGGATCGTGGTCGTGCGCGGCTCGCGCCGCTGGCGGGTGGCGGCGTACGAGCTGGAGGAGATCGTCCGCGAGCTGCTCGCCCGCGACATCCGCTACGGCGCCGCCCGCGAGGCCCTTCCGCAGCGGATCGCGCACGCGGTGCTGGTGCAGATGGAGCGGGCGGGCGAGGCGCCGGACGACCGGGTGCAGAACGCGGTGGCGCGCAACGCCGCGGTGAAGGCGGCGGTGAAGGCGATCTGGCCGCAGGTGGATCCGGCCAGGCTCGTCCTCCGTCTCCTCACGGACGCGGACTTCCTCGCCGAGCACGCCGAGGGCGTTCTCACCGAGGACGAGCGGAAGGCGATCCTGTGGGTGAGGCCGGCCCGCTCGGTGAAGTCCGCCAGGTGGGCGCCCGCCGACGCCGTGCTGATCGACGAGGCGACCGACCTGATCGAGCGCACGCACTCCCTGGGACACGTGGTCCTCGACGAGGCGCAGGACCTCTCCCCCATGCAGTACCGCGCGGTGGGCCGGCGCTGCACCACCGGCTCGGCGACCGTCCTCGGCGACCTGGCGCAGGGCACCACGCCCTGGGCGACGCGGAGCTGGGAGGAGGCGCTGGCCCACCTGGGCAAGGGCGATGCCGTGATCGAGGAGCTGACGGCCGGTTTCCGCGTGCCGACGGACGTCATCACGTACGCCTCCCGGCTGCTGCCGCACATCGCGCCCGGTCTGACGCCGGTGGCGTCGATCCGCGAGAACCCGGGCTTCTTCGAGATCCGCACGGCCGCGGACGGTACGGCCGACGTGGTGGCGGCGTGCCGCGAGCTGCTGACCCGGGAGGGCTCGGTCGGTCTGATCGCCGCCGACGCGCGGGTGCCGGAGCTGGCGAGGTCCCTCGGGGCCGCGGGGATCGGCTTCGTCGGCCCGGGCGAGGAGACGACGCGGGCCACCCGCCTCACCCTGGTCCCGGCCTCACTGGCCAAGGGCCTGGAGTACGACTACGTGGTCCTGGACGAGCCGCAGGCCGTGGTCGACGGCGAGCCCGACGAACGAACGGGCCTGCGCCGCCTGTACGTCTGCCTGACCCGAGCGGTCTCGGGCCTGCTGGTGACCCACGCGACGGCGCTGCCTCCCCAGCTGGCGTAGCCGCGGGCGGTCGTGCCGCGGGGGCGGCACGGGTGGGCGCCGGGTGTCCCCTCCGGGGGAGGCGCACCGGCGGCGCCGGGTCCCGCGAACCCGCCCCCCGGCCCGCGTCGGCACCGGGCGCGGGCGCACCCGGCACTCAGTCCCCCAGCACCCGCCGCCACTCCGCGACCGCCTGCGCCGACACCGGCCCGTCCCACCCGGAGGGCCGCGCCGCGCCGCCGATGTGGAAGCCGTCGATCCCGGCGTCCAGCAGCGTCGGCACGTGTTCCAGCCGCAGCCCGCCGCCCACCAGGAGCTGCTGCTCGTACCCCGGCTCCCCCCGCCGCCGCGCCTCGGCGAGCAGCGTGGGGAGGCCCTCGTCGACGCCTCCCGCCGCTCCGGCCGTCAGGTAGGTGTCCAGCCCGGGGAAGTCGGCGAGCCGCTTGCGCACCGCGCCGCGGCTGGAGGCCCGGTCGATGGCCCGGTGGAACGTCCACCGGCACCCCATCAGCACCCCCGCGACCCGCTCCACGGCCGCCAGGTCCACGTCCCCGTCCGCGTCGAGGAACCCGAGCACGAACTCGTCCGCGCCGATCTCCCGCATCTCCCTGGCGACCCCCACCAGCCGGTCGACGTCCCCGGCGTCGAACCCGTCCGCGAGCCGGAGCATCACCCGTACGTCGATGTCGACGGCGGCGCGGATCGCGGCGACGGTCGAGACCGACGGGGTGAGCCCGTCGGCCGCCATGTCGGTGACCAGTTCGAGGCGATCCGCGCCTCCGGCCTGGGCGGCGACCGCGTCCTCGACGTCGAGGGCGATCACCTCCAGGACTGCACGCTTGCTCATGGGGCCCCATTCGTCAGGCTTCTCGCACCACTAGAGGTCTAGTCCAATCCAAGCCTACGCCCGACAACGCCGCGAGGCGCCCCGCACCCCGCGATCAGCCCCCGAAGATGTTCAGCTCCGCCGCCTCGACCCCGGCCAGCTCGTACCGGGTCCCGTCGTCCACCGGCCGCCCCGCGTACAGCCGCACCAGCGTCGCCGCGTCGCCGATGAACCGCCCCGGCGGCCGCTCGCCGCTGGCCCCGCCCAGCTTCAGCGGCTCGTCCACGTCGTCGAGGTCGGCGTGCAGCGGCACGTGCCCGAGGTCCCGGGTGACCGAGGTCAGCAGCGTGAGCGCGTCCGGCAGCCCGCGCCCCGCGTACGCCTCCGGCTCGCCGAAGGCCACCCGCACGTCACCGGCGTGCACCCACTCGCCCAGCGCGACGCGGTCCAGGACACCGCCCGCACCGCCGATCACCGGACCGGCCTCGGTCATGCCGCGTTCCAGCTCGTCGACGATGCGGGCGTTGGTCCACTCGGCGCGCTCGGCGATGTCCCGGTCGTTGGACGCGGGCGAGAAGACGCCCTTCTCGAAGCGGCCCTCCACCACCCGCGTCAGCGCGGACGAGCAGTGCGCGAGCACGTCCCGCACGGTCCAGCCCGGACACGCCGCCACCGGCAGCGCGAAGTCGCCGTCCGCCCGGGACCGCAGCAGCGGCACCAGTTCGTCCCGTTCGACGGCCAGCAGCCGCCCGGGCAGTTCGGGGTCGCGTACGTCGTGCACATCGGCAGGAGTCGTCATGGGCACCACGCTAGGGGGCGGAAGGCCGGTCGCGGGAGAATGAGGGCATGGCCGATCTCGACGCCCTCCGCGCCCGCTTCGCCCGCGCCCTGGACGGAGCCCGGGGCTCCGGCGCCGGGCCGGACCCGGCGCCGTACGCCGGCAACCTGCTCGCCCGCTGGCAGGAGCCCCAGCGGCGCTACCACACGCTCGCCCACCTCACCGCGGTCCTGGACCACGTCGACGAGCTGGAGTCGTACGCCGACGATCCGGACGCCGTACGGCTGGCCGCGTGGTTCCACGACGCCGTGTACCTGCCCGAGCGGTCCGAGAACGAGGAGCGGTCGGCCCGGCTGGCCGAGCGGGCGCTGCCCGAGGCCGGGGTCCCGGCGGAGAGGACCGCCGAGGTGGCCCGGCTGGTGCGGCTCACCGTCTCCCACGATCCGGCCGACGACGACCGGGACGGGCAGGTGCTGTGCGACGCCGACCTGGCGGTCCTCGCCTCGCCGCCGAGCGCGTACGCCGCCTACACGGCCGCCGTCCGCGAGGAGTACCACTTCGTGCCGAACGACGCCTTCCGCGAGGGCCGGGCCGCGGTGCTCCGCCGACTGCTCGCTCTTCCGCGGCTGTTCCGCACGCCGTACGGGCAGCGGGAGTGGGAGGCGACCGCGCGCTACAACCTCACCGGTGAGCTGGAAATGCTCTCGCTCGGGGACAGTGCGGCACCGTAGCCTGCCCGACATGCGAACCATGGGCGGGGACCAGGTGGAAGAGGCCGTGGCGGGCGCGGTGGCGCTGCTGCGGACGGCGACGGACCGGGACTGGGCGGGGACACGGGCCGGGCGGCTGGAGTGGAGCTGCTGGTCCACGGCGGAGCACGTCGCCGGCGACCTCATCGCCTACGCCGGGCAACTCGCCGGACGGGCCGCCGACGCCTACGTCCCCTTCGAGATCACCCTCGACGAGGGCACCGACAACGCCGGCCTCCTCCACGTGATCGAGACCACCGGCGCCCTGCTCGCCGCCACCCTCCGCACCACCCCGCGCGAGGTCCGCGCCTTCCACCCGTACCCCTTCCGCAGCGCGAACCGCGAGGGCTTCGCCGCGATGGGCGTCACCGAGGTCCTGGTGCACACGCACGACATCGCCGAGGGCCTCGGCCTCGCCCACGAGCCGCCCGCCGAGCTGTGCGAGGACGTGCTGACCCGGCTCTTCCCGCACGTCCGGCCCGGCGCCGACCCCTGGCGCACCCTGCTGTGGGCAACCGGCCGCGGCGAGTTGCCCGGACGCGCCCCGCTCGCCGAGTGGCGCTGGAACAACAACCTCGTGATCCCCGCCGGACGCCTCACCCTCCAGGGCGTCACCCCGGCGGCCGCCGCCGACCTGGCCGCGGGCGGCGACGGCGGCTTCGCGTGGGTCGACGGCGGACCGTACCAGGGCACGCGGGACGCCGCCGGGATGCTGCTGAAGGCGTACGAAGCGGGCGTGCACCGGCCGGAGTGGGGCGTGTTCACGCTCGTGCGCACGGAGGACGGGCGCGCCGTCGGCGGCATGGGGTTCCACGGCGCGCCCGACGAGAACGGCCGGGTGGAGATCGGGTACGACCTCGCCGAGGCCGCCCGGGGCCACGGCTACGCCACCGAGGCCCTGCGCGCCCTGTCGGCGTGGGCGCTGGACCGGGAGGAGGTGGCGAGCGTCTTCGCGACGACCGAGCCGGGCAACACCGCGTCCCAGGCCGTCATCGCGCGCGCCGGTTTCACCCGGGTCGCCGAGGAGGACACCGGGCAGTTCGCCTACGAACTGCGCCGCTGACGGCCGCCGCCCTTGCGCCGCCGAAGCCCCGCCCCGTGCAGCAGTCGCACCACCTCGCGACTGCTGACCTCCAGGGCGCCGGCGGACACGGCGTCCGCGTACCGGTGGGCGGGGAGGTCGTAGTGGTCGCGCTCGAAGGCGCGGCGCGGCACGCCCAGGGCCTCGGCGAACGCGTGCAGTTCGGCGTAGGAGACGTCGCTGACGAGGTGCGACCACATGCGGCCGTGGCCCGGCCAGGCGGGCGGGTCGATGTAGACGGTCACCGGGGCGCCCTCACGACGTCTGCGTGCCGCCCGTGGCGGCGCCCAGCGAGCCGACCGGCGCGACCTTCACCCCGGCCTTGCCGCACACCCAGTGCGGGTCCGGGCCGAGTTCCGGCTCGACGTCCAGCGCGTGCGGGTCGCCGGAGCCGCACACCGGGCACAGCGGCCAGCGGCCGTACCGCTCCAGCAGGGCGTCCTGGACGTCCTGCGCGACCAGACCGGCCACGAACTCCACGCCCTCGGGCCACTGCTCGACCCACCAGCGCCGCTGCACGACGGACTCCTCGACGAGCGACACGACGTCCGCCTCCGCCACCCGGCCCGCCACCAGGTCGGCGAGCACGAGGGCGCGTGCGGCGTGCAGGGCCTGCTCCAGGGGGCTGATGGGGTCCATGCCCCCATTGTGCGCACTCTTGACCCGCGGACCGAAACGAAAATATCTTTCATGAGTGACCGATGACGTGAAGGAAACTTTCGCGAGTGCATCGAGCGCGTCGAGTGCTTCAGGTGCCGCGAGTGCGTCCGGCGACCGCCGCGCCGCCGGAGGCGGGAGCGCTCCGCCCGCGCCCGCCGCCCTCGCGGCCAAGGTGCGCACGCTGGCGCCGTCGATGACCCGCTCCATGCAGCGGGTCGCCGAGGCCGTCGCGGGCGACCCGGCCGGCTGCGCGGCCCTCACGGTCACCGGCCTCGCCGAGCTCACCGGCACCAGCGAGGCCACCGTCGTACGCACCGCCCGCCTGCTCGGTTACCCCGGCTACCGCGATCTGCGCCTCGCGCTCGCCGGGCTCGCCGCGCAGCAGCAGTCGGGGCGCGCACCCGCCATCACGACCGACATCGCGGTCGACGACCCGATCGCCGACGTCGTCGCCAAGCTGGCCTACGACGAGCAGCAGACCCTCGCCGACACCGCCGCGGGACTGGACACCGTCCAGCTCGGTGCGGCCGTCGCCGCCCTCGCCGCCGCCGGCCGCACCGACGTGTACGGCATCGGCGCCTCCGGGCTGGTCGCCCAGGACCTCACCCAGAAGCTCCTGCGCATAGGGCTGATAGCCCACGCCCCGAGCGATCCGCACCTCGCCGTCACCAACGCGGTGCAGCTGCGCGCCGGGGACGTCGCCCTCGCCATCACCCACTCCGGGTCGACCGGGGACGTCATCGAGCCGCTGCGGGTCGCCTTCGAGCACGGGGCGACGACCATCGCGATCACCGGCCGCCCCGACAGCCCCGTCACGCAGTACGCCGACCACGTGCTGACCACGTCCACGGCGCGGGAGAGCGAGCTGCGGCCGGCGGCGATGTCGTCGCGGACCAGTCAGCTGCTGGTGGTGGACTGCCTGTTCGTGGGAGTGGCGCAGCGGACGTACGAGTCGGCCGCGCCGGCCCTGGCGGCTTCCTACGAGGCGTTGGCCCACCGGCATGGTCATCGCGGCAGAGCATAGGGCTTGAGCGTCGCGGGCGGCTGACGGCCGGATGTGGCCGGCCGCGCAGTTCCCCGCGCCCCCGGGCGAGTACACCGACCGAAGCGGAAAAGAGCCGTTCTCTCATGACCTCCACCCCCCATCACCCCGACCTGCGTTCCCAGTTGGAGACGCTGACCACCGAGGCGTTCCGGCCCGAACTGGCCGAGATCGACCGGATGTCCACCCTCGACATCGCCCGGCTGATGAACGGCGAGGACACCACCGTGCCCGCCGCCGTCGCCGCCCGGCTGCCCGTGATCGCCGCCGCCGTCGACGCCGTCGCCGCCCGGATGAGCCGCGGCGGCCGGCTGGTCTACGCGGGCGCCGGCACGGCCGGCCGGCTCGGCGTGCTGGACGCCTCGGAGTGCCCGCCCACCTTCAACACCGGGCCCGGGCAGGTCGTCGGCCTGATCGCGGGCGGCCCGGAGGCCATGGTCACCTCCGTCGAGGGCGCCGAGGACTCCGCCGCGCTGGCCCGCGCCGACCTGGACGCCCTCGCCCTGACCGCCGACGACGCGGTGGTCGGCGTGTCCGCCTCCGGCCGCACCCCGTACGCCGTCGGCGCCGTCGAGCACGCCCGCGCGCTCGGTGCGCTGACCGTCGGCCTGTCCTGCAACGCGGGCAGTGCGCTGGCGGCCGCCGCCGAGCACGGCATCGAGGTCGTCACCGGCCCCGAGCTGATCACCGGCTCCACGCGGCTGAAGGCCGGTACGGCGCAGAAGCTGGTCCTCAACATGCTGTCGACGATCACGATGATCCGGCTCGGCAAGACGTACGGGAACCTGATGGTCGACGTCCGCGCCTCCAACGAGAAGCTGCGCGCCCGCTCGCGCCGTATCGTCGCGCTCGCCACCGGCGCCGGGGACGAGGAGGTCGAACGCGCCCTGGCCGCCACCGACGGCGAGGTCAAGCACGCCATCCTGGCCCTGCTGGCCGACGTCGACGGCCCGACGGCCGCCCGCCTCCTGGAGGACTCCGACGGCCGTCTGCGTGCCGCGCTGACGGCGGCGCGGGGCTGACCGCACGCCCGGTGGGCGCACGACGACCCCGCCGTCGCCCCCGTGCCACGGCCGGCGCCCTCCTCCCGGCCGGCGGCCCCGCGGACGGCGCCCCCGCAGGCCCGTCCGCGGTGCCCGGCACCGGCCACGGGGCGACGGCGCACGGCCCCGTCGGCACCGTGTGCGACCCTGAGGAGCATGAACCACGCCCAGCTGACCGCCCTGGGCCGCGCCCTGCGTCTCCTCGGTGAGCACGGCGAGGCCCTGACCGCCGACACACCGGACGCCAGGCTGCACGAGATCCGCGCCGACCTGAAGCGCGCGCTGGACCGGCTGGAGGAGAGCGTCACCACGACGGCCCCCAGCACCCGCTGCCCCGAGCATCCCAACGGACCGGTCGACGAGGCCGCCCCCGACCTGTGTCTGCTGTGCGAGACCCGTCGCCGCGCCGCCCGCCGCGCCGAGTACAACGGCGGCCCCCTGCCGGCCCGGCCCGCCGACCCCGCCCCGTCCCGTTACGGCGTGCGCGGCGACCGCCCGCAGCCCCAGCAGCGCTGGCTGCCGGAACGGTGGAACGGCCAGGCGTGGCAGCTGTGCGGCACCCCGCGCCGCGACCGCCGCGAGGCCGAGCTGTACATCGCCGCCCAGTTGCGCGCCCCGCGCGCGGCCATGGCGTACCGGCTGGTGCACGAGTTCACGGACTACGAGGTGCTGCGCGTGTGGGGGACGCCGGTGCGGGTGGACATCGAGCCGATGGGCTGAGGCGGCCCCGCCCGCGACGTCAGCGGACGACGTCGAAGACGTTCTTCTGGATGCCGTTGGCGTAGGTCTCGTGCTCGACGAGCCTCAGCTTCTGGGCGTCCTTGTCCGTGTCGCTGAACAGCCGCTTGCCCGCCCCGAGGAGCAGCGGGAAGACCAGCAGGTGGTAGCGGTCGACCAGGCCGGCGTCCGAGAGGGCCCGGTTGAGGGTGGCGCTGCCGTGCACGATGACCGGGCCGCCCTCCGTCTCCTTCAGCGCGGCGACGTCGTCGAGCGAGCGCAGGATCGTGGTCTCGCCCCAGTCGTCCACCAGGTCGCCGTCGGTGAGGGTGGTGGAGACGACGTACTTCGGCATCGCCTTGTAGCCGGCGAAGTCCTCCATGCCCGGCCAGACGGCGCTGAACGCCTCGTAGCTGACCCGGCCGAGCAGCATGGCGCCGGCCTCCTCCTGCTCCCGGCCCTTGATCTCGTACGCCTCGGGGAGGAACTCCACGTCCTTGAAGGTCCAGCCCGAGTTCCGGTAGCCGGGCTCGCCGCCGGGCGCCTCCACGACTCCGTCGAGCGAGACGAAGGCGGTGCTGATCAGGGTGCGCATCTGGGTCTCCTGGGTGGTTCGTGGTTCCGGCGGCTCATGATCCCGCTTTTCCGCGGTGCGTTCGCACGGTCTGACCGCGGCGTCCGCGAAAACTCATCGGTCGCCGTCCCCGGCCGTGCGGCGGGCGTCGCGGCCGGGGCTGCCGGCGTGGCCGGGCTCGCGGGCGCCGCCGCGTGTCCACACCGTCACGGGGCGACGGGCGGCCGGGTCCGGCCCGGGCGTCCGGACGCCGGCGGTCGGCCGGTCGCCGCCCGCCGGGACGGCTCGCGGGACCGTGGGGCCGCCGGGGTCCCTCGG
Source organism: Streptomyces sp. NPDC029152 (assembly GCF_055564355.1). Taxonomy (NCBI): domain Bacteria; kingdom Bacillati; phylum Actinomycetota; class Actinomycetes; order Kitasatosporales; family Streptomycetaceae; genus Streptomyces; species Streptomyces sp. NPDC029152. The sequence continues at coordinate 122,824 of NZ_JBVHWR010000011.1, read as the reverse complement.
GGGCGGCGGCCCGAGGGCGTACGCCTCGCGGGTGCCGGGCCGGGACGGGCCGGACGCGGGGCGGTGAACCGGGCGCCCCGCCGGGAGTGCGGCGAACGGGATGCCGCGGGAGACGGTCAGGCCGTCCTCCACGCGCCCGCGCGCCGCGCCGGCCCCGGTGCGCACCACGGGTCCCGGTACGGCCTCGGGGCCGCTCACCGGCCGCTCCCCACCGGTCGTCGTCCGGCGTGCGTACGGCAGCGGCCGGTGATTTCCGTGGACCCCGCGTCGCGGTGCGCTCCGGGCACGGGCCGGGTTCAGCTCAGGGTCTTCAGCGCCGCCGCGTCGAACGGCGCCAGCTCGTCGAAGCGGCCGTCCAGGACCTTCCGGGCCCACTGCGGGTCCTGGAGCAGGGCGCGGCCGACGGCGACCATGTCGAACTCGTCGCGCTCCAGCCGGTCCAGGAGGTCGTCGAGGCTGCCGAGCGCGGCGCCCTCGCCCTGGAAGGACTTGATGAACTCGCCCTCCAGGCCCACCGATCCGACCGTGATGGCGGTCTTGCCGGTGAGCTTCTTGGTCCAGCCGGCGAGGTTGAGGTCGGAGTCGTCGAACTCGGGCTGCCAGTAACGGCGCGTGGAGGCGTGGAAGGCGTCGACGCCGGCCGAGGCCAGCGGGGCGAGGATCGCCTCCAGCTCCTCGGGGGTCTCGGCGAGGCGCGCGTCGTAGGCGTCCTGCTTCCACTGCGAGTAGCGGAAGATGACGGGGAACTCGGCCGAGACCCTCTCGCGCACGGCGGCCACGATCTCCGCGGCGAACCTCGTGCGGGCCACGGGATCGCCGCCGTAGGCGTCGGTGCGGCGGTTGGTGCCGGCCCACAGGAACTGGTCGACGAGGTAGCCGTGGGCGCCGTGGATCTCCACGCCGTCGAAGCCGATGCGCTCGGCGGCGGCGGCGGCCTCGGCGAAGGCGCCGACGACGTCGTCCAGGTCGCGCTGGGTCATGACCTTGCCGGTGACCTCGTCCTCGCCGATGCGCAGGCCCGAGGGGCCGACGGCGGGGGCGTCGGGGAACGGCTGGTCGCCCTGCTCGCGCACCATCCCGATGTGCCACAGCTGCGGCACGATCGTGCCGCCCGCCGCGTGCACGGCGTCGGCGACCTTCGCCCAGCCGGCCAGCTGCTCGTCACCGTGGAAGCGCGGCACGCGGTCGCTCTGCCCGGCGGATTCGTGGCCGACGTACGTCCCCTCGGTGACGATCAGGCCGACACCGGCGGCGGCGCGGCGCGCGTAGTACGAGACCACGTCCTCGCCGGGGACGCCGCCCGGGGAGAACATGCGGGTCATCGGCGCCATCGCGATGCGGTTCGGCACGGTCAGGCCGTTGATGACGGTCGGGCGGGCGAGGATCCGCGCGGCGCGCGAGGCGGCTTCGGCGGCGGTGACGGTCATGGGGGGGCTCCTCGGGAGATACCGGTCAGTATGTGCACGCGCATGCATGCACGCCCCGTGCAACCGGCGCGCCCGCCACCGCCATTCCGGCCGCCCGCCGTACGTGACCCGGCTCACACGCCCCCGCGCCCCGTGCCACCCGGGGCACGACGCGCCCGAGGGCGGCACCCCCGGCCTGTGGCCAGGAGTGCCGCCCTCGGTACGTGAAGGACGGTCGATCAACCGGAACCGGTCGATCAGAAGTCCATGTCACCGCCCGGCATGCCGCCCGGAGCGGCCGCGGCGGCCTTCTCCGGCTTGTCGGCGATGACGGCCTCGGTGGTGAGGAACAGCGCGGCGATGGAGGCGGCGTTCTGCAGCGCGGAACGGGTCACCTTCGCCGGGTCGATGATGCCCTCGGCGATCATGTCGACGTACTCGCCGGTCGCGGCGTTCAGGCCGTGGCCGACCTGGAGGTTGCGGACCTTCTCCACGACGACGCCGCCCTCGAGACCACCGTTGACGGCGATCTGCTTCAGCGGGGCCTCCAGGGCGAGCTTCACGGCGTTGGCGCCGGTCGCCTCGTCACCCGTCAGCTCCAGCTTCTCGAAGACCTGGGAGGCCTGGAGCAGGGCCACGCCACCACCGGCGACGATGCCCTCCTCGACGGCCGCCTTCGCGTTGCGGACGGCGTCCTCGATGCGGTGCTTGCGCTCCTTGAGCTCGACCTCGGTGGCGGCACCGGCCTTGATGACGGCCACGCCGCCGGCCAGCTTCGCCAGGCGCTCCTGGAGCTTCTCGCGGTCGTAGTCCGAGTCGCTGTTCTCGATCTCGGCGCGGATCTGGTTGACCCGGCCCTGGACCTGGTCGGCGGAGCCGGCGCCGTCCACGATCGTGGTCTCGTCCTTGGTGATGACGACCTTGCGCGCCTTGCCCAGCAGGTCGAGCGTGGCGTTCTCCAGCTTGAGGCCGACCTCCTCGGAAATGACCTCGCCGCCCGTGAGGATGGCGATGTCGCCGAGCATGGCCTTGCGGCGGTCGCCGAAGCCCGGGGCCTTGACGGCGACGGACTTGAAGGTGCCGCGGATCTTGTTGACGACCAGGGTCGACAGGGCCTCGCCCTCGACGTCCTCGGCGATGATCAGCAGCGGCTTGCCCGACTGCATGACCTTCTCCAGGAGCGGGAGCAGGTCCTTGACGTTGGAGATCTTGGAGTTGGCGATCAGGATGTACGGGTCGTCGAGGACGGCCTCCATACGCTCCATGTCGGTGGCGAAGTACGCCGAGATGTAGCCCTTGTCGAAGCGCATACCCTCGGTGAGCTCCAGCTCCAGACCGAAGGTCTGGGACTCCTCGACGGTGATGACGCCTTCCTTGCCCACCTTGTCCATGGCCTCGGCGATGAGCTCGCCGATCTGGGTGTCGGCTGCGGAGATGGAGGCCGTGGAGGCGATCTGCTCCTTGGTCTCGACATCCTTGGCCTGCTCGAGCAGGGCGGCGGAGACGGCCTCGACGGCCTTCTCGATACCGCGCTTCAGGGCCATCGGGTTGGCACCGGCGGCCACGTTGCGCAGACCCTCGCGCACCAGGGCCTGGGCGAGGACGGTCGCGGTGGTCGTACCGTCACCGGCGACGTCGTCCGTCTTCTTGGCGACTTCCTTGACCAGCTCGGCGCCGATCTTCTCGTACGGGTCCTCGAGCTCGATCTCCTTGGCGATGGAGACACCGTCGTTGGTGATCGTGGGCGCGCCCCACTTCTTCTCGAGGACGACGTTGCGGCCCTTGGGGCCGAGCGTCACCTTGACGGCGTCCGCGAGCTGGTTCATGCCGCGCTCGAGGCCGCGCCGCGCCTCCTCGTCGAACGCGATGATCTTGGCCATGTGAAGTGGTCCCTCCAGGACTGGGGGTGATTCCTTCGGACCGCGCCCGCGCCCGCGACGGACGGCTCGCCGGCCTCGTGGGTTCCTTCCCCACCCGGCCCGCGGGCCTCACCGACCCGGTCCTTCGTTGTCACTCTCACCTTCAGAGTGCTAACGCAATGATTAGCACTCGGCCCGTCCGAGTGCAAGGTGCGCCCGCGAAGCGGGCTCGCCGAGGGGTGGTGGTCGGGCGGCGGCGGGTCCCGGTCCCGGGCAGGCCGAAGGGCCCGTACCCCAGGGGGTACGGGCCCTTCGGAGAAGACCGTTGGCTTGCGCCGGCCGCACGTCTCAGGCGCTGAGGCGAACCATGTCGGCCTGCGGGCCCTTCTGACCCTGCGAGATCTCGAACTCGACCCGCTGGCCTTCTTCGAGGGTGCGGTAGCCGTCCATCTGGATCGCGCTGTAGTGGACGAAAACATCCGCACCACCGTCGACCGCGATGAAGCCGTACCCCTTCTCCGCGTTGAACCACTTGACGGTGCCCTGAGCCATGCCTAACTCCCCTATTACTGGCCCTTGCACAGATCCGCACTTCGCGGATCCGGGTCAGACCTCACCCCCCGATGGGTGGGGGCGTGCGCCGGAACGCGTCGACCGCGGCTGAATGTATCTGTCCAACTGCCGTCTGCAACAGGGCAATCGGACGAGAAATCCGGACGCGAGCGGTCCGGGATATGGGGAGAATTCGCCTGGATCCGGGTCAAGCCGGGCTGCACAAAGCGAACAAAAGCCGCGAAATACACCCACACTTTGGCTACATCTTGTCGGGCCTGCGGCAGGAATTCCGGGGCGCCGGCCTGAAGGCCGCGGGCGCATTCCCCAACTCTACCGCGCTCAATCACATGGAATTGCCCCCTCCGCTTCTTTGGCGGAGAGGGCAGTCCGATGAACTCTGCGTGACACCGGTCACCGAAGGCGACCGGAGCGGGCGGGTCAGCCGCCGGCGACCGCCGGGATGATGGACACGCCGGCACCGTCCGGCGTCGCCGTCTGGAGGCCCTGCTCGAAGCGGACGTCGTCGTCGTTGACGTAGACGTTCACGAAGCGGCGCAGCTTGCCCTGGTCGTCCAGGACGCGGGCGGCGATGCCGGTGTGGTTCTTCTCCAGGTCGGAGATGACATCGGCGAGGGTGGCGCCCTCGGCGGCGACCTCGGCCTTCCCGCCGGTGTAGGTGCGCAGGATGGTGGGGATGCGAACGGTCACGCTCATGCGAGGCCAGCCTCTCGGAAGGAGTCCAGGTTGGGGCGGATCGTCGCGGTCAGGCCGGTGCCGGCCACCGCGTCGAGGGTCTTGAGGCCGTCACCGGTGTTGAGGACGACCGTGGTGAGCGACGGGTCCAGGAGGCCGTTCTCGATCAGCTTCTTCGTGACGCCGACCGTCACGCCGCCGGCGGTCTCCGCGAAGATGCCCTCCGTGCGCGCCAGCAGCTTGATCGCGTCGACGACCTGCTCGTCGGTCACGTCCTCCACCGCGCCGCCGGTGCGGCGGGCGATGTCGAGGACGTAGGGGCCGTCGGCCGGGTTGCCGATCGCGAGGGACTTGGCGATGGTGTTCGGCTTCTGGGGGCGCACGACGTCGTGGCCGGCCTTGTAGGCGGTGGACACCGGCGAGCAGCCCTCGGCCTGCGCACCGAAGATCTTGTACGGCTTGTCCTCGACCAGGCCGAGCCTGATCAGCTCCTGCAGGCCCTTGTCGATCTTCGTCAGCTGGGAGCCGGAGGCGATCGGGACGACGAGCTGGTCGGGCAGCCGCCAGCCGAGCTGCTCGCAGATCTCGTACGCGAGGGTCTTGGACCCCTCGGCGTAGTAGGGCCGCAGGTTGACGTTGACGAAGCCCCAGCCCTCACCGGCCGGGTCGCCGATCAGCTCGGAGCAGAAGCGGTTCACGTCGTCGTAGTTGCCCTCGATGCCGACCAGTTCACCGCCGTAGACGGCGGCCATGACGACCTTGCCCTGCTCCAGGTCGTGCGGGATGAACACGCAGGAGCGGAAGCCGGCCCGGGCGGCGGCGGCGCCGACGGCGCCGGCGAGGTTGCCGGTGGAGGAGCAGGACAGGGTGGTGAAGCCGAAGGCGCGGGCGGCCTCCAGGGCCTGGGCGACGACGCGGTCCTTGAAGGAGTGCGTCGGGTTGCCGGAGTCGTCCTTGACGTACAGACCGCCGGTGACGCCGAGTTCGCGGGCCAGGTTGTCGGCCTTGACCAGCTTGGTCCAGCCCGGGTTGATGTTCGGCTTGGTCGCGACGTCGGCCGGGACGGGCAGCAGGGGCGCGTAGCGCCAGATGTTCGCGGGGCCCGCTTCGATGCGCTTGCGCAGTTCCTCGGTGTCGTGGGCCGAGAAGTCGTAGGCGATCTCCAGCGGGCCGAAACACTCCTCGCAGGCGAAGACCGGGCCGAGCGGCACGCGGTGGCCGCACTCGCGGCAGGAGAGCGCCGCGGCGGGACCCAGGTCCACGGAAGAGGGGGTGGAAGCGGTGGTGCCGGCGTTGTCGGTGGTGCTTGCGACAGTCTGCACAGCCATGTGAGGCGAGGCCCTTTCTCCTCATCTTCCTCACGACGCATCTCGCCGTGAGACGGATTTGGCACCTTCCCTAGCCGGGAGCCTCGCGCTGTGATCGACAGTGATCCACGAGAACCGACTGGAGGGTTGCCGGGGCTTCATCGGGCCGTGTCCCTCTGCCCCTCTGGATGAGCGGTATGTGGTTGTTTTTCGCATGTCACGCGGCGACCCCGGCATGCGCCGGTCCTCCGCGTTGTTCAAGACTGTAACCGAAGGCCACGACAGTTGAGATAGTCGTCCGTACCGCGAGATGGATCACAAAGGAGCCCCCCGACCGTGCTGGAAGAAGTCGAGCGCTGGCTGGGCGCACGCTCCTGGTCCGTGGCAGACCGCACGCTTCCCCAGATCATGGCCGCCAAGCGCGCCACGGGCCAGACGGTCAGCGTGGTGCTGCCCGCGCTCGACGAGGAGGCGACCGTCGGCGACATCGTCGCGGTGATCCGCCGCGAGCTGATGGGGCGGGTCCCGCTCGTCGACGAACTCGTGGTCGTGGACTCCGGGTCGACCGACCGCACGGCGGCGGTGGCCGCGGCGGCGGGGGCGCGCGTCGTCCACCGCGACCGGATACTCCCCCGCATCCCGGCCGTGCCCGGCAAGGGCGAGGTGCTGTGGCGCTCGCTGCTGGTCACCGGCGGGGACATCGTCTGCTTCGTCGACGCCGACCTGCGCGAGTTCTCCGCCGACTTCGTCTCCGGCATCGTGGGCCCGCTGCTCACCGACCCGGAGGTCCACCTCGTCAAGGCCATGTACGACCGCCCGCTCGACGCCGCCCCGGGCGAGGGCGGCCGGGTCACCGAGCTGATGGCCCGTCCGCTGCTCAACCTGCACTGGCCGCGACTGGCGGGCTTCGTCCAGCCGCTCGGCGGCGAGTACGCGGCCCGCCGCTCCCTGCTGGAACGGCTGCCCTTCCCCGTCGGCTACGGCGTCGAGCTGGGGATGCTGGTCGACGCCCTGCACCTGGTGGGCCTGGACGCCCTCGCGCAGGTCGACGTCGGCGTCCGCAGGCACCGGCACCAGGACGGCCGGGCGCTGGGCCGCATGTCCGCCGCGATCTACCGCACCGCCCAGCTCCGGCTGGCCCGCGGCCATCTGCTCCGGCCGGCCCTCACCCAGTTCGAGCGGGGCGCCGACGGCTTCGAGCCGCACACCTACGCCGTCGACACCGAGGAACGGCCCCCGATGACGGAGATCGCGGAGTACGCGTCCCGCCGGGTGGCCTGAGCGTCGGCCGGCGACGCCGTCCGACCGGCGCCGGCGGCCGCCGCCCCGCTCGCGGACCTTCTCCCCCGTGCCCGGGGAGGAGGCCTGCCGCCCGGTGCCGCGGTGCCGGCGAGTCCGTCCATGCGCGTGCGTGTGGGCATGCGCACCCACACCCCCTCATGGGGGAGATGCGCACGCACATGCCCGGATGTTCACAACTTCCCCACAAGCCGTGTGACCACGTCGACGCCCGAGTGACGCGCGGGCACGTTTGAGGATTTGGGGGCCGGGCTAGGTTGAGGCGTATGGCTTCAAGCTTCGGTGCTGCTCAGGTGCTGGTCGCCTCCAATCGGGGGCCCGTCTCGTACGAGGTGCGGGAGGACGGTTCGCTGCATGCCAAACGGGGCGGCGGCGGACTGGTCTCCGGACTGTCGGCCATCGGGCCGGACGCGGACGCGTTGTGGGTCTGTTCCGCCTTGGGCGACGGCGACCGCGAGGCGGTCCGGCGCGGGGTCGGCGAGGACGGCGTGCGGATGCTGGACGTGCCGGCCGACGTGCACGCGGACGCGTACAACGGGATCGCCAACTCGGTGCTGTGGTTCGTGCACCACATGCTGTACCAGACGCCCCTGGAACCCGTCTTCGACGCGGAGTTCCGGCGGCAGTGGGCGTCCTACGAGGCGTACAACCGGGCCTTCGCCGAGGCACTGGCCGAGGAGGCCGCCGAGGGGGCGGTCGCGATCGTGCAGGACTACCACCTGACGCTGGTGCCGGGGATGCTGCGCGAGCTGCGGCCCGACCTCAGGATCGGCCACTTCTCGCACACGCCGTGGGCGCCGGTGGACTACTTCCGGATGCTGCCGGACGACATCGCCGAGCAGGTGCTGCGCGGGATGCTGGGCGCCGACCGGCTCGGGTTCCTCACCCGCCGGTGGGCCGACGCGTTCACCGCCTGCTGCGACGCGCTGGTGGGCGGGGTCGGGGACACCGAGATCGGCGTGCACGGGCTGGGCGCGGACGCGGACTTCCTGCGGAAGCGGTCGCACGAGGCCGACGTGGACGAACGGATGGCGGCGCTGCGCGAGGAGATCGGCGAGGGGCGCCGGACCATCGTCCGGGTGGACCGGACCGAGCTGTCCAAGAACATCGTGCGGGGCATGCTGGCGTACCGGCAGCTGCTCGCCGACCGGCCCGAGTGGCGGGAGCGGGTCGTGCACGTCGCCTTCGCCTACCCGTCGCGGCAGGACCTCGCCGTGTACCGGGACTACACGGCCGAGGTGCAGCGGGTCGCGCAGGAGATCAACGCGGAGTTCGGGACGCCCGGGTGGACGCCGGTGGTGCTGCACGTGAAGGACGACTTCGCGCGGTCCCTGGCGGCGTACCGGCTGGCGGACGTGGCACTGGTCAACCCCATCCGGGACGGGATGAACCTCGTGGCGAAGGAGGTGCCGGTCGTCTCCGACGAGGGGTGCGTGCTGGTGCTGTCGCGGGAGGCGGGGGCGTACGAGGAGCTGGGCGACGACGCGGTGGCGGTGAACCCGTACGACGTCACCGCAACGGCACAGGCGCTGCACGAGGCGCTGTCCGTTCCGCCCGGGGAGCGGGTGGAACGGTCGAAGCGGCTGGCCGCGGCGGGGACGGCCCTGCCCCCGGCCCGCTGGTTCCTGGACCAGCTGGAGGCGTTGCGGGGCTGAGCGGGGGTCACCGGTCCTGGACGGGCGGGCAGGTGCCCGTCTCCTCACCGATCGAGTTGATCTCCGCGTTCGACCTCGGGTCCCCCGCGTAGTCCACCCGGTCCGTGCACTTCACCCCGCCCTTGCCGGGAGTGCCGGACCCCGTGCCGCCCGACTGCGGCTGCGGACAGGCGCCCGTCTCCTCACCGATCGAGTTGATCTCCGCGTTCGACCTGGGGTCCCCCGCGTAGTCCACCTGGTCGGTGCACTTCACCCCGCCCTTGCCGGGAGTGCCGGACCCCGTGCCGCCCGACTGCGGCTGCGGACAGGCGCCCGTCTCCTCACCGATCGAGTTGATC
>NZ_JBVHWR010000011.1:14044-113613 GCF_055564355.1 Streptomyces sp. NPDC029152 | reverse complement strand
CTCCGCGTTCGACCTCGGGTCCCCCGCGTAGTCCATCCGGTCCGTGCACTTCACCCCCTCCTTGCCGGGGGCGGCGGAGGCCGTGCCGCCGGCGGACGCCGTCCCGCCGGCGGAGGCCCCCGCCGTGGCGGTGGAGGGCTGGGCGACGCGCGTCGTCGCGGTGGAGGGCGCGGCGCTGTCGGCGCCGCCGCCGCTGCTGCAGGCGGTGAGCGACAGGCCGGCGGCCACGACGGCGAGGGCGAGCATCGGGAACTTCCGAGCGGGCATGACGTTGTCCTCCACGGTTTGGGCCTCATCGGGCGGGCCTTACGGTTCTGAGGAGCGTGCGGCCCGGGACCCGGTTGTCCCGCCCGTGGCGTCAGGACAGGTCTGTGACGGACGGAGGTCGTCCCCGTGACATCGTCTCAGGCCAGGCGGCCCGCGAGGGCGCCCAGGAGGGCCACCACCCCGGCCGGGCCGTCCACCTCCAGGTCCGCGCGTCGCCTCAGTTCCGTCACCTCGTCACTGCCGCTGCACACCAGGAGGCCCGGGGTGCCCTCGGCGCGCAGGGCGGCGACCGCCGCGAAGGCCGGCAGGTCACCGAGGTCGTCCCCGGCGAAAAGGACCGACCCGGCGTCCGTCTCCCGCGCGTACTCCCGCAGCGCGACCCCCTTGTCCATGCCGGGCGGCCGCAGCTCCAGCACCATGCGCCCCGGTTCGACGACGAGTCCGTGACGGGCCGCCAGGTCGGCCAGGGGCGTCCGCAGGGCCTCGAACGCGGCCTGCGGATCGGCCGCGCGGCGGGTGTGCACCGCGACCGCCCGGCCCTTCTCCTCGATCCAGGCGCCCGGCCCGGCACCGGCGGCGTCCAGCAGCCCCGGCAGCTCGGCCCGGACGGCGGCCACCCCCGGGTGGGGCGGCGGGGCGGTGACGGTGCCGGTGGCGGCGTCCCAGCGCTCGGCGCCGTAGTGGCCGAGGACGACGAGGTGGTCCAGGCCGGGGACGTCCGCGAAGCCTCCGTGGTGGACGGCGACCTCGGCCGGGCGGCCGGTGATCACCGCGACGGAGGCGACCTTCGGGGCGAGGGCCGCGAGCGCGGGCACCGCGTCCGGGTGGGCGCGGGCCCGGTCGGGGTCCGGCACGATCGGGGCGAGCGTGCCGTCGAAGTCGAGCGCGATCACCGCACGGCCGGGGTCCGCGAGGAAGGCGTCGAGCCCTTCGCGGCCGGCCTCGGTCGCGGGCGTCGGCAGGTGGTCCGCGGGGACCCGGGAGTCGGGGGTGGATTCCTTGTGGCTGCCCATACGGCGAACCTATCCCGCGGGCGCGGGAAAGAACCTCAGCGCTCGCCGCGCCGGGACTCCCGCACCCGGCGCAGCCGGTTGACCGTCACCGGGTCGAGGGCCAGCGCGCGCGGGTCGTCCAGGAGGGCGTTGAGGAGCTGGTAGTAGCGGACGGGGGCCAGGCCCAGTTCCTCGCGGATCGCGCGTTCCTTCGCGCCGGGGCCCGGAAAGCCGCGGCGCTCCAGCGCGAGGATGCCGCGCTCCCTTGCTCCGAGGTCCATGTACGGCACCGTAACGCCCGCCACCGACAGCGGCGCTATTCGGCGCTGTCCGACAGGTTCGCCGTCGCCTGGATCTGGCCGAGCACCTCGGCGGGGCTGCCGCCGGGGGCGACCGCCTGGCCGATGCGCTTCTTCACGTCCGCGCTGACCGCCGCCCAGGACGTCTTGCCGACCGGGTAGAGCTCGGAGAGCAGCAGTTCGTCCAGGAAGGGCCTCAGGTGCTCGTCCTCGGCCGCCGCGCTCATCGCCTCGGACGCGGAGGTGGTGACCGGCAGCAGGTCGTACCGGCGGGAGAAGTCGAGGACGTTCTCGTCGCTGTAGACGAAGTCGAGGAAGTCGCCGATCTCCTCCTGGTGGCCGTTCTTCTTGAAGGCCGTCATCCAGTCGGTGACCCCGAGGGTGTTCTTGCTGACGCCGTCGACGCCGGGGGTCTGCACCATGCCGTACTTCACGCCCTTGTCGGACGCCATCTTCATCAGCGTCGGGTGCCCGTTGAGCATGCCGACCTCGCCGTTCGCGAAGGCGGCGAAGGCGTCGGCGCGGTTGAGCCTGCCGGGGGCGACGGGGCCGGTGAGCCCCTTGCCGACCAGTTCGTCCCTGAGCCAGGTGAAGGTGGTGGCGTTCTGCGGGGAGTCGACGGAGTAGGTGCCGACGTCGTCGGTGTAGCCGCCCCCGCCGCTCAGCATCCACTGCATGGTCTCGGCCGGCGCCTCCTCGGGGCCCAGCGGCAGCGCGTACGGGTACTTCACGCCCTCGGCCTTCAGCGCCTCGGCCGCCTCGGCGAGGTCGTCCCAGGTCTTGGGCGGGGTGACGCCGGCCTTGGCGAAGAGGGTCTTGTTGTAGAAGAGGACGCGGGTGGAGGCGGCGAACGGCAGGCCGTACTGGACGCCGTGCACCTGGCCGGCGGTGGCCAGCTGGGAGACGAAGCCGGCCTGGACGGGGATGGAGAGCACGTCGTCGGCCCGGTAGAGCAGGTCCTCGGCCGCGTAGTCGGCGTAGGCGCCGATCTGCGCCATGTCGGGGGCCTCGCCGGCCTCGACCATCTCGCGGACCTTGCGGTCGACGTCGTTCCAGGAGTAGACGGTGACGTCCACGTGCACGTCGGGGTGCTTGGCCTCGAAGGACTTGGCCAGCTCGTCCCAGTACCCCTGGGAGCTGTTGTCCTTGTTGTCGCCGTAGTCGGCGGCGACCAGCTTCAGCGTCACCTCGTCGGAGCCGCCGGTGATTCCGCAGCCGCCTAGGACCGCCGTCAGCCCCAGGGCCGACACCGCCGCGATCGTTCCTGTCCTGTGCCGCCGCACGTTCCTGCCCCGCCCCTGTCCTGTGTCCATCGGTTCGTTCGTCCGCTTACCGGACTAAGGTCTACACCACCCCAATGGACTAGACCTCTCCCGGGTGTACGGGCCACACTGTCCCCGTGAGACATGTCATCGCCCTCGATGTGGGCGGCACCGGGATGAAGGCCGCCCTGGCGGGGCCGGGGGGCGAGCTGCTGCACCGGGCCCGCCGCGCCACCGGACGCGACCGCGGCCCCGAGGCCGTCGTCGCGGGGATCCTGGACTTCGCCGCCGAACTGCGCGCCCTGGGCGCCGACCGGTTCGGCGAGGGCGCCGTCGCGGCCGGTGTCGCCGTCCCCGGCATCATCGACGAGGAGCGCGGCACCGCCGTGTACGCCGCCAACCTCGGCTGGCACGACGTGCCCCTGCGCGCGCTGCTCGGCGAGCGGCTCGGCGGCATCCCGGTCGCCCTCGGCCACGACGTGCGCACCGGCGGGCTCGCCGAGGGCCGCATCGGGGCCGGGCGGGGCGCCGACCGGTTCCTGTTCGTGCCGCTGGGCACCGGCATCGCGGGCGCCATCGGCATCGACGGCCGGGTGGAGGCGGGCGCCCACGGCTTCGCGGGCGAGATCGGCCACGTCGTCGTACGCCCCGGCGGCACCCCGTGCCCGTGCGGGCAGCGCGGCTGCCTGGAGCGGTTCGCGTCCGCGTCGGCCGTCAGCCAGGCCTGGGCCGAGGCCTCGGGCGACCCGCGGGCGGACGCCGCCGACTGCGCCAAGGCCGTCGAGTCGGGCGACGCCCGCGCCGTCCGCGTGTGGCAGGACGCCGTGGACGCGCTCGCCGACGGCCTTGTCACCGCGCTCACCCTGCTGGACCCGCGCGTCCTGATCATCGGTGGCGGCCTCGCCGAGGCCGGGGAAACCTTGTTCACACCGCTGCGGGACGCCGTCCGGCGGCGCGTCACCTTCCAGAAGCCGCCGGAGATCGTCCCCGCGGCCCTGGGGGACACCGCCGGCTGCCTCGGTGCCGGGCTCCTGGCCTGGGACCTGCTCGACACCACTCCCACGACCGCGACTCCCCCGGAGGTAACCACCTGATGGCCCCAAGCAAGGTTCTCGCCGGTGCCCGGGTGGTACTGCCCACCGGCACCGTGGACGACGGCCGCGTGATCGTCGACGGCACACGGATCGCGGACACCGCGCCCCCGGACGCGGAGACCGTCGACCTCGCCGGCCACTGGGTGGTCCCCGGCTTCGTCGACCTCCACAACCACGGCGGCGGCGGCGCCTCCTTCACCGGCGGCGCGGCCGAGGACGTCCTCGAGGGCGTCCGCACCCACCGCCTGCACGGCACCACCACGGTGGTCGCCTCCGCCGTCACCGGCGACCTGGACTTCCTCGCCCGGCAGGCCGGGGTGCTCGCCGAGCTCGCCCAGCAGGGCGACATCGCCGGCATCCACTTCGAGGGGCCGTTCATCTCCCCGTGCCGCAAGGGCGCGCACGACGAGGAGCTGCTGCGCGACCCCGACCCGGCCGAGGTGCGCAAGCTGATCGACGCCGCGCACGGCCACGCGAAGATGATGACGCTGGCCACCGAGCTGCCGGGCGGCCTGGACTCCGTGCGGCTGCTCACCGAGCACGGCGTGATCGCGGCCGTCGGGCACACCGACGCGACCTACGAGCAGACGCTCCAGGCCATCGACGCGGGCGCGAGCGTCGCCACGCACCTGTTCAACGCCATGCCGCCGCTCGGCCACCGCTCGCCCGGCCCCATCACCGCCCTGCTGGAGGACGAGCGGATCACCGTCGAGCTGATCAACGACGGCACCCACCTGCACCCGGCCGCGCTCCGGCTGGCCTTCCACCACGCGGGCGCGTCCCGGGTCGCCTTCATCACCGACGCGATGGACGCGGCCGGCTTCGGCGACGGCCGCTACATGCTCGGTCCGATGGAGGTCGAGGTCGCCGACGGCGTGGCCCGGCTGGTGGAGGGCGGCTCGATCGCCGGCTCCACGCTCACCCTGGACCGCGCCTTCAAGCGGGCGGTGACGGTGGACGGGCTGCCCGTCGAGGACGTCGTCGCCGCGATCTCCGCCAACCCGGCCCGGCTGCTCGGCCTCGACGACCGGATCGGCTCGCTGGAGCCCGGCAAGGACGCCGATCTGGTGGTTCTCGACGCCGGGTTCGACCTGGTGGGCGTGATGCGCCGGGGCGAATGGGTGGTCGGTCCCCACCTGGGCTGATCCGTACCGGGCCCCTCCCCGGGACCGTCTCCGGGCCGCCCGCGGCGACCGGGCGGGGGCTGGGCCGACGGCCGTCCGTTTGGCATGATCGTGACTCCGGACAACGTCTTCGGCGCACATGGCGGACACAGACCATCGGGGGAGGTCGGCACGGGTGATACTCACGGTCACGCTGAACACCGCTCTCGACATCACCTACCGCGTCCCGGCCCTGCGGCCCCACGCCTCCCACCGGGTCACCGACGTGACGGAACGCCCGGGCGGCAAGGGGCTGAACGTGGCCCGGGTGCTCGCGGCCCTCGGACACGAGACGACCGTGACCGGCTTCGCGGGCGGCACCACCGGACGCGTCGTGCGGGAAGGACTGACCGGGGTGCGGAGGGTGACCGACGCGCTCGTGCCGGTCGCCGGGGCGACCCGCCGCACCATCGCCGTCGTCGACGAGCGCACCGGCGACACCACCCAGCTCAACGAGCCGGGCCCGGCCGTCGCCCCCGCCGAGTGGAACGCCTTCCAGGAGGTCTACGCGGACCTGCTCGCCGGCGCCTCGGCGGTCGCCCTGTGCGGCAGCCTGCCGCCGGGCGTGCCGGTGGGCGCCTACGCCGGGCTGGTGCGCACCGCGCGCGCGGCGGGCGTGCCGGTGCTGCTGGACACCAGCGGGGAGCCGCTGCGCCGGGGCGTCGCCGCCCGCCCGGACATGATCAAGCCGAACGCCGGCGAACTGGCCGAGCTGACCGGTTCGCACGAGCCGCTGCGGGCCACCCAGGCCGCCCGGCGCCGCGGCGCCCGGTCCGTGGTGGCCTCCCTGGGCGCCGACGGTCTGCTCGCGGTGACCCCCGAGGGCCGGTGGCGGGCGGTCCCGCCCGCGCACGTCCGCGGCAACCCGACCGGCGCGGGCGACTCCGCGGTCGCGGGCCTGCTGTCGGGCCTGGTGGAGCACCTGCCCTGGCCGGACCGCCTGACCCGCGCGGTCGCCCTGTCCGCGGCGACGGTGCTGTCGCCGGTGGCGGGCGAGTTCGACCGGGCGGCGTACGAGGAGCTGCTCGGCCGGGGCGTCGCGGTCACGGCGGAGGCCGACGCGGCGTGACCCGCCCGGGGGAGGCGTCCGGACCGTGCCGGACCCCGCGGCCCCGGCACGGTCCGGACGACGGCCCTAGTCCTTGACCTGGCCCTTCTTCAGGGAGAGCTGGTCCAGCAGGATGTTGCACTTGTCGCCGTCCCCGCAGGACAGCGAGATCGTGTTCGTGCCCTTGTTGAGCGTGGGCCAGGCGTAGGTCTTGGTCCAGCCCTTGGCGAAGTCGCCGTCCGCGGCGTGCGCGAAGTTGCCCAGGTTCATCTTGCTGCCGAACGGCTTGCCGTTGACCGTGAGCGTCATCGACTGGTCCTCGCCGGCCGCGCTGAAGCGGGCGAAGAGGGTGTAGACGCCGTCCTCGGGGATGCCGTTGACGGTCCAGGTGACCGAGGCGCCGGGCTGGTTGAGGTTGGCCACGTAGGCGCCGCCGTCCGACTCGGCGCCCTCGACGTCCGAGGCCGTCGCCACGCCGGGCGACAGCTGCAGCTCGCCCGCCTGGGCCGACGGCAGCTTCACCTCCTCGTCGGCGCTGCTGCTCGCCGACGGGCTCGGGTCGGTGCTCTGGGTCTGGGTGGGGGTGGGGTCGCCGACCGCCTCGTCGCCGCCCTTGTCGTCGTCCGTGCCGCTGCTGGTCATCGCCACGGCGATGCCGATGACGACCGCGGCGACCACCGCGACCGCGCCGATCAGCAGGCCCTTGGTGTTGGGCCCGCGGCGTCCGCCGCCGGCGGCGCGGGGCGGCTGCTGCGGGGCGGTGGGGGCACCGCCGCCGGGAAGCGTCTCCGGCGCGGCGTAGTGCGCGTTCGGCCTGCCGTAGGCGCCCTGCTGCTGCGGGGCCGCCTGGCCGTACGCGGCGGCCGGGGCCTGCGGTGCCCCGTACTGCCGTGTGCCGACGGGACGCACCCGGTTGACGGAGTTCGGGTAGCCGTAGCCACCGGACGGCGGCTGGGCTCCGTTGGCCTGCCCGTCGGCGTACAGGTAGCCGAACGGGTCGTCGTCCTCGGGCGTGCTCGCGCCGTTGTTGCCGGGCGTCATCCCTAGGTCTCCTAACCAGATGCGGTGCGTTTGCGGTACAGGTGGTGAGAGGGCGAGCCTACCTGCTCCCACTGACCCGAACGGGTGGCTCGGTCGGCCTCAACCCGCTGACCTGGGGTTCATCCGGCACGGCGGTGCTGTTTGGGACGAGATCGTTTCTCGACGTACATCCGCTCGTCGGCGGACTTCAGGACTTCGTCCGCCGTCATGCCGCAGTGGGCCCACCCGATGCCGAAGCTGGCGCCGACGCGGACGGCCCGTCCCTCGGCCCGGATCGGCTGGATGATCTCGTTGCGCAGCCGTACGGCGAGGTCCTCGGCGTCGGCCCGGCCGAGCCCGTCGGCGAGGATGACGAACTCGTCGCCGCCGAGCCGGGCCACCGTGTCGCCGTCGCGCACCCCGCCGCCGAGCCGGCGGGCGACCTCGATGAGGACGGCGTCGCCCGCGTTGTGCCCGAACCGGTCGTTGATCGACTTGAAGCCGTCCAGGTCGCAGAAGAGGACCGCGAGCCCCTTGGCGCCGTCGTCCGGCCCGTCGCCGGGGGCGACGGTGTGCACGTGGTGGTCGTAGGCCCCGTAGGGATCGGCGCCGGAGCGGAAGTCGAAGGTGTGGCCCCCGGAGTCGATGACGGGGTGCCCGTAGGCCGCGTCCATCGCGTCGGCCACCGCCGCGTGCGGGGACTGCGGGCGCCGGCACAGCCGGGCGGCGAGCCGGGCGCGCAGCTCGGCGGAGTTCGGCAGGCCGGTGAGGGAGTCGTGGGAGGCGCGGTGGGCGAGCTGGAGCTCGCGGCGTTTGCGCTCCTCTATGTCCTCGACGTGGGTGAGCAGGAAGCGGGGCCCGTCGGCGGCGTCGGCGACGACGCTGTTGCGCAGGGAGACCCAGACGTAGGTGCCGTCGCGGCGGCCCAGGCGCAGCTCGGCCCGGCCGCCCTCGGCGGAGGTGCGCAGCAGGGTGCCGATGTCCTCGGGGTGCACGAGGTCGGAGAAGGCGTAGCGGCGCATCGCGGAGGCGGGGCGGCCCAGCAGGCGGCACAGGGCGTCGTTGGTGCGCAGGATGCGGCCGTGCTGGTCGCCGCCCATCTCGGCGATGGCCATGCCGGAGGGGGCGTACTCGAAGGCCTGCCGGAAGCTTTCCTCACTCGCCCGGAGGGCCTGCTGGTCGCGTTCGAGGCGGACCAGGGCGCGCTGCATGTTGGAGCGCAGGCGGGCGTTGCTGATGGCGATGGCGGCCTGGAAGGCGTACATCTGCAGGGCTTCGCGGCCCCAGGCGCCGGGGCGGCGGCCGTTGCGCGGACGGTCCACGGACAGGACGCCGATCAGCTCGCCGCTGGCGTCGCCGCGCTGCGGGCCGGGCGCGTACAGGGGGGCGAAGAGCCGGTCCGAGGGGTGCCACTCGTCCTCGAAGCGGGGCGCGGGCCCGTCGGTGTACCACTGCGGGACGTCGTCGTCGTCGAGGACCCAGCCCTCGGTATGGGGTATGAAGATCAGGTCGCCCCACTGCTCGCCCATGGTCAGGCGGCGGTCCCAGGACGCGCGGGAACCGACCCGGCCGGTGATCAGCGCCTCGGCGGCCTGGTTGCCGGAGAAGGCCGCGACGACGAGGTCGCCGTCGGGACGGACCAGGTTGACGCACGCCAGCTCGTACCCGAGGGCCTGGACGACGCCGTCGGCGACGGCCTGCAGGGTGTCGGCCAGGCTGCGGGCCTTGTTCATCTCGGCCATGACCTGGTGCAGCTGCCGCAGGGACGCAAGACGGACGTAGGGCTCCGACTCGGTCTCCATGCTCGCCCTCCCCCCGAGACCTCGCAGCGAATCAAGGGTTCTCTTCGGCGTATCGTCCTACCAACTTCCGCCACTGAATCACAGCGCGCTGCCCACTCGGTACACAGGGTCAACAATTAATGTCCCTTGTGACTCAAGTCACAACCAAAGATGAACAATTGAGTGGTGATTCTGCGTTTTCCGCGTGCGTTTACTGAACGCAAAATTTGTAGCCATGCGCACGACTCCTCCCGCGGCTCCCCCGCCGCACTCCTGCGGGGGTCCTAGGCCGGTCCTAGGTCCCGGTTCGGGCCGGGGGCCGATGCCGGGCCGGGGACCCGGCGACTAGCGTGGCGGGGTGTCGAACACTCCCCCGCTCGCGTCCCCCACGTCCTCCGCGTCCCCGTTGACCTCACCGGTCTCCGGGCACCCTGAGGGGGTGAGCAACGACGAGTTCCGCGCCGTCATGTCCCGGCTGGCCTCGGGCGTGGTCCTGGTGACCGCGCAGGAGCCGCCGCTCGACCCCGACGACCCCGGGGCGCCGCGCGGCGAGGACGTGGGCATGACGGCCACGGCCTTCATGTCCGTGTCCCTGGACCCGCCGCTCGTCCTCGTCAGCCTGCGCGAGGGGTCCCGCATGGACGACCTGCTCGGCGAACAGCCCGTGTGGGCGGTCTCCGTGCTGTCCGAGAACCAGCGGCACATCGCGGGGCGCTTCGCGATGAAGGGCCGCGTCAGCGACCGGCTCCTGTTCGCGGACATCCCCTGCGTACGGGGCGAGGTCTCGGGGGCGCCGCTGGTGGGCGGCGCCCTGGCGACCCTGGAGTGCCGCACCGAGCAGCGCGTGCCGGCCGGGGACCACACCCTGGTGATCGGCCGCGTCCTGACCGCCTCGGTGCCGAGCGCGGACGGGGGGCCGCTGACGTACTTCCGGGGGCGGTACCGGCAGTTGGGCTGAGCGCTAATTCGCTCGTCCGGCGTGCGGGCGCCTGCCTAGGGTGCGCGCATGACGACCAGCGCCGCGCTCCGCCTGGAGCGCATCACCCCCGCGAACATCGAGGCCGCCCTCGCGATACGCGTGCGCCCCGAGCAGGAGTTCGCCGTCTCCCCGGTGGTGAAGTCCCTCGCCGAGGCCTACGTCCACTCCGAAAAGGCCTGGCCCCGGCTGATCGTCGACGGCGACCGTCCCGTCGGCTTCCTCATGGGCTTCTTCGACATCGACTGGTACGACGACGGCAGCGCGCTGCGCTCCGGCCTGTGGCGCCTGAACATCGCCGCCGACGAGCAGGGCCGGGGCTACGGCCGCTTCGCCGTGGAGTCGGTGGCCGCCGAGATCCGCCGCCGCGGCGGCAACGAGTGCTTCGTCACCTGGCACCCCGGCGAGGACGGCCCCGAGGACTTCTACCTGCGCCTCGGCTTCCGCCCGAACGGCGAGAAGGCCGAGAGCGAGACGGTGGGCGTGCTGGAGCTGGACCGGTAGCGGCGCCCGCGCGGACGGGGCGGCGGTCAGTCCCAGTTCTTCGGGGACCGGCCCCGCTTGGTCTCGGAGCGCTGCTTCTTCTCCCGCAGGCGGCGCTCGTTGATGCCGCGCGGCACGCGGGTCGGCCTGCGCGGCCGGGGCGGGGGCGCGGTGGCCTCGGCGAGCAGAGCCGCGAGGCGCACGGCGGCGGCCTCGCGGTTGCGCCACTGCGAGCGGTGCTCGGAGGCCCGCACGGTGACGACCCCGTCGCTCAGCCGCCCGGCCAGCCGCTCCAGCGCCCGCCGCTTCCACACCTCGGGCAGCGCCTCGGTGCGCGCCAGGTCGAAGCGGAGCTCCACCTGCGTGTCCGTGGTGTTGACGTGCTGTCCGCCGGGCCCCGAGGACCGCGAGAAACGCCAGACGAGCTCGGACTCGGGGAGCGAGACGGAGCCGCGGATGACGTGGGGACCGGACATGCCGTCCATGTTCCCGTCCCCGGCCGGTCCACGTCACCCCAATATCCCCGGCCGGACCCGGCCCTCCCCGGCCCGGCCCGGTCCAGAACTCGGTAAAGAAAGTAAAGAGACCTGGAACCTTGCCTACCCCTCTCGTCGTTCATGGGGGTAGCTGTAGCTTTCTTGCCGTACGTAAACGAGGGAAGGGACTCCCGAACAATGGCTGTAAGCCTGTCCAAGGGTGGCAACGTCTCGCTCACCAAGGAGGCTCCGGGCCTGACCGAAGTCACCGTGGGCCTCGGCTGGGACGTCCGCACCACCACCGGCACCGACTTCGACCTCGACGCCTCCGCGATCGCGGTCAACACGCAGGGCAAGGTCTACTCCGACGCCCACTTCGTGTTCTTCAACAACAAACAGACCCCGGACAACACGATCGTCCACACCGGTGACAACCGCACCGGTGAGGGCGCCGGCGACGACGAGGCGATCAACGTCAACCTGGCCGCCCTGCCGGCCGACATCGACAAGATCGTCTTCCCGGTCTCGATCTACGACGCGGAGAACCGCTCGCAGAACTTCGGCCAGGTCCGCAACGCCTACATCCGCATCGTCAACCAGGCCGGCGGCGCCGAGATCGCCCGCTACGACCTGTCCGAGGACGCGGCCACCGAGACCGCCATGGTCTTCGGCGAGCTGTACCGCAACGGCGCCGAGTGGAAGTTCCGCGCCGTCGGCCAGGGCTACGCCTCGGGCCTGGTGGGCATCGCCCAGGACTTCGGCGTGAACGTCTGACGTCCGCCCGTCCGTTCCTCACGTACGAAGGCCCCCCGGCCGTGTGCCGGGGGGCCTTCGGCGTCACGGCAGCAGGCGCTGTTCCTTCGCCACCGCCACCGCGCCCGCGCGGGTGTCGACGCCGAGCTTGTCGTAGATGCGGCGCAGGTGCGTCTTCACCGTGGCCTCGCTGATGAACAGGGCCCGGGCGATATCCCGGTTGCCGAGACCGGTGGCGAGCTGGGCCAGGATGTCGCGTTCGCGGTCGGTGAGGGAGGGGCGCGGACTGCGCATGTTGGCCATGACCCGGCTGGCGACCGGCCCGGACAGCGCCGTACGACCGCGCGCGGCGGCGTGGATCGCGGCGAACAGCTCCTCGGGACGCTCGGCCTTGAGCAGGTAGCCGGTCGCGCCGGCCTCGATGGCGCGGGTGATGTCGGCGTCGGTGTCGTACGTGGTGAGCACCAGGACGTGCGGGGAGGGGCCGTCGCCGGCGGTGAGGCGGCGCGTGGTCTCCACGCCGTCGATGCCCGCGCCGAGTTGGAGGTCCATCAGCACCACGTCGGGCGTCAGCCGCGCGGCGAGGGCGAGCGCCTCCTCCCCGGTGCCGGCCTCGCCGGCCACCTCGATGCCGGGGGCGCTGTCGAGCAGGGCCAGCAGCCCGGCGCGCACGACGACGTGGTCGTCGCAGACGAGGATGCGGACGGGGGCCGCGGCGGCGCCCGGGTCGGCCGGTCCGGTCATCGGGGTGCCTCCAGCGGGTCGGCCGGGCCGGTGCGGGGCGGGCCGGGCGGGTCGAGGGGGACGGCGGCGGACAGGACGGTGCCCTCGCCGGGCGCGGACTCGACGGTCAGGGTGCCGCCGAGCCCGCGCAGCCGGGCGCGCATGGCGGGCAGTCCGTGCCCGCGCACCCCGGACGGGGCGCCGGGCAGCGCGGCCGGGTCGAAGCCGTGGCCGTCGTCGGTGACGTCCAGGACGGCCTGGTCGTCGAGGAGGGTGAGGGTGAGCGCGGCGGTGGACGCGCCCGCGTGCTCCCGGACGTTGGCCAGGGCGCCCTGGGCGATCCTCAGCAGGGCCGACTGGACGCGGTCGGGCAGCAGCGGGGCCCGGCCGCCGTCGTCCACGTGGACCCGCACGGCGAGGTGGTCGCCGGACTCCCGCTCGGCCAGGACGCGCAGCGCCGCCACCAGGCCGCCGCCGCGGGCGAGGTCGGCCGGGGCGAGGTCGTGCACGAAGCGGCGGGCCTCGGCGAGGTTGTGCTCGGCGACGGACGCGGCGCCCCGGACGTGGGTGCGGGCCTTGCCCGGGTCAAACTCCCAGACCCGCTCGGCGGCCTGGAGCAGCATGCGCTGGCTGGACAGGCCCTGGGCGAGGGTGTCGTGGATCTCCATGGACAGCCGCTGGCGTTCGGCGAGGGTGCCCTCGCGGCGTTCGGCGGCGGCGAGTTCGCGGCGGGTGCGGATCAGGTCGTCGATCAGGGCGCGCTGCCGGGCCGCCTGCCGTTCGGTGTGCAGGAACACGGCCGTGGCGATGGCGGCGACGGCCGGCGGGGCGAGCAGCAGGTTCGGGTCGAAGCGCCCGGCGAGCCGGAGCTGCGCGGCGACGACGAACACCGTCAGGACGGTCACCAGCACGAGCGCGGCCCGGGCCGGCAGGGTCCGCAGGCCGGTGTAGAAGAGGGGCACGGCGCACCAGGAGAAGCTGGGCGCGAGGACGACGAGCACCATCCACACCGCGACCACCGCGCCGAGCCAGGCCAGGCGCCGCCGGGTGGCCCGCGCCCCGGCGCCGCTCAGCACGGGCCCGAGCAGGTGCAGCGCGGCGAGGGCGAGGGACAGGGCGATGATCCAAGGGGTGCGGGGCTCGCCGGGGTGACGCAGCAGGAAGCGGGCGAGGGCGCCGCCGAGCAGCAGGAAGAACGCCGCGTGCAGGACGGCGCCGAGCCACCGGGTGTCCGGGTCGTAGGGCTTCGGCATCCGCGCACGCCTCCTCTCCACCGTCGTCTCCTCCTAAGCCGAGCTGCGCGTCCCCTCCCATGGTGGCCTGTCCGGACGGTGGACGGGTCAGCCGATCGGACGACCCCGCCGTCGCCCGTTCCGTCACCGGGGAGCAGCCGGAACGGCAACCGCGCACCCCGCCTGCGGGACGGAGGGTGGAGGGCAGACGGACGGAGACGGCCCGCAGGGGCCTCGACGCGGACCGTCCGCCCCGACCCCGAGGAGCAGACCCACCATGAAGAAGACCCTTTCCCGGCGCGCCCGTATCGCCACCGGCGGCGCCGTCCTCGCCGCCGTCGCCGCGGGCACCTTCGGCACGGTGGCGGCCAACGCCTCGGCGCCGGAGTCCGCCCCGGCCACGGCGGCGGCCGCCGCCGTGGCCGGCAAGCGCGACACCACCACCTCCACGCACCTGACGATCGGCGCCGCGACCAAGGCCGCCCAGGCCGCGCTGAAGGCGGCCGCGAAGGACGGGCAGCGGGTCACGGTCGCCGTCGTCGACCGCAACGGCAACACGATCCTCACCATGCGCGGGGACGGCGCCGGCCCGCAGTCGTACGAGTCGGCCGTGAAGAAGGCGTACACCGCCGTCTCCTGGAACGCCACGACCACCGAGCTGGAGGGCCGCCTGGAGAACGCGCCGAACCTGAAGGACATCCCGGGCACGCTGTTCCTGGGCGGTGGCGTCCCGGTCACCGCCGACAAGGCGCCGATCGCCGGCATCGGCGTCGCGGGCGCCCCCTCCGGCGCCCTGGACGAGAAGTTCGCGCAGGCGGGCGCGGAGGCACTGCGCTAGGCCCTGTCGTCCGGACCGGGCCGGCTCCGGCAGGCCCCGGACGGCACCCCCGGACCCCGTGGGACCGGTGGCCGGTTCCGGCGGGCGTTTCACGTGAAACGCACCATAGGATCGCGGGGTGCGCCTGACCCGAGTGCTCGTAGCCGCCGCCACCGCCACCGCCCTCGCGGCGTGCAGCGGTGGCGGTGGCGGTGGTGTCGACGGCACCCCCGGCGGTTCGGGTGTGCGCGATCCGTACTTCCCGAAGGCGGGCAACGGCGGCTACGACGTCGGCCACTACGACCTGGTCCTCGACTACGACCCCGGCACCGGGCGTCTCATCGGCACGGCGACGATCACGGCACGTGCCACCCGGGACCTGTCCGCCTTCAACCTGGACCTCAAGGGCCTGGACGTCGAGAAGGTCACCGTCGGGGGCCGGGGAGCGCGCTTCAACCGGGCCGGGCAGGAGCTGACCGTCCGTCCGCCCGGCGAACTGGGCGACGGCGAGACGTTCCGCGTGCGGGTCCGGTACTCCGGCGAGCCCGAGACCGTGACCGATCCGGACGACTCCGAGGAGGGCTGGCTGCCCACCGAGGACGGCGCGGTCGGACTCGGCGAGCCGATCGGCTCGATGGCCTGGTTCCCCGGCAACCACCACCCCTCCGACAAGGCGACGTACGACCTCACGGTGACCGTCCCCGAGGACTACGGGGTCGTCTCCAACGGGCAGTTGACCGGTGAGACGACCAAGGGCGGCCGGACGACGTTCCGCTGGCACACCGGCGAGCCGATGGCGAGCTACGTCGCCACGGTCGCCGTCGGCGACTGGCGGATCGGCCGCTCGGCCACCGAGGACGGCCTGCCGGTGTACACGGCCGTCGACCCGGAGCAGGCCGGCGCGAGCCGGACGGTCCTCGCGCGGATCCCCGCGATCGTGAAGTGGGAGCAGGACGTCTTCGGCCCGTACCCCTTCTCCTCCACCGGCGCGATCGTCGACCGCCCGGAGGACGCCGGCTACGCCCTGGAGACCCAGACCCGGCCCTACTTCCCCGGCGCCCCCGACACCGAGACCCTCGTCCACGAGCTGGCCCACCAGTGGTACGGCGACTCCGTCACGCCGAAGACCTGGCGCGACATGTGGCTCAACGAGGGCTTCGCGACCTACGCGGAGTGGCTGTGGGCGGAGGACCACGGCGGCCACACCGCGCAGGAGACCTTCGACGCGCTCTACGACGGGACCTACTTCGACGACGAGGAGGCGGACGAGGCGGTCTGGGCGTTCCCGCCCGGCAAGCCGTCCGGTGCCGCCCACATCTCCGACAGCCCGGTCTACCAGCGCGGCGCGATGGTGCTGCACCGCATCCGGCAGACGGTCGGCGACGACGCCTTCCGCGCCCTGCTGCGCGACTGGGCCGCCGCCCACCGCCACGGCAACGCGGACACCGGCGACTTCACGGCGTTCGTGGAGAAGTCGGCCCCCGACGAGGACTTCACGGAGATCTGGGACGACTGGCTGTACGGGGACGGGAAGCCGGAGCACCCGTGAGACGGGGGTGCCGGCCGGCGCCTCACTCCTCGAACGCGTCGAGCAGCCGGGGCAGGTCCGGCGGCCACAGGGCCTCGGGGGCCTCGGCGAGGTCCGCGCGGCTCCACCAGCGCCAGGTGAGGATGCCGTCCGCGGCGTGCGCGGCGGCGAGGTGGGCGCCGGTGGGCTCGCGCCGGGGGCCGCGGGCGACGTAGATGTGCTCGTGCTGGCGGACCGGGCCCACGCTCAGGTGGGTGAAGTCGTGTTCCCACGTGCACAGCAGCGGGCCGGGCTCCAGGTCCGTCCAGCCGGTCTCCTCGCGCAGCTCGCGCAGGGCGCCCTCGCGGGGGCTCTCGCCCGCGTCCAGGCCGCCGCCGGGCATCGCCCAGTGCACGCCGACCTCGACGTTGTCGTACCGCAGGAGGAAGACCGCGCCGTCCGGGTCGAGCACGGCGACGCGGGCGGCGCGGCGCGGGACGCGCAGCGGCTTGCGCAGCACCGTGCAGGGACGGCCGGCGCGCAGGTCCCGGCGGTGACCGACGGTCTCGTAGCCGAGGGCGGTCCAGAAGGCGAGGGCGTCACCGTTGCCGTCGAGGACGGCGAGCCGCAGGCCGGCGTGGCCCGCGGCCCGGAAGCGGTCCTCGACGAGGGACGCGAGCCGCCTGCCGTGGCCCTTCCGGCGCAGGCGCTCGTCCACCATCAGCAGGCCGATCCACGGGTCGGGGTCGGCCGGGTCGGGATGCCGGGCGAGGGTGATCGCGATCCCGGCCAGCCGGCCCGCGTCCCGGGCGAGCAGGACCTCCGCGCCCGGCTGCGCCGACTCGTCGGCCAGCGCCGCCGCCACCTGTTCCGGACGGATGTCGTCGGGGTCGGGGAAGTCGCCGCTGAGGGCGTGGAAGGCGCGGTGGGACGCGTACAGGGCGGTCAGCTCGGTGAGGAGCGGGCCCGGGATGTCGTGGCCGGGGGCGAGCGTGAGCGGAGTGATGATCACACCGGGCAACCTACTCCGACGCGGTGCCGCGGTGGCCCGCAGGCGAGGGCATGACACCATCACCTGCGTGCTCGACATCGGCTACGCCCTCTCCACCCGTTTTCCCGACCCCCCGCAGACCGACTACCGCCGCGCGGACGTCCACGCCCTGCGGCACGACCTGTTCTGCGGGGACGTGTACCTGGCCGACACCCGGAAGGACCAGGAGATTTCCACGGCCTGGGGATGGGTGCCGGTGCTGGACTTCGCGTGGGCGCTGTGCGACATCGTGGAGCACATCGACCGGGACCCGGCGGGCTCCCGGGCCGCCCGGCCGCAACACGCCGAGTTGGACTTCACCGAGTCCACCGACCGCCTGCTGTTCGAGCGCCGCTTCGGCTGGGTCGACATCGAGGCGGAGTGGCTGCCGGCCTCCGAACCGCCGTTGTCCTTCTCGCACAGCGCACTGCGCCGGGAGGCCCGGGACTTCCTGCACGACCTGATCGCCGACCTCACCGACATGCACGAGGACCTGGCGGAGAACCCGGCGATCTGGACCCTCCAGGCCCGCTTCCCCCGCGTCTCCTGAGCCCCGCCCCGCGCGTCCGGCCCCTACCCCTCCGCCAGCACCCGCACCCCCATCTCCGCCGCCAGCACCGGTGCCAGGTCCAGCAGCTGGGCCGGGCTGATCACCGCCCCGGCCAGCCGGTCCACGCCGCGGGCCAGCTCCAGCGGAGCGGCACCGCGCAGGTCGACGTCCGTCAAGGTCGCCGCACCGAGGTCCGCGTCCTTCAGGGCGCAGTCCACGAACGCGACCCGCTCCAGGCGCGCGCCGCCGAAGTCCGGCTCGATCAGCACGCAGCCCTCGAAGACGACGTCCTTGAGCCGGGACCGGCGCAGATTCAGGCAGTCGATCTTGCCGCCGCGGATCAGGACCCGCTCCAGCACGGCCCCGTGCATCTGCGTGCCGCCCAGCCGGGCGTCGAGCAGCTCCACATCGCGCAGGGTGGCCTCGGCGAGGTCCGTGCCGACGCCCCGTGCGCCGGTGAGGACCGAGTCGAGCAGCCGGGCGCGCGGCAGTGACGTCCCGTCCAGCGCGCACGCCGTCAGCGCGCAGTCCAGGAAGCGGGCGCCCGCCCCGTCCTGTCCGGCGAGGTCCTCCTCCCGGAACTCCAGCCCGTCGTAGTCGCCGTCCGGCTCCAGCTCCCCGCCGGTGTACGGCTCCAGCACCGGCAGCCGCACCTGCGGACGCCGCGCCGCCCGCACCGTCGCCGTACCGCCGCCCGCCGCTCTCCTCGCCATGCCCCCCATGCTGCACCCCGCCACTGACACCCGCCCCCGCCTGCGGCTCCGCCGTCCCGTCGGCCGCGTGTCACACCCTCCGCCCGCGCGTCCGCCGTCCGCCGTCCGCCGTCCGCGCAGGAGGACACGGCACCGGGCGATCGCGCACCCGGGAAAGACCCGGGCCATGCCCCGCGTCACCGTCGTCGGCGGCGGCTTCGCCGGACCGACCGCCGCCGACAGCGCCCCGAGGGCCGTGTCCCTGGCCCTCGGGCGGAAGGAGCTTGACCTCAAGCGCGCTTGAGGACGTTGGGTGAGTCCCTGACCACGAGCCTCACGTTGGGGGACCGCCATGCGCGCCATCCGTCTGCACACCTTCGGCCCGGCCGAGAACCTCGTCCTCGAAGAGGTCGAGGACCCCCGCCCGGGCCCCGGCCAGGTCCGCGTCGCCGTCCGCGCGGCGGGCGTCCACCTGCTGGACACCGCCCTGCGCGAGGGCGTGCAGGGGCCGGCGCCCGAGCCGCCCGTCCTGCCCACGGTCCCCGGCCGCGAGGTCGCCGGCGTCGTCGACGCCCTCGGCGAGGGCACGCCGGAGAGCTGGCTCGGCCGGCGGGTCGTCGCCCACCTCGGCTTCGCGCCCGGCGGGTACGCCGAACTGGCCGCCGTCGACGCCGGCCGCCTCCACGAGATCCCGGCCGGCCTGGACTTCGCCGAGGCCGTCGCCATGATCGGCACGGGGCGCACGACGATGGGGATCCTCCAGTTCGCCGATCTCGGGCCCGGCTCCGTGGCCGTGGTCCCGGCCGCCGCGGGCGGCATCGGCACGCTGCTGGTGCAGTACGCGAAGAACGCCGGGGCCACCGTCGTGGGGCTGGCCGGGGGCCCGGAGAAGACCGCACGCGTCGCGGCGAGCGGCGCCGACCTCGCCGTCGACTACACCGATCCCGAATGGCCGGCCGAGGTCCGCGCCCACCTGGGCGGACGGGAGGCGACCGTCGTCTTCGACGGCGTGGGCGGGGACGTCGCCCGGGATGCCGTCGCACTCCTGGGGCCCGGCGGCCGGCACCTCGTCTTCGGCTGGTCGGGCGAGGGCCTGCGCGACGGCGGGCCGTACCTCGTCGACGGCGTCTCCCAGCAGGTGCTCGGCCCGGTGATGCTGGAGAGGGCCGGCGGCACCGACCCCGTCCGCACCCTCGAACTGCGCGCCCTCGCCGAGGCCGCCGGGGGCCGCCTCTCCCCCGCCGTGCACCGCTTCCCGCTCGCCGAGGCCGCGGCCGCGCACCGCGCGCTCCAGGGCCGCGGGACGACCGGGAAAGTGGTTCTGGAGCCATGACCGCCGACACACCCCGCGGACGACCGGAAGGGGATGCAATACGCCCCGATTCATGGTCTTCTGGCCGAATGAGCGCCGTCCGGACAGGTGAGGGAACGGCCCCCGCGGACGCCGACCCCCGCCGCTGGTGGGGGCTGATGGTGATCGCCCTGGCCCAGCTGATGGTCGTCCTCGACGCGACCATCGTGAACATCGCGCTGCCGTCCGCGCAGCGCGACCTGGGCATGTCCGACGCCAACCGCCAGTGGGTGATCACCGCCTACACCCTCGCCTTCGGCGGTCTGCTGCTGCTCGGCGGACGCATCGCCGACCTCGTGGGACGCAGACGCACCTTCGTCATCGGGCTGATCGGCTTCGCCGTCGCCTCCGCGATCGGCGGAGCCGCCGTCGGCCCCGCGATGCTCTTCGGCGCCCGGGCGCTCCAGGGCGTCTTCGCCGCCGTCCTCGCGCCCTCCGCGCTGTCCCTGCTGACGACCACCTTCACCGACCCGGGGGAACGCGGGAAGGCGTTCGGCATCTACGGCGCGCTGGCCGCCAGCGGCTCCGCCATCGGCTTCATCGTCGGCGGCGTGCTCACCGAGTACCTGGACTGGCGCTGGTGCCTGTACGTCAACATCCCCGTCGCCGTCGCCGCCGTGACCGGCGCCCTGATCCTCCTGCACGACCGGCCCGGCCACACCGGCGTCCGCCTCGACGTCCCCGGCGTGCTCCTCGGCTGCGGCGGTCTGGTCGCCCTCGTCTACGGCTTCAGCGAGGCGCAGCCGCGCGGCTGGAGCGACCCGCTCGTCCTGGCGCTGTTCGCCGCGGGCGCCGCCCTCCTCGCGACCTTCGTGTGGTGGCAGACCCGGGCGCCGGTCCCCCTGCTGCCGCTGCACATCGTCCGCGACCGCAACCGCGCCGGCTGCTTCCTGACGATGATGCTGGCCGTCATCGGCATGTTCGGGCTGTTCCTGTTCATGACCTACTACCTCCAGGTCGTCCTGGACTACTCCCCCGTGCGGACCGGCCTGGCGTTCCTGCCGATGACCGCCTCGATCCTCGTCGGCTCCACCCAGATCTCCGCCCGGCTGCTGCGCCACGTGGGCCCGCGCATGCTGATGGTCCCCGGCATGGTCCTCGCCTCCAGCGGCATGGTGGTCCTCACCCGGATGACCGTGCACTCGCAGTACACCTCGGAGATCCTGCCCGCCCTGATCCTGATGGGCCTCGGCATGGGCCTGACCTTCATGCCGGTCTTCTCCACCGCCACCGCCGGCGTCGCCCCGCAGGACTCCGGCGTCACCTCGGCGACGGTCAACACCTCGCAGCAGGTGGGCGGCTCGATCGGCACGGCGCTGCTCAACACCGTCGCCACCAGCACCGGCGCGTCCTGGATCACGGCCCACCTCACCGACCCGGCCCGGCGGGAGGAGATCGTCCGGGAGGGCATCGTCCACGGCTACACGGTCGCCATCTGGCTGGCCGCGGGCATCATGCTGCTGGCGGGGCTGGTCGCGGGCGTGATGGTCACGGCCAAGGCCCCGAAACACGGCACCCCGGCCGACCGCCCGGTACCGGAACCGGTGGCCTGAAGGGGAAGGGGCCTCGCCCGTCCTCCCCGGACCCCCGACGCCCGCCCGGACGCAACGTCTCCCGACGGGCCACCGCAGAACCCCACCGCTCGTCGCACGGCCCGGCCGGCGCCCCGCCGCACGAGCGGGCCCCACGGGCCACCCGCACAAGCACCGCCGGCCGCAGGTGCGGGCGTCGCCAGGAGGCTCTGCCTCCCCTGGAAACCTCCTGGAGGATCCCCGCCTACGCACAGACCCGCCGGCGCCCCGCCACCACGGGGGTTCGCCGACACCCCGCCGACCCGTCGCACGAGTCGCCGCCACGCCCCCCGCACAAGCCTCCGGCGCCCCCGGCGCGGAGCGCTCAGTGGCGGCCCGCCACCCGGTCCGCCAGCCGCGCCAGCCGGGACGACGCCGCGCTGTGCGTCGTGCGCTCCCGCCGGTCCGCCTCCCGGTACACGGCGTACATGCCCTGCACGCCCAGCCAGCGCAGCGGTTCCGGCTCCCAGCGGCGCACCCGGTGCCCCACCCACGGCAGGCCGGTCAGCTCGGTGCGGCCGCCCCGGCCCGAGTCCCGCCGCACCAGGTCGCCCAGGGTGCGCCCGGCCAGGTTGGCGGTGGCGACACCGGAACCGACGTAACCGCCCGCCCAGCCCAGCCCCGTCGACCGGTCCAGGGTGACGGTCGCGCACCAGTCGCGCGGCACCCCCAGCACCCCCGACCAGGCGTGCTCGATCCGCAGCCCGGCCAGGGAGGGGAAGAAGCGGACCAGGACCTCGCGCAGCGCCTCGACGGTCGCCGCCTGCGTGGTGCCGTCGTTGTCGGTGCGGGAGCCGAAGCGGTACGGCACCCCGCGTCCGCCGAGCGCGATCCGGCCGTCGGCGGTGCGCTGCGCGTACATGTAGGCGTGCGCCATGTCGCCGAGGGTCTGCCGGCCCTCCCAGCCCACCGACTCCCACTGCTCGTCGGTGAGCGGCTCGGTGGCGATCATCGAGGAGTTCATCGGCAGCCAGGTCCGCCGCTGGCCTTTGAGGGAGGCGGTGAAACCCTCGGTGCAGCGCAGCACGTAGGGCGCGCGGACGGTGCCGTACGGCGTCACCGCCCGCCGGGGCCGGATCTCCGTGACCGGCGTCGACTCGTGGACCGTCACCCCGATGCGCTCGACGGCCGCCGCGAGTCCCTTCACCAGCTTCACGGGATGCAGCCGCGCCCCGTGCGGCGTCCACGTCGAACCGACGGCGCCCGCCACCCTGATCCGTTCCGCCGTCTCCCGCGCCCCGTACAGCTCCCGGTCCTTCTCGCCGAACGCCAGCTCGGCCTCGTGGAACGCCTTCAGCCGGGCCGCCTGCGCGGGCGTGCACGCCACCTCCAGCACCCCGCCCTTGTGGACGTCGGCGTCGATGCCCTCCGCCGCGGCGGCCCGGACCACCTCGTCCACGGTGTCGTTCATCGCGCGCTGGAGCCGTACCGCCGCCTCGTGGCCGTGCAGCTTCGCGTACCGGTCGCGGCCCGCGATGCCGTTGTACAGCCAGCCGCCGTTGCGGCCGGAGGCGCCGTAACCGCAGAACCTCTGCTCCAGGACCGTGATCCGCAGGGACGGCTCCGCCTTCTTGAGGTAGTACGCCGTCCACAGTCCGGTGTAACCACCCCCGACGATCACCACGTCCGCCGACGCGTCCCCGGCGAGCGGTTCGCGCACCGCCGGAAGGCCGTCGTCCGCGTACCAGTAGGAGATGCCACCGTTCACGACGCCGCTGCTCGGGCTGCTCATGGGCAGGACGTTAACCCCGGTGGAGGGCCGTTGTCTGCTTCGGATTCCGTGGACTTCCGGCCCCCACGGGGCCCGTGCGGATCCGGTTGAACACCTGACCGGACCGCCGCCCGCCGGTAACGTCGCCGGACGTGATCGACGTTCCGGACGCCCTCGCGGCGTCCCAGGCGAAGTACAACAAAGAGGCGGGCCGCGCCTTCGTCGACGCGCTGCCCGAGCTGGCGGCCGGCTTCCTGGACCGCTGGCGACTGCGCCTCGACGGCCCCTCGATGCACGGCTGGGCCGCCCTGGTGCTGCCCGTCGTCCGGGGCGACGGCACACCGGCCGCGCTCAAGCTCCAGATCCTCGACGAGGAGACCGCGGGCGAGCCCCTCGCCCTCGGCCTGTGGGACGGCGACGGGGCGGTACGCCTGCTCGACCACGACCCCGCCACCGGCACCATGCTGCTGGAACGCCTCGATCCGACCCGCACGCTCGGCCACGTCGAGGACTCCCGCGAGGCCGTCCTCGTCGCCGCCCGGCTGCTCGCCCACCTCACCGCCGTCCCCGCCCCGCCCGGCCTGCGCCGCCTCGGCGACATCGCGCGGGCCATGCTGGAGCGCACGCCCCGGGCCCTGGAGCGCATCCCCGACCCCGAGGCCCGCCGCCTGGTCGCCGACTGCGCCGCCGCCGTGCGCGAGGTCGCCGACGAGCCCGGCGACCGGCTGCTGCACTGGGACCTGCACCAGGGGAACGTCCTGGCCTCGGACCGCGCCCCCTGGCTCGCCATCGACCCCAAGCCGCTGGCCGGCGACCCCGGCTTCGACCTGCTCCCCGCCCTCGGCGACCGCTACGACCCGGCCGAGACCCGGTGGCGCTTCGACGCCATGACCGACGTCCTCGGACTGGACCGCGAACGGGCCCGCGCCTGGTCCCTCGGCCGCGTCCTGCAGAACTGCCTGTGGAACGTGGAGGACGGCGACCCGCTCGAGGCGGAGCGGCTGGACATCGGACACCGGCTGCGGGCGTGATCCGCCCGGCACCGGGACACGTCGACGGCCCCCGCCCGACGCGGGCGGGGGCCGTTCGCCCGAGAGCCCCCTGTCGGATTCGAACCGACGACCTTCGCTTTACAAGAGCGGCGCTCTGACCAGCTGAGCTAAGGAGGCGTCGCGCGGCGGTGCGCGCGGAGGCTGCTCCACTGTACACAGAGCCGGTGAACGATGGGATTCGAAAATTTCGGCGAAGTTCACAGGCCCGCAGGTACTGACAGATCAGGTGAACGCCCGGTACCGTCCTGAGCCAGTTCACCCGCGTGGACTACACCAACCACCTTCCTACAACGGATCGTCCGGCACGTTCCTGCCGGTAGAAGGGGGCCCATACATCATGGCCACAGTCCAGTTCGACAAGGCGACCCGCGTGTACCCGGGTTCCGACAAGCCCGCCGTCGACGGTCTCGACATCGACATCGCGGACGGCGAGTTCCTCGTCCTGGTCGGCCCGTCCGGCTGCGGCAAGTCCACCTCGCTGCGCATGCTCGCGGGGCTCGAGGACGTCAACGGCGGCGCCATCCGCATCGGCGACCGCGACGTCACCCACCTGCCGCCGAAGGACCGGGACATCGCCATGGTGTTCCAGAACTACGCGCTCTACCCGCACATGACGGTCGCCGACAACATGGGCTTCGCCCTCAAGATCGCCGGCGTCAACAAGGCGGAGATCCGGCAGAAGGTCGAGGAGGCCGCGAAGATCCTCGACCTCACCGAGTACCTGGACCGCAAGCCGAAGGCGCTCTCCGGCGGTCAGCGCCAGCGTGTCGCGATGGGCCGCGCGATCGTGCGCGAGCCGCAGGTGTTCCTCATGGACGAGCCGCTGTCCAACCTGGACGCCAAGCTCCGCGTCTCCACCCGCACCCAGATCGCCTCGCTCCAGCGCCGCCTGGGCATCACCACCGTCTACGTCACCCACGACCAGGTCGAGGCCATGACGATGGGCGACCGCGTGGCGGTGCTGAAGGACGGCCTGCTCCAGCAGGTCGACTCGCCGCGCAACATGTACGACAAGCCCGCGAACCTCTTCGTCGCCGGCTTCATCGGCTCCCCGGCCATGAACCTGGTCGAGGTGCCGATCACCGACGGCGGCGTGAAGTTCGGCAACAGCGTGGTCCCGGTCAACCGCGACGCCCTGAAGGCCGCCGCCGACAAGGGCGACCGCACGGTCACCGTCGGCGTCCGCCCCGAGCACTTCGACGTGGTGGAGCTGAACGGCGGCGTCTCCGCGTCCCTGTCCAAGGACTCCGCCGACGCCCCGGCCGGCCTCGCCGTCACCGTCAACGTCGTCGAGGAGACCGGCGCCGACGGCTACATCTACGGCACGGTCGAGGTCGGCGGCGAGACGAAGGACCTCGTGGTCCGCGTCAGCAGCCGCGCGGTGCCGGAGAAGGGTGCGACCGTGCACGTCGTGCCGCGGCCGGGCGAGACCCACGTGTTCTCGTCCTCCTCGGGCGAGCGTCTCTCCGACTGACGCCCGGCGCGTGCCGGGGACGGGTGTCCCCGGCACGGGTGAATTCCCCCGGATCGACGAGAAGGGCCCCGCAACCTGCTGCGGGGCCCTTCTCGTTGTCGACAAATAACCTGACACAACGGGCTTTTCGGGCAGTGCGCGTCAACCCACTACCCATTTTCGGGTCCTGCCATGTCACCCGAACCGGTGACTAAATGTCGCCAAATCATCACCGGGCGCTACCCTCGCTCGCGTGAAGCACTCCGTGAAGCACTCCGCCACCCAGCAGACGCGAAGCGGCCGGGGCCCCGCCCGCCGGATCGGCCGTTCCCTCGCCTTCGTCCTGCCCGTCGTCCTGGTGCTCTCCGGGACCCTCGCGGTCACCCGGGTCAACTGGTCGGGGGATCCCTCGAGCCCGGTGCTCACCGCGTCGGACGCCTCCGCCGCCGGGGCCTCCACGCGCGCCGGGGCCCGCGCTCCGCACGAGGTGCTGCGCGACCGGCTGCTGACCGAGCTTCAGGAGGAGGACCCGGGCGTCGCCCTCACCGACCTCCAGAAGGCCGTCGACGAGCGCCCGTCGCTGGGCAGGCACTGCGCGTCCATCGCCCGCGCCCTCGGCCGCGCCGCGGTCAAGGTCTACGGTCCGACGCGCGCCCAGTCGTACGCGCGCCCCGTCTGCGACACCGCCTTCGCCTCGGGCGTGCTGGCCCAGCACCGCTGAGCGCCCCGCGGCCGAGCACCCCCGCCGGGGCGGCGGGACGCCACGTACAGTTCGGGTCATGACCGATCCGAACGCCGCGTCCCGCCGCCCCGTTCAAGCCGTCGTCCTGGCCGGCGGGCAGGGTTCCCGCCTGCGTCCGTACACCGACGACCGGCCCAAGCCGATGGTCGAGATCCCGGGCACCGGAACCCCGATCATCGGCCATCAGCTCGCCTGGCTCGCCGAGGAGGGCGTGACCGACGTGGTGGTCTCCTGCGGCCACCTCGCCGAGGTGCTCCAGAAGTGGCTGGAGACCGCCGACCTGCCGCTGTCCGTCACCACCGTGGTGGAGACCGAGCCCCTCGGCCGCGGCGGCGGCCTGAAGTACGCCGCCGCGCACCTCCCCCACCCGGACCGGCCCTGGTACGCCACGAACGGCGACATCTGGACGCGTTTCTCGCTGCGCGACATGGCCGACTTCCACGCCGAGCGGGACGCCGTCGCGACCCTCGCCCTGGCCCGCCCGCGGCTGCCCTGGGGCGCCGTGCAGACGGACGGCTTCGGGCACATCACGGACTTCATCGAGGCGCCCCCGTCGACCTTCGAGATCAACGCGGGTGTCTACGTCTTCTCGCCGGCCTTCGCCTCGATGCTCCCGGAGCGCGGCGACCACGAGCGGACGACGTTCCCGCGGCTGGCCCGTGAGCACCGGCTGGCCGGTTTCCCGATCCCGCAGGGCTCCTACTGGCGGGCGATCGACACCGCGAAGGACCTGACGGAGGCGGCCCGGGAACTGGCCGCGCCGAGCCGCTGAGCCGCTGAATCACCCGCCCCTACGCCGACGGGTCCCGCACGTCTTCCGTGCGGGACCCGTCGGCGTAGGGGCCGGGGGACGGCTCTAGCCCAGGAGGCCGCCCACCAGGCGGCTGCCCGGCTGCCCCGTGGAGGAGGAGCCGTCGTCGCCGTCCCCGCTCCCGGTGGAGCCGGTGGAGCCGTCGCCGCTGCCCCCGGTGGCGGTGCCGCCGGAGGACGGACCGGCGGTGGTGCTCGGGGCCTGTCCGGCCGGGGAGGTCCGCTGCGGCGGGGCCTGGCCCGTGGTGCCCTGGGTCTGGCTGGGGGCGCCGCCGGGGGTGGTGCCGCTGTCGTCGGTCGCGCCCGGGGTGGTCGTCCCGCCGTCCTCGGAGGGAGTGACCGCGCCGGACGTGGTGCCGCCCTCGACGGGTGCGGAGGAGGAGGCCTCCGGCGTCCTCTGCCCCCGCTCGCCGGGCTCCTGGGGGAGCGGCGAGCCGGGGAGGTTGTTGCGCGGGCCCTCGCCGGGCCCGGGGACGACCACGCGGTCGGCGTCCCGCACGGCACCGCCGAGCAGCGAGCCGACGAGGAGGGTGACGCCGGTGACGAGGAAGGTGACGAGGGCGCCGCGGCGCAGCACGTAGCGGCGCAGGTCCCAGATGTCGGCGCGGGGGCCGAGGCGGCGCCAGGCACCGCCGGCGAGGCGGCCGTCGACGGAGTAGACGGGGGCGCCGGCGATGATCAGCGGGGACCAGGCGGCGAGGTAGATGATGTCGGGCGCGTCGTAGACCGGGGTGCTCTTCCAGCTGACGGTGACCAGCAGCGCGGCGGACAGGATCGCGCCGATGACGGCGGCGACGCGCTGCCAGCAGCCCAGGACGGTCAGGACGCCCACGATGACCTGGAGGAAGGCGATGACCAGGCCGGAGCCGACCGGGTGCGCGAGGGCGAACTGGCGCAGCGGTTCGGCCACGTCCCAGGGGTGCAGGGTGTTGAGCCACTTGACCATGGAGCCGCGCTCGCCGCCGTCGAAGTAGACGGGGTCGCAGAGCTTGCCCATGCCGGCGTAGACGGAGATGAAGCCGAGGAAGACGCGCAGCGGCAGCAGCACGACGCCGAGGTTGATGCGGCGGCCGGGGTAGTAGGCGTGCCGTGCCGGGTCGTCGGAGTGGCGCCGGGCGCGCGCATCCGTGCCGGCGCCGTCGCCGAGGTCGTGACCGGCGGGGTACGGGCCGAAGTCGTCGTCGGCGTAGGCCGGTTCGTCGTAGGCCGGTTCGTCGTAGGCGGGTTCGTCGTAGGCGCTGCCGGCGGTGCGCATCGCGGGCAGCAGCCGGGTGCCCGCGCGGACGGTGCCGGGCCGTCCGTCGACGACGGGGGCCTCCAGGGGCTGGGTGTCGGGACCGTCGTCGAAGTCGTCGTACGGGCCGTGGCCGGGGCGGCCGCCCTCGCCGACGCGGGGGAGGACCTGGGTGGCGCCGGCGTCGGCGGAGGTGTCGGCGAGCGGGTCGTCGGCGTGACGGCCCGCTCCGGCCCGCACTGCCTGGAGCAGCCGGTGGGCGCCGGTGTCGTCCGGGGCGGACCGGCCGCTCCAGACGACGGGACGGCGCCGGGCGGGCGCGGGGACCGCGGCGCCTGCGACCGGCGTGCGGGCGGTGTCCTGGGTGGCGCTCAGGTGCCGCGCGATCCGCGGGGACCGGGTCCGCCGCGCGGAGGCACCGAGCTGCACGCGGAAGCTCGCGTGGTTGACGATGACCTGGGCCGGATCGCTCGGCACCTTCACCATGCTCAGCGCGGGAGCGTCGTCGTATCCCGACGAGCGGTCCCCCGTGGGTGTGCGGGGTGTTCTGGTGTCCACGCTCATCTAACCGAGTGACGTGTCGTTAGGACACTGCCTTGACCCGCCGGATCTGTCCGGACCGCGTCAAGCTTGCCCGAACCATCCGGAACACCCCGTTCGAGGGACCGTGCCGGACACCCGTTCCCCCACCGGCACCGCGACCGGCTCAGCCCCGCCGGCGCGCCGCCTCGTACAGCACGATCCCCGCCGCCACACCGGCGTTGAGCGACTCCGCACCACCGGGCATCGGGATCCGCACCCGGAAGTCGCAGGTCTCGCCGACCAGGCGCGACAGGCCCTTGCCCTCGCTGCCGACCACGACGACCACGGGGCCGTCCAGGGCCTCCAGCTCGCCGAGTTCGACCTCGCCGTCGGCGGCGAGGCCCACGACGACGAGCCCGGCCTTCTGGTACGACTCCAGCGCGCGGGTGAGGTTGGTGGCGCGGGCCACCGGCGTCCGGGCGGCCGTGCCCGCCGACGTCTTCCAGGCGCCCGCCGTCATGCCGGCCGCGCGCCGCTCGGGCACGACGACGCCGTGGCCGCCGAAGGCGGAGACGGAGCGGACGACCGCACCGAGGTTGCGCGGGTCGGTCACGCCGTCGAGGGCGACGATCAGCGGGTCCGTGCCCTCGTCGTGGGCGGCGGCGACCAGGTCCTCGGGGTGCGCGTACTCGTACGGCGGGACCTGGAGGACGAGCCCCTGGTGGTTGAGCCCGTTGGTCATCCGGTCGAGCTCCGGGCGGGGGGCCTCCATGAGGTTGATCCCGCCGCGCTCGGCCGCGAGCTGGAGCGCCTCGCGCACCCGCTCGTCGTTGTCGATGAACTGCTGGACGTAGAGCGTCGAGGCGGGCACGCCCTCGCGCAGTGCCTCGTAGACCGGGTTGCGGCCGACGACGAGTTCGGAGGCCGACCGGCCGCCCCCGCGACGCTGCTGCGGGCGTCCGGTGGCGCGGCGCGCCTTCGCCTGGGCGGCGCGCTGCTTGGCGTGTCCCTTGCGCATCTCGGCGGGAGGCGTCGGCCCCTTGCCTTCCAGGCCCCGGCGCCGCTTGCCGCCGCTGCCGACCTGCGCGCCCTTCTTGCCGGACATGCGGCGGTTGTTCGCGGCCATGAGTTACCTGTCTCCGCTCTCTGCGTCTTCACGCGGGTGTGCGTGGTGCTTGCGTCTTATGCAGTGTGCCGCCCGGGAGGCCGGGCGGCACAGTCGATCTTCCGGGACCGGGGGTCAGCGGGAGCCGAGGCTCCAGCGGGGTCCCTGCGGGCTGTCCTCGATGACCAGCCCCGACTCCTTCAGCTGGTCGCGGATGGCGTCCGCGGTGGACCAGTCCTTCCGCGCCCGGGCCGCCTCCCGCTGGTCGAGGACGAGGCGCACGAGGCCGTCGACGACGTCGTGCAGGTCCTCGCCCTTCTCCCCCTCGCCGGCCCAGTGCGGCGCCTGCGGGTCGAGACCGAGCACCTCGAGCATCGCACGGACCTCGGCGAGGCGGGCGACGGCGGCCTCCTTGTCGTCGGCGGCCAGCGCGCTGTTGCCCTGCCGGACGGTGGTGTGCACGACGGCGAGCGCCTGCGGGACGCCCAGGTCGTCGTCCATCGCCTCGGCGAAGGCGGGCGGCACCTCGGCGGCGGGCTCGACGGTCCCGCCGGCCAGCTCGGTGACGCGCTGCACGAAGCCCTCGATCCGCGCGTACGCCGACTCGGCCTCGCGCAGGGACTCCTCGCTGTACTCGATGGTCGAGCGGTAGTGCGGCGTGCCCAGGTAGTACCGCAGCACGACCGGGCGCCACTGCTTGACCATCTCGCTCACGAGCACGCTGTTGCCGAGCGACTTCGACATCTTCTCGCCGCTCATGGTGACCCAGGCGTTGTGCACCCAGTACCGGGCGAAGGCGTCGCCGAAGCCCCTGGCCTGGGCGATCTCGTTCTCGTGGTGCGGGAAGATCAGGTCGATCCCGCCGCCGTGGACGTCGAACTCGGCGCCCAGGTACTTGTGCGCCATGGCGGAGCACTCCAGGTGCCACCCCGGCCGCCCCCGTCCCCACGGCGTCTCCCAGCTCGGCTCCCCGGGCTTGGCCGCCTTCCACATGGCGAAGTCCCGCGGGTCCCGCTTGCCGGTCTCGCCCTCGCCCGCGGGCTGGCGCAGTTCGTCGATGTCCTGGTTGGACAGCGACAGGTACCCGGGCAGGGACCGCACGTCGAAGTAGACGTTGCCCTCGGCCTCGTAGGCGTGCCCGCGCTCGATGAGGCCGCGCATCATCTCGACCATCTCGGTGACGTGGCCGGTGGCGCGCGGCTCGTAGGTGGGCGGCAGGCAACCGAGGGCGGTGTAGGCGTCGTCGAACGCCCGCTCGTTCTCGTAGCCGATGGACCACCAGGGGCGGTTCTGCTCCGCCGCCTTCCTGATGATCTTGTCGTCGATGTCGGTGACGTTGCGGATGAACGTGACCTCGTAACCGCGGTACGCGAACCAGCGGCGCATGATGTCGAAGTTCAGGCCGGAGCGGATGTGCCCGATGTGCGGGGCGGCCTGCACGGTGGCACCGCACAGGTAGATCGAGACACACCCGGGCGTGAGGGGGGCGAAGTCACGGATCTGCCGGGCGCTGGTGTCGTACAGGCGAATAGTCACGAGTCCAGGGTAGTGGTCCCCGGGCAGTGCCAGGGGCGTACGGCCCGCTTGTCCACCGCACCGGATCCGAAAGACGGCGCTCGTCCCCCGCCCGGCCGAGCGCGGCGGCGACGGTCACCGCTTCGTCCGGCCGGGTGGGGCGGGCGGGCACAGGCCGGGGGCGGGGTGCGGGGCAGGCCCCGCACCCCGCCCGGCCCGGACGCCGCCCGTCATCCCGCCCGGACCACCAGTGCCGTGGCCACCGCCATCAGCCCTTCCCCCCGTCCGGGGAACCCGAGCCCGTCCGTCGTGGCCCCCGACACCGACACCGGTGCCCCCGCCGCCTCGGACAGCACCTTCTC
Source organism: Streptomyces sp. NPDC029152 (assembly GCF_055564355.1). Lineage (NCBI taxonomy): Bacteria > Bacillati > Actinomycetota > Actinomycetes > Kitasatosporales > Streptomycetaceae > Streptomyces > Streptomyces sp. NPDC029152. The sequence continues at coordinate 82,020 of NZ_JBVHWR010000011.1, read as the reverse complement.
CGCTTCCGCCCGCCGCTTGCCGATCTTCGGCCGCGGCCCCACCACCTGCACCGCGACGTTCCCGATCCGGAAACCGGCCGCCCGCACGATCCGCGCGGCCTCCGTCAGCAGCGTCACCCCCGACGCCCCGGACCACTCGGGCCGCCCGGTGCCGAAGTGCTGCCCCAGGTCACCGAGGGCCGCCGCGGAGAACAGCGCGTTGCACGCCGCGTGCGCGACGACGTCCGCGTCCGAGTGCCCGGCCAGCCCGGAGCCCTCGCCCTCCCACTTCAGCCCGGCGCACCACAGCTCGCGCCCGTCCTCGAAGGCGTGGATGTCGGTGCCGATCCCGACCTGCGGCAGCACCGGTGGAACGTCCGTCTCAGAACCCATCGTTCAGCCTCCTGCGCGCCAGCACCGCCTCCGCGAGCACCAGGTCGAGGGGCCGCGTCACCTTGAACGCCTCCTCGTGCCCCGGCACGACCACCACCGTGGGTCCCAGCTGCTCGACCATGCTCGCGTCGTCGGTGACGTCGCCGGTCACCGTCTCGTGGGCCCGCACCAGCGTGGCGCGGTCGAAGCCCTGCGGCGTCTGCACCGCCCGCAGCCGCGCCCGCTCCGGCGTCGCCACCACGGGTTCGGGGCCGCCCGGCACCGCGGCGGGCCCGACCTGCTTGACGGTGTCGGCGAGCGGCAGCGCCGGCACCACGGCGGGCGCGCCCTCCCGTACGGCCTCGATCACGGCGTCCACCGTGTCCACCGGCACCAGCGGCCGGGCCGCGTCGTGCACGAGGACGATGTCGTACTCGGACGGCAGCGCGTCCAGGCCGAGCCGTACGGACTCCTGCCGCGACGCGCCGCCGGGGACGACGAGGAAGTCGGTCCGCTCGGGCAGGGCGTGCGCGTCGAGGAGGCTCTTCACCTCGGCGGCGCCGTCGGGCGGGGCCACGACGACGACCAGGGAGACCGCGCGGGACGCGGCCATCGCGCGCACCGCGTGGATGAGCATGGGCGTGCCGCCCAGCGCTCGCAGGGCCTTGGGGGCGCCCGGGCCGAGGCGTACGCCGCGGCCGGCGGCCGGGATCACGGCCGCGGTCCGGGCGCTCGTACGGGCCTCGGCGGGCGGCTGCGCGGGCGAGGGGCGCGATTCGTCAGACATCGGTTCCTGTCAGGTTTGTGTGCTCGACCTAGTTGGGTATGGCCTCACCGTGCCGGGCGCGACGCCTTGACCGGACCCTTCCGTGACCCTGGTCGAGCCTGCTGCCCGGGCCCGGCACGCCAGGACCGGGGGGAAGCCTCCCGGGATGAGCGTACGAAGGCGTACGGCGTCGGGGTACGAAGATGCCGCAGCGCCCGGCGACAGCAAAGATGTCATCGGGCACCGCGGCATGTGTGCGCTGAACCGAGTGGGCCTGAGTGGAGCGGCCGGAGGGCCATCCCCTCGCGTCAGGTCCCGTGCGGGTCTCGCCTCAGGAGGCGAGCACCTCGTCGAGCAGGGCCTCCGCCTTGTCCTCGTTGGTGTTCTCCGCGAGAGCCAGCTCGCTCACCAGGATCTGGCGGGCCTTGGCGAGCATGCGCTTCTCACCTGCGGAGAGTCCGCGCTCGCGCTCACGGCGCCACAGGTCGCGCACGACTTCCGCGACCTTGATGACGTCGCCGGAGGCGAGCTTCTCCAGGTTTGCCTTGTAACGACGCGACCAGTTCGTGGGCTCCTCGGCGTACGGCGCGCGCAGCACCTCGAAGACCCGGTCCAGCCCGTCCTGACCGACCACATCACGCACGCCGACGAACTCCGCATTGTCCGCTGGCACACGTACCGTCAGGTCACCCTGGGCGACCTTCAGCACCAAGTAGGTCTTGTCCACGCCTTTGATCTGGCGAGTTTCGATAGCCTCGATCAGCGCGGCCCCGTGATGGGGATAGACCACGGTGTCGCCAACCTTGAACGTCATGTGACAGGTACCCCTTCCGTGGCTATCCAGGGTAACACGGATACGGCGTCTTCTGAATGGCGTTTTCGCAGGTCAGGGCATATCTCGGGGCTTGACAACAGCGACAGGGACGTGCTGCGCGGGGTGAGCGGAAGAAAGTATTCGCAGGTGGGAGCGGCTCTCCGGGCCGGGCGAAACACGCACGTCACACACGCCGGGAGCACCCCTCGGATGCCCGAAGATCCCCATATGTCCGCTTCCACGTGTGCGACTTCCGCTACTCCGTTCGGTGCCCGGCGCGCGCTTCCGGACGAATCCGGAATTGATCACCGACGCTCCCGGCCGGCCCCGCCGGTGATCAATTCCGCGGCCGTCCGCGCATTCCTTCACGCAAAATTCGTGCGCGGCGGGACACCGGTATGACGGCGCTTCTTATCCGAATGGCGGATGGGTGCGTGTTGTCTCTGTGCGCCAATGTGACTGCTGATGCCAGTGCGCCCGACGCCCCTCCCGATGCGGCGCGGAGGCTCCGGCACTACCGCCTGCCGGGCGAAGCCGAGCCCCTCCGGGGGAGGGTCGGGTGAGACGCCCCGGGAACGGCTCGGTAACCTAAGGCCGCTGACAGTCACTTAGGGCGGCTTTATCCGTTGCCGCCGCCTCGCTCGAGTCCAAGGAGTTGCCGCCGCCGTGAGCAGCAGCCTTCGACGCGGTGCCCTCGCCGCCGCCGCCATCGCGTTCTCGATCGCCTCGCTCGCCGCGTGCGGTGCCGGTCACAACGCCCAGACCCTGGAGATCAAGCCGGACAACGCGGCGATCTCGGTCGGTGACATCAAGATCCAGAACGCGATCGTCATCACGCAGCCCGACCTGGAGTCGACCGGTCCGGCCGTGGTCTCCGCCACCCTGTTCAACGGCGGTTCCACCGACCAGACGCTGGACTCCATCACCGTGGCCGGCAAGACCGCCGAGCTGAAGGCCGCCGGGGGCGGCAAGAACCTGACCGTCCCGGCCGGCGGTTCCCTGATCCTGGGCGGCGAGGGCAACGCCTCCGCGGTGCTGCCCAGCAGCCGCGAGGCCATCCAGGACGGCAACGCGCAGAAGGTCACCTTCGCCTTCAGCAAGACCGGTGACGTGAGTCTGCGCGCCTTCGTCGTCCCGGCCGAGAGCTACTTCTCCTCGTGGGGCCCGACCGACGTCCCGGCGACCCCGGGCGCGTCGGCGACGCCGGGCGCGGAGGCCTCCGGGGAGCCGGCCGCCGGCGAGACCTCGGGTGCCCCGGCCGACGGCGCCCCGGCCGACGGCGCGTCGGCCACCGCGACCGACTCCGCCGCGCAGGAGGAGACGGCCGGCCACTGAGCCCCGTACACCCGCGCCACGACGAAGGGCGGACCCCCGAGGGGGTCCGCCCTTCGTCGTGCGTCCCGGGGCCGGGGCCGGTCCGGCTACGGCTCGAACTTGTAGCCGAGCCCGCGCACCGTCACCAGGTACCGCGGCGCGCCCGGGTCGGGCTCGATCTTGGCGCGCAGCCGCTTGACGTGGACGTCGAGGGTCTTGGTGTCACCGACGTAGTCGGCGCCCCACACCCGGTCGATCAGCTGCATGCGGGTCAGGACGCGGCCGGCGTTGCGCAGCAGCATCTCCAGCAGGTCGAACTCCTTCAGCGGCAGGTCGACCTTGGTGCCGCCGACGGTCACCACGTGCCGGTCGACGTCCATGCGGACGGGCCCGGCCTCCAGCGCGGCGGGGGTGACCTCCTCGGGTTCGCCGCGGCGGCGCAGGACGGCGCGGATGCGGGCGACCAGCTCGCGGGAGGAGAAGGGCTTGGTGACGTAGTCGTCGGCCCCTATCTCCAGCCCGACGACCTTGTCGATCTCGCTGTCCTTGGCGGTCACCATGATCACGGGGACGTTCGAGCGGCCGCGCAGCTGACGGCACACCTCGGTGCCCGGCAGCCCGGGCAGCATCAGGTCGAGGAGGACGAGGTCGGCGCCGTTGCGCTCGAACTCGTCGAGTCCGTCGGGCCCGGTGGTCGCGACGGCGACCTCGAAGCCCTCCTTGCGGAGCATGTAGGACAGGGCGTCGGAGAAGGACTCCTCGTCCTCGACGACGAGCACACGGGTCACGGAAGGACCTCCGGGGCGGGAGACGTTTCGTACGGGGATGTGTGGGGGGTGACGGAGGACCGTCCGTCGCCGGCGATCTCGCCGTGCTCCACGTGTCCCAGGTCCAGCTGCTCCACCTGGTCCGTGGGGTCGGCGTCGTGGTCGGTCCGCCGTGCTGCGCGGTCGCGGGCGGGGCCCGACTCCGGCAGTCGCAGGGTGAACGTGGAGCCCTGGCCTTCGGCGCTCCACACCGTGACCTCCCCGCCGTGCGAGGCGACCACGTGCTTGACGATCGCGAGACCCAGTCCGGTTCCGCCGGTGGCCCGGGAGCGGGCCGGGTCGACGCGGTAGAAGCGCTCGAAGACGCGCTCCCTGTCCTTCTCGGAGATGCCGATGCCCTGGTCGGTCACGGCGATCTCGATCAGGTCGCCGCCGGGGGCGCTGACGCGTCGGGCGGCTATGCCGACGCGGGTGCGGGCGGGCGAGTAGTTGACGGCGTTCTCGACGAGGTTGCCGAGGGCGGCGGCGAGCTGGCCGCGGTTGCCGCGGACGCAGAGGTCCTCGGTGCCGCCGGCGGCCATCGTGATCTGCTTCGTCCCGGCCGCCTGCCGGCAGCGGTCGATGGCCTCGGCGACCAGTTCGTCCACCCGGACGGGCTCGGCGTCGTCCAGCGGATCGTCGTTCTGGACCCGGGACAGGTCGATGAGCTCCTGCACGAGGTTGGTGAGCCGGGTCGCCTCGATCTGCATGCGGCCGGCGAAGCGCTCCACGGCCTCGGGGTCGTCGGAGGCGTCCATGACGGCCTCGGAGAGCAGGGAGAGCGCGCCGACCGGGGTCTTCAGCTCGTGGCTCACGTTGGCGACGAAGTCGCGCCGTACGGCCTCGATGCGGCGGGCCTCGGTCAGGTCCTCGACCAGCAGCAGCACCAGCCGCGACCCGAGGGGCGCGACGCGCGCGGAGACGGCGAGTGCCTCGCCGCGCCCGGTGCCCCGCCTCGGCAGGTCGAGCTCGACCTGCCGTATCTCCCCGTCCCGCCGTGTGTCCCGGGCCATCTGCAGCATCGGTTCGACGGCGAGCTTGCCGCCCCGGACCAGGCCGAGGGCGTACGCCGCCGAGCTGGCCTTGACGACGCCGTCGGCCTCGTCGAGGACGACGGCGGAGGACCGCAGCACCGACAGGACGGTGTCCACGCCGGGCGGGAGCACCGGATCGGTGTGCAGGGAGGTGCGGGTGGGCCGCTTCTGGTCGCGCTCGCTCCAGCGGAACGCCAGCATGGCGATGACACCGGTGAGCACTCCGGCGATCGCTGCCGATGCGGCGACCGCCGCGTTCACGTCCATGCCCCCAGGTTAGGCATGGCGAACCGCCCCGCATCAGCCATCGCGGTGCGACCTCGAACACTCGTCGCCCAGAGTTCACCTCGGAGCCAGGGACGGTTCACTTGTGGTGCCGGAAACGGTCGCGTACAGGCCGGAACGTGGAGGCGTGGGGGTGCGGCGAGGGGTTCGAGCCCCCTCCTAGGACGTACGAGAGGGAACCTGATGCGGGACGCGTACCACGAGGAACTGGACTCGATCGGCGACAGCCTGGTGGAGATGGCCCGGCTGGTCGGGTCGGCGATCGGGCGCGCCACGACCGCCATCCTCGACTCCGACCTGAAGCTGGCCGAGCACGTGATCGAGGGTGACCAGAAGGTCGACGAGCTCCAGCACGACCTGGAGGCGAAGGCGATAGCCCTGCTGGCCCGGCAGCAGCCGGTGGCGACGGACCTGCGCATCGTCGTCACCTCGCTGCGGATGTCGGCCGACCTGGAGCGCTCGGGAGACCTGGCCCAGCACGTGGCCAAGCTGGCCCGGCTGCGCTACCCGGCGCGTGCGGTCCCGCACGACCTGCACGCCACGATCCTGGAGATGGGCCAGCTCGCGCAGCGCCTGATGGCGAAGGCGGCCGAGGTGATCATCACCAAGGACGTGGACCTGGCGCTCCAGCTGGAGCAGGACGACGACGCGATGGACCTCCTGCACCGCACCCTCTTCCAGCACCTGATGGACGACCGCTGGAGGCACGGCATCGAGACGGCCGTGGACGTGACCCTGCTCGGCCGCTACTACGAGCGCTACGCCGACCACGCGGTCGCGGTCGCCAAGCGGGTGGTCTACCTGGTCACTGGCGAGCACGCGGACGAGCTCCAGGCGGACGTCCAGCCGGTGACCGGGGTGGAGGGGGCCTGACGGGGGGAGCGACAGGGGCTTGGGCAAGGGGCGCGCGCGAGCGCCCCAGTGCGCCGTTGATGCGACCAGGGTCCCGGGCTTCCAATGGGCTCAGGCACCAGCCTCGAGGAGGGACCCATGGCCGAATCCCCCAGCACGACCCCCGACCCCGCGCAGGAACGGCAGACCGAGCAGCCCGCCGACCTCCGCAGCCTGCCCCTGATCGCCGCCTGCGGCTGCGGTTCGGGCTGCGGCTGCGGCTGCCAGTCGGGCAACCCTTGCCAGTGCGGCTGACGGGACGATGACGCGGTGACCGTACGGCGGCCGGGCCCACCCCGGCCGCCGTACGGTCTTCCGCCGCGCGCGCCGGCAGGCGGTGACCGGGTCCCGCGCCTCGCGGGTCAGATGCCGAACGCGGCGGCGTAGCGGACGGTCCCGCCGGGGAGCGGGTGGCGGGCGTCGAGGCTGAGTGCCATCAGGGCCTCGTCCGGGACGTCGATGGTCACGCCGATGCCGTGCTCCGAGGCCCGGGAGAACCCGAACCGGGGGTAGTACGAAGGGTGCCCGAGGACGACCACGTGGCGTTCGCCCTGCGCCCTCGCCGCGGCCAGGGCCGCGCGGACGGCCGCGGTGCCCGCACCGGTCCGCTGCCACTCCGGGTGGACGGCGCACGGCCCCAGGCACAGGGCCGGCGTGGTGTCGATGTGGCAGCGGGTCAGGAGGGCGAAGCCCACCGGGCGGCCGGTCTCGTCCGCCGCGACGAGGGAGAGGCCCTCGATCCAGGCGTCCGGGTCGGCGCGCAGGGCGTCGACGAGGTCGGCCTCCATGGCGGTGGGGAAGGCGGCGAGGTTGATGTCGCGGACGGCGGGGATGTCGGAGCCGGTTTCGGCGCGTGTGATCCAGGTGTTGCCCATGACGACGGGAGATCCGTTCCGGGAGAGGTTCGTGTGGTCGCCCCGCGAGCTCACGCTCTCGGCGGGGGGCTGAGGGTCAGGCCACGGCCCGGGACACGAGGGGGAGCCGGGCGCTGCGCACGGTGGTACCGAGCGCGGTCGTCGATCCCACCTCCCCGGCCTTCGGTCCCTGCTCGCACACGAGACGGGACAACCCTACGACGCCTCCCGCGCCCGACGCCGTCGCCGGCACCGGACCTCCGGCCACGGCCTGCCCACGAGGTACGTCCGGACTCGGAGCCGCTTCCCGCCGTGCCCGCTTTCGGCCCTACTGGCTGAGGCGCCCGTGCCGCACGTACCGAAGGACCACGAAGGTGATCACAGCGAGCTGTGCGAGGAACCAGACGCCGGCCTCCACCGCTCCCATGCCGCTGCCGACCGCCACCAGCACCAGCACCAGCACCAGCACCAGCACCAGCACCAGCACCAGCACCAGCACCAGCACCAGGGCGAAGACGGCGACGGCCGGCAGAGGGTTCACGATCAAACTGCGCGACGTCCCGCCCCCGGACTCATGGCCCTGTGCCTCGGAGAGCATGATCCCAAGGAGTGACCGCCATGTACAGAACATTGCGGACCACAGGTGCGCCGCGGGGGCGCTTACCCGTCAGGTCATCGACTCCACCGCCCCGGCATGCCATTCTCCCGGCGTACGGAGCCCGACCGACCGGAAGGACGCCATGCCCGCCTACGCGATAGCCCACCTGCAAGAGGCCGTCCCGCACCCGGAGATCGCCGAGTACATCGAGCGCATCCCCGCCACCTTCGAGCCCTACGGCGGACGCTTCCTCGTGCACGCCACGCCGCACGAGGTGAAGGAGGGCAGCTGGCCCGGACACGTCGTGCTGATCGGCTTCCCCGGGATCGCCGAGGCGCGGGCCTGGTGGGACTCGCCCGCCTACCAGGAGATCGCGCCGCTGCGCTCGCGGCACATCGAGGGCGACATCATCCTGGTCGAGGGCGTCCCGGAGGGCTACGACGCGACCGCCACCGCGAAGGCGATGCGTGAGGCCCTGCCCGCCGAGTAGCCCCCGGGCCCGGCCGGGCCCGGACCCCGCGGAGACGGCCCGAGCACGGCGACAAGCCCCCTCCCGGCGGCAGGACCGCAGGCAGGGGGCTTGATCAGTACCGCCTACTTCTTCTTGCCCTGGTTCTTCACGGCCTCGATCGCCGCCGCGGCCGCCTCCGGGTCGAGGTACGTGCCGCCCGGCTTCAGGGGCTTGAAGTCGGCGTCCAGCTCGTAGGCGAGCGGGATGCCCGTCGGGATGTTCAGGCCCGCGATGTCGGCGTCGGAGATGCCGTCGAGGTGCTTGACCAGGGCGCGCAGCGAGTTGCCGTGCGCCGCGACCAGGACCGTGCGGCCGGTCAGGAGGTCGGGGACGATGCTGTCGAACCAGTACGGCAGCATGCGGACGACGACGTCCTTCAGGCACTCCGTCTGCGGGCGCAGCTCCGGCGGGAGCACGGCGTAGCGCGGGTCGGAGAACTGGGAGTACTCGGCGTCGCGGTCCAGCGGCGGCGGCGGGGTGTCGTAGGAGCGGCGCCACAGCATGAACTGCTCCTCGCCGAACTCGGCGAGGGTCTGGGCCTTGTCCTTGCCCTGGAGGGCGCCGTAGTGGCGCTCGTTCAGGCGCCAGTGGCGGTGGACGGGGATCCAGTGGCGGTCCGCGGCCTCCAGCGCGAGCTGGGCCGTGCGGATCGCGCGCTTCTGGACGGACGTGTGGACCACGTCGGGCAGCAGGCCGGCGTCCTTGAGCAGCTCGCCGCCGCGCGTCGCCTCCTTCTCGCCCTTCGGGGTGAGGTTGACGTCCACCCAGCCGGTGAACAGGTTCTTCTCGTTCCACTCGCTCTCGCCGTGGCGGAGGAGGATCAGCTTGTACGGTGCGTCGGCCATAGCTCCGAGCGTAATCGACCCCCTCGGCCGACCGCGCGCCGCGCCCGGTGGGCGGACGGTTGACGGGAAGTGTTAATCGACTGGTCTGCGGCGATCACCGTCTCGTAAGTTGTGCTCACCACATGAGCCGCTTACATCTTTCGGGGGTCCACATGTCCGTCGCCGGGCTGAGACATGCCGTACGCCAGTCCGTCTCCGGGCTGCCGCGCGAGTTCTGGTGGCTGTGGACCAGCACCCTGGTCAACCGGCTCGGCGCCTTCGTCGCCACCTTCATGGCGCTGTACCTGACCCTCGACCGCGGCTACTCCGCCTCGTACGCCGGTCTCGTCGCCGCCCTGCACGGGCTCGGCGGGGTCGTGTCCTCGCTGGGCGCCGGGGTGATGACGGACCGGCTCGGGCGGCGGCCCACGCTGCTCGTGGCGCAGACCTCCACCGCGCTGTCCGTCGCGCTGCTCGGCTTCGTGCGCGACCCGGTCGCCATCGCGGCCGTCGCCTTCCTGGTCGGCATGGCGAGCAACGCCTCGCGGCCGGCCGTGCAGGCGATGATGGCGGACATCGTGCGGCCCGAGGACCGTATCCGCGCCTTCTCGCTGAACTACTGGGCCATCAACCTCGGCTTCGCGGTCTCCTCGATGGGCGCCGGGTTCGTCGCCGAGGTCAGCTACCTCGCCGGCTTCCTGATCGAGGCGGGCATGACCCTGGTCTGCGCGGTCCTCGTCTTCGTGAAGCTGCCCGAGTCGCGGCCCGACAGGCCCCTGCCGGGCACCGCCTCGGCGGACGAGCCGCCCGTCTCCCTGATGACCGTCCTGCGCGACGGGCGCTACATGAGCGTCGTCGGGCTCTCCTTCCTCGTCGCCCTGATCTTCCAGCAGGGCTACCTGGGCCTGCCGGTCGCCATGGGCGAGGCCGGGTTCACGCCGGCCGACTTCGGCGCGGCCATCGCCGTCAACGGCGTGCTGATCGTCGTCCTCCAGCTCCCGGTCACCCGGTTCATCGAACACCGGGACCCCCGGCGGCTGCTCGTCGCCTCGTCGCTGCTCGCCGGGTACGGCTTCGGGCTCACCGCCTTCGCCGGGTCGGTGGGCGTGTTCGCCCTGACCGTGTGCGTGTGGACGCTGGCCGAGATCGTCAACGCGCCGACGCAGACGGGGCTGGTCGTACGCCTCTCCCCCGTGCACGGGCGCGGGCGCTACCAGGGGATGTACACGATGTCCTGGGCCGTCGCCTCGCTCGTCGCACCGCTGATGTCGGGCTTCGTCATCGACCACTGGGGCGCCGGGTGGCTGTGGGGCATGTGCGCGGTCGTCGGCACGGTGGCCGCCGTCGGGTACGGGGCGCTGATGCGCCGGCTGCCGGACGGGGAACCGGCGCCCGCCGAGGCGACCGTCGCCGGGACCCCCGCGAAGTCCGAGGTCGGCGCCGCCTGACGCCCCGCCCCGCCCCGCCCTCCTCGTCACGGGTGCATCCGGGCCCCCTTCAGCACCTTGTCCACCGCGTTCCTCGGGCCGTACACGGCCAGTCCGACCAGGTCCAGGTCCGCGGTGGGCACGGCGCGGACCGCGGCCCGGTTGTCCCGGTCGTTCCCGGTGCCGAAGAGGTCCGAGGTGAACACCGCGCGGGGCAGGGCGCGGGACAGGGCCCGCGTGCGGGCGTCGGCCAGCGTCTCCTTCGTGCCCTCGAAGACCAGCACCGGCTGCCGGAACATCGGCAGGTAGGGGGTCGCGTCGGCGTCCTCGTAGGGCTCGCCGATCACCTCGGGGACCTGGCTGCCCAGGCCGCTGACCAGGAAGGCGGTGACGTTGAGGCGCTGCCAGGTCTCCAGGTCCTCGCGCAGCAGGACGGCGATCTTGGTGTCGAAGCGGACGGGGGGCCGGGCGTCGTCGTGCGTGCTCATGCCGTGAGACTGCCGGTCGGCGCACGGCGCGGTCTTGTACGTTCTTTGCATGGCCGACCAGCGGGACGTCTCCGCCTGGCGTCCCCGAATCCCGGGGGTCGTCGAGGTCTTCCACGCGCACTACACCGCGTACAGCTACCCGATGCACGTCCACGACGCCTGGACGCTGCTCATCGTGGACGACGGGGCCGTGCGCTACGACCTGGACCGGCACGAGCACGGCACTCCGCACGACACGGTGTCGCTGCTGCCGCCGCACGTGCCGCACAACGGCTCCCCCGCCACCTCGGACGGCTTCCGCAAGCGCGTCCTGTACCTGGACGCCTCCCGGCTCGGCGAGGAGCTGATCGGGCGCGCGGTCGACGCGCCCGACCTGCGTGACCCGGTGCTGCGGCGGCGGGTCGGGCAGGTGCACGCGGCGCTGGCCCGGCCCGGTGACGAGCTGGAGGCCGAGAGCAGGCTGACGCTGATCGGGGAACGGCTGCACGCCCACCTGCGGCCCAGGGGCGCGCCCCGTTCCCCGCGCCCCGACCCCGTCCTCGCCCGCCGGCTGCGCGAGTTGCTGGACGAGCGGGTCGTCGAGGGCGTCGGCCTGGAGGAGGCCGGCGGCCTCGTTTCCGCCCATCCCGCCCATCTGGTACGGGCGTTCAGCACGGCGTACGGGATCGCCCCGCACCAGTACCTGATGTCGCGCCGCGTGGACCTGGCCCGGCGGCTGCTGCTCGCGGGGCGCACCCCGGCCGACGTGGCGGGTGCGACCGGTTTCTACGACCAGGCCCACCTGACCCGGCACTTCAAGAGGCTGGTGGGCGTGACGCCGGGGCGCTACCGCACCGGCGCGCGGCGGAGCTGACCGGGCGTCAGTCGCCGGAGCCGCGCTCGATCAGGTGCTGGAACGCCTCCAGGTTCCGCGTCGACTCCCCGCGCGACGTACGCCACTCGTACTCCTTGCGGATGGCGGAGGCGAAGCCCAGTTCCAGCAGGGTGTTGAAGGCGCCGTCGGCGGCCTCCAGGACCTGTCCGAGGAGGCGGTCGATCTCGTCGGCGGTGACGGCGGCCAGCGGGAGCTTGGCGGCGACGTAGATGTCACCGAGGCGGTCGACGGCGTAACTCACCCCGTACAGCTTGAGGTTGCGCTCCAGCAGCCAGCGGTGGACGGCGGCTTCGTTCTCGTCGGGGTGGCGGATGACGAAGGCGTTGAGGGACAGGGAGTGCCGGCCCACGAGGAGGGAGACGGTGGTCGACAGTTTGCGGGTGCCGGGGAGCTTCACGACGTAGGTGCCGGGTTCGGGGCCCTCCCACTCCAGCCCGGCGTCCTCGAGAGCGCCCTCGACGACCTGTGCTGCCTTCTGTGCTGCCTCAGCCATGGTGGGAGCGTACGCGACGGCGGTGGGACTGGGTCGCGGCCGCGTAGACGTCGGCCGTCGCGGCGGCGGCGCTGTCCCAGCCGAAGGACTGGGCGTGCCGGGCGGCCGCGTCGCCCATGCGGCTCGTCAGCCCGGGGTCGTCGGCGAAGTCGCGCAGGACGCGCGCGTAGGCCGCGGGATCGTGCCCTTGGACGAGGCGTCCGGTGTGCCCGTCGCGCACGGCGACCGGGAGACCGCCGACCGAGGCGGCGAGGACGGGCGTGCCGGTGGCCTGGGCCTCTATGGCGACCAGTCCGAAGGACTCGCTGTAGGACGGCATGACCAGCACGGACGCGGCCCGGAACCAGTCGGCGAGCTGCTCCTGCCCGACCGGCGGGCGGAACCGTACGACGTCGGCGATGCCGAGCCGCGCGGCGAGCTTCTGCAGGCCCTCCGGCTTGGTGAGGCCGCTGCCGCTGGGGCCGCCGACGACGGGGACGACGACGCGGGAGCGCAGCTCGGGACGCTCGTCGAGGAGGACGGCGACGGCGCGCAGCAGGATGTCGGGGGCCTTCAGGGGCTGTATGCGGCCGGCGAAGAGCGGGATCAGGGCGTCCTGCGGCAGTCCGAGGCGGGCGCGGGCGGCGGCGCGGCCGTCGGCGGGACGGAACCGGTCGAGGTTGACGCCGGGGTGGACGACGGCGACCTTGGCGCGGTCGGCGGCGTAGTGCCGGACGAGTTCGTCGGCCTCCTCGGCCGTGTTGGCGATCAGCCGGTCGGAGGCGGCGACGATCTGGGTCTCGCCGATGACGCGGGCGGCCGGTTCGGGGGTGTCGCCGTCGGCCAGGTTGGCGTTCTTGACCTTGGCCATGGTGTGCATGGCGTGCACCAGGGGGGCGCCCCAGCGCTGGGCGGCGAGCCAGCCGACGTGGCCGGAGAGCCAGTAGTGGGAGTGCACGAGGTCGTAGTAGCCGGGGCGGTGTCCGGCCCAGGCCTGCATGACGCCGTGGGTGAAGGCGCACAGCTGGGCCGGCAGCTCTTCCTTGGCGAGTCCCTCGTACGGGCCCGCGTCGACGTGCCGGACGAGGACGCCGGGGGCCAGTTCGACGGCGGGCGGGAGGGCGGCGGTCGTCGCGCGCGTGAAGATCTCGACCTCGATGTTGATCGCGGCCAGGCGCTGCGCGAGCTCCACGATGTAGACGTTCATGCCGCCGGCGTCGCCGGTGCCGGGCTGGTGGAGCGGTGAGGTGTGCACGGAGAGCATGGCGACGCGGCGGGGCCTGCGGTGCAGCCGCAGCCGCGGGGAGGCCACCGGCGAGCGACGCCCGAGCCTGCTGACGTACTGGCTCACGAGCCGTTCCTCCTCGCTGCGGGCATGCCGGTCGGAGGACACGCGTCGCCCTCCAAGGGGAGGGAACACCGGACGCGGGTGCGCCATTTCCGGTTCCGCGCCCTTTACCGAATCATTACCGCATATCGCTCAACCGTTCGACGGCCCGGTCTGCGGCCCGGCGCCCACGAGGGCTTCCACGCCCTTCCTCCAGGCCTCCGTCAGGTCCGCCTCCGGAGGGAACCGGCCGTGGATCTCGAGGACGGCCATCCCGTGCGCGAAGGCCCACAGCGAGCGCGCCAGGTCCCCGTCCCCGCCACAGGCCCGCAACACCGGGGCGGCGGCCCGGTCCTCCAGGCCGGCCGGGAGCGAGGCGCGGGGCAGGGGGCTCTCATTGGCCAGGCAGTACAGGTGGGGATGGGCGAGCGCGTAGGCCCGGTAGGCCCGCGCCAGCGCCACCGGCGAGCCGGGCTCCCGCGCCACGGCGGCCTCCAGCGCCTCGGCGGCCTCGGTGAGGAACTGGGCGACCAGCTCGACCTCGACGGCCTTCTTGTCCGGGAAGTGCTTGTAGAGGGAGGGGGCCTTGATGCCGAGGCGGTCGGCGAGCGCGCGCAGGGTGAGCGCGGCGGGCCCGGACTCCTCCAGGAGGGCGCGTGCCGCCGAGGCGATCTCACGGGCCCGGGGGGACAGGCGGTCAGCCACGCTGAGAGCCCTCCTTCGTACGCGGTCCATAGCCGAAGGCGCGATCGTACGAGATGTGGGCGAGCCACCCGCACAGCGCCGCGGGGACCGGCGCCCAGGTCTGCGGCCCCACGGCAGGGAGCACGAGGAGCGCGAGCGGGACCGGGGCACGGTGGACGGCGTTGCGGTACGGCGCCGCGCGGGCCGGCAGCCGCCCCTCCTCCGTGCGGGGCGCGCCGGACAGGCCCATGAGGAGGGCCGGGTCGGGCGCCACGAAGAGGACGAGCGCCGGGAGCCCCGCCGCCCAGCCGTGGTCCACCGCCTCCAGGACGGCGGAGGCGGACCGGAACAGCGCGCCCGGCGGCCGGGCCGCGCGCCGGACGGGGCGGGCGGACGGAGAGGCCGTGGGGTGGCGGTGACGGTGGCCGTGCTCATGGATACGGCCTCCCTCCTGCCGGGTGGGGCGACACCATCGGCTAACATTGTTAGCCTCACCGTAGGGCTAACGGTGCTAGCCGTCAAGCGCGGGCAGCCGGCCGCATACCCTCGTAGGCATGACACCCCGCGCCACCACCCGCCCTGTGGGCACGGTCACGCGCGGGACGACGAATCCGAACCGGCTGCGCCGCATGGACCGCTGGATCGCGGCCGCCCACGGCGCCGAACTGCGCCGCGCCGCCGACCCCGTCGCCGTCGACCTCGGCTACGGCGCGGCCCCCTGGACCGCCGTCGAGCTGCTGCACCGCCTGCGCACGGTCGCGCCGCACGCGCGCGTGGTGGGCGTCGAGATCGACCCGGCGCGGGTGGCGGCGGCCGAGCCGTACGCGCGCGAGGGGCTCGTCTTCCGGCACGGCGGCTTCGAGGTCCCGGTGCCCCGGCCGCCGTCGCTGATCCGCGCGGCGAACGTGCTGCGCCAGTACGACGAGGGCGAGGTCGCCGCCGTCTGGCAGCGGCTGTGCGCGCGGCTCGCACCGGCGTCGGAGCACTCCCGGGGCGGGCTCCTGGTCGAGGGCACCTGTGACGAGATCGGACGGCGGCACGTGTGGGTCGCGCTCGGACCGGAGGGGCCGCGCACGGTCACCCTCGCGACCCGGCTGGGCTCCCTCGGCCGCCCCTCCGACCTGGCCGAACGGCTGCCCAAGGCGCTCATCCACCGCAACGTCCCCGGCGAGCCGATGCACGCCTTCCTGCGCGACTTCGACCGCGCCTGGGCCGCCGCCGCGCCCTACGCCTCCTACGGCGCCCGCCAGCGCTGGATGCGGGCGGTGCGGGACCTGAGCGCCGACTGGCCGGTGACGGACGGCCCGGCGCGGTGGCGGCAGGGCGAAGTGACGGTGCGCTGGCAGGCGCTGGCCCCGCGCGGCTGAGCAGCGAGCCGCACCGCACCGCACCGCACCGCACCGCACCGCACCGCACCGCACCGCGGGAACGATCTCCGTGCGACGTTCGTCACACACCGCGGGAAGTGCCGCGCCGGGAGGCGGCGGAGGGAAGAGGGGCGTGGAGACGGCGGGGGGAGAGGCGACGGCGGAGCCGCGGCGAACGGGGGGAAGCCTTCCCGCGGCCCCCGGAAGCGCCCCCTCTGTCGCTTTCCGCGCCGGCGTGGCACGATCCGTCGAGCGATCTAAGTTACTGACGGTAAATCAGGTGTGGGGGCGAGGTATGCGTACGGGGAAGCGTGGCTTGACGACTGCCGCCGTGACCGTGGCCTGCGCGGTCACCGTGCTGGCCGCCCCGGGCACGGCGTTCGCGGACCCGGGCCCCGCCCCGTCGCCGACGGCCTCCCGGGCCGCGCCGCCCCCGGCGACCCCCGGCAAGGACCTGGAGGCCGTGCGCCAGAAGCTCGACGAGCTCTACCGCGCGGCGGCCTCGGCCACGGAGGACTACAACGCCGCCGAGGAGAAGGCGCGGCAGCAGTCCGCCGAGATCGTCGCCCTGGCCAAGAAGATCGTCGAGGGCCGGCAGGAGCTGGACCGCCTCAAGGACCGGGCGGGTGCCGCGGCCCGCGCCCAGTACCGCACCGGCGGGCTGTCCGACGAGGCCAGGCTGGTGCTGAGCGAGGACCCCGCGGAGTTCCTCGACGGCACCGGCCGGGTGATGCAGGGCCAGCGCGCCACCAAGGGCCTGCTCGGCGAGCTGGCCCGTACCCAGGAGGACCTGAAGGCCTACCAGGCGGACGCCTCCGCCCAGTGGAAGAAGCTGGAGGCCAACCGCAAGGCCAAGGCCAAGGCCCAGAAGGAGGTCGAGAAGCGGATCGCGGCGGCCGAGAAGCTCGAGTCCGAGCTGGAGCAGGAGGAGAAGGAACGCCTCGCCCGGCTGGAACGGCAGGCCCAGGAGAAGGCCCAGGCCGCGTGGCTCGGCTCCGGCGTCGTCGAGGACCTCGACGCCGGAGCGACCGAGCAGGGCAGGAAGGCCGTGGAGTACGCCACCGCCCAGATCGGCAAGCCGTACCGGTGGGGCGCCGAGGGTCCGGACGCGTACGACTGCTCCGGCCTGACCTCGCAGGCGTGGGGGGCGGCCGGGCGGGCGGTCCCGCGCACCTCGCAGCAGCAGTGGCAGCAGCTGAGGCACGTCGACATCAAGGACGTGCGCCCCGGCGACCTGATCATCTACTTCGACGACGCCAGCCACGTCGGGATGTACGTCGGCGACGGCAAGGTCGTCCACGCCCCGCGTCCCGGGCGCACGGTGACGATCGCGGGGGCGGGCACGATGCCGATCCTCGGCGTGGTGCGGCCGGACACGACGACCGCGCCCGGGGCGTGACGCGGCCCACGCGGTACGCGCCGGGGGGGGTGACGCCGCCCACGTGACCCAGTCCACGCCGCACGCCCCGCCCCGCGTGACGTTCGTCATCCCCGCGCCGGGGCCGGCGTGTCCAACTGCGGTACGGAACGCGGCATATGACAGCGGCCGTCGGCGGTCCGACGTGTCGTGGACCATTCCGCAGCGGCGTCGTCACCCGCTATGGTCCCCGTCGGTGGGTCGAGGTCCCTCGCCCCGCCGTGCCCTCGGGGGGAGGGAAGGAACCCAGACGATGCCCGTACCCGTACCGCGGCAGAGGGCGATCCCGGCCGCGGAGTGCGGTCAGGCGCCCGCCGCGCCCCCGCTGAGCGGCCGTTCCCAGGAACGGGCCCCGCGCGGGACGATTCCGGCCGAGAACCCCACCAGTCAGCGGCAGAACCCGACGGAGAAGCGCGAGAAGGCCACGGACCAGCGAGAGAGCACCACTCCCACGAACCTGACGCTGCTGCTGATCGAGGACGATCCGGGCGGCTCGCCGATCGTGCCGGACCTGCTCGACCAGGCCGGCAAGCCGATCCGCGTCCGCACGGCCCGCAACCTCACCGAGGCCGAGCGGCTGCTGACCGACGACGTCCACTGCATCCTGCTGGACCTCGCCCTGTCGGCGCCGGGACCGGCCCGCAGGGAAGAGGGGGAGCAGGACGACGAGCTGGCGGTGCTCAAGCACGTGCTGGAACTCGCGCCCCGGCACGCCGTGCTCGCGCTCACCTCCTCCAGCGACGCCGAGCGCGGCGCGGAGGCGGTGGCGGTCGGCGCCCAGGACTACCTGTTCCGCGACGAGCTGGACGGACGGCTGCTGAGCCGCGCGATCCGCTACGCCGTCGAGCGCAAGCGCTCCGACTCGGCCGAGCGGCGTCTGGCCGAGGGCAGGCTGCGCGCCCAGGAGAACCGCCGTCTGGAGCGCGGACTGCTGCCGACCCCCCTGCTGGCCGGTTCCCCGCTGCGGTTCGCCGCCCGCTACCGCCCGGGCCGTTCGCGCGCCCTGCTCGGCGGCGACTTCTACGACGTGGTCCGCACCCCGGACGGCACCGTGCACGCCATGATCGGCGACGTCTGCGGGCACGGCCCGGACGAGGCGGCGCTCGGTGTGGAGCTGCGGATCGCCTGGCGTGCGCTGACGCTGGCGGGACTGTGCGGGGACCAGCTGCTCGGCACGCTCCAGCAGGTTCTGGAGCACGAGCGCTCGGACGACGAGATCTTCGCGACCCTGTGCACCGTGGACATCACGCCGGACGGCCGCCGCGCCGGCCTGTGCCTGGCCGGGCACCCGGCGCCGCTGGTCGCCGGCCCCGGTACGCCCGCCCGCCTGCTGCCGTACGACAACAACGGCCCGGCGCTCGGACTGCTGCCGCACGCCCGCTGGCCGCGCATGCAGGTGGAACTGGGCGCCGAGTGGAGTCTGATGCTCTACACCGACGGCCTGATCGAGGGCCACATCGGCGAGGGCCGCGAGCGGCTCGGCCAGGACGGCATGGTGGAGATGGTCCGCCGCCGCTTCGCCGACGGCCTGCGCGGCGAGGAACTGCTGGAGACGGCGGTGAACGAGGTCCGCGAACTCAACGGCGGCGAGCTGGCGGACGACGTGGCGGTCCTGCTGCTGGACCGGGTCCCCTGACCGCCCCGGAGGGCGGCGCGGGGGTCAGCGTCCGCCGTTGTACGGGCCGTACGGGCCGTCGCTGCTGGAGCCGCGGCGGCTGTTGCGGCCACCGCCCGGCAGACCGCGCAGCGCGGGCCGTACGTCGACCATGTACACGATCGTCGCGATGAGACCGATGATCGGCAGGAACGACAGCAGGGGAAAGATCAGGCTCACCACGAAGGCGAGCGCCAGGATGATCAGCCAGAACGGCTTGGTCTTCTTGTCCGCCGCGCGGTAGGCGTCCTCCCTGCGGACGGCGGCATCGATCAGCGCGAAGCCGTTGAAAACGGTCAGAGCGATGCTCAGAAGCCCCATGAAGTTCATGAACCCCTGCATCAGCACAACGTCCACCACCAGACTCGGGTCGTCCCTACGCGGTCACCGTACCCGGAGAACGGGCCGGGCACCCCGAGGGTGCCCGGCCCGCGTGTGCTCCCGCTCTCCTCACTTGGCGGGCGGCGTCGTCTTCCTGACGGTGGCGGGGGTGACGGGGGTGGCGGTGCTCTTCTTCGCCGCCGGGGCCTTGCGTGCGGCCGGGGCCTTCTTCTCCGCGGCCGGCTTGTCGTCCGTGACCGTGACGGGCTCGGGCTTCGGCTCGACGGCCACGGCCACCTCCTCCACGCCCTCGGCGATGTCCTCGATGCCCTCGGCGGCCTGGCCGCGCCAGGTGCGCACGGCCTGCTCGCCGTGCTCGGCGACCTTCTCGTAGGTCTCCCGGGCCTTGACGGCGTACTCGGCGGCGACGCCGACACCGCGCAGCGCGAGGTCCTGGGCGGTCTCGCCGAGCTTCTTGAGGTCGGCGTCGAGGGACCCGAGGAGCTCGTTGACCTTGGACTGCAGGGTGCCCTGCGTCTCCTTGACGCGAGCCGTCGCCTTCTCCTGGACGGCCTTCGGGTCGGTGTTGCGCACGGCCTCGATGCGCGCCGGCGCCTCGGTGCGCAGCTGCTCCACCAGCACCGGCACCTTCTTGGCCTGCTGGAAGGCCAGGTCGGCGGTGCCGGCGGCGAAGTAGAGCGGGGTGGGGTCGCTGAAGGTCTTGCGCAGGTCGTCGGTGATGGCCATGGTGCTGGTCCTCCCGGAATGCGTTCGGCTGAGGGTCGGTTGGTGGTCCCGCGCCCGGCCGGCCGGCTGCTCGCTCCTGCTCATCCGGCCGTCTGCTGCGGGTCGGCGTCGCCGCCACTCGTACGGAGGCGGCGGCCGGATATGGAACCGCCACCACCGGGGCCGCTCCCGGCGGCGTCGTCGACGGCTTCGCCTCGGACGTCGTGCGTCCCGAACCCGTTCTCCTTGCGGAAGGATTCGTAGATCTGGAGCAGCACCTGCTTCTGCCGCTCGTTCAGCGTGGGATCGGCGAGGAGGACCGCGCGCGTCGCGTCCTCCCGCCGGCGCTCCTCCCCGTCCCGCTCCGCGTCGAGGATCCCGGCGCGCACGTACAGCGTCTCGGCGGAGATCCGCAGCGCCTTGGCGACCTGCTGGAGCACCTCCGCGCTCGGCTTGCGCAGCCCGCGCTCGATCTGGCTCAGGTACGGGTTCGACACCCCCGCGGCATCGGCGAGCTGCCGCAGCGACAGCTGCGCGTTGCGCCGCTGCTCGCGCAGGTACTCACCGAGATTGCCGACGTTGAGCGAAGCCATGACTCCACCATGCACCAGCGTGCTAACTATTGCAAGCAGCCGCTTGCAATAGTGCTCCCACCCCGGGGCCGCCGGGCGGCCGGCTCACACCGGTTCGGGCTGGGCCCGCGCCGGCGGCGCCTTCACCGGCGCGGCCCCGGGTTCCCACAGCCTGACCGTCCGCGTGTACCCGTACACGACCGAGGCCATCGCCAGCAGGAGGAGCGGACCGGCCACCCACGGGCGCGCGGCCATCTCCACGGGCAGGAAGCGGTACGAGACCAGGAGCGCGGCGAAGACCGTCGCGCCGTGGGCGACCAGCCGGACGCCCGGCCAGTCAGGACCGCGGTCGAACGCGCGCAGCGCCCCCTCGACCGTGTACGCGAACACCACGCCGGCCACCAGGTCCACGCCGTAGTGGTAGCCGAACCCCAGCGTCGCGGTGAGCGTGGCGACCAGCCAGGCGGTGCCCGCCCACCGCAGGACGCGCGGGGCGGTGCGGGAGTGGATGAAGATCGCGACGGCCCATGCCGTGTGCAGGCTGGGCATGCAGTTGCGCGGGGTGAACTCGTCGTACGGCATGTGCTGCGGGCCGGCGGCCGGCGGCAGCGTGTGCGGCCACAGGTGGGCCACCGCCCACTCCCCGCCGCCGGTGCCCCAGGCGCCGTCGCCGTAGGCGAAGATCGGCCCGACCACCGGGAAGATCATGTAGACGGCCGGCCCGAGCAGGCCGATGACCAGGAAGGTCCGCACCAGGTGGTGGCGCGGGAAGCGGCGTTCGGCCGCCACCTTGCGCAGCTGCCAGGCGGCGACGACGACCGCGGCCACGGGCAGCATGACGTAGACGAAGTCGAGGACGCGGTGGCCGACCGGGCCGGTGGCCTCGACGATCCGGCCGGCCACCCACGACGGGTTGCCCAGCGCGTGGTCGGCGCTCGCCAGGTACCGGTCGAGCACCGTCGGGCGGGTCTTCGACGTGATGAGCAGCCAGGCGTCACCGGTCTTGCGGCCGGCCACCAGCAGCAGCCCGAGCCCGACGCCCTTCAGCAGCAGGACGCGCTCGCGGCCAGTGCGGCGCGTGAGGGCGACGACCGCGCACCCCAGGATCACCCACAACGCGCCGTTGCCGAAGCCCGTTTCGGCCCCGGCCGCCCACCGCACCAGGGCGAGGACGACGTCGACGCCGACCGCGGCGCCGATCGCGACGAACCGCTCCCGCCAGGTGAGCACCACCATCGTCAGCGCCAGGCTGGCGTAGAGCAGCGGTCCGGAGGCGGGGGCGAAGACCACCTCACGCGCCTGGTTGGCGATCGGCCCCGGCGCGCCGTAGTGGCGTGCGGCGATCTCCAGCGCGACGAGGAACCCGAGGACCGTCGCACCCGCCGCGGTCCACAGCACCACCCGTGGCCGGCGCCACGCGACGAACGTTCTTCTGACGCTTATTCGCGACAAC
Organism: Streptomyces sp. NPDC029152; assembly: GCF_055564355.1. NCBI lineage: Bacteria > Bacillati > Actinomycetota > Actinomycetes > Kitasatosporales > Streptomycetaceae > Streptomyces > Streptomyces sp. NPDC029152. The sequence goes on along the minus strand of NZ_JBVHWR010000011.1, from coordinate 60,190 downwards.
AGGCGCGACGCTGCAGGTATCAATTTTTGGCCGATTTGTGAGGAATAGTCGGTTAAGAGCACTCGAACGAGTGATGGGAGATCACCGCAAGTTCGGACATGCTAGCGAATCCGGTACGGGGCGCGTCGAGAGCTCCGGCCCCGTCCTCGCAACGGCAGCCGTGAGCGCACCGCGTCCGGCCGGACGGCACCGTCCGCCCGGCGACGGCCCCGCTCCGGTGCCGAGTCCCCCTGGCGGCACACGCGTCCCCCGCGCCCGCCCGTGACGCCCGGTGCCCGTGCGGCTCTACCCGGGCCGTCGGGACGTGTGCGCGGGGGCGTCGTCCGGCCGGCCGTGCGCGGCGTGCCAGGACCGCAGGGCGTCCAGGACCCGTTCCCGGTCCGGCGCGTCGACCAGCCGGAGCGGCTCGCGGGCCCGCCGCGTCGCACGCCGGACGCGGTCGGCGGCGAGGCCGAAGTGCTCCGGGGCCGCGTCGGCGGGCAGGCCGATCGCCGCGCGCATGACGTCGGGGAAGACGGACTGCGCGTGCTCGAACGCGATGTAGACGGCGAGGTCGTCGTCCAGCCCCGCGGTCAGCCCGGCGAGCCCGGCCCCTTCCATCGCCTCGGCCCACAGCTCCGTCATGCGGACCTGCTCGTGCTTCTCGTACCCCATGCGGACGAGGTGCGTCGCGAGGTCGTGCAGGGGGTCACCGAACATCGCCAGTTCCCAGTCGATCACCGTGATCCGGTTGCCCCGCAGCACCGCGTTGGCGCGGTGGACATCGGTGTGCAGCAGCCGGAACGGCCTGGCCGTCCGGCAGCGGTGGCGCGCCGCGAACCGCGCCATCGCGTCCCGCGGCACACCGGCCGCGTCGAAGAGCGCGCCGAAGCGGTCCCGGTTGGGGCGGTGCACCCGCTCCTCGGTGAAGCGGACGAGCCGGTCCAGGAAGCCCTGGCTGTCACCGTCCTCGGGCCAGTCGCCGGGGCGGGCCGGCAGTTCCGCGACGGGGATCCGCGCGGTCCTGACGAAGAAGGCGGCGAACTCGCGCATGAGCGTCTCGTCACCGGCCCCGGCCCCGGCCCCGCCGGGCCGGGTCTCGTCGAGCGCCCGGCCCGCCCGGTACCGGTGCACGGAACGGTCGCCGAGGTCGACGAGGCACGGCGGTACGTCGCGCAGGTGCCGGCACACGACGCGGAGCACCTCCGACTCCCGCGGCCAGATGCGCGGCACCACCTCGACGGTCGTCAGCGGGACCCGGTACTTGAACCGGGTGAACGGCACGGCGCCCAGCAGCAGCGCCAGCACCGGTCCGGCGCGCAGCACGTAGTTGGTGTTGTGGTGTCCCCGCAGCACCTCTCCCCCGCCACGGAGCCGCTGGGACTCCACGAGACGGCGCACGAGCGCCTGGCGCGCCCGGTGTGGCAGACGGTGCATGGCCGGAGAGTAGCGTCCCGGTCGCGCCACCGGCGGACGCGTCCGAAGGGTGTCCGCCGAACGCCGGAGTCAGCCGCCGGACGCCCCGCCGGCACGGAGCAGCGCCAGCAGCGGTTCGAAGGAGCCGACGACGGTGTCCGCGCCGGCGTCCCTCAGGGCCTTCTCCTTGCGTTCGTCGCGGGCGTAGCCGAGGAAGGGGACCCGGGCCAGCCGGGCGGCCTCGCAGTCCGAGGGGGAGTCACCGATGAACAGGGCGGCGGACGGAGCGGCCCCCATCGCGCCGAGGGCCCGGACGAGGGTGTGCGGATCGGGCTTGAGGAGCCTCAGTTCCCGGGTGCGGCCGTAGACGTGCGGGCTGAAGCAGGGCAGCAGGCCGCGGCCGGCCAGGTAGGCGTGGGCGACCCGCGGGGAGTTGTTGGTGGCGACGGCCGGCCGGACGCCCACGGCCGTCCAGGTCCGGATCAGCGGGTCGGCGTACGCGGTCGGCATGGCGGAGGCGGTGGCCCGCAGCTCCTCCTGGGTGAGGCGTTCCTCCAGTTCCGCCACCAGGTCGCTGCCGGGATGCCGGCGGTCGACCGCGCGCAGGACCGCGTGCGGGTCCGGCGACTCCCGTTCCGCCTGGGTCAGCAGGCCGCGCAGCCCGCGCCCCCCGAGCCAGTCGACGAGGCCGGCCGCCACCCGCTCCGCCGTGTGCCCGGCGAAGAGCCGGCAGATCGGCCCGTCGAAGTCCCAGAGGACGAAGCGGGCACCGCGCACCAGCCGCCCGAGCTTCTCCGCGTCCACCGCCACCGTTCCGGTCCGCGTCGTGTCAGAGGTCACTAGGAGAGTGTCATGTCCGTGGTGATGGTTTCCCAGAGGGCGTCGAACCACTTCTGGGATTCCTTCACGAACATCTCGTCCCGCTGCCCCGAGCGGTTCAGGAAGGAGAACAGCAGCGACTGGGAGCCGAGGGCGTCGTACATCTCCAGCGTGCGGCTCTCGTACTCCTCCTCGCGCCGGGTGAGCATGTAGTAGCCGAGGAGCGCCTCCTCGCCGTTGAGCAGGTACAGCTTCACCGGCGGGGTGAAGGGCAGCGCGCGGAAGGCGATGCGCACGTCGACGCGGTGGGTGGACCGCACGGCGTACAGGTTGTGCTGGAGGACGCGGGCCTGGGCGTTGCGCATCTGCAGCCAGCGCTGGTGGACCGGGTCGTCCTCCTCGTCCTCGACCAGGACGGGGAAGGCCAGCTCGATGTCCCGCGACGGCATCAGGAGGCGGAAGTCGATCGACTCCGGGCGGATACGGCCCTCGTGGATCAGCCGGAGCGGTTCGCCGAGCGCCAGCATCAGCGTCTCCGAGGTGTGGCACACGACGTCCACCCGGACGTGGGGCACCGAGAACGCCTCCGCCAGCCGGGGGCCGAGCGCCACCATCGTCGGCTGCGGTTCGCCCCGGACCGGGGCGGGCTCGGCGATGCGGGGCGGGCTGCCCTTGCTGACGTTGGTGAGCAGGCCGTCCTCCTGGAGGGCCCGCAGCGCCTGGCGGACGGTGCCGCGCTCCACTTGGAACTCGTCGGCCAGCTCGGCCTGGGTGGGCAGGCGGTCGCCCGCCTTGAGGGTGCCCCCGCGGATCCGTTCCCGCAGGATGTCGGCGATCTCCTGGGACGAGAGCCTTCTGCTGCCGTTCACGGACACGTTCTCCTGAGTCACGACCAGACGCTACAACTCCGACCTACCTAACGGGAGTTGTTTGAAACTTGTTTACAACCAGCAGCCAAGTGGGGACAACCTAGGCAGAGTTGGTTACCAACTTCCCTGACTTGCTCAGAGTTGGCGGAAGTTTCACTTCCCGCAGCCTCCGAAGGGGGAAAGACCATGCCCGTCCTCGCCCTCGTCTCCGCGGTCCTCGTCGTCGCCTTCGAGCAGGTCGTCCAGTGGAAGTACGGCGCCACCGGAGTCGTCGGCCTGCTCCTGCTCACCATCGGCGTCAAGGCCAAGAGCCCCTCCGTCAGCTCCGCCGGCGCGGTGGTGCTGGCCCTGCTGGTCGCGGGGCCCGCCCTGTGAGGGGCCGGCCCCCGGATCCGCCCGGGGAGCACCGGACGCGGGAGGCGGTCAGTCCGTGAGCACCAGCTCCGAACTGATCGTCTCCCACAGTCCGTCGAACCACAGCTGCGACTGCCGCACGAACGCCGTGTCGCGCGGGCCGGCCCCCCGCTCGAAGGCGAACAGCGTCGAGCGGGTGCCCTCGGCGTCGTACACGTCCACCCGCTCCCCGCCGGCCTGCTCCTCGCGCCGGGTGAGCGTGTAGTGGGCGAAGAGCGCCTCCGTGCCGTTGAGCACGTACAGCTTCACCGGCGGGGTGAGGGGCAGCGCGCGGAAGGAGACGCTCACGTCGATGCCGTGCGTGGCGCGCAGCGACAGCAGGTTGTGCCGGAGCACCTGCCCCTGGGCGTTGCGCATGGCCAGCCACCGCTCGTGCACCGGGCCCACGCGGTCGCGGCCCGCCACCGGCACCGGGAAGGCCAGGTCGGTGTCCCGGCCCGGCAGCAGGACCCGGACGTCGATCTTGGCCGGTTTGCGGCGCCCGGTGTGGATCTGGCGCAGCGGTTCGCCGATGGCGAGGGTGAGGGAGACCGCGGTCAGACACAGCGCGTCGATCCTGACGTGCGGGACGGCGAAGGCTTCCGCGATCCGCGGGGCGAGGGCCACCGTGGTCGGCTGCGGCAGCGCGTCGGACCCGGTCAGGGCCTCGTCGGGGTCGGGCGCGACGGTCGCCGGGCTCCCCTTGGACACGTTGGTGAGCAGACGCTCCGACTGCAGGATGCGCAGGGCCTGGCGCACCGTGCCGCGCTCTACGCCGAACTCGTCGGCCAACTGGGCCTGTGTGGGCATGCGCTGGCCCGGCCGCAACGCCCCGGACCTGATCCGGGCGCGCAGTTGGTCGGCCACCTCGCGGTGGGTCCTCGCGCGCTCCTGCGGCTTCTTCCGTCCATTGACGGAGGCATGTTCCCGCTCCACGACCGAACACTACAACTTCCCGCCATCTTTGGGCAGTTCGCGTAAAGGTGGTTATGCGCCGCCCCCAAGAGGAGATAAGTAGAGAGAAGTTGGCTGCCAACTTTGGCAACGTGGTCGGCTCTTCTCGGGGTTGGCCATCACGGTGACAGCAGAAGGGGACACGTCCCGTCCGGGACGGTCCGAAGGGGGACCGCCATGCCGCTCATCGCCATCGTCGTCGCCGCTCTGGCCATCGGGTTCGAGCAGCTGGTGCAGTGGAGGTACGGACCGATGGGAATCATCGCGTTCGTCGCCCTGTCCATCGGCATCAAGGCGAAGAACACCGCGATCGGCAGTGTGGGTGCGGTGATCCTCGTGATGCTGCTCGCCCAGTCCGGCTGAATCGACGCACCGCTGGCCGGGCTCCCTTCCGGAGGGGAGCCGGGGGCCCGGACAGCCGGTCGGCACCACCGCACGACAACCACAACCGAAGAGCGCTGACCACGGACAGCGCACCCGACCCGTCACCGGCAGGAGGGAGCCGCCCCGGAACAGGTCAGAACAGGTCCGGGCACCAAGGACGCCTGGACGTACGCAGCAGGGCGTCGGCCAGCCGGGCGGCGCCCGCTCGTTCTTCCCGGACCCGGCCGAGCGCCGCCAGCCGCACGGCCGATTCGTCACCCAGCCACAGCGCCGCCAGCTCGCCGACGTCGAGGACCAGCGCGGCGCTCTCGGTGGTCGGCGTGCAGGACGCCCCGGTCCCGGAGGCCTCCAGCCGCCACCGCCCGCCGGTCAGTCCGTCCCCGTCCACCACCTCCAGCACCAGCGTCCCCTCGGCGCCGTAGGTGCGCGCCTCCAACGCCCGTACGACGTCCAGGATCCGCACCCACAGCCAGTCCGCCTGCGTGACGATCCTGGCGGCGCGCGGGTCCGGGAGCAGGTGCGGGAGCAGGTCGTCGGGGGCCCGCCAGCCGCTCTTCACCGTGGTGATCCAGTCGATCGAGCACAGATACCGCCACAGCGCCCGCTCGGCGGCCGGGGTCACGCCGATCAGCCAGTCGACGGTGGCCGTGTTCAGCGGCTGCTTGGCGTCCCCCCACCTCTCGTCCGCACGGTAGGAGACCATGCCCTCGACCTCGCCGTCCGCCGAGCGGTACACGGCGTAGAAGGGCTCGACCCACGGGGTGCCCCTCATGTTCACCGCCCCCGTGCGCACCTGCCACCACAGGTCGGTCCGGCTCACCGCGCCGGGCTGCGTCCGGCGCAGCCGCTCGTGCAGCTCGGGGCCCAGCTTGCGGACGTCCTCGCCGTCCACGAGGTCGATCCGGCCGCCGTCCTCCGGGGCCGCCCAGCGCGGGTCGAGACCGGCACGGGGGACGTCGACCGTCCACTCGGTCAGGGTGGTGGCGGGGCCGAAGCCGTAGCGGCCGTAGATCCGGTACTCCGCCGCGATCAGCGTCGCGACGACGTCCCCTCGTTCCTTCGCCGCCGCCAGGTCCTGCGTCATCATGCGGGTGAGCAGGCCGCGGCGGCGGTGGGTCGGGCTGACGGTGACGTTGGAGACGGCGTCGGCCGCCACGGGCGCCCCGCCGACGGCGGTGACCTCCTGGTCGAAGGAGCGGAAGGTCGCCACGCAGCGGCCGCCGTCGAAGGCGCCGAGGAGCCGGCCGGGGACGAACTCGCGGCGGCGTGCCTCCAACTGCTCCGCACCGACGGCGGGCGGCTGCAGGAACCCGGTGCTCAGGGCGCGGGACCAGTCGGGGAACTCGGCCTCGGTGATGGGCCGTACGTCGATGTCGGTGTGGCGGGTCATGCGCTCACGGTAGGTCGGCGACCGCACCGGCGTCGCGGGGATTTGCCGGCCCCGCGACACCGCGCCGCACAGCCCGGCGTCAGAACGCCGCCCGGATCTCCCCCACCTCGTGTCCGCCGCCCAGCAGCGGGGCGCGGCCGATGCGCTCGACCACCGGCGCGTCCACGCCCAGCAGCGTCAGCGCGCGGGCCAGCACCGGGCCCAGCGCCCTGCTCGCCCCGTCCTCCACCTTGAAGGCCAGCGCGCGGCCGTCCGGCAGGGCCACCGCCTGCACGGCCTCCGCGCCCATCTTGGAGAGCGTGCCGGGCACCTCGCGCATCAGCCAGGTGTCGGCGCGGCGGGTGCCGGCGACGTACTCGGGGTGGGCGCGCATCGCGTCGGCGACCCGGCGCTCGGCGGTGCCGGGCTCGGCGCCCACGAAGCCGCGGAAGGCGCGGGCCAGCCCGACCAGGCTGATCGCCATCAGCGGCGCCCCGCACCCGTCCGTGCCGACGGCGGCGACCGGCTCGCCCGCCGCGTCCTCCACGACCTCGTGGATGAGCCGCTGGAGCGGGTGGTCCGCGTCGAGGTAGGTCTCCAGCGGCCAGCCCCGCTCGGCACAGACGGCCAGCATCGCCGTGTGCTTGCCGGAGCAGTTCATGGTGATCCGGTCGGGCCCCGCGCCCGACGCCAGGTACGTGTCCCGCTCCTTTGGGTCCAGCGGCAGGTCGGGCGGGCACTGGAGCAGGGCCGGGTCGAGGCCGTACTCGTCGAGCATCTTGCGGACCAGGTCGCGGTGGAAGGGCTCCCCGGAGTGGCTCGCCGCGGCCAGCGCCAGCCGTTCCCCCGCGAGGTCCAGGCCGGCCCGCAGCACGCCCGCCGCCTGCATCGGCTTGTTGGAGGAGCGCGGGAAGACCGGCGCCGTCACGTCCCCGAGCGCCAGCTCCACGGCTCCGTCGGCGGCCAGGAGGACCAGGCTGCCCCGGTGCCGCCCCTCGACGAAGCCGGACCGGACGACCTCGGCGAGGACGGGCGGTGCGGCGGGTGAGAGGGCGGACGTGGGCGCGGACGGGGACGCGGGCATCGGCGGTGGCCTTCCGGACGGGTGACCCGCCGCCGTGACGTCCCGGGGTCACCGGGCCCAGCGGGGAGCGGCTGGAGGGAGCCGCTCCCGGCGTCACACGAGCAGGTCGTCGACTTGTGCTTCCCCTTCACGGTACCGGCGCGCGATCTCGGCGCTGCAGTCGTCGGCCGTCCGCTGCAGCCGCTGCCGCCGCCGGGAGACCTGCTGCTCGTAGTGCACGAGGCGGCCCATCGCGGCGTTCAGCTCCGGGTCGGTGCGGGCCGTCAGGTCGGACAGCTCCACCTCGCCGAGCATCTCCGCGGCCAGCCTGCGGCCCTCCTCGCTGCGCGGCGTGCCCAGCGTCACATGGCGCGCGGAGGACCGCTGCCGGGCCGGCGCGTCGGTCAGGATCTCCGACAGCCGCTCCACGACGGACGCCACGGATGTCGCGGACGCCTCGGACGCCGCCGTGCCCGGGTGCACCGCGGACGCCGGCCCCCGCCGCGCCAGCTCCGCCCGCAGGATGTCGATCCGCCCCTGCAGCAGCCGCCGTACGTAACTGAGGTCGGCCTCCTCGCGCTGGGCGTCCCGGCGCAGGGTGCGCAGCTCGGGCAGGCTCAGCACGGGCAGGTCGTCCTCCGGCGGGTCCACGGGCAGCTCCGGGCTGTCCGTGCGCTGCACGGGCGGCCGGGGCGGCTCGAGGCCCCCCGGGTGGGTCGACGCGACAGTCCCAGACGGCTGCCCCGTACTCGGTGTGCTCATATCACTCAACCGTCCCCTCGACCGGCGTCTGGGAAGCATCGTGCCACCCCAAGTGGCCGCTATGTGACCGAGTGCCCCCGATCGGCCCCAGATGGGGGGTTACGGAGCGATAAGAAGCCCCCGTACGGCCCGCCCGACGGTCCCCCCGGGCGGCACGGCATCATGGCGGCATGCGTGCGGTGGTGCAGAGAGTGGACGGCGCGAGCGTCGTCGTGGACGGCGAGACGGTGGGGGCGATCGACGGCGAGGGGCTGTGCGTCCTGGTCGGCGTGACCCACGAGGACACCAAGGAGAAGGCGGCGCAGCTGGCCCGCAAGCTCTGGTCGGTGCGGATGCTGCACGACGAGAAGTCGTGCAGCGACGTCGACGCCCCGCTCCTGGTGATCAGCCAGTTCACCCTGTACGGCGACGCCCGCAAGGGCCGCCGCCCCACCTGGAACGCCGCCGCGCCCGGCGATGTCGCCGAGCCGCTCGTCGACGAGGTCGTCGCGCAGCTGCGCGCGCTGGGCGCGACCGTGGCGACGGGCCGCTTCGGCGCGGCGATGCGGGTGTCGCTGACGAACGACGGCCCGTTCACGGTGCTGGTCGAGGTCTAGGAGCTCCTACGGCTCGACGACCGTCTCCTGGGCCGCCGCCGTGCCCTCGGCGAGCAGCCTGGCGTCCACGGGCACGTTCCGCTTGACCAGGGCGAGGGCGACCGGGCCGAGCTCGTGGTGGCGTACGGACGTGGTGACGAAACCGATCTTGCGCCCGTCGGCCCCGTCGTCGGCGAGGCGCACCTCGGCCCCGGCGGGCGGCAGGTGGACCTCGCTGCCGTCCAGGTGCAGGAAGACCAGCCGGCGCGGCGGCTTGCCCAGGTTCTGCACCCGGGCGACGGTCTCCTGTCCGCGGTAGCAGCCCTTCTGCAGGTGCACGGCGGTGCCGATCCAGCCCAGCTCGTGCGGGATGGTCCGGTGGTCGGTCTCGAAGCCGAGACGGGGCCGGTGCTGCTCGACGCGCAGCGCCTCGTGGGCGAGGATCCCGGCCGGCGGACCGGCCTCGGCGGCGAAGGCCTCCAGCTCCTCGCGCGGCAGGAAGAGATCACGGCCGTACGGCGTCTCGCGCACGACGGCGCCCTCGGGGGCCGCGGCGATGGAACCGGCCGGCAGGTGGACGACCGCGGTGTCGGGGGTGCGGTCGGCGACCTCGACCCGGTAGAAGAACTTCATCGACTCCAGGTAGGCGATCAGCGCCTCCTGGCTGCCGGGCTCCACGTGGGCCCAGACGGTCTCGCCGTCGTCCACGAGGTACAGGGCGTGCTCGATGTGGCCGTTGGCGGAGAGGATCAGCGCCTCGGTGGCCTCGCCGGCCGGCAGCTCGCTGACGTGCTGGGTGAGCAGCAGGTGCAGCCAGGCCAGCCGGTCGTCGCCGCTGACGGTGACGACACCGCGGTGGGAGAGGTCGACGAATCCGGTGCCGTCGGCGAGGGCGCGCTGCTCGCGGAACAGGTCGCCGTAGTGGGCGGCGACGCCTTCGTCCACGCCCTCGGCGGGGACGGCGCCGGGCAGGGACAGCAGGGGGCTCTTCATATGCCTAGCCTACGACTCGCCGGCCGGGCCCTCCGTGGAGCAGTCCCGGCACCGGCCGAAGATCGCGAAGTGCTTCATGTCGGTGTCGAAGCCGAACTGTTCGCGCAGCTTGGCGGTGAACTCGGCGGCCACCGACAGATCGGCCTCGATCACGCTGGTGCAGTCCCGGCAGACCAGGTGGATGTGGTGGTGCCGGTCGGCGAGGTGGTACGTGGGCGCCCCGTGCCCGAGGTGGGCGTGGCTGACCAGCCCGAGCTCCTCCAGGAGCTCCAGCGTGCGGTACACGGTGGAAATGTTGACCCCCGACGCCGTCTTCCTCACTTCGCCGAGGATGTCGTCGGGGGTCGCGTGTTCCAGGGTGTCCACTGCTTCGAGCACCAGCTGCCGCTGGGGCGTCAGCCGGTAGCCGCGCTGCCTGAGGTCGCTCTTCCAGTCGGTGCTCACCACACCCCTGAGTGTAGGACTACTTGAAGAAAGCGATCCCGTCGTCCGGCATGTCGTCGGGCAGGGCCTTGGCCCAGCGCTCGACGTCCTCCGGGGTGACGACCTTCTTCAGGTGCGCCGACATGTAGGGGCGCAGCTCGACCTCGGGGGTCTGCTTCTCGCCGACCCACATCAGGTCGCTCTTGACGTAGCCGTACAGCCGCTTGCCGCCGGTGTAGGGCCGGGAGGCGGCCGTGCGGGCCACCGCGTCGGTCACCAGGTCGATCTGCGGCTTCTGGTCGGCCATCTCGCCGTACCAGATCTCGATGACGCCGTCGTCGCGGGTCATCGTGACCTCGACCTTGCGGTTCGCGTCGATGCGCCAGAAGCCGTGCTCGGACTCCAGCGGGCGGACCTTGTTGCCGTCCTGGTCCAGCACCCAGGTGTGGGACTGGTACTCCAGGAAGTCCCGGCCGTCGTGGGAGAAGGAGACCTCCTGCCCGAAGTTGCACTTCTCGGCACCGGGGAAGTCGTGCACGCCCGCGCCCGCCCAGTTGCCGAGCAGGAAGGCGAGCGGGACGAGGTCCTTGTGGAGGTCGGACGGGATCTCGATCATGAACAGTACTTCCTGGCGTAAGGGGTCAGCGCTGGCCCTGGTACAGCTTCTTCACGGTCAGCCCGGCGAAGGCGAGGACGCCGACGCAGACCAGGACCAGCAGGGTTTCGAAGAAGATCTCCACGGGGTGCTCCTCGATTGAGCGGGGTGCGGTGCGTGCGCTGTGTGCACGGGGGCCGGTGCCCAGCTTACGCGGCCGGGCCGGACGGCACTTGGTGAGGTACGCCCTCGCGGCGGCCGTACGATGCGGCCATGGCGAAGAAGCTCGTGATCAAGGTGACGGCGGGGGCCGATGCGCCCGAGCGGTGTTCTCAGGCGTTCACGGTGGCGGCGGTGGCCGTGGCCAGTGGGGTGGACGTCTCCCTGTGGCTGACCGGTGAGTCCTCCTGGTTCGCCCTGCCGGGCCGCGCGGCCGAGTTCGAGCTGCCGCACGCCGCGCCGCTGCCCGACCTGCTCGACTCGCTCCTGGCGGGGGGCCGGGTCACCCTGTGCACCCAGTGCGCGGCCCGCCGGGACATCACCGAGAAGGACGTCCTCGAGGGCGTGCGGATCGCCGGCGCCCAGGTCTTCGTGCAGGAGTCGCTCGCCGACGACACGCAGGCGCTCGTCTACTGACCCCTCCCTGAAAAAGCGTGAACACCCAGCACCCAATTGTCCTCAGAGCGCTCATTCGAGCGCACCGAGGACACCAGGGGTGAAGTGCTCACGCTCTCGTCAGAGAAGCAGTCGGGTCTGCAGCGCCACGGTCTGCTGGAAGGGCACCTCCTCCGCCCCGCCCGCGCGGCTCTGCAGCACCACCGCCAGGACGTCGCCGGCGCCGATGTATGCCTCGCGGACCTGTTCGCCGCCGTACGGCTCGGGCTCGGTGAAGACGGCGGAGAGCACGTCGTCGGACTCGGCAGCCTCCGGGAAGTTCTCGTCGCGTTCCACCGTGTCCGCGCCTCGCACGGCGTAGATCGGGCTGTCGTACGGCGCCAGCTGCATGGTGTGCAGGTCGTCCACGACGGCCGCCGTACCGAACTGGAGCAGGTAGATCCGCGTGTGCGTACCGTCGTCGGTGGTCCAGCCACGGGCGGCGATGTGACGCAGCCCCGCATCGACGACCTTCAGCCGCAGTGCGTCACGGTCGGTCTCCTCCTCGTACTCCGCGAGGAAGGTCTCCGTCGCCAGCCAACCATCCGTGCCACGCAGAGCCGGGTCCGCTGTCGCCCCGTCGGGCGCCGACAGCAGCAGAGCCCGTAGATCGGCGTAGTGGGCACCTGCCGCGTTCCCCTCGGCGAACGGGCCCGGGCTGTTGGACGGCAGCGGAGCCGCGGTGAGCGTCGGGTACTTCCAGCGCCCGTCCGACGCGGTAGCGAGCCCTGGCACGTCCGTCCGGTCCATCCGCATGATGCCGTACGCCGTGGCCGATCCGACCGCCGCAAAGGCGGCGACGGCGGCGGTCCAGCGCAGCACGGCACGCAGGACCCGGCGGTCCTTGCACGACGGAGTCGAGACGCCGGGCGGCGGGGCAGGCGTCGGCTGGACGGGCGCCGACGGGGCGATCTGCTCGGTCACACGGACTCCCCGGGCTCAACGATGCGGTCCAACTGGTCCTTCAACAGCGCGGCGACGCCGTCCTGGTCGAACGGCTGCGCTCCTTCGGCGGTGGCGATGACCGCGATGTCTCCCATGGAGGCGGAGCAGAACATCGCATCGAGGCCTTCGTCGTCGCCGGAACCGGAAGGCGCGCGAAAGCACGCGGCGTCCTCGTAACCCTCGATCTCAGGGCCGTCGCGGAAGACGTCGAGGGCCTCCAGGAACGCGTTCCGGTCCGTCGTCACGGAACGGGCGGCGACCTGGTCCTCCATCCGGGCCAGAACGATTGTCATGGTGGCGGCGCCTGCCACACGGTTGGCGTTCTCCCCCATGGTGAAGGCGTAGCTGCGCATCGCCATCTCCTTGACGGGCCGGCGGTCGATCTCCTTCTCCAGCTGCTTGCGCTCGGTCCGAGGCAGTCCGGCCAGCGACTCCTTGAAAAGGGCGGCCGTCCGGCCTCCGTTCAGCACGGCGTCCGAGTCGAATTCACCCAGGTCGGGGCCGCGCAGCCAGTTGCCGGGCCGGTACGGCACGAGGGTCCAGGCCAGACTGCCCGGCTCGGCCGCTACCGCCGTCTGACCCTCGGTGGGCTGGGGACGCGCCCAGGACGGGACGCCCGGATCGCGGTCGGCGTCCGCGACGGCCACGGCGGTGCACGCGACGGCTCCGACGACGGTGCCGGTCAACAGGAGCGCTCCGGTGACGGCGGCGAATCGACGGCGACCTCGGCGCCCGGAGGCAGGAGGGGGCGGTGCGGTGGGCTCGGTCGTCAACGGGTCGTCGTTCCGGTTCTCGTTCACAGCCGCTCCATCTGCTGCTCGGCCAGGCCCAAGACCATCTTCTTGTCGATCGGCTTGGCTCCGCTCACCCAGATCTCCATGGCGATGTCGCCCCGCCGGGCGTGCGCTTGCGCCTCGTAGGGGAACTCCGAGCCGTCGAGGCCGGGGACAGGCTCGTCGTTGACAAACACACGGCCGTCCCCCGTGCCCGGGATACTCCAGTCGCCGACGCGGACGCCGTCGGCAGTCCCGACGTACTCGCTCCCCATGTCGGCAGCGAAGTACTGGCTCTCCACGTTGGCCTCGGTGGCGCCGAGGACCTCTTCCTGCCGGTACTGGATCAGCCGGACCTCTACGGAGTACGTCTCGTCAACCTCCCAGCCGGTGACGACGGCCCGGCGGAACTCGTTGCGGAGCAGAGCCTCGTACGCACGCTGCGGATCCATGAAGGTACCTGCGTAGCTTCCCAGGTCCATCCAGCCGTTGGAGCCCTTCAGCCAGTCGGCCTCCTCCGCCCCGCGCGGCTTCTTCAGCAGCAGGTCACGCAGGTCGCCCTCGGTGCGCACCTGGCGGTCCTGGTCGGCGGGCAGCGGCTTCGGCGCCGTTCCGGCGCTGCGCGCGAGGGCGGCCTGCGACAGCGGCGGCAGCTTCGTCGGCTCTCGTTCCGCCTGCACGAGAACTCCGGTACAGGCGCCGCCGACAAGGCCCAGCACAGCGGCGGCACCCATGAGCACGGCCGTACTCCCGCGCCACCGGCGTCGTCCGGCCCCCTCCACGGGCGCGGGCGAATCGTCGATCAGCTGCGGGGGTTGGTCCGGCGCCACGGACCCGTCCGGCGGCTCGCGGCCCTCCTCGTCGGCCGCCGGCCTCTCCGGCGGCGTGTGGCCCTCCCCTGCCTCGGACTTTTCCGGCGGCGGAGGGCCTTCCGAGGTCGTTGGCACGGCCGGTGCCGCAGGTCTCGCTGGTTCCTCTTCCATGGTGCCCCCACATAGGTGAAGCGCGCGTTCCGTATACGCGCACCCAGGAGACCCACCGCCGGCGTCCGGGGTTGCGGCGACGTTGATCACGATTCGGCCATGACGAACCCGGTGGCAGCGTCTTCGGCAGTCAGGAGGGACATCCGGATCGCGACGGAGACGTGGGCTGGCACGCAGGCTCGGGCCGAGCGCCCAGGCTCACCGGCCGAACTGGCGGCGAGCTGCCTGGAACCGGCTAGTGCCGCCCTTTCTTGCCGTCCAGTTCGTCCCACCACTCGTCGGACTTCGCGTCGCCCGAGGGGTCGTCCCACCAGCGGTCGTCGGGGCCGCGGCGGTTGGCGACGATCGCGGCCAGCGGAGGGATGACCATGGCCACCACGCACAGGCCCACGGCCGCCGGGACGGACCAGAGGCGGACGACTCCCCAGGCCAGGACGAACAGCGCGATGCAGGTGCCCATCATCACGAAGTAGACGTGCCGCCGCCGTGCGTACATACGTCCAGCGTAGGTCCGCGCACACCGAAGGGGCCGCACCCCAGGTGTCCAACCCGGTGGGTGCGGCCCCTCGGCCGTCGTGCGACGCGATCGCCGTCAGACGGCGATCGCGACCTCCGCCAGCCCGCCCTGCTGGGCGACGACCGTGCGGTCGGCGGTGCCGCCCGGGACGAGCGCCCGTACGGTCCAGGTGCCCTCGGCCGCGTAGAAGCGGAACTGGCCCGTCGCGGAGGTCGGGACCTCCGCCGTGAACTCGCCGGTGGAGTCCAGCAGACGGACGTAGCCCGTCACCGGCTCGCCGTCGCGGGTCACCTGACCCTGGATGGTGGTCTCACCGGGCTTGATCGTCGAGGCGTCGGGGCCGCCGGCCTTCGCTCCGCACATGTCGTACTCCTGAGGGGTTGGGAAAAGGCGGTCGGGTGGCTTACTTCGCGGGGCCGAGCTCGATCGGCACGCCGACGAGGGAGCCGTACTCGGTCCAGGAGCCGTCGTAGTTCTTGACGTTCTCCACGCCCAGCAGCTCGTGCAGCACGAACCAGGTCAGGGCCGAGCGCTCACCGATGCGGCAGTAGGCGATGGTGTCCTTCGCCAGGTCGACCTGCTCGTCGGTGTAGAGCTGCTTGAGCTCCTCGTCCGACTTGAAGGTGCCGTCGTCGTTGGCGTTCTTCGACCACGGGATGTTGCGGGCGGACGGGACGTGGCCCGGACGCTGCGACTGCTCCTGCGGGAGGTGGGCCGGGGCGAGCAGCTTGCCGGAGAACTCGTCGGGCGAGCGGACGTCGACCAGGTTCTGCGCGCCGATCGCCTTGACGACGTCGTCGCGGAAGGCGCGGATCGAGGTGTCCTGCGGCTTGGCCTTGTAGTCGGTCGCCGGGCGCTCGGGCACGTCGGTGCCGTCGACCAGCTCGCGGGCGTCCAGCTCCCACTTCTTGCGGCCGCCGTCGAGGAGCTTGACGTTCTCGTGGCCGTACAGCTTGAAGTACCAGTAGGCGTAGGACGCGAACCAGTTGTTGTTGCCGCCGTAGAGGACCACGGTGTGGTCGTTGGCGATGCCCTTCTTCGACAGGAGCTTCTCGAAGCCCTCCTGGTCGACGAAGTCACGGCGGACCGGGTCCTGGAGGTCCTGCGTCCAGTCGATCCGGATCGCGTTCTTGATGTGGTTCTTGTCGTACGCGGACGTGTCCTCGTCCACCTCGACGATCGCGATGGTCGGGTCGTCCAGGTGGTCCTGCAGCCAGTCGGCGTCGACCAGGACGTCGCTGCGGCTCATGCTTTCTCCTCCGGGGCAGTTGCGGCGGGGCGTGCGGTGAGAGGGGGTGCGCGCTCATGCCGGAGCGGCGCGCGGGTGCCCTGGGCAGGGCGGCGAGGGAACCGGACGGCGGCGTCGCCGTCCGTTCAGAAGGTGCGACAGAGCATGGCGGCAACGCGGCACAGGTCCACTGCCCGCCGCTTCGTGAGATCCGCCTGTCGCTTCATAGGCCCGATCGTAGGGACGGATGCCGGGCCATGTCACCGGCGTGTCGCATGATGAGACAGGATCGTCCGGTATGTGGGATCGACGAGCCTTCCGGACGCCGCCGAGCGGTCCGCGGCCCACCGGGACGGCCGGCACATCTGCGGTACGGACGTCGGCGTCTCGTCTGACGGACGCCGACGCGTCGGGCGGCCGGCCCGCGGGCGGCCCCGGGCCTCCCGGGGCACCGACCGCCGTCCTACCCGGCCAGCCTGACGTCCGAACCCTTCACCGTGATCTCGACGCCGTTCTTCGCCGCCTCGACCTTGTCCAGCTCGATCCCGCCGGGCAGCTCCTCGATGGTCTGCTGGAAGTCGGTGATGGCCCGGATCCGGGACTCGGCGAACTGCTTGCCGCCCACCGTCGGCAGGCCGTCCGCGACGACCTCGACGTTGTCGTCCTCGACCTTGACCGAGCTGAGGACGTCGACCGGCTCGGGCAGTTCGGTGCCCAGGACCGTGGCCCGGAGCGACACCTTGATCTTGCCGTTGCCGCCGTCGGAGAGACCGACGACCTTGGCGGTGATGCCGGGCCCGACCTCCGTGGGCTCGGACTTGGCGGCCTTCAGCAGCTCGTCGTAGGAGATCGTCGCGGTGCCGGTGGCCGTGGCCGCCGTGGCGGAGCCGAAGTCACTGGAGAACTCGACGCCCTTCATGTCGGCCCGGAGGTCGTCGATGCGGATCTTCCCGGTGCCGTCGCCGGTGGTCGCCTCGTAGTCCTCGATGCCGACCTCGACGTCGTCCAGCGTGCCGCCGAGGACCTGCGTGAGGAAGGGGAAGCCCTTGATGGACACGTCCGGTGTCGAGGCGAGGTTCTCGGTGCTGCGCAGCTTGTCCGCCGCCTCGCCCTCGGCGAAGTTGACCGCGACCCGGTCCGCGATCACGAAGAGTCCGCCCAGGACCACGACGACGATCAACAGTATTCGCAGTGCGCGCATGCGAGTGCTTCCCCACCGGTAGGCGTCAACGACAGCGGTCCCCCGACGACCGTCGGCCGTCCAGCGCGAGCGTAACGCGGTGGACGGTCGCAGTCGGATTTTGTCGATCACCTGTGACAGGCGGGGCGTGTGCGCCCCCGGGGGGACCTCAGCCGAACGCCCGCCCGAGCACGTACACGGCCGGGGCCGAGGCCGCCAGCGGCAGCGCCACGCCCGCCGTGAAGTGCACGAACCGGGACGGGTAGTCGTAGGCCGCGACCCGGTGTCCGATCAGCGCGCACACCGCCGCGCCCGCGCCGATCAGCGCACCCGGCGTGCCGATGCCCGTCACCGCGCCGACCGCGGTCCCGGCACCCGCCGCCGCGAGCAGCGCGACGACCACCGAGGCGGGCGTCGGCATCGGCAGCGCGCGGGCCACGACGGCCACCGCCACGGCGACCGCGCCGACCGTCGCCGCGTCCGCGTCGGCCGCGAGGTACCCGCCCGCGACGACGGCCAGGGCCGCCGCGGCGACGGTCGCCATCAGGCCGTACATCCGCTCGTCCGGATCGGCGTGCGACCGCAGCTGCAGGACGAGGGAGAGCAGCACCCACACGCCGAGCGTGCCGAGGAGCGCCGCCGGGGAACGGTCCGACACCAGCATCGCCGCGTCCGCGGCCAGCGCGCCCGCGAAGCCCAGCGCGATGCCCTGCCGGGCGGGCCACATGCCGTTCAGCCGGAACCAGCCCGCCGCGGTGACGGCCTGGAGGACGACCAGCGGGACGAGCAGCGCGTACGTGCCGACCGCGGCCGCGCCGGCCAGCAGCAGCCCGAGCAGTGCGGTGAGCGCGGCCGGCTGCATCCCCGGGTCGATGATCGGCGAACGGCCCTCGGCGCGGGCCCGCTGCGCGTCGGTGATCCGGGCGTTGCCCGCGAGGGTGGCCGGGCCGTACTCGGGCGCGTCCCCGGAGGCGGCGCCCATCGGGGACGCCGGGGCGGCCT
The DNA here is from genome assembly GCF_055564355.1 of Streptomyces sp. NPDC029152. Lineage (NCBI taxonomy): Bacteria > Bacillati > Actinomycetota > Actinomycetes > Kitasatosporales > Streptomycetaceae > Streptomyces > Streptomyces sp. NPDC029152. The sequence continues at coordinate 42,314 of NZ_JBVHWR010000011.1, read as the reverse complement.
GGGGCCCGGGAGCGGCGGGGGCCGCGGGAGGCTCGGGCTCGTAGGGCCGGGGCTGGGGGTGCGCCTGCGGGGCGTACGTCTGCGGCTCCGGCCGGTAGTGCGGCTGCGGCTGGTACTGCTGGGGCTGCGGCTGCGGCTGGTACCGCTGGGGCTGCGGCTGCGGCTGGTACCGCTGGGGCTGCGGCTGCGGCTGGTACTGCTGGGGTTGCGGCTGCTCCTGGTACGGCTGTGATCCGTACGCCGGGCCCCCGTGCCCACCGCCGTACGCGCCGTCGCCCTGCGGGGGCAGGTACGCCGTCTCCTCCGCCGGGACGGGCGGTTGCAGCTGCGTCTCCCAGGTCTGGCCCTGCCACTGCTGCGTGTGCTGGCCGGTGTCCGGGTCGTCGTACCCCCGGTGGCCCTGCTGGTGCTGTCCGGGCCACACCTGGGCGTCGTACCCCTCGTGCCCCTCGTACGGCTGGTGCGGCCGGTGCGGCTGATACGGCTGGTCGGTCATCGTCACCCTCCCGCGAACGGCGGGAGCACCTCGACCGTGCCGCCGTCGGCCAGCAGTACCGTCTCGTGCGCGCGCGTGCCCACGGGGTCGCCGTCGACGAGGAACGAGCAGCGCAGCAGCACGCGCGTGAGTTCGCCGGGGTGGCTCTCGCGCACCGCGTCGAGCGCGTCGGCGAGCGTGGCCGCCTCGTACGGCTCCTCGGCCACTCCCGCCGCGGCCTTCGCGGCGGCCCAGTAGCGCACCGTGACCTTTGCCATCTGGATCCTTCGTCGCCGGTGCCGATCGGCGTCCGTGCCGATCGGCGGTGAACACCGTCAGGCTAGCCCGCCCGCGCCACGGCCCAGTCGCCGATCCTGCGCAGCAGCTCCTCGCCACAGGCGTGCTCGGCGTGGCCCATGCCGGGCTCCACCCAGAGTTCGCCGTGGTCACCGGCCGCCTCGGCCAGCATCCGGGGGTGGTCGAGGGGGAAGTAGCCGTCCCGGTCGCCGTGCACGACGAGCAGCGGTGTCGGCGCGATCCGCCCCGCGGCCTCCACCGGTGACAGCGGTACCGGGTCCCAGTCCCGGTGGTGGATGCGGGTGCGCAGGCCGTAGCGGCCCACCAGGCGCCCGGCGGGGCGCATCACCAGCCAGTGCAGCCGGCGCATGGGGGCCGTGCCCCGGTAGTACCAGCGGGCGGGGGCGCTCACCGACACCACGGCGTCCGTGCGGGCGCCGTCGTCGCCGTCGCGGCCGTACAGCGCGGCGTGCCGCAGCACCACCGAGCCGCCCATGGAGAAGCCGACGGTCACCACGCGCGCGTGCCCGAAGCCGCGCGCCCAGGTCACCGCCGCCGCCAGGTCGAGCACCTCGCGGTCACCGACGGTCGAGCGCCCGCCGGAGGCGCCGTGGCCCCGGAAGGAGAACGTGACGACGGCCCCGCGGCGCGCCAACGCCCGCGCGATCCGGCGCACGTGCGGGCGACCGGCGTCGCCGGTGAATCCGTGCGCGACGACGAAGACCAGGTCGGCGGCGTCCCGGCGGGCCGGGCCGGGCTCGTACACGGCGTCGACGCGCACCCCGTCGGAGGTGCGGAGGAACGTGCGCGCCGGGGTGCGGCGGGGTGCCCGCCCCGCCGTCTCCCGGGGCGTCCCAGGATTCGGACGAATGGTGGAACGCGCCACATGACCTGCCGGACCGTTGCTCATGTCGGCTATTCTGCTGGGCAGAGGACTCGGGCGACGTAGCCCCCGGGTCCTTTTGTGCTTCCGGGAGCGTTCACCAGAGTTCACCTCCCGGACTCGCAGCGGAGCCCACGGGCACGGGACCCGCACCGTACGAAGCAGTGCCGTAAACGTCCTCGCAGGGACCGAGGAGGAACCAGACGTTATGGGCGAGCGAACCGTGCACGACCGCAGGACGACCCAGGCAGGTGGGGCGCCATGAGTTCTCTCCTGCTCCTGACCAATGCCCTCCAGCCGTCGACGGAGGTGCTCCCCGCCCTCGGCCTGCTGCTGCACAACGTCCGCGTGGCCCCGGCGGAGGGGCCCGCACTCGTCGACACCCCCGGCGCCGACGTGATCCTCGTCGACGGGCGCCGCGACCTCCCCCAGGTCCGCAGCCTGTGCCAGCTGCTGCGCTCCACGGGCCTCGGCTGTCCGCTGGTCCTCGTCGTCACCGAGGGCGGCCTCGCCGCCGTCACCGCCGACTGGGGCATCGACGACGTGCTGCTGGACACCGCCGGTCCGGCGGAGGTCGAGGCCCGGCTGCGGCTGGCCACGGGCCGTCAGCAGATCGCCGGCGACGACTCCCCCATGGAGATCCGCAACGGCGACCTGTCGGTCGACGAGGCGACGTACTCCGCCAAGCTCAAGGGCCGGGTCCTGGACCTGACCTTCAAGGAGTTCGAGCTGCTGAAGTACCTCGCCCAGCACCCGGGCCGGGTCTTCACCCGCGCCCAGCTGCTCCAGGAGGTGTGGGGCTACGACTACTTCGGCGGCACCCGCACCGTCGACGTGCACGTACGGCGGCTGCGCGCCAAGCTCGGCCCCGAGCACGAGTCGCTGATCGGCACCGTCCGCAACGTCGGCTACCGCTTCGTCACGCCCGAGAAACCGGAGAAGAAGGAACGGGCCGCGGAGGAGGGCGGGGCGAAGCACGGGCCGGAGGCCGGGGCGGACGCCGCGGAGGCGACGCCCGCCGCCGCCGAGGCCTGAGCGTCACCGGGCCGACCGAGGGCTGATACGCCCTGCCCGGAGCCGGTCCATCCGCGTAGACTCCGCGCGTGGCCAAGGTGACTCGGGATGACGTGGCGCGGCTGGCGGGGACTTCGACCGCCGTCGTCAGCTATGTCATCAACAACGGACCCCGGCCGGTCGCCCCGGCCACGCGCGAGCGTGTCCTCGCCGCGATCAAGGAGCTGGGGTACCGGCCCGACCGGGTCGCCCAGGCCATGGCGTCGCGGCGCACGGACCTCATAGGGCTGATCATCCCGGACGCCCGCCAGCCCTTCTTCGGGGAGATGGCCCACGCCGTCGAACAGGCCGCGTCCGAGCGCGGGAAGATGGTCCTCGTCGGCAACACCGACTACGTCGGCGAGCGCGAGGTCCACTACCTGCGCGCCTTCCTCGGCATGCGGGTCTCCGGCCTGATCCTGGTCAGCCACGCCCTGAACGACCTGGCCGCCGCCGAGATCGACGCCTGGGACGCCCGGATCGTCCTGCTGCACGAGCGTCCCGAGGCCATCGACGACGTCGCCGTCGTCACCGACGACCTGGGCGGCGCCCAGCTCGCCGTGCGCCACCTGCTGGAGCACGGGTACGAGTACGTCGCCTGCATGGGCGGCACCGCCGAGACCCCGTCCGTCGGCGACCCGGTCTCCGACCACGTCGAGGGCTGGCGGCGGGCGATGAAGGAGGCCGGGCTCTCCACCGAGGGGCGCCTCTTCGAGGCGCCGTACAACCGCTACGACGCCTACCGGGTGGCCCTGGAGATCCTCGCCGGTCCGCGCCGCCCGCCCGCGGTCTTCTGCTCCACCGACGACCAGGCGATCGGCCTGCTGCGCGCGGCCCGCGAACTGCGCATCGACGTCCCCGGCGAGCTGGCGGTGGCCGGCTTCGACGACATCAAGGAGGCCGGCCTGGCCGATCCGCCGCTGACGACGGTCGCCTCCGACCGGTCGGCGATGGCGCGGTCCGCCGTGGACCTGGTCCTGGACGACGGACTGCGGGTCGCGGGCTCGCGGCGCGAGCGGCTGAAGGTGTTCCCGTCACGGCTGGTGGTACGGCGGTCCTGCGGCTGCGGATAGCCTCCGGCGGGCGTGCCCGGCGGCCCCGGAGACGGGATCCCACGGGAGGACGGGCTTCTTTATATCGGGCATACGAGGTTCTGCCGGGCTTCTCAGACGGGACTCAGGAAGCTCTCATACGCGGGCGGGAAGCTCATGGACATGACCGAGAGCTTCCGCCGCAGCGGCGAGTACGAGAACGCGAACCCGTACGCGAACCCCTACGAGGGCGCCCGGCAGCACGCCTCCTCGCCCGAGGGCCCCACGGGCCCGGTGGACCCGGGGAGCCGCACGAGCCCGGTGGACCCGGAGTGGCCGCCCCCGCCGGCGCAGCCGCCCGCCCGGCCGCCCCACCCCCCGACGGCCGCGGCGCCGGATGAGCCCGCCCAGCCGCCCCGCAGGCGGACCCGGCGCGGCCCGCTCGCCCTCCTCGCGGCCGTGGCGATCGTCGCGGCGGCCGTCGGCGGCGGCGCCGCCTTCGGCATCCAGGAGCTGACCGGCGGCGACACCGTCGCCTCCAGCTCCACCAGCACCACCGTGGTGCCCTCCAGCCAGAAGGGCACGGTCGCCGGCGTGGCCCAGGCGGTCGGTCCGAGCATCGTCGAGATCAGCGCCGCCTCGAACGCCGGTTCCTCCACCGGTTCCGGCGTGGTCATCACCGGTGACGGCGAGATCGTCACCAACAACCACGTGGTGGCCGGCGCCTCCTCGGTCGAGGTGACGACCAGCGACGGCAAGCAGTACACCGCCGAGGTCGTCGGCACCGACAGCAAGAAGGACCTCGCGCTGATCAAGCTGGAGAACGCCTCCGGCCTGAAGGCCGCGACCCTCGGCGACTCCGACGGCGTCCGGGTGGGCGACCAGGTCGTGGCGATCGGCTCCCCCGAGGGCCTGACCGGCACCGTGACCAGCGGCATCGTCTCGGCCCTGAACCGTGACGTGACCGTGTCGACGGACGAGGACCGCCAGCAACAGCAGCAGCGACAGGGCGGTGGCTGGCCGTTCGAGTTCGGCGGGCAGCAGTTCAACGGCGACACCGGCTCGTCCACGACGACGTACAAGGCGATCCAGACGGACGCCTCCCTCAACCCGGGCAACTCCGGCGGCGCGCTGATCGACATGAACGGCAACATCATCGGCATCAACTCCGCGATGTACTCGGCGGCCGGTTCCTCCTCGTCGGCGGACGCGGGCAGCGTCGGCCTCGGCTTCGCCATCCCGGTCGACACCGTCAAGGCGGACCTGGCCGCGCTGCGGGCGGGCGCCCGGAACTGAGCGGAGGAGGACGGCACGCCGTGAACCGGCCGCTCGCGCCCGCCGCGACGTCCGCCGTCGGCGGCCCGGCCGGACTCGTCCTCGCCCCGGAGGTCACCTCCGCGCCGCACCCTCCGCCCCGCCGCCCGGCGCCGGACCGCGGCCGCCGCGCCACGGGGACCGGCCCCGCCGTGCGACGCTGAAGGCGTCGGCAGCCCGTACCCACCGCACCCGAGGAACCCGAGCCCATGAGCCCCGCAGAAGGCGACCGCGACCGTGACACCCAGCGCATCCTGATCGTCGACGACGAGCCGGCGGTCCGCGAAGCCCTCCAGCGCAGCCTCGCCTTCGAGGGATACGCCACCGAGGTCGCCGTCGACGGCGCCGACGCCCTGGAGAAGGCGGCGGCGTACCGGCCCGACCTGGTCGTCCTCGACATCCAGATGCCCCGCATGGACGGCCTGACCGCCGCCCGCCGGATCCGCGGGGCGGGCGACACGACCCCGATCCTGATGCTGACGGCCCGCGACACCGTCGGCGACCGGGTCACCGGCCTGGACGCCGGTGCCGACGACTACCTGGTCAAGCCCTTCGAACTGGACGAACTCTTCGCCCGCATCCGCGCCCTGCTGCGCCGCAGCTCCTACGCGGCGGCGGTGGAGGCCACCGCCGCCGACGACGACACCCTCACCTTCGCCGACCTGACCATGGACCTGGCGACGCGGGAGGTCACGCGGGCCGGACGCCCGGTGGAGCTGACCCGCACGGAGTTCACCCTCCTCGAGATGTTCATGGCACACCCGCGCCAGGTCCTCACCCGGGAGCAGATCCTGAAGGCCGTCTGGGGCTTCGACTTCGAGCCGTCGTCCAACTCCCTCGACGTGTACGTCATGTACCTGCGCCGCAAGACCGAGGCGGGCGGCGAACCGCGCCTCGTCCACACCGTCCGCGGCGTCGGCTACGTCCTGCGGCAGGGCGGCGCGGAGTGATCAGGCGGTTCCGCGCCCTGCCCCTGCGCTCCCGCCTGGCCCTGCTGGTGACGACGGCGGTGGCGTTCGCGGTGGCGGCGGTCTCGGTGACGTGCTGGTTCATCGTGCAGGGCAAGCTCTACGGCGAGGTCGACGACAACCTGCGCAACGGCAACCTCCACATGTCCCTGTCCGCGATCCAGACGACCCTGGCCGACTGCTCCCGGACGCCCGACCCGACCCGGCCCCCCGGCCCCCGCAGCCAGCCCTACCTCGAACTCGTCAGGGCCGACGGCGACTACTGCGTCTTCGGCAGCTCGGCGGGCTCGGTGAAGGTGACCTCCAAGGACGTCGGGGTCGCCGGCGACCCCGACGGTTCGGCGTACTTCCGCAACGGCGAGGACACCGACGGCAAGGCCGTGCGCACACTGACCGTGCCGCTCGCCGACGGGGTCGCCCTGCTGGTCGCCCTTCCGCTGGAGGACACCCAGGACACCCTCGACGAACTCGCCCTGCTGCTGCTCGTCGTCTCCGGCATCGGCGTGCTCGGCGCCGGAGCGGCCGGACTCGCCGTCGCCCGCGCCGGGCTGCGTCCGGTGGACGAGCTCACCGAGGCCGTCGAGCACGTCGCCCGCACCGAGGACCTGAACGTCCGCATCCCCGTGGAGGACGAGAGCGAGGACGAGATCGCCCGTCTCTCCCGCTCCTTCAACTCGATGACCTCCTCCCTGGCCAGCTCCCGCGACCTGCAACAGCAGCTCATCGCCGACGCCGGCCACGAGCTCCGCACGCCCCTCACCTCCCTGCGCACCAACATCGAGCTGCTCTCCCGCAGCGAGGAGACCGGCCGCCCGATCCCCGAGGCCGACCGCAAGGCGCTCCTCGCCTCCGTGAAGGCGCAGATGACGGAACTCGCCGCGCTCATCGGCGACCTCCAGGAGCTGTCCCGGCCGGACACCGGCCAGCACGCGGGCAGGACGCGGATCATCGCCTGGCAGGACGTCGTCGAGTCGGCGCTGCGCCGCGCCCGCCTGCGCGGGCCGGAACTGACCATCACCGCCGACGTCCGGCCCTGGTACGTACGGGCGGAGCCCTCCGCGCTGGAGCGCGCGATGGTCAACGTCCTGGACAACGCGGTGAAGTTCAGCCCGGAGGGCGGCACCGTCGACGTACGGCTGGCCGACGGCGTCCTCACCGTCCGCGACCACGGCCCCGGCATCCCCGCCGAGGAGCTCCCGCACGTCTTCGACCGGTTCTGGCGCTCGCCGTCGGCCCGTGCGCTGCCCGGCTCGGGGCTCGGCCTGTCGATCGTGGCGCGGACGGTCCAGCAGACGGGCGGAGAGGTGACGCTGACCCCGGCGGAGGGCGGCGGCACGGTGGCGACCGTACGGCTGCCGGGGGCGCCGGTGCCGCCGCCCGGCCGGGACCCGGCGGACGGGGCGGTCTGACCGCGCGGCGGCCCCGGCGCCCCCGGCGGCGACCGACGGGTGTCCCCGGTCCCCTGTGCCGGGACGCCGACGGGGCCCGGCGCCCGCGTTCCGTGCGGACACCGGGCCCCGTCGGCGTGACCGGTGCCCGTGCCTACTTCACGACCGTGATCCGGTCGGCGGCCGGCGGGGCGAGGGGGTTCGCCGCCGAGGAGTTGGCCGTCAGGTACTGCACGAAGGCCGCCAGGTCGTCCGTGCCGACCAGTTCGTCCGTGCCCCGGCCCAGCGTGGTGAAGCCGTCGCCGCCGCCCGCGAGGAAGCTGTTCGCCGCGACGCGGTAGGTGGCCGCCGGGTCGATGGGCGCGCCGTTCAGGCGGATGGAGCCGGTGACGACCCGGTCGGCGCCCGACCTGGTCAGGTCCAGGGTGTAGGTGAGGCCGGAGGAGACCTGGAGGATCTTCGGGGCGGCCTCGTTCGAGCCGCTGACCTGCTCCTTCAGGACCTGGATCAGCTGGGCGCCCGTGTAGCTGCGCAGGTTCACCGTGTTGGCGAAGGGCTGGACCGTGAAGCCCTCGGCGTACGTCACCACGCCGTCGCCCTCACCGGCCTTCGCCGCGTACGTGAGCGGCGCCCGGATGCCGCCCGGGTTCATCAGCGCCAGGTCGGTCTCCGGGTCCAGCGACCTGCCGTAGGCCAGTTGCGCGTCGGCGACCAGGTCGCCGAGGGGGGACTCGGTGCCGGTGTTGCCGATGTCACCGGAGATGTAGCCGACGGGGCGGTTGCCGATGGGGGCGGCCAGGGTGTTCCACCGGTCGATCAGGCGGGTCATGTCCGGTGCCTTCGGGACGTCCCGCGTCACCACGTGGTTCGCCGACTGCACGGCCGTACGGACGATGTCACCCGTCGCGCGGTCGTAGGTCAGCGTCGTGTCCGTGTAGAGGCGGCCGAAGGACGACGCCGACGTGACCATGCGGGGCTTGCCCGCCGGGTCGGGGATCGTGCAGACGTACGCGTTGTGGGTGTGGCCGGTGACGAGCGCGTCCACCTGGGGGGTGACGTTCTTGGCGATGTCGACGATCGGTCCGGAGATGCCGTCGCCGGCGCCCGGGGAGTCGCAGTCGTAGTTGTAGGAGGACGAGGCCGGGAAGCCGCCCTCGTGGATGAGGGCCACGATCGACTTCACGCCCTGGCGCTGGAGCTCCTTGGCGTACTTGTTGATCGTGGCGACCTCGTCCTCGAACCGCAGGCCCTTCACGCCGTCTGCCGAGACGATGTTCGGGGTGCCCTCCAGGGTCACGCCGATGAAGCCGATCTCGACACCCTTCTGCTTCCACACCCAGTAGGGCTTGAGGAGGGGCTTGCCGGTCTTCTCGTCCAGGACGTTCGCGGTGAGGTAGGGGAAGTCGGCGCCCTCGAACTCCTTGTCCGTGTAGCAGCCGGCGGTGGGGTGGCAGCCGCCGTTCTGCAGGCGGGCCAGCTCCCTGGCGCCCTCGTCGAACTCGTGGTTGCCGACGGACGTCACGTCGAGGTCCAGCTTGTTCAGCGCCTCGATGGTCGGCTCGTCGTGGAAGAGGCCCGACAGCAGCGGGGAGGCGCCGACCATGTCGCCGCCGGCCGCGGTGATGGAGTACGGGTGACCCTTGCGGGCCTGGCGCAGGTGGGTGGCGAGGTACTCCGCGCCGCCCGCGTCGATCGTCTTCGCCGTGCCGTCCGGCTGGACCTCGGTGACCCGGCCGGAGGAGCCGGCGGGGGGCTCCAGGTTGCCGTGCAGGTCGTTGAAGGAGAGGAGCTGGACGTCCTGGTAGCGGCCGTGTCCGTGACCGCCGTGGGCCTGGTGGCCCCCGTCCGCGTTCGCCGACGCCGGCAGTGCCGCCGCGGCGAGCGCCCCGGTGGTCACGACGGTGGCGGCGACGAGGAGACGGGCCGTCCGGCGTCTGCGGCGCGGTTGGTGCGAGTGTGCTGTGGCTGGCATGCGCCCCCCTGTGGGTGTGCGTGACACGGGCCGCAGAGGAAACGGCCCGCCGGCGCGACAGCCTAGGGTCAACGCGCGTAGCGCGACAGGGGGTTCCGGGTTACATCGTGGTCTACCTTCCGTTCTCCCCGCGGCCCTCCCCCGCGGTCTCCGCCACTACCGCCGCTTTCCCGCGCCCTCCCTCTACCCTCGTACGCATGACCAGCGACGACACCCTGCGGCCCGGCCGCTCCCGTTCGATCGAGACCCTCACCACCCTCACCCCGGAGCAGACCGGCGCCGTCCTCGCCCTGCTCGCCGACGCCGCCCGCAACGACGGGCAGCAGGCCGTGTCCGAGCAGGGGCGGCTGCAACTGCGCGGTCCGGCGCGGGAGGGCGTCTCGCACCTGCTGCTCACCCTCGACGGCGGCGAACTCGTCGGCTACGCCCAGCTGGAGGGCACGGACCCGATCGAACCCCCGGCCGCCGAACTGGTCGTCCACCCCTCGCACCGGGGGAGGGGCCACGGGCGGGCGCTGGGCTCCGCACTGCTCGCGGCCTCCGGCAAGCGGCTGCGGATCTGGGCGCACGGCGGCCACTCCGCCGCCCGGCACCTCGCGCAGGTGCTCGGGCTGACCCTCTTCCGCGAACTGCGTCAGATGCGCCGCCCGCTGGCCGGCCTCGACCTGCCCGAACCGCGGCTGCCCGAGGGCGTGAGCGTACGCGCCTTCGTACCCGGCCAGGACGACGCGGCCTGGCTCGCCGTGAACGCCGCCGCCTTCGCCCACCACCCCGAGCAGGGCGCCCTCACGCAACGGGACCTCGACGACCGCAAGGCCGAGGCGTGGTTCGACCCGGCGGGGTTCTTCCTGGCCGAACGCGGGGGCGAACTGATCGGCTTCCACTGGACGAAGGAGCACGCCGAGGAACGGCTCGGCGAGGTGTACGTCCTCGGCATCCGCCCCGACACCCAGGGCGGCGGCCTGGGCAAGGCCCTGACCACCATCGGCCTGCGGCACCTGGCGGAGCGGGGCCTGCCCACGGCGATGCTCTACGTCGACGCCGACAACAAGGCGGCCGTGTCCGTCTACGAACGCCTGGGCTTCGTCACCCACGAGACGGACCTGATGTACCGCACGGAGACGTGAGCCGCCGCCGGCGCGCCACCCCGCCGGGGGAGGCTTCCCGGGCGCGCCGGACGCCCCGCGCGACCGGGCCCGCGGGGCACGCCCTACGGACCGTGCGCGCCGCCCCCGCCGGGTGCGCCGCCCGGGCCGGACGTGGCCGGCGCGCCGACGGCCCGCCTCCGCCCGCGCCGGCCCACCGGCTCCGGCCCGCACACCGCCCACACCGCGGCGGCCGCCGCCGACAGCACCGCCCACCGGTCGTGCGCCGCCGGCCACCGCGGGTCGTCCGGCACCACGAACAGCGCCCAGTCCTCCGGTGCCAGCAGGGGCGCGAGGACGGCCACGACCAGCAGGGCCGCCGAGACGGCCGGACCGGGGCGCGGTTCGTCCGTCAGACGCACCACCGCCGCCGCACCGGCGAGCGCCGCCGCGCACACCGCCCCGGCCTCCAGGGTGATGTCGCCGGCCGGAGGCCGGACGCCGGAGGGGGTGAGCAGCAGCACCGCCGCCCACCACAGCGCGGCGAGCGGGGCGACGAGGACCACCCGCAGTGCCTGCCGCAGGGGACGCCGGGTCGGTACGGGCGCGGTGAGGTGCCGGGCCCGGTCGTCCAGCAGGAAGACCAGGCCGAGCGCGCCGGCCAGGGCGACGCCCCGCAGCAGGGTGAGCGCCTGCCAGGGGGTCGGTTCCGCGCCCGCCAGCCTCGGCGTCCCGGCGAGCAGCAGCCCGAGGGCGCCGGCGGAACCCAGGGCCCGCCACGGCAGGGTGCGCCACACGGGGCCGGCCAGCGCGCGCGTCACTCGCACGAGTCCGTCTCCTCCGGCCCGGCCACGCCCAGCAGACCGGCGGCCTCGGCCGTCGTGATCCCCGGGGAGGTCAGCTCGTCCCAGTGCGCCTTCACCCGCTCGGCGACGCCGGGAGCGGGCTCTTCGAGCAGCCGCCGTACGACGTCGGTCTGACCCGCCGTCATGGTCAGCGGATCGGTCGGTGACAGGACCACCGCGGACCCCTCGACGCTGTCGTCGAGACGGACACGGCGCAGGGCGCCCACCGGGTCGTCCTGCCAGCCGAGGGAGAGCCACATGACGGTGACCATCCGCCCGTCGCACACCGTGCTCCCCGCCTGCTCGCTGCCCGCGACCAGCACGGAGGCGACGGCGGTGGAGAACTCCGGGACCCGGTTGCCGCCCCAGGCGTTGCCCACGGTCACCTGGTGCGGTGCGGTCAGCGGGGGGATCGCGGCGTCGCCCCCCGGCCCGTACCGGACGTCCATCCGCTGCCGTACGACGAGCCGCCGGCCGTGCGCGGTGCCGCCCGCGAGGGACTGGACGTGGTCCACCACCCCGGCCCAGGTGCGCGTCCGGGGCTCCCACTCGGGGAACGCGCAGTACGCCGACCGGCCGTGCTCGACGCAGGTCTGCTCCTTCTCCGGGTTCACCGAGACCCGCTCGCGGGCCGCGGCCAGCTCCGGTGACGGATCCACGCCCTCGGCCTGCAGGACACCGCCGGTCACCGCCAGGGCGAGGGCCAGGACGGCCCCCGCCCGGACGGCCGGTCCGCGTCCCCCGGCGGCCAGCACCGCGAGGAGGGCCACGCACAGGGCCGCGCCGGCCAGGTACAGCGCGTGCCAGGCGGCGGGCCGCCCCAGCAGGTCGGAGGGCAGGGTGGTGGTGCCGGACTCGACGACGACCGGGGCCAGCCAGGACAGGCCGTCCGCGTTCCCCGGGCCCGTGCCGAGGACGAACGTGAACAGCAGGCAGACCACCAGCAGCGGCGCGGCGAACGACGCCCGCACCACCCGGGCCAGCAGCACCCCGAGCGCACCGAACAGCAGCACCGTCAGCGGACCGACGAGCAGCTCGGCCGGCGAACCGCTCCCTGTCGCACCCGGCTTGGACGCCTCCCAGGCGAACTGCCCGGCCACGCACACGGCGGTGAGCAGCGCGGCCGCCACGACGGACAGCACGTGCGCCGCCGTACGGCGCCAGGGCTCGACGACCAGGATCGCGAACTGGTTCTCCGTGCCGTGGCGCGCGGAGCGCAAGGCGGCGAAGTCGGCGGACACCAGGACGGCGAGACCCACGAGCAGGGGCCCGCCCTGGGTGGCGCGGTCGGCGTCCTGGAGGGCGGGGTACCCGTCCCAGGAGTCGCGGGTGCGCCACACGATCCAGGCGACGTGGGCGACGAAGGCGACGACGACGGGGACGCTCAGCAGCAGCCGGCGGGTCTCGAACCGGGCGAGGGCCAGCACGGCCCGGGCACCGCCGCCGCGCGGCCCGGCGTCCACGGCGGGCGGGGCCACCGTCGGCGGGGCGCTCATGCGGCCACCCCCGCACCGGCGCCGTCGAGGGTCAGCAGGTAGCCGTCCTCCAGCGTGGGTTCGAGCAGTTCGGCGCCGGGGGGCGGGTCGCCCACGTTCCGGAAGGAGCCGGTCCCCGTGCGCCACCCGGCCTTCGCGTGCGGATCGCGTTCCGTACCGCTCCACACGCGCCCGGCGGCCCGTGCGGTCAGCTCGGCCGGGGTCCCGTCGAACCGCACGGCCCCCGCGGCCATGACGAGGACCCGGTGGCAGAGCATCGCCACGTCCTCGGTCTGATGGGTGGACAGCAGCACGGTCCGCCCCTCCCCCGCCCCGGCGATCAGTTCCCGGAACCGCATCCGCTGTTCGGGATCGAGCCCGACCGTCGGCTCGTCGAGGACCAGGAACCCGGGGTCACCGACGAGCGCCGCCGCGAGTGCGACCCGCTGCCGCATGCCGCCGGACAGCTTCCTGATCCGCTTGCCGCGGACGTCGGCCAGGCCGACCTCGTCCAGGACGCGCCGCACCTCGCGGTGCCGGCCGGCCCGGTCGGTCAGCTCCTTCAGGATCGCGACGTAGTCGACGAACTCGAAGGCGGTGAAGTCCGGGTGGAAACCGGGGGTCTGCGGCAGGTACCCGAGCCGCCGCCGCACCTCCTGCCGTCCCCGCGCGGTGCCCGGGTCGTGCCCCAGCACGGTGAAGGAGCCCCGGTCGGCGGGCACGGCGGTCGCCAGCACGCGCAGCAGCGTGGTCTTCCCGGCCCCGTTGGGCCCGAGCAGCCCCGTGACGCCCGGCGTCAGCCGCAGCGACACCTCGTCCAGGGCCCGGGTGCGCCCGTAGTACAGGCTGAGCCCGGAGGCGGAAACGGTGGGGGTCATGCGCCACTCCCGTACAGAGATCGACAGAGGAAGGAAGAAGGACTCACGCGGCACCCCGCGCAAAGACGTCGAACCGGTCGCGGAACAGGACGAGCAGCCCCGTCCCCAGCACGGCCACGGCCGCGGACACGCCCTGCCCGGCCGCGGTGAACGGCGCCAGCGGACCGTCCCCGGCGGCCTGCGCCGCGTCCGCGGCGAACAGCACCCCGCCCCACGCCCCGGCGACCACCGAGGGCGCGACCACCGGTCCCAGCCGGGGCGTCAGCGCCAGCCCGGAGGCGGTGAGAGCGAGCGCGGGCAGCAGCCAGGCCAGCGCGCGCAGCCCGTATCCCGGCAGGGTGAGCGTCGCGAGGCCGTTGACGCCGAGAGCGACGGCCAGGACGGCGACCGTACGGATCATCAGCAGCCGGAAGCCGTGCATCGGCGAGACGACCGCCATCTCGTACGTCGGGTCCAGCGCGGGCCCGTAGGCGAGCGCCACCCCGGCCAGCGGCAGCAGCGGCGCGAAGGCGAGGAAGAGCGTGGGCCTGTCGGTGACGCCGGACGCGAGGGCGACGCCGAAGGTCGTCACCAGCACGGCGACGACCGCGGCCAGCCAGGAACGGCGCAGCACGGGCGTGGCCGCGAGCAGTCGCGCGGTGTGGTCGGCGGCCCCGCACCGCACCAGCAGGCCCTCGAGCCACCCCGGACGGGGCGCGTCCAGCTCGGCGTCGAGCCGCTCCCACCCCGCCTCCAGGGCGGCGGCGTCACTCACCCCGGCGAGGACACCCCGGCACCGCGCGCAGGAGGTCAGGTGGGCATCGGCGGACCAGAGCGCGGGCGCCGCGAGCTCGCCACGGGCGTACGCCCGCAGGTCGTCCTCGTCCACGTGCCAGCCGTTCTCGCTTCTCATGCCAGTGCCTCCCGCAGCTGCCGGCGGGCCCGCATCGCCCGCGTCTTGACCGTGCCCGGCGGGATGCCGAGCAGGACGGCCGCCTCGCGGGTGGTCAGCCCGTCGATGACCGTGGCCTGGAGCACCGCGCGCAGCTCCGGCGAGAGCCGGACCAGCGCACCGGCGAGATCCCCGTGCTCGACGCCGGCGAGCACCCGCTCCTCGGCGGACGCCTCGTCCCGGTGCCGCAGGCGGGCCAGCGCCTGCCGCAACCGCCCCCGGGCGCCGTCACCGCGCAGCGCGTCGACCAGCCGCCGGGACGCGATCCGCCACAGCCAGCCGGCCACGTCCCCCTCCTGCCGGTAGCGCGCGCTGCCCCGCCACACCGCGAGGAACGTCTCCTGCACGACGTCGTCGACGACGCCGGCGTCGGCGCAGCGGCCGCGCATCCGGGCGGTCAGCCAGGGGGCGTACCGCCGGTACAGCTCCTCGAAGGCACGCCGGTCGGCGTCCGCCGCGACGGCCCGCAGCAGCTCGCCGTCGGTTCTCGTTTCGCTCACGTCTCCTCATCGGACGAGCCGGACGGTCCGGTTCACGGGACCACGACGGAATTTTTCGACGGGTGCGGGGGGTGCAGCGGCCCGGCGTTCACGGGTGTCCGGGGCGGGGGTGGGTCGCGCGCCCGGCGCTACGGGGTGCCTCCCCCACTCTCGGCTTCGCTCGAGCGGGGGGACCCCCACCGCCCACCCGTGCCGCCCCTGGGGGTACCTCCCAGGCCGTTCAGGCACTGGGGGAGGCACGACTGCCCGCAGCGGCGGCGGCACGGCGACCGCCCGCAGCCGGGACGGCGGCGCACGGCGGCTGCCCGCAGCTACGCGAGGACGGCGGGTCAGTCGCGTACGGCGGGAAGGGGACGTGTCGGGGGGTGTCCGCCCGCAGCGGTTGGCGCGTCAACGCCCCGTCTGTTGGTCAGTACCCGATTCCGCGCCGTTCCGAGGACGGACACCCCCCGGCGCGGCCCCGCCCCACAGACCACCGAAGGCGCTACGCGCACCCCCACCGAAGCCGCACAGGCGCCGCAGGCATCCGCGCACCCCCACCGAACCCGCACAGGCGCCGCAGGCATCCGCGCACCCCACCACACCCGCACAGGCGCCGCAGGCACCCCGCACCACCACCGGAGGCCCCCCGCTATCCCACACGTCATGTCCCCGTAACCATCGATTCAGACAGCCTTGCAACCCTCGCCGAATGAAACCGACCGCGCCACCAGGAGCAGAGCATTCCGCGCCCTCCGACGCGCCTGTCCTGCACGCGGCGCGGAAGAATGAGTTCATGAGGCAGCCGAACCCCCAGGCAGAGGTCCAGCACCCGCAGCCCTCCGTGGGCTCCATCGCCGCGCACCGCCCGCACACCGTGGCCGCGACCGTCTCCGACCTGGAGCCCGACATCGACGCGGACCTGGACGCGTACGAGGAGTCGCCGGCGCCCGGCACCGACGGCGCCGACGCGGGCACCGCCCTGCCCCAGGGCCGCTTCCTGGACCGCGAACGCAGCTGGCTCGCCTTCAACGAGCGCGTCCTCGAACTCGCCGAGGACCCGAGCACCCCCCTCCTCGAGCGCGCCAACTTCCTCGCGATCTTCGCCAGCAACCTGGACGAGTTCTTCATGGTCCGCGTCGCCGGTCTGAAGCGCCGCATCGCCACCGGCGTCGCCACCCGCTCCGCCTCCGGCCTCCAGCCCCGCGAGGTGCTGGAGATGATCTGGGCCCGCTCCCGCGAGCTCATGGCCCGGCACGCCGCCTGCTTCCACGAGGACGTCGCCCCGGCCCTCGCCGACGAGGGCATCCACCTGGTCCGCTGGAACGAACTGGCGGAGAAGGAGCAGGCCCGCCTGTTCACCCTCTTCCGGCACCAGATCTTCCCCGTCCTCACCCCCCTCGCCGTCGACCCGGCCCATCCCTTCCCCTACATCTCGGGCCTCTCCCTCAACCTCGCGGTCGTCGTCCGCAACCCGGTCACCGGCCACCGCCACTTCGCCCGCGTCAAGGTCCCCCCGCTGCTCTCCCGCTTCCTCGAAGCGTCCCCCGGCCGCTACGTCCCCCTCGAGGACGTCATCGCCGCCCACCTCGAAGAACTGTTCCCCGGCATGGAGGTCCTGGAGCACCACGCCTTCCGCCTCACCCGCAACGAGGACCTGGAGGTCGAGGAGGACGACGCCGAGAACCTCCTCCAGGCCCTCGAGAAGGAGCTCATGCGGCGCCGCTTCGGCCCGCCGGTCCGCCTGGAGGTGGAGGAGTCCGTCGACCGGGAGGTCCTGGACCTCCTCGTCCGCGAACTGAAGATCGGCGAGGCGGAGGTCTACCCCCTCCCCGGCCCCCTGGACCTCACCGGTCTCTTCCGCATCCACAGCCTCGACCGGCCGGAGCTGAAGTACCAGAAGTTCATCGCCGGCACCCACCGCGACCTCGCCGAGGTCGAGTCGGCGTCGCCGCCGGACGTCTTCGCCGCCCTGCGCAGCCGCGACGTCCTGCTCCACCACCCGTACGACTCGTTCTCCACCTCCGTGCAGGCCTTCCTGGAGCAGGCGGCGGCCGATCCGGACGTCCTCGCGATCAAGCAGACGCTGTACCGCACCTCCGGCGACTCCCCGATAGTCGACGCGCTCATCGACGCGGCCGAGTCCGGCAAGCAGGTCCTCGTCCTGGTCGAGATCAAGGCCCGCTTCGACGAGCACGCCAACATCAAGTGGGCCCGCAAGCTGGAGGAGGCCGGCTGCCACGTCGTCTACGGGCTGGTCGGCCTGAAGACCCACTGCAAGCTGTCCCTGGTCGTCCGCCAGGAGGGCGACACCCTCCGCCGGTACAGCCACGTCGGCACGGGCAACTACCACCCGAAGACGGCCCGCCTCTACGAGGACCTCGGTCTGCTCACCGCGGACCCGCAGGTCGGCGCGGACCTCTCCGACCTGTTCAACCGCCTCTCCGGCTACTCCCGCCGCGAGACCTACCGCCGCCTGCTCGTCGCGCCCAAGTCCCTGCGCGACGGCCTGGTCTCCCGCATCCACAAGGAGATCCAGCACCACCGCGCCGGCCGCCCCGCCTATATCCGCATCAAGGTCAACTCGATGGTCGACGAGGCCGTGATCGACGCGTGCTACCGCGCGTCCCGGGCGGGCGTCCCGGTCGACGTGTGGGTGCGCGGCATCTGCGCGCTGCGCCCGGGCGTGGCGGGCCTGTCGGAGAACATCCGGGTCCGTTCCGTCCTCGGCCGCTTCCTGGAGCACTCGCGCGTCTTCGCCTTCGGCAACGGCGGCGAGCCCGAGGTGTGGTTCGGCAGCGCCGACATGATGCACCGCAACCTCGACCGCCGTATCGAGGCACTCGTCCGGGTCACCGACCCGGCCCACCGGGCGGCCCTCAACCGGCTGTTGGAGACCGGCATGTCCGACGGCACCGCCTCCTGGCACCTCGGCCCGGACGGCGAGTGGACCCGGCACGCGACCGACGCGGACGGCCAGCCCCTGCGCAACGTCCAGGAGATGCTCATAGACGCCCGGAGGCGCCGGCGTGGCACAGCAACACCTTGATCCGACGAACTCCCTGACCGGACCGGCCGGCCCGGTGCCCGTGGAGGCCCTCGCGAGCTACCTCCGCGCCCAGGCCACGGAGTTCCTCCGCGCCCTGCGCCTGCACCGCGGGTCGGGCGCGGGGACGGGCGCGAACGGTCCGGCCGCCGCGGGCTCCGTGGACGCGGCCCGTGCCCTGCGCCGCGCGGCCCGCCGCCTCAGCGGCACGCTGCACACCTACCAGCCGCTGCTCGACGCCGACTGGGCGGAGGGCATGCGCCCCGAACTGGCCTGGCTGTCCGGCACGCTGGCGAGGGAGCACGCGTACGCCTCCCGCCTGGAACGCCTGCTCCAGGCGCTGCACCGCCTGTCCGGCTCGTCGGAGCTCCCGGCACGCCGGCAGGTGGCGGCCGCGGCCGTGTCCGCGGGCCTTGCCGCGTCCCCCGCGCTCCCGCCGGCCCCCGCGCCCCCCGACCGCGGCAGCCTCACCGTGGGCGCGGCCAAGGCGGGCGCCCTGCTCGACCGCCAGCTGACCCTGGCCCGCACCCGGGCCCACTCCACCGCCCTGCAGGCCCTGGGCAGCAGCCGCTTCCACGCGGTCGCCGACAAGGTCGCGTTACTGGCCAGCGAGGTCCCCCTGCGGACGACCGCCGACGCCACCGCCGACCTCCGCCCGCTGGCCGGAGCGGCGCAGGACCGCCTCGCCGGCGCGGTGGCCGCGCTGCCCCTGGTCACCGCGGGCCACCCGTACAACGCGGAGGCGCTGGTCCACGGCCTGTCCCCGGATCCGGCGCCCCACCCGCAGGACGCCCCCTGGCACCAGGTACGCCTGCTGCTGCGGCTGCACCGGTACGCACGCGAGGTCCTGGCCGGCGAGAACGGCCCGAGCGGCGAGGACGCCCGCCTGCTCACCGCGGGCCGGGCCCTCGACCGCCACCGCGACGCGTCGGAGGCCGCCGCCGCCGCGGCCCAGGCCGCCCGCACGCCACGCATCGCCCCGGCGACGGCGTACGCCCTCGGCGTGCTCCACGCCGACCAGCGCCACGAGGTCGAGGCGGCACGGTACGCGTTCCAGCACGACTGGCAGAACAGGACCGTCCGCCCGGCACCGGCGCAGTGACCCGCGAAGGGATGGCGAGCCCCGCATGAGCACTCCCGAGGACACCACCGTCCGCGCGGCCGGCTGCGTCCTGTGGCGCCGCGCCCCGCGCACCGGCGAGCTCCGGCTCTGCCTGGTCCACCGGCCGAAGTACGACGACTGGTCGCACCCCAAGGGCAAGCTCCGGCGCGGCGAGGACCCGCTCGCCGGGGCCCTGCGCGAGGTGGCGGAGGAGACGGGGTACGCCGCGGTGCCGGGGCCCGAGCTGCCCACCGCGCGCTACCTGGCGGACGGCCGCCCCAAGGAGGTCCGGTACTGGGCCGCGGAGGCCGTCTCGGGCGGCTTCGCCCCGAACGACGAGGTCGACCGCGTCCTGTGGCTGCCGGTCGCGGCCGCCCGCGCCCGCCTGACCCACCCCAGGGACCGGGCCCTCCTCGACGCGCTGCCGGCCGCGCTGCGCCCGGGCGGGGAGGCCCCGTACGACGGGTGACCCGGAACCGCGCCGTGTCATCGGCGTAAGCATTCCGTGACCTCACCGCACCGTCCACAGGGGTTCACCCCTCGTTCATTCACGCCCATCGGCGGCTTCACCTGTTCTGCCTAATTTCGGCCTTACCCGGCACGGCCGCCCTGCGAGAACGCGCCCGTGTCACCAGTCCTCGCACGCCGCCGGAATTCAGGTCGGCGGCTCCTGGAAGGAACTCCCTCAAGTGAAGCTTCAGCGCATGAACCGGCGGGCCCTCGCTCTCGGTGCTCTCGCCGTCTCCGGCGCCCTGGCCCTCACGGCGTGCGGCTCCGACGACACCGGCGGGAACAGCAACGGCGGCGGCGCCTCCGCCACCACGCAGGCCGGCAACATCAAGTGCGACGACGCCAAGGGCCAGCTCCAGGCCTCCGGCTCCTCGGCCCAGAAGAACGCCATCGACGCCTGGGTCAAGCAGTACGTCGCGGCCTGCAAGGGCGTGCAGATCAACTACAACCCGACCGGTTCCGGCGCGGGCATCACCGCGTTCACGCAGGGCCAGACCGCGTTCGCCGGCTCGGACTCCGCGCTGAAGCCCGACGAGATCGAGGCCTCGAAGAAGGTCTGCAAGGACGGCCAGGCCATCGACCTGCCGATGGTCGGCGGTCCGATCGCCGTCGGCTTCAACGTCCCCGGCGTCGACACGCTCGTCCTGGACGCCCCGACGCTCGCGAAGATCTTCGACAGCAAGATCTCCCACTGGAACGACCCGGCGATCGCCAAGCTCAACCCCGGGGCCAAGCTCCCCGACCTCAAGATCCAGGCGTTCCACCGCTCCGACGAGTCCGGCACCACGGACAACTTCACCAAGTACCTGAAGGCCGCCGCGCCGAAGGACTGGACGTACGAGCCGGGCAAGTCCTGGGCGGCCAAGGGCGGCCAGTCCGCGCAGGGCTCCTCCGGCCTGGCCGCCCAGGTGAAGCAGACGTCCGGCGCGATCTCGTACTTCGAGCTGTCGTACGCCAAGGACGGCGTCAAGACGGTCGACGTGAAGACCGAGGCCGCCGAGCCGGTCAAGGCCACCGTCGAGAACGCCACCGCCGCCATCGGCGCGGCCAAGGTCGTCGGCACCGGCAAGGACCTCGCGCTGGAGCTGGACTACACGCCGGCCGCCGACGGCGCCTACCCGATCGTCCTCGTGACCTACGAGATCGCCTGTGACAAGGGCAACAAGGCGGAGACGCTGCCCGCCACCAAGTCCTTCCTGAACTACATCGCCTCGGAGGACGGCCAGGGCCTGCTGAAGGACGCCGGCTACGCCCCGATGCCCACCGAGATCATCACCAAGGTCCGCGAGAACATCGCGAGCCTGAGCTGACCCGAGTGCGGTCCGGCCACCGCACGGGGCCGGACCGCACCGTCCGGTGCACCGCCGCCAGGAGCCCCCGCAGGGACGGCTCCGCCCGAGCCGCCGCGTACGGCGGCTCCGCAGACCGGAGAACCCGATGGACATAACCACTGACACCCACAAGCCGGCAGCAGCCCCCCTACCCCACCAGCCCCCGGGAGCCGAGAACGGGCGCGCCACGCGCGGCGCCGTCCGCCCCGGTGACCGGATCTTCGTCGGGCTCTCCCGCGGGTCCGGCATCCTGGTGCTGGTCATCATGGCCGCCATCGCGGCCTTCCTGACGTACCGCGCCTCCCTCGCCATCAGCGAGGACGAGGCCAACTTCTTCACCAGCTTCGACTGGAACCCCAGCGGCACCCCGCCGCAGTTCGGCATCGCGGTCCTGGCCTTCGGCACCGTCGTGTCCTCGGTCATCGCCATGGCCATCGCGGTGCCGGTCTCGGTGGGCATCGCCCTGTTCATCACGCACTACGCGCCGCGCAGGCTGGGCGGCGTCATCGCGTACGTGATCGACCTGCTCGCCGCCGTGCCCTCGATCGTCTACGGCCTGTGGGGCGCGCTCTTCCTCGTGCCGCACATGGACGGGCTCTTCGGCTGGCTGGACGAGTACCTCGGCTGGACCGGCGTCTTCGAGTGGAACGGCGGAGCGCCGCGCTCGCTGCTCACCGTGGGCGTCCTGCTCGCGATCATGATCCTGCCGATCATCACCAACGTCAGCCGCGAGGTCTTCCGGCAGGTCCCGCGCATGCACGAGGAGGCCGCGCTGGCCCTCGGAGCCACGCGCTGGGAGGTCATCCGGATGTCGGTGATCCCCTTCGGCCGCTCCGGCGTCATCTCCGCCTCGATGCTCGGCCTCGGACGCGCGCTCGGCGAGACGATGGCCGTGGCCATGGTGCTCTCGCCGACCTTCGACATCGACGCCAGCCTGCTCGACCCGGGCGGCGGCACCTTCGCCCAGAACATCGCCAGCAAGTTCAACGAGGCCACCGTGATGGGCCGGGACGCGCTGATCGCCTCCGGCCTGGTGCTCTTCGTCATCACCCTGCTGGTCAACGGCGCGGCACGCCTGATCATCGCCCGCCGCAAGGAGTACTCGGGGGCCAACGCATGAGCCACGCAACCCTCACCCCCAAGAGCCGCGGCTCCCTGCGCGGCGCCACCCTGCCCCCGTGGTTCCCCTGGGCGGTCGCGGCCGGAGCGGTCGCCGCGGGCCTCGGCATCAGCGCCGCGGCCGGGCTGCACAGCAGCGTCCAGTGGGCCCTGATCGCCGTGGTCCTGTTCGTCGGCGGCACGTACGCCGTCTCGGCGCGCGTCGAGGGCGGCCGGCAGGCCAAGGACCGGGTGGCGACCAGCACGGTCTGGGTCGCGTTCCTGCTGGCCCTGATCCCGCTGCTCTCCCTGATCTGGGAGACGCTCAAGCGGGGCGTGCGGGTCCTCGACGGCTACTTCCTCACCCACTCGATGGGTGTGGTCGCCGACAGCGAGCCCGGCGGCGGCATCTACCACGCCCTCCTCGGCACCCTGGAGCAGGTCGGCCTCGCCACCCTGTTCTCCGTGCCGGTCGGTGTGCTCACCGCGATCTACCTGGTCGAGTACGGCCGCGGCCGGCTCGCCAAGGCCGTCACCTTCTTCGTCGACGTCATGACGGGCATCCCGTCGATCGTCGCCGGCCTGTTCGTCCTCAGCCTGTGGGTGCTCATCCTGGACATGGGCCCGTCCGGCGTCGCCGGCTCGTTCGCCCTGTGCATCCTGATGATCCCCGTGATCGTCCGCTCCACCGAGGAGATGCTCAAGCTCGTCCCGAACGAGCTGCGCGAGGCGTCGCTGGCGCTGGGCGTGCCGAAGTGGCGCACGATCCTGAAGGTGGTCCTGCCGACCTCGGTCGGCGGCATCGTCACCGGCGTCATGCTGGCCGTCGCCCGCATCACCGGCGAGACGGCCCCCGTGCTGCTGCTGGTCTGGGGCACCGACTTCATCAACGCGAATCCGTTCCAGGACCCGCAGGAGTCGCTGCCGATGTACATCTACCTGCAGTACGGCGCGGGCTCCGACCCGGCGTACGACCGTGCCTGGGCGGCGGCCCTGACGCTCATCGCGTTCATCATGATCCTCAACCTGGTGGCCCGCGGCATCGCCCGCTGGAAGGCACCGAAGACCGGTCGCTGAGGCCCCGGACCGAAAGAAGCAGTGATTCACATGGCCAAGCGCATCGATGTCAGCGGCCTCAACGCCTACTACGGCTCCTTCCTGGCCATCGAGGACATCTCGATGACCGTCGAACCCCGCTCGGTGACGGCCTTCATCGGCCCCTCCGGCTGCGGCAAGTCCACCTTCCTGCGCACGCTGAACCGCATGCACGAGGTCACGCCCGGCGGCCGGGTCGACGGCAAGGTCATGCTCGACGACGAGAACCTGTACGGCGCCGGGATCGACCCGGTGGCCGTGCGGCGCGAGGTCGGCATGGTCTTCCAGCGCCCGAACCCGTTCCCGACGATGTCGGTGTACGACAACGTGGCGGCGGGCCTGCGCCTGAACGGCAAGTACAAGAAGTCCGAGCTGGACGACATCGTCGAGAGGTCCCTCAAGGGCGCCAACCTCTGGAACGAGGTCAAGGACCGCCTGAACAAGCCGGGCTCCGGCCTCTCCGGCGGCCAGCAGCAGCGCCTGTGCATCGCGCGGGCGATCGCGGTGGAACCGAACGTCCTGCTCATGGACGAGCCCTGCTCCGCCCTGGACCCGATCTCCACCCTCGCGATCGAGGACCTGATCGGCGAGCTGAAGGAGCGCTTCACGATCGTCATCGTGACGCACAACATGCAGCAGGCGGCGCGCGTCTCGGACCGCACGGCCTTCTTCAACCTGGCCGCGGTCGGCCAGCCCGGCAAGCTGATCGAGATCGACGAGACGGAGCGCATCTTCTCCAACCCGTCGGTCCAGGCCACGGAGGACTACATCTCCGGCCGCTTCGGCTAGGCCGCGACCGGTCCCCTCGCGGTGCTGCATGGCGGTGCCACCGCGAGGCGAAAGGGCCCGCCCCCGAAGACCGGGGGCGGGCCCTTCACACACAGCCGTGGGCAGTCGTGCCGCAGGGCGGCACGGGCGGGCGCCGGGGGTGTTCCCGCCGGGGGAGGCACCTCGTGGCGCCGGGCCGCGCGTCCCACCCCGGCAAGGGGCGCCTACAGGAACGCCAGATCCACCAGCCAGTACGAACACGCGGCCACCACCGCGGCCGCCGGCATCGTGATGAACCACCCCAGGATGATGTTCTTCGCGACCCCCCACCGCACCGCGTTCACCCGTTTCGTGGCCCCCACGCCCATGATCGCCGACGTGATCACATGCGTCGTGGAGATCGGCGCGTGGAACACGAACGCCGACCCGAACATGATCGACGCCCCCGTCGTCTCCGCGGCGAACCCCTGCGGCGGGTCGAGCTCGATGATCTTCCGCCCCAGCGTCCGCATGATCCGCCAGCCGCCCGCGTACGTCCCGAGCGACAGCATCAGCGCACAGGCGATCTTCACCCAGACCGGGATCGGATCGCCGTAGTCCTCGACATCGGCGATGACCAGCGCCATCACCACGATGCCCATCGTCTTCTGCGCGTCCTGCAGGCCGTGGCCCAGCGCCATGCCCGCCGCCGACACCGTCTGCGCGATACGGAATCCCCGCTTCGCCTTGTGCGGATTGGCCCGCCGGAACATCCACATGATCACCGTCATGACGAGGTAACCGACGACCAGGCCGATCACCGGCGACACGAACATCGGGATGATGATCTTGTCGATCACTCCGTGCCAGTACACGGTCGTGCTGCCCGCCAGCGCCGCGCCGACCATGCCGCCGAACAGCGCGTGCGAGGACGACGAGGGCAGGCCGAAGTACCAGGTGATGAGGTTCCACACGATGGCGCCGATCAGCGCCGCGAAGAGGATTCCCATCCCCTTCGAGCCCTCGGGCGTCTCGATCAGCCCCTCGCTGACGGTCTTGGCGACCCCGGAGCCGAGGAAGGCGCCGGCGAGGTTCATCACGGCGGCCATCGCGAGCGCCGCCCGAGGCGTCAGCGCCCGCGTCGACACGGACGTCGCGATCGCGTTCGCCGAGTCGTGGAAGCCGTTGGTGTACGTGAAGAAGAGCGCGACCCCGATGGTCACGATCAGAGCGAAGGTGTCCATGGAGGGGTCAGGACTCCTTGACCGCGATGGTCTCCACCGTGTTCGCCACGTGCTCGAACGCGTCCGCCGCCTCTTCCAGCACGTCCACGATCTGCTTCAGCTTGAGCACCTCCATGGCGTCGTACTTGCCGTTGAAGAGGTGGGCCAGCAGCTTGCGGTGGATCTGGTCGGCCTGGTTCTCGAGCCGGTTGACCTCGATCCAGTACTCGGTGAGGTTGTCCATGGTCCGCAGGTTCGGCATGGCCTCGGCGGTCAGCTCGGCGGCCCGCGCGAGCACCTCGATCTGCTGGTCGACGCCCTTGGGCAGTTCCTCGACGTTGTAGAGGACGACCAGGTCGACGGCCTCCTCCATGAAGTCCATGATGTCGTCGAGGGACGACGCGAGGGAGTAGATGTCCTCGCGGTCGAACGGCGTGATGAACGAGGAGTTCAGCTGGTGGAAGATCGCGTGCGTGGCGTCGTCACCCGCGTGTTCGGCGGCCCGCATACGCTCTGCGATCTCGGCCCGGGCGGGTGCGTCCGCCCCGAGCAGTTCCATCAGGAGCTTGGAGCCCGTGACAATGTTGTCCGCGGACGCGGCGAACATGTCGTAGAAGCTCGTCTCCCTGGGGGTCAGACGAAAGCGCACGTGGGGTCCTCGGGATGCATCGGTTTCGGTCAGGCTGATGCTAGGCGCATCATCCGGCCACGGCTAACGGGCCGTCCCCCAGTGTCGCCCATGAGGCAGGGTGATGAGCAGGGGGGCGACCGGGGGCGGTGCTCCGCGCCGGATCCAAGGCTCCCCTACCCCGGAAAATTCGGTATCATATACCCACTAGGGGTATACGTCGGCAATCTGCACAACAGGAGGACGCGATGACGACCACCGAGGCCGGCGCAGGCGCGCCCTCCCCCGCCGTGGACGCGGTGGAGACGGACGGGACGGACATCGTCACGGACCACGACCGCGGCGTGCACGGCTACCACAAGCAGAAGGACGAACACCTCAAGCGCCTGCGCCGCATCGAGGGCCAGATCCGCGGCCTGCAGCGCATGGTCGACGAGGACGTCTACTGCATCGACATACTCACCCAGGTCTCCGCCTCCACCAAGGCCCTGCAGTCCTTCGCCCTGCAGCTCCTCGAGGAGCACCTGCGCCACTGCGTCGCGGACGCGGCCCTCAAGGGCGGTTCCGAGGTCGACGCGAAGGTGGAGGAGGCGACGAAGGCGATCGGCCGCCTGCTGCGCACCTGACCCGGCGGTCCCGCCTACCGGCCGGCGCCGGCGCCGCGCTCCTCGGCCACCCTCAGCACCTCGTCGATGCTCTCCAGGCTGAGCCGCTCCCGGGCGGCCGAGGCCGCGATGATCAGCTCCCCGCACAGCTCTATCTCGGCGAGCGCCACGTGGTCCTGAACTGCCGTACCGCCGACCGGAGCCACGCGCGTCACCTCGTCTCTGCCGTCACCGGCTTCCTAGAGTAGGGAGCGGCCCACGCACCGCGCATGGCACGGAAGGGCTAGTTCTTGCCGTCCGGGCCCGCGCCCGCCGCCCCCTCCGGCCCCGCGGCGATCTTCCCGGCGTAGATGTCGCCCTCCTCGGGCAGCCGTACGCGCACGGCGGCGCCGAAGTCGTAGAGCAGCGTCGTCGAGGCGACGGCCACGGTGCCCTCGCCCCGCCCGTTGGCGAAGCTGAACCGGTGCCGGACCTTGCGGATGCGGCCCGCGTCGTCGAGGTAGGCGTCGAACGGCACCTCGGCGGTGGCGAACCCCTCGGCCGCCGCGGACAGCGCCGCCCTGTTGCCGTCCGATGCCGCCCGCGCCGCCCGGGCGAGGTCGGCGGTCCCCCGGTAGTGCCGCACCTCGGTCCCCGCCACCTCGGTGCGCCCCACGTACGTCGCCGTCCGCGTGCCCCGCAGCACCTCGGCGGCGGCGAACGGGTCCGTCGCCCCGCCGGTCACCAGGTTCCCGTCGGAGAGCGTGGCGGTCGCCACCCTCACCCACTTGTCGTCGGGCACACCGGCGCCCCGGTTCTTCATGAACAGGGCACCCGGCGCCAGCAGCTCGGTGATCGGCCGGTGCCCGCTCGTGCCCGCCGGGTCCTGCGGCAGCTTCACCTTCAGCCTGCCGAGCCGTTCCCGGAAGTCGTAGACGCCCTCGCCGCGGATGGTCACCCGCGTCCCGCCACTGGCCATCTCCATGGCGGTGCGGGCCTTGGAGCTGCCGGCGGCCACCAGACGGTCCGCGGCCCGGTGCAGCACGCGGACCGGGTCACCGGAGCGGGGGTCCTGCGCGGCGGCCCCCTGTCCGGAGCACCCGGTCGCGGCCAGCCCCACGCCGACCACGGCCCCGACGACGGAGGCCGCCCCCGTCTTCCTGCCCCGCCGCTCCCTCTCCCGCCCGACCATCGCCACCTACCCCAGCCGACACGGCCCTTCCCGGGCCCCCTGTCGTCCCGGCTAACGACGGGCGGGCGACCCCGGTAACGTTGTGGCCGTGGCTCAGCAGGACGCTCGTGAAGCTCCCCAGGACATCCCGGAACACCGCACCACCACGGTCGAACAGGGCGCCTTCTGCACGGCCCGCTGCACCTGCGGCTGGCGAGGCCCGGCCCGCAGGGCCAGGAGCCAGGCCCGCACGGACGCGGCGTCCCACGCCACCTCCCGCTAGGGGGCCGTCCGGATCGTGCCGGGGGCGCGGGGCCCGGCACGCGCATCCGCGGCGTCGTCGTCGGCCGCAAGGCACCGTTGCCCGGAGCCGGCCCGATCCGCACGCCGCCCCCGGCCGCGGGCGGCGTGCATGGCCGGCCGCGCCCGCCCGGCGCCCGCGCACACACCCCGCGCCCGCCCGGCGACCCCGCGCCCGGCCCGTCACCGTGCCCCGGCGCGCACAGGCCCCGCGCCCACCAGGCCGGACACCCGGTCGGCCCAGTCCGGCGTGCATGGCCGGCCGCGCCCGCCCGGCGACCCCGCGCCCGGCCCGTCACCGTGCCCCGGCGCGCACAGGCCCCGCGCCCACCAGGCCGGACACCCGGTCGGCCCAGTCCGT
>NZ_JBVHWR010000011.1:0-13950 GCF_055564355.1 Streptomyces sp. NPDC029152 | reverse complement strand
GTCCGTGGAACCCCCACCCCCACCTCCCCGTCTCCCTCCCAGAACCCCACGGGACCCGGAGATGCAGATGAACCGGCGCACCTTCCTGGGCGGCACCACGGCCGCCGCCCTCACCCTCACCACCACCGCAACGGCCCGCACCAGCACGGCCCCTGACGCCCCCTCCGGCGCGGACAAGAACCCCGCCCCCGCCCAGGCCCCCCGCCCCACCCCCACGGCCACTTCCACCGGACCGGCCACCACCCCCACCCCCGCCGCCTGGACCGCCCTGGCGAAATCCCTCGACGGCCCCCTCCTCCGCCCCGGCGACCGGTCCTGGCGAACAGCCCGCCAGCTCTACAACACCCGCTTCGACACCCTCCGCCCCGCCGCCGTCGCCTACGCCGCCCACCCCGACGACATCCGCACCGCCCTCTCCTACGCCCGCGCCCACCGCGTGCCCGTCGCGATCCGCAACGGCGGCCACTCCTACGCCGGCTGGTCCTCCGGCGACGGCCGCCTGGTCATCGACGTGTCGGAACTGAACCGCGTCCGGGTGAGCGGCTCCCAGGCCGTCGTCGGCGCCGGCGCCAAACTCATCGACGTCTACCGGTCCCTGGCCGCCAGGGGCGTGACCGTCCCGGCCGGCTCCTGCCCCACCGTCGGCGTCTCCGGCCTCACCCTCGGCGGCGGCCACGGCGTCGTCTCCCGCGCCTACGGCCTCACCTGCGACAGCCTCACCCAGGCCACCCTGATCACGGCGGACGGCAAGCAGATCACCGCCGACGCCACCCACCACAAGGACCTGTTCTGGGCCCTGCGCGGCGCCGGCAACGGCAACTTCGGCATCGTGACGGAACTCCGCTTCCGCACCCACCCCGCGCCCCAGGCCGTATCGGCGCACCTGACCTGGCCCTGGGCGAAGGCCGCCGCGGTCGTGCGCGCCTGGCAGGAGTGGGGCCCGGGCCAGCCCGACGAGATCTGGTCGTCCCTCCACCTGGAGGCCGGGCCCCGCGGCACCCCGGCCGTGTCGGTCGCCGCCTTCTCCCTCGGCACCTACGGCGAGCTGCAGAACGCGGTCGACCGCCTCGCCGGCCGCATCGGCGCCCCGGCGAGCGGCGTCTTCCTCAAACGCCGTTCGTACGAGGCGTCGATGGAGGCGTACGCCGGCTGCTCGTCCTTCACCGCGGACGCCCGGTGCCATCTCCCCGGCACCACGCCCGGCCGGTCGCCGCAGGGCTCTCTGGAGCGCGAGACGTACGCGGCCCGCTCGGACTTCTACGACCGTTCACTGCCGTCCGCCGGCATCCGGGCCCTGCTGTCCCAGGTCCGCCCGGTGCGCGACGGCACCGGCAGCATCGTGTTCACGGCGCTCGGCGGGGCGGTGAACCGCGTCGCGCCGACGGCGACCGCGTTCGTGCACCGCCGCTCCCGGATGCTGGCCCAGTACCTCGCCTCGTGGCGGCCGGGCACGAGCGGCGCGGCCGCCCGGTCCTGGCTGGCGTCCGCGCACGGCGCCATGCGCCCGTACGCCTCGGGCGCCGCGTACCAGAACTACGCGGACCCGGACCTCAAGGACTGGCGGCGGGCCTATTACGGAGACGCGGCCCCGCGCCTGGCGAAACTGAAGAGCCAGTACGACCCGGACCGCGTCTTCACCTTCCCCCAGGCTCTGTAGCCCTAGGCGGCGAGGTCCCGCTCCTCCGCCCCGGCGCTCCCCTGCCGGGCGCCCGGGAGCACGGAGCCCCGCTCCTCGCCGGCCCTTCCCCGCGCGCTGACCAGCCAGCCCGCCCGCGGCGACCGTTCGACGGCCTTGACCAGCGGGGTCAGCAGGGCCATGGCGACCGGCGACAGCAGCAGCGCGACGGCCGTGCCGAGGGCGAAGCCGCCGATGACGTCCGTCGGGTAGTGCACGCCCATGTAGACCCGGGCGAAGCCGCCGAACAGGGCCAGCACGATCGCGCCGATCCCGAACTTCCGGTTGGCGACGAACAGCGCGACGGCCAGCGCCATGACGAGCGTCGCGTGGTCGCTCACGAAGGAGAAGTCGTCCTTGCCGGAGACGAGCACTTCCAGCCCGTCGTGGTCCTTGAACGGCCGGGGCCGTTCCACGAAGCCCCGTATCGGCACGTTGACGAGTACGGCGATGCCGGCCGCCAGCGGCGCCCACACCAGCGCGGCCACGGACGAGGCCGCGTCCGCACCGCCCCGCCGCCGCACACCCCACCAGCACCACAGCACCAGCAGCACGATCGCGAACAGCAGTCCGTACTCACCCACGAACTCCATGACCCGGTCGAACCAGTGCGGCGCGTCCTTGGCGAGTCCGTTGATGTCGTAGAGCAGCTCGACGTCGGGGTTCGACCCGGATTCGGCGAGTCCAGCCATGTTGCAGCGGCCCCTTCGTCATGTTCTCCGGCGCACCTTGCGCTCGGCTCTCCTGCCACCCCCGTGGTCGTAGATCCGCCGGCTCCCCTCCTGTGCCGCACACCTACACGACAACAGGAACGCACGGTCCCCGTCGATACGTTCCACACTCCACCGAATGATCACGCAGACGTTATCGAAGAGAGACTCGTCGTCGCAGCTCAGGGGAGGGGTTCACGTTCGGTTCACAGCGTCGTGGGCAATGCTTTCGCGCCATCTTCGGTCACCCGCGTGGCCCCGAAGTAGTCGGGCGTGTCGATCGGGTCGAACCGGATCACGGCCCCCGACCGCGGCGCGTCGATCATGTACCCGCCACCGACGTAGATCCCCACGTGCCGGATGGCCCGGGAATCGGTCAGGTCGTCGGAGAAGAACACCAGGTCCCCCGGCAGCAGCTCGTCCCGCGCCGGATGCGCCCCCGCGTTGTACTGGTCGTTGGCGACCCGGGGCAGCTTGATCCCGACACTCTCGTACGCGGCCTTGGTCAGCCCCGAACAGTCGAACCGCCCTCCCTGCGCGGCGGTCCCGTTCCCACCCCACAGGTAGGGCGTCCCCAGCTTCTTCTGCGCGTACGCGATGGCCCCGGCGGCCTGCTCGGAAGGGTCCACCCGCGAGGTGGGCGCGGCGAAGCTCTTCTCCAGCGTCGTGATCACCTTGACGTAGTTCCGGGTCTCCTTGTACGGCGGCACGCCCTGGTACTTGATGACCGCGTAGGCGCCCGCGTTGTAGGAGGCCAGCATGTTCTCGGTCGCGTTCCCGGGCACGTCCTTCACGTACGACGCGAGGGAGCAGTCGTACGAGGCCGCCGACGGGATCGCGTCCGCCGGATCCCACACGTCCCGGTCGCCGTCCCCGTCCCCGTCGATGCCGTGCGTGGCCCACGTCCCGGGGATGAACTGCGCTATCCCCTGCGCCGCCGCCGCGCTCCGCGCCCTGGGGTTGAAGCCGCTCTCCTGGTAGAGCTGGGCGGCGAGCAGCGCGGGATTGATGGCGGGGCACAGGTTGCCCCACTTCTGCACGAGCCCCTGGTACGCCGCGGGCACGGTCCCCTTGGCCAGCTTCTTGGCCCCGCCGCCCGCACCGCCCGCGAGGTTCCCGGCGACGACGTAGACCCCGACGACCAGCAGCATCACGAAGCCGACGCCCAGCGCGACTGCGGCGCCCCCGATGAACCACACTTTGCGCACGGCCCAACCCTTCCCCATCCAGCCGCTTCCCAGGCCACGTCCGGCGAGCGTGACGTCCTCTCAGAATGGACCAGTCGACGCCCGCCGCACGACAAGTCGAATAAAAGATTCACACGGTGACGCGCCGTCACCGGTGTGGAGGCGGAGGCGCGGCGACGGCCGACGACGGACCGCGCGGCAAGTTGCGGTCCCACCTCATTGCCCAGCGTGACACGCCGTGATACACAGAGTGACGATACGAATCTTTGCATACCGGTTCGCGCCACCCCACGAGGGCACGGCGCGGACCGGTGGCAAGCTGTTCATACAAAACCCGCCAATCAATGACGCCAAGTCGACATACGACAGCGGCATTGTCGGCGACAATGAGGCCTGACCTCTGCATGAACGCAGGGGGCGCGGAACTACCCAAACAGGGGCGGTGACTTACATGCTCTTTGCGGCCGACGAGGGAGACATCAACACCATCATCGGGGGGATCGCTCCGGACTGGGGCCCCTTCGGCAGCCTGGGCAACGAGGCGAAGGTGATGATCGAGGTGGTGATGGCCGTCGCCATCCTGCTCTGCCTCGGCATCGCCATCTGGGGCGCAGCCAAACAGCGCATCGGCGCCACGGCGCTCCGCGACACCTTCAGCGCCGAACAGGGCAAGGGCCTCATCATCGCGGGCCTGACGGGCGTGTTCATCATCGGCTCGCTCGGCACGCTCTTCACCATCGTGTACGGCATGGCCGTGTAGGCGGGCGCGCGGTCCCATCGGCCCCGCCGGGCGCGCCCGGTCCTCCTCCATCCCACCCGCCCGTCGTGCCCACCGGCTGAGGTTGCGTCTCCCTGATGTCCAGTCACCACACCGCGTCCGAGCGGGCGCCGGCACCGCTACCGTCATACTTCTACGGCATGGGGTACGAGGTGTTCCCGCACGACGTCGAGGGGGCGTACGCGGCATGAGTCTCGGAGACGACCACCAGTCCTCCGGCGGTTACGGCGGCACGGGCCAGACGCGGACGCGGCTGCCCGACCACGGGAGCGACACGTACGGAGGCGCCCGCCGCGGCGGGCGTTCGTCCTCGCGCAGCCTGGTCACCGTGGTCGGCGTGGTCGTCCTCCTGATCGCCGCGATCGCCTTCGCGAACCGTGGAGGAGACGATTCCGCAACGTCCGGCGAGGCGGCGTCCGGCGACAAGCCGAAGACCTCGGCGACGGCGCCGTCCGGCGAACAGCCGGTGGACACGAAGACAGCCGGCATCCCC
This sequence comes from Streptomyces sp. NPDC029152, assembly GCF_055564355.1. Lineage (NCBI taxonomy): Bacteria > Bacillati > Actinomycetota > Actinomycetes > Kitasatosporales > Streptomycetaceae > Streptomyces > Streptomyces sp. NPDC029152. Next base: position 9,107 of record NZ_JBVHWR010000011.1, on the reverse strand, counting down.
TCGGGCTTCACCCACGACCAGCAGGGAGCACAGAGCGCGGCGGCGAACTACGCGGTGGCGCTTGTGTCGGCCGACATCCTCAAGCCCGCCCGGCGGGCCGAGATGATCCAGCAGGTCTTCGTGGCCGACAAGCAGACCGTCCTCTCGGACAAGTTCGCCAAGGCCTATACGAAAGAATTCCTCAGAGACATCGGTCTCGACCAGAACGGTAACGCGACAGGTGGCAACACCTACGTCTCCCGCACCCTGCCCATCGGCACTAAGACCACGAGCTACTCCGAAACCGCTGCATCCGTCGATGTCTGGTGCACCGGAGTCTTCGGCACGGCGGGAGCAGAGTCGACCAACCCGGTGAGCAGTGACTGGTTCACCATGACGCTCCAACTGCGCTGGGTGGACGGCGACTGGAAGATCGACAGCTTTTCCCAACAGGATGGCCCCGCCCCCGTTCCCGGAGACAACAAGGCGTCCAGCGCCGATGAGATGGCCAAGGCCGTCCAGGAGTACGGAGGGTTCACGTATGCCCGGTAGCTCGCACCGCGTACTCAAGGTCGCCGCCGCCGTCACCGCCGTACAGACTGCGGCCGTGTTCCTGGCCAGCCGCGCTGTCGCAGCACCCACACCGTCGCCGACGCCGACGGACGACAACTGTGACCTCATTGTCGGCCCCGCCAAGGACTACTGCGAACGCGGCGAGTCCGGCGGTTCCACCGGAGGTACCGGCGGTGACGCCCCTCGCCTCACCTCCACCCTCGACCCCCTCTCCTCCCTCGCCAAGGGCTGTGCCGACGCCGCGTCCTGGACGATCGACAAGCTCAGCGCCGCCGTGCAGGACACCGCGAACGTCGACTTCACGAACCAGAAGTTCCTCCAGCAGTACGCCGTCGTCTTCGCGGCGTCGACGATCCTCACGCTCCTCCTCTGGCTCCTCGCGGTGGCGAAGCGCGCCGTGCGCGGCGTCCCCCTCACCACCGCGCTCTCCGAGGCCATCGGGTTCCTCTGGCTCACCGTCCTGGCGTCGGCGTTCACGCCGCTGATCCTCTACACGGTCGTCTCCGCGACCGACAGCGTCACCGACGTCCTCGCCAAGGCCACCGGCGACCAGACGGACACCTTCTTCGGCACCTTCTCCGGCGCCCTGGAGAAAGGCGAGGACATCGGCGGCGGCCCGATCATGCTGATCGTCGTCTCCCTGGTCTCCATCCTCGCCGCCGGCGTCCTGTGGCTGGAGCTCGTCATCCGCGCCGCCCTGCTCTACGTCGGCGCCCTGCTCGGCACCGTCGTCTACGCCGGGCTGGTCGACAAGAACCTGTGGGGCCACGTCCGCCGCTGGGCCGGGATCATGATCGCCGTGATCCTGGTCAAGCCCGTCGTCGTCATCGTCCTCGGCCTCGCCGGGGCGCTCTCCGCCGACGACGGCCCCGACGCCTTCTCGGCCGTCGTCTCCGGCCTCGCGATCATCCTGCTCGCCATCTTCGCGTCCGCGATGATCTACCGCTTCGTCCCCGGCTTCGGCGACGAGCTCGCCGGCTCCCGCAACAACCGCATCATGCAGGGCGCCGAGGGCAAGGCCGCGGCCGTCATCAGCTCCCCGGCCAATCTCGTCGCCCAGGGCATCAGGACCCACAGCACCCGCCACAACGGCGACGGCGGAGGCGGGGGCCGGTCCGGCTCCTCCTCCGGGCCCCGTCCCGCCAACCCCGCATCCGGCGGGGTCACCGCGCACAGCTCGCGCCCCTCGAACGGTGGCGGCGGAAGTGTCCCCTCCGCCGCACCCGCACCGCGCTCCGGCAGCCCGGTGAACACGCCCCATGCCAGCAACACCCGCAACAGCGGAACCAGCAACAGCTCAGGAGGTGACGGGCGTTGACGACCGAGTCCCACATGTCCCATCCGGTCACGCCCCGCCGTACGTATCTGATCGGCCGCGCCCGGCCGAACGCGATCGTCGGACGCAACCGCGAGACCGGCGAGATCGCGCTGATCATCGTGGGCGCGTTCCTCGGCATGATGTGCGGGCTGCTCGTCCCCGTCCTGACCCTGCGCATCGTGCTGCTCATGGGCTTCCCGCTGCTCGCGCTGGCGGCGGTCTACGTGCCGTACCGGCACCGCACGTTCTACAAGTGGTTCGAGATCAACCGCAGCTACAAGCGGACGCTGCGCCAAGGCACCGCCTACCGTTCCGGCGCCGTCGAGGCCGGCACCCGGCTGGACGGCCGGGAGGTCGAGGTCGGCCCGCCGCCCGGCATCGGCCGCATCACCTGGCTGGCGGCGCCCTTCGGCCCGGACGAGATCGCCGTCCTGCTGCACGCCGACCGCAAGACCGTGACGGCCGCGATCGAGATCGAGGGCCCGGGCGTCGGCCTGCGCGACTCCGAGGACCAGGAGGCCCTCGTCGACCGCTTCGGGACCCTGCTCAAGCACGTGGCCAACGGCGACGGCTTCGTCACCCGCATCCAGATGCTCGCCCGCACCCTCCCGGCCGACCCGGACGCGCACGCCAAGGACGTCTCCCTCCGCGGCGACGACAGGGCGCTGCCCTGGCTGCAGCAGTCGTACGACCAGTTGCAGTCCATGGTGTCCACCAGCAGCGAGCAGCACCGCGCCTACCTCGTCGCCTGCATGCACTACACGCGCGAACTGGCCGCCGAGGCCCACACCATGGCCCGGGCCGCCCGTCCGCAGAACGGGCGCAAGGTCGACCGGGACGCGGGTCTCGCGGTGGTGATGGCGCGCGAGCTGACCGACATCTGCTCGCGCCTCCAGGAGGCCGACATCCGCGTCCGCCAGCCGCTCGGACAGGGCCGGCTCGCCTCCCTCATCCACTCCATGTACGACCCGGACCACCCGATCGACCACATCCAGGCGATGACCAAGCGCAACGCCTGGCCGGCCGAGCTGGACGCCATGGAGCCCACCTACCTCCAGGCCAAGACCCGCGAGTCCTCCACCCGCGCCCCCTGGTGCCACGCCACCGCCTGGATCAAGGAGTGGCCGATGACCCCGGTCGGCGTGAACTTCCTCGCGCCGCTGCTCGTCCACACCCCGGACGTCATCCGCACGGTCGCCGTGACGATGGACCTCGAACCCACCGAGGTGGCCATCGAGCGCATGCTCACCGAGAAGACGAACGACGAGGCCGAGGCCTCCCGCGCCGCCAAGATGAACCGGACCGTCGACCCGCGCGACATCGCCGCCCACGGCCGCCTCGACCAGCGCGGCGAGGACCTCGCCAGCGGCGCGGCCGGCGTCAACCTGGTCGGCTACATCACCGTCTCCTCCCGCTCCCCCGAGGCGCTCGCCCGCGACAAGCGGACGATAAGGGCCTCGGCCGGAAAGTCGTACCTGAAACTGGAGTGGTGCGACCGCGAGCACCACCGCGCCTTCGTGAACACGCTTCCGTTCGCCACCGGCATCCGAAGGTAGGGGCTGAGCCTGATGCGGGACCCGCTGTCCGTCCTCACCGACGCCTTCACGTCCTTCCTGTTCGGGAAGGTCGAGACGACCCGCCTCCCGGTCCGCACCTCCACGGGCCAGGCGCAGGCCGTCTACCTGCCCACCGCCGCACCCGGCCTCGGCGACTCCGGCGTGATCATCGGCCGCGAGGTCTACTCCGGCAAGGGCTACATCTACGACCCCTTCCAGCTCTACGGCCAGCAGCTCCCCGCCCCCCACTGGCTGGTGCTCGGCGAGTCCGGCAACGGTAAGTCGGCGCTGGAGAAGACGTACGTCCTGCGCCAGCTCCGCTTCCGCGACCGCCAGGTCGTCGTCCTGGACGCCCAGGGCGAGGACGGCGTCGGCGAGTGGAACCTCATCGCGCAGGAGCTGGGGATAACTCCCATCCGCCTCGACCCGATGGCCGCCCTGGACCACGGCATCCGCCTCAACCCCCTCGACCCGGCGATCACCACGACCGGCCAGCTGGCCCTGCTCCGCACGATCATCGAGGTCGCCATGGGGCACGGCCTGGACGAGCGCTCCGGCTTCGCGCTCAAGGTCGCGCACGCCTACGTCAACGAGACCATCGTCGAACGCCAGCCCGTCCTCACCGACATCGTCGAGCAGCTCCGCCACCCCGAGCCGGAGTCGGCCGAGGCGATGAACGTCGACATAGACGACGTACGAGCCTGGGGCCTGGACGTGGCGCTGGTCCTCGACCGGCTCGTCGACGGCGACCTGCGCGGCATGTTCGACGGCCCGACGACCGTCGGCATCGACCTCGACGCGCCGCTCATCGTCTTCGACCTGTCCCACATCGACCGCAACTCCATCGCCATGCCGATCCTCATGGCCATCGTCGGAGTGTGGCTGGAGCACACCTGGATCCGTCCCGACCGGAAGAAGCGCATCTTCCTGGTCGAGGAGGCCTGGCACATCATCAACAGCCCGTTCGTGGCGCAGCTGTTCCAGCGGCTGCTGAAGTTCGGACGCCGGCTGGGCCTGTCGTTCGTGGCGGTGGTGCACCACCTCTCCGACGTCGTGGACGGGGCGGCGGCGAAGGAGGCCGCGGCCATCCTGAAGATGGCCTCGACCCGGACGATCTACGCCCAGAAGGCCGACGAGGCCCGGGCGACCGGCCGGGTGCTCGGCCTGCCCAGGTGGGCGGTGGAGATCATCCCCTCGCTCACGCCCGGCATCGCGGTGTGGGACGTCAACGGCAACGTTCAGGTGGTCAAGCACCTGGTCACCGAGACCGAACGCCCCCTGGTCTTCACGGACCGCGCGATGACCGAGTCCTCCGCCGACCTCACGGACGACGCCCTGCGCGCCGCCGAACTGGAGGCGGAGGAGCGGGCTGCGGCCTTCATGGAGCAGCACATCGCCGACTCGTCCGAATCGACGGTGGCGTAGGCACAGGGGGAGGCACGGGACGGATGAGACCGGACGACCGGCGACGGGACGGCCAGGGCGGCGGCATCCCGGACGGCCTGCTGATCGGCATACTCGCGTTCCTCCTCGGCATGACCGTGCTGGTGTGGACGGCGACCGGTCTCGCGGCCCTGTTCTCCCACGGCTCCTGGCCCGCCGGCGTCACCTTCGCGGGCACGCCGCTCGCCATGCGCCACCTGATCGCCGAGCCCCACGACATCACCGGCGCCTGGCCGGACGCCCCCGCGGCGTCGCTCTCCGGGTACGGGCTGTTCTGGGGGCTGTTCATCGGCCAGCTGATGGTGCTCGTCGTCCTGGCCGTGTTCGTGATGGGCACGGTGGCCCGCTGGAAGGCGGTACGGCTCCGGCGGCGGGCCGCGCGGTCACCGGCGGGGCAGGAGCCGCCGCCCGCCCGGGCGCAACCCGCCTGGACGCCGCCCCAGGTGGCACAGGCGTCCCCGGCGGCACAGGCGTCCCCGGAACCGGAACCGGCCGCCCTTCGCCACGAGGTGCCGGTCCCGAGAACCGCCGCTCCCCCCGCCCCGGCCGCCGAACCCCCGGCCCGGACGGCGACGGAGCAGGCGCCCGCGGCTTCCCCCCTCGACGGCAGCCGCGGCGGACGGGAGAACCTCCTGCTGGGCACGAGGGAGAGCCGCCGCGCCACCGCCACCCAGGCCGTGGGCGACGCGGGCGGCCCCGTCCTCGTCGTCACGTCGAACCCCGCCCTGTGGCAGGACACCAAGGACGCCCGCGCCAAACTGGGCCCCGTCCTGCTCTACGACCCCACCCACCTGTGCGACACCCCGGCCCGCCTCCACTGGTCCCCCACCGCGGGCTGCGAGGACAAACCGACGGCACTCGCCCGGGCGACCGCGCTTCTCACCCCGGTCCGGCCCACCGCACGCCTCGACCAGGCCGTCGGCGACGTCGCCACCACGCTGCTGCGCAGCTACCTCCACGCCGCCGCCGTCGACGGCCGCACCGTCCGCCACGTCCACCGCTGGTCCCAGGGCGGCCAGCTCCAGGACGCCGTACGCATCCTCCGCACCAACCCCAAGGCCGCCCCCGGTGCCGCGGGCGAACTGGAAGCGGCCCTCACCGCCCACCCCGAACGCCGGGACATGGCCCAGCAGCTGACCTCCCGCGCCCTGGCCGCCCTCTCCATGGTCAACATCCGCGAGGCGTGCACTCCCAACCGAACTGATGCCCTCACCTTGGATTCCTTCGTCCACGAACAGGGCACGCTTTACGTGGTGGGGGAATCCCTCGAGGACCCCCGGACGAGCCCGGGCGCCATGCCGCTGCTGACGGCGCTCGTCTCCAGCGTGGTCGAGCGCGGCCGGCGCATGGCCGAACGGTCATCCTCCGGTCGGCTCGACCCACCACTCACGCTCGTCCTGGACGACGTCGCCGCCGTGGCCCCGCTCTCCCAGCTCCCGGAGCTGCTGGCCACCGGCGCGGACCGGGGAATGCCGACCCTGGCCCTGCTCCGGTCCCGCGAACAGGGCCGCGCCCGCTGGCCGCACGACGAGCTGCCGGTGTGACCGCGGCGAGGGGTGCGGGGGTGCGGGTCAGCGTTCGACGACGAACTCCAGCTCCTGCTCCTCCGGCTCGCCCGCCGACGGCACGGTCCGGCCGCTCGGCGCGAACCCCGCCTTGGCGTAGAAACCCCGGGCCCGGCCGTTGTCCTCGTGCACGATCAGCCGCACCCGCTCCGCCCCGGCGGCCCACGCCCACTCCAGTCCGGCGTCGAACAGCGCCTTGGCCAGCCCGCTCCCCCGCCACTCGGGCCGCACGAACACGCCGACGACGTGTCCCTGCCGACGGTCCACGGGAAAGCCGGCCCAGTCCGTCGTCCCCGCCTCCTCCATCAGCACCGTCAGCGTGCCGAGCCACTGCCCGCCCGGCCCCTCCGCGACGATCTGCTGCGCCTCGGACGCGCCCTCGGCGGCCCCGGCCGCCCGCTCCTGCCAGTAGGCGTCCGACCGGCCCGCGGCCTCGTCGTAGGTCTCGAGGAAGGCCAGACGCGCGACCGGATCCCGCAGCGCGCGCAGCCGCAGCTCCTTCACGGCGGGCCACTCGTCGGCACGTACGGACCTGATCACGTAGTCACCGGGGACCGAGACACTCATACGGGCCAACGTAGTACCCCGGTACTACACCCCTCACCTCATATACGGCCCCGAGACGGACGCCCGCCGCCCCGGGGCGGCGGATCATGGCCGGATGGAGCCCGTGGTGGAAGAGCGAGCGGCCGAGCCCCTCACCGAGTACGTACAGCGCGTCAACCGGCGGGTCCGCGCCTTCGACCGGCGCCGGCCCCTCGTGTGGGACCTCCACTTCACCGGCTTCTGGGTGTCGGCCGCCCTGATCGACTACGCCGGTGGCGGCTGGCGCAGCGTCGCCCAGGATCCCGGCGTCCCCGGTGGGCTCGTCCTCGCCATGAGCCTCGGCCTCTCCGTCCCCCTGCTCTGGCGTCGCAGCCACCCCCGCGCCGCCCTCCTCGCCATGGCGCCGGTCGCCTTGGTGAACGCCTGGACGGGCGCCGCCCTGCAGGTCTCCCTGCTCCAGCTGGTCCTCCTCTTCCACATCACCCTGCGCCTGCCGCTGCGCAACCTGTGGTGGGCGACGGCCCTGACGTCGGTCCCGATGTGCGTCACGCTGGCCCGGTACGGGGATGAGGCGGGCCCGTGGAACCAGCAGGTCGGCTCGCAACTGCTGTCCATGGGGGTCGTGGCCCTCATCGCCGTCACGGTCCGCACCCGGCGCAACTACACCGAGGTCCTGGAGGACCGCGCCCGCCGTCTGGAGATCGAACGCGACCAGCAGGCCCAGCTCGCCGCCGCCGCCGAACGGGCCCGCATAGCCCGCGAGATGCACGACATCATCGGCCACAACCTCTCCGTCATCACGGGCCTCGCCGACGGCGGCCGGTACGCCGCCGCCAAGTCCCCGGAACGCGCCGCCCAGGCCCTCGACGCCATCGGCACGACCAGCCGCCAGGCCCTGGGCGAGCTCCGCCGCCTGCTCGACGTCCTGCGCGACGAGGAGAAGGAACAGGCCGAACTCGCCCCGCAGCCCGCCCTCGCCGACCTCGACCGGCTCGTCGACGGCGTCCGCAAGGCCGGCCTGCCCGTCCGCACGGCCGTCAGGGGCGACGCCGCGCTCCCGGCGGGCCGGCAACTCGCGCTCTACCGCGTCATCCAGGAAGCCCTCACCAACACCCTCAAACACGCCGGCCCCGACGCCACCGCCCAGATCGACCTCTCCTACGAGGCCGACGGCGCCGTCACCCTCACCGTCACCGACACCGGCCGGGGCGGCCCGGCCCCCGCGCTCTCCGACGGCCGGGGCCTGCCGGGAATGCGTGAGCGGACGTCCCTGTACGGCGGCACACTTGAGGCCGGCCCGCGCCCGCACCCCGACCGGGGCTGGCGCGTTCACCTGTACCTACCGGAGGAAACCCCGCAGTGACCACCGTCCTCATCGCCGACGACCAGCCCCTCCAGCGTTTCGGCTTCCGGATGCTCCTGGAGAGCCAGGACGACATGACCGTGGCGGGCGAGGCCGCGGGCGGCGCCGAGGCCGTCCGCATGACGGCCGAACTCCATCCCGACGTCGTCCTCATGGACGTCCGCATGCCCGGCCTGGACGGCATCGAGGCGACCCGCCGCATCATCGCCGCCGGTCACCGCACCCGGATCCTCATCCTCACCACCTTCGACCTCGACGAGTACGCCTACGCCGGCCTGCGCGCCGGTGCCTCCGGTTTCCTGGTGAAGGACGCCCAGCCGGAGGAACTCCTCTCCGGCGTCCGCGCGGTCGCCACGGGCGACGCGGTGGTGGCCCCGAGCCTGACCCGCCGTCTGCTCGACGCGTACGTCCACCATCTGCCGGCCGGCACCGCGGCAGGCGGCTCCTCCGACGACTCCCTCGACCCCCGTCTGGCCTCGCTCACGGAGCGCGAGCGCGAGATCCTCATGGTCATGGGCCAGGGCTGGACCAACACGGAGATAGCGCAGCGCCTCCACCTGGCCGAGTCGACGGTGAAGACGCATGTGGGCCGCATCCTGGCCAAGACGGGATCCAGGGACCGCGTCCAGGCGGTGATCCTGGCGTACGACACCAAGCTGGTGAAGCCGTCCTGAAAAGGGCCCGTAAACGCAGAGAACCCCGCACCGTGAGGTGCGGGGTTCTCCCAATGATTGTTCGGCGGCGTCCTACTCTCCCACAGGGTC